>NZ_JBCNKF010000037.1:0-77738 GCF_039596155.1 Chitinophaga sp.
CGGGATCTATTTGAAAAACTTTCCTTCTCAAAACGATTACCCAAAAATCAATATAGGGCGACCCTTAAAATGCTATATAACTCAAAAAAATGAGAGGGTGCCTCATTTACTTATGAGACACCCTCTTTCAATTTCATTATCCTTCGCAACTCTTACAAGTTACCAGGTTCGTTACCAACTCCTTGGAAACGCTCTGGCTACGTTGATAATAGAGTGTCTTCACACCCAGTTCCCACGCCTGTATCAGTAATCTGTTCACTTCTTTTACAGGGAGGTTCGAAGGTATGTTCAGGTTCAGACTCTGTGACTGATCCACATATTGCTGACGGATAGATGCCTGCTGAATGATCTCCAGCTGGCTGATCTCCTTGAATGTCTTGAATACTTCTTTCTCTTCTGCAGTCAGTTGTTCCAGGTGCTGTACGCTACCATGGTTCATCATGATGCTTCTCCAGGTTTCTTCATTATCGATACCTCTTTCGGCCAGCAGCGCCTTTAGGTATTTGTTTTTACGCATGAAGTTACCTTTAGACAGACCCGCCTTGAAGTAGTTGCTGCTGAATGGCTCAATACCGGGAGATGTCTGACCCAGGATCGCACTGGAAGAGGTGGTTGGCGCAATTGCCAGCAGGGTAGTATTTCTCTTACCATAACCTTTCAGCAATTCCGGCTCACCATAGATCCATGCCAGTTCTTTACTTGCTTTTTCCGCTTTGGTCTGGATATCCTTAAAGATAGAAGATGTCAGTTGTTTTGCACGCAGCCCTTCAAATGGAATCATGTTCTTCTGAAGATAAGAGTGCCAGCCTAATACGCCAAGACCCAATGCGCGGTGTCTCTTTGCAAAACGGTTGGCAGGCTCCAGGAAGTGATTGCCCTCTGTCTTAACGATGAATTCCTGCAGTACGGCATCAAGGAAGAATACCGCCAGTTTCACAGCATTGGTATCTTTCCACTCATCGTACAGCTCCAGGTTCATAGAAGACAGGCAACAGATAAAGGATTCCTCTTCTGTAGAGGGCAGCATGATTTCGGAACACAGGTTGCTCGCGTGGATGGTCAGGTTCTGATCCTTGTATACCTGTGGCTTATGTCTGTTGACATTGTCTGTGAAGAAAATATATGGCAGCCCTTTCTGCTGACGGCTTTCCAGCACTTTCGCCCAGATCTGCCTTTTCTCCATATCGCCGTCAATCATATCCTTCATCCAGTAGTCAGGCACACAAACGCCGTAGAACAGGTTCTGGATCGGATGGCCGATATCTTTGATAGAAAGGAATTCTTCGATGTCACCATGATCGATATCCATGTAAGCTGCAAATGCACCCCGTCTTACACCACCCTGGCTGATGGTATCCATTGCGGTGTCGAACAGGCGCATAAAGCTGACCGCTCCACTGGATTTACCGTTGTCAGTAACCGCACTTCCACGCTCACGCAGAGAACCGAAGTAAGCCGAAGTACCGCCACCCAGTTTGGTTTGCATGATCACTTCACCCAGTTTGTGAGTGATGCCTTCAATATTATCAGGAATGTGTACATTGAAACAGGAAATCGGTAACCCTCTTTCCGTTCCCATATTCGCCCAGATCGGAGAACTTAAGCTCATCCAACCTCTTTCAATCATTTCTTTGAATACATCTTTCAGCTCTGGCTTGTACAGGCGCTGTGCAGCAGCTGAACAAATTCTTTCAATCGCACCTTCTACAGTTTCACCTTTCAGCAAGTACCCTCTGTTAAGGATTTGCTCACTCTCTTCATTTTTCCACCACAGGCGGTTGCTATCCTGTTCGCTGGTGACAGCAGTTTCGGGGGAGGCTGTTTCAAATAAAGTCATCATTGTCTATTATATCATCAAAAAGTTAAAACAAAATCAAGGTACGCGGCAAATCGGTCATTCCTTCTCATCGATCCTTACACGAGCCCTTTCCAGTTGAAGTCCCTGAGGTTTTCTAAAGTAGTCACAAGCGACTTCCTTAGAACAGGTCGTGCGCAGAAATACTCTTATCAAATTTAGTATACTCTACCGGACGTTTTGCAAAAAAGTCATCCAGGCTGTTTGAATAGATTTCTTCTTCGAACCACAACATTTTACCACTCTCTTCAGCCGGCACGTTGAAAATCGGGTCTATACCAATCTGCTGCAGACTGTCATCCGCTCTCTTCTTCATAAAGTTAATCAGATCCGCTTTCCTGATCACCTCAATTTCACCTTCATTGAAGATCCAGTCCAGCATACGGCTTTCAGTTTCAATGGACAGTTTTACTATGTCAACCACCTGCTTTACAGCTGCTGGTGTGAAAATGTCGGGATACTCTTCTTTTACTTTGCTGATCAGATAGATACCCGCATTTGCGTGAATCTGCTCATCTACAGAAGTCCAGGCAATAATGTTGCTCACATTCTTCATCAGGCCTTTGAAACGTGTAAATGACAGCACGATTGCAAACTGGGAGAACAGGCTCACGTTCTCGATCAACAGGCTGAACAGGATGAGAGAAATAGTATATTCCTTCTTATCGTTGGATTTAGCATTTTCCAGTGCGGCAGACAGGTAGCTGATACGCTCCTGGATAATAGGCACTTTCATCAGTTCGGTGAACTCATCATTGTAGCCTAATACCTCCAGCAGGCGTGAATAAGCCTCCGAGTGACGGAATTCACATTCTGCAAAGGTAGAACCCAGACCATTCATCTCCGGTTTTGGAAAATGCTGGTACAGGTTACCCCAGAATGACTTAACGGCTACTTCTACCTGGGCAATAGACAGCAGACTATTCTTTATAGCACTTTGTTCTGGTATAGATAGGTGGGCATGGAAATCCTGAATATCAGCCGTAAAATCCACTTCTGAATGCACCCAAAAAGATTTGTTGATCGCATCAGTATACTGGAGCACTTCCGGATACTCAAATGGTTTGTACTGAACCCTCTTGTCAAATAATCCCATGTCTGATTTTCTTATTTTTTAAACAATGTCCGAACAGATGGAAATAAAACCACATCTATCATGTCCGGGGAGCAAATGTCCCGATAAAATTAAAAGGAGATAAAAAAAGTAATCAACATGGTGGGGATAATCAAGTTTTGGAATGATCGTTCTCCCTATCACGGCTGATTTGGGAGAATTTTGGTGCCAGGAGCCATCCCACACCGTAATATTAAACAATTTTCTATATATTCAGTCCACATAATGAAAGAATACCATACATAACCAATTCGTTTCGTTTGTCGCAAGCCAGCTGATCAGGTGTGGTATCGGCTATTTATTATGTGCGATAAACAAGGGCCATTGCTGTTCTCTCACCAGTACATCTGCCATACTGGGTCTAAACAGCATAGACAGGGCATTTCGCTGGTAAGCGCCTAAAATCACCAGGCTTTCTGGTGCATGTTCCCGCAAGTAACCGGGTATCTCCACTTCCGGCTGCCCCCTCAAAGAAACAAAATGAGCCTGCGGTGCATGCATCGCTGTCAGCTCCTTCACCATGCCTTCATGAGGTAACTGCTGCTCATGGTATGCGGCCTGCACCGTTATAACATTGAACGACAGGGCATTAAAAACAGGCAGAATATAAGAGAACATTTTAAATGCAAAGATAGACACCGGAGAACCATCGTACAACCAGCAGATCTTTCGTATATTATTAAAATGTCTGGGTAACAACAAAACCGGGCACTTCGCATTCGCCAGGATATCCCTGACAAAAGGCGTTGGCACTTCTTCCGTGAAAGGATTCATTGTTTCACTCGCATCCAGCAACAACATATCGGCATACCTGCTCTCCCTGAGAATACTTTGGGTAACCGCATCACTCCCTCTTTTTACATTGTAACTTATACCCGCATCCTGGCAGGCAGATTCAAACAGCGAACACCCATCCCTGTTGCTCCGTCCTCCCCCGCCGGCATAAGCTAATTCCATCCTTTCTGCAAACACGCCGGTAATGGTCGCATTATGCTGTAAACCCATTCTGATTGCATATTGCAGGGTACTATCGGAAAATTTGGACCCGTCGAAGACAGCCACTATCTTTTTCATAACCTTGGAATTTAAAATAACGCTTTACTTATGCGCAATGAATACAGGATACCTGTATGCTGATATATAACTGGTGCAAAAACTTCTCTTAAATAAATTGGACAGACCGGACCGGCCAAAGGCGCCCGTTACAAGCATGGGCTTCGAAATCTCTGTAAGAAATGTACTCATCTCCTGCTGCTCCAGTTGCAGGAAAGTGAGATCATGGAAATGACGGCCTGCCAACTCTTTCAAATAATCTTCATCCGGCATTTCCTCCTGATGCTTCAATGTAGCATACACCAGGGTAGTACTGCAATCGCAGAGATCACTGAAGAGGTAGGAGAACATTTTGATGGCAAACACCGATGAGCGGGTGCCATCATACGCCAGTATAACGTTCTCCGGATAGTCAAATCTTTCCGGCGCCACGATGACCGGACATTCCGTATCATGCAGGATATCGCGCAGGTATTCGCTGGGAACTTCCAGTCGCAGGTTCTCGTAGAACTTCTGACTACCAATTATCATAAGATCTGCAAACCTGCTTTCTTTCTGTAATTTCGAGATAGCATACGGAGAATGATCTTTGTGTACACGGAATTCAATATTATTCCTGACACACTCCTCTTCGAACCGCTGGATATTTTCATCTACCTTTTCTTCGTCTATTTCGATCTGTAATGGAACATACAATCCTCCGCCTCCGAATATATAGCCTAACCCTGAAAAATCAACTTCAGGCAGGAAGGCGCCTACCAACAGGATCTTTTCACTTTCATTCAACCTTTTAGCCAATCCAAATGCTCCGTTAGAATAATGTGTGCCATCAAAGGCGACAATTACTTTTCTCATGGCTTTTGAATTAAGAGATGAACAATAGGGGAACTACTTCAATTTCATTAAAAGAGAAGGCAAAATGAATGACCACCATCAATCTAGTAAATGACTTTGCTTAGCTTGTCTGCATCCAGGATAAAGATGACGCCCTTTTTGATATCAATCAGCTGCTCATCCCTGAAGTCAGACAAAGTACGGGCAAAGGATTCTTTCGCCACGCCAGCCAGTGCTGCCAGATTACTTCTGCTGATGCGGATGCCTTCATTGTTGTACTTCCGGTTAACCGCCAGTAAGGTATCTGCCGTCTTTTTCCTGAGTGAATCATACGCTACCTTTAATAGCTGTCCTTCCTTGTCATCTACATTCTGCGCAAGTATCCTGATGAGCTGATGCTGGGCGTAATTGTTCTCCGTGACCATGCGATCAAAGTCCGCGTTAGGTATTACCGCCAGTTCTACATCATCTACAGCTTCCGCACTTTCATGATAACAGGTTTTGTTGATGAGGGCCACATGCCCAAGAAATCCTTCATTATATAATGCCGTGATCAGTTCCCGGCCGTCTTCGCATACCTTGAAAGTTTTAACCTTTCCTTTCAGGATAAAGAACAGGCAGGAAGGATGATTGCCCTCCTGGTAAATGAGTTGTTTATTTTTATAATAACGGATATTCCTGTTTTTGATCAGGTCTGCCAATGGGTCGTCCAATAGCAATTGTACCTTTTTCACAGCCGATTTTTTCAGCCTGCATTCTATCGAGTTTAACAATTCCGAAGATTCAAAAGGCTTGGTGATATAGTCATCTGCGCCAAGGTCCATACCTCTGCGGACCTCCGCACGATCAGAGCGGGAAGTCAGAAAGATAAATGGAATACTACTGGTTTCCTTATTATTGTTTAGCACCTGGAGGACGACAAACCCATCCAATATAGGTAATGTCAGGTCACAAATAATAAGGTCAGGATGTTTTTCTTCTGCAAGCAAGATTCCCTCTTTTCCGTCAATTGCCTCTAATACCGTATAATTTGCCAGCCCAAGTATTTCAACAATTTCCTCCCGTACAGCAGTGTTATCTTCGATAACAAGAATAGTAGACATACAGCTGTGGATTTTTTTGAGTTCACTCAAAACTACACACAATCGCCCACGTATTAGTTGATGGCTGTCAACCAACAAGGAAACAACTATCTATGATAAATATCAGTTCAGACGATTAATATGACAGAAAATAGGGATTGGTGAGATCGGCTTTGTTATAGGTAAGCTCTTCTTTATTACCTGCATGGTAAATGCCCCGGTTAGATGCATTCAGCAACGCATGTGCAGCAGCAGTATCCCACTCCATAGTTGGGAAGAGTCTTGGGTACAGATCTGCTTTCCCTTCGAGCAGCAGCATGAACTTCAGGGAACTTCCCATGGAGGTCAGGGTAACGTTGGAGAACCGGGCAATAAAATCTTTGGTTTCGTCAGATAAATGTGAGCGGGAGGCGATGATGGTAATGGATGGTCTGAGTAACAGGTCAGATAACGACTGTTTTCTTGCTAATGCAGGTATAGAGATATTATTTTTATACACCCCCGTTTCCAGACTGCCATAATACAGGTCGCCCAACACAGGCGCATATACCACACCGGCTACAGGTTTATTCAAGTGTATTAAAGCAATATTAACAGTGAACTCCCCATTTTTACTGATGAATTCCTTTGTACCATCCAGGGGATCCACCAGCCAGAAATATTCCCATTGCGTGCGGGTTGAAAAGTCCTGGTGCTTACCTTCTTCTGATAAAACAGGGATGTTGGTCCGGGCTAAGTACCCGCTGATGATAGCATGGGCAGCTTTGTCAGCAGCGGTCACGGGAGATGCGTCTGCTTTCTTCCGGGTATCAAAAGCGTTTGATCCGTAAATATCCAATATGGCCTTCCCCGCAGCATAAGCTGCCTCGGTAGCGATAGCTAATAATTGCTTCATACACCACAAAGATAGAAAAGAGTGGGTAGAGAAATCCACCCACTGATTACCTTTGGAACAAAATGCTGTATGAACTTCAATCGAAGCATTTAGCGATTAAAAGTAGCACACATATGGTTCCTGAAACAATAATGACCATCACGTCTTCACGGGTAATCAGTCAATCACTGCTGCTATTCAAATCATGCTATTCAAGAACGTCAAGGCACTGCATGGTTTTGTAACCTGCAGCCACCTTTCTGCCTTTCAATGTTTTCGTTAATAAGAAATTGACCGTGCTTCCAATTATTGTCAGACATGCAATAAATGAGATTGCTTTGATGTACTTTTTCATGATGTACGGGTTTACAATATGAAATTACCACCGGGATAGAAGGCGGCAAATGATGGCCCTCAAGAGAAAGATTGATTCGGATCAGGCGAATTATCTAATTGGCTTTCAAATTGTTACAAAGAAATAAAATTATTTGCAACACGGTTTAATATTCATTCTTATATTTGCAACACAGATGCAATAGGTATAATTATAAAACTGATGTGAATGCTTATGAATAAAGGATGGGATGTTATTGGCATTGGCGCATCAATCGCTTGCGCTATTCATTGTATATTACTTCCACTGATCTTCACCACCCTGACTTTGTGTGGTGTGGAATTTATCGAGAATCCATTCCTGGAAGTGTTGACGATCGCAATATCCATGTGTGCCGGCAGCTGGGCGTTGATCAGGGGATATAGGAAACATGCTCACCGGCTGTCGTTGATCATGTACTTTGTAACCGGCCTTTTATTAATGATCGCGGGCAATTTTGCGCATGCCATATACCTGGAGATGTTATGTAAGTTGGTCGGTGCGGGTTTAGTTATTACCGCCCATGTAAAGAATATGCACGTTTGTAAGCATTAATGCGCATTGCTGTCCGGGGGAAGCAAATCATTCGCTGTGGCCCGTTTCGCCTTCATGAGGAGGCATACCAGCCTAACGATCAATATAACCATTGTAGTTAGCATTTGCATTTCTGAAAATCACGCCTTACCTTTGCGGCCTATTACTCCTAATAAGTCCAACATGAAATTTGCATTCAGAACAGCCGTCTTAAGACACCAGATGTAACTACCCGGTTACTATTGTTCTGATCTATTCATATCTACACTCTCATTTATTCTTTTTATCTAATTCCTGCGAGGGATACCTATCTCCTTTTTCATGAAATTGAAAGAAATCTCTGCATTCTTATGCATTTACATTATCTGGGGTACAACATTCTTAGGCATTTCATATGCGCTCAAAGGGTTTCCGCCATTTATTCTGTTAGGACTCCGGTTTACGACAGCAGGTGTATTGCTATTATCATGGCTGTTTTACAAGGGTGAGAGGCCCGTACAACTGGATACCTGGAAGCAAAATAGCATCTCCGGGGTATTGATCCTGACCATGGGAATTGGAAGCCTCACCTATGCAGAACAATACATTACTTCTACCGAGGCCGCGATCGTTGCAGCGCTGGAACCGTTCTGGTTTATGCTGATCGATAAAAAAAGCTGGAAGTACTATTTTGCGAACAAACTTTCCGTATTAGGCATTATCATTGGTTTCGTGGGACTGCTCATTTTCTTCAGGGATAGCCTGGCGGTACAGGCAGGTATGGATCACGGCCGGACAATGGGTTTCATGGTCATGGTATTTGGCACGATTGTATGGGTGCTGGGTGCTTTCCATTCCAAAAAACCAACCCGGGCATCGTTGCTCATGAATGTATCTCAACAGCTATTTATCGGAGGGGTGATCAGCCTGGCAATAGCCACCATGAAAGGTGAATGGCAGATCATTAACTGGGCAACTATACCCATGGCATCGTGGAGTGCCCTGTTATACCTCATCTTTTTCGGGTCGATCCTGGCACACCTGTCATTTATATGGCTGTTATCAATCAAACCTCCGGCGATGGTGAGCACACATACGTTTATCAACCCGATTGTAGCTGTGCTGGCAGGTACCCTGATAGCCGGGGAGGCATTGACAGGCGGGCAGGCGATTGGCATAACCGTGATTGTTATAGGGGTGGCTATGAATAACCTGATGCAGTTCAAACTGAGCGACTAACTTTTGTAGTCTAAACAGATAAAGAGGCATTGATGTAGCGCAAACTGGCTGACTGCACCTTTTGCAGCGCAAACTGGTTAACTGTTGTTTTACGTGTCAAACTGATCGAATAATCTTTTGCAGCGCAAACTGGCTGACTACCCTTTGCAGCACAAACTGTTTAACTACCGTTTTGCGTGTCAAACTGATCGACTGCTCTTTTGCAGCATAAACCGGCTAGCTCGCCCTTCGCAGCGCAAACGGCCTGACGGACCTTTCCCTGCACAAACCCACTAAATAATTCCAGATGATTCGATTTTCCCCTGGGCATATGATATGCCCAGGGAAAAAGAATTACAATTTCTCAATAATCCCCAGGGACTGCTGAATCAAAGTCTCCACTGCAGCACCTCCATCTTTAGAGAATTCCTTCTTTACTCTATTCGCCACAATCGCGCTGATAGACAGGCAGTCATGCCCTAAAATCCTTCCCATTCCATAAATACCAGAGGTTTCCATTTCGAAGTTTGAGATGAAATGGTCGCCTTCTTTGAAAGCGGTCAGCTGGTCCAGCAGGTCGGGATGTGAGAGTTTACCTCTCAGCGCACGCCCCTGTGGTGCATAAAAACCCGGGCAGGTGATCGTAATACCAGCATGATAACCTGCTGTGAATTTTGAAGCAAGGGCCTCAGAAGCGCTAAAAAGGGTTGGATGGGCGCTGCCATGCTGAATAGCCACCTGTTTGCCAAAAGCCGCTAAAAGGGCCTTTTCTGCCGCTGTATTCTCAAATTGGTACCACGGGAGGAGGTTATCCAGACCGAGGCCATGAGAAGACACCACAAAGCTATCTACCGGCACACTTGCCTGCAGGGAACCGGAAGTACCCAGGCGGATCACCTTAAGTGCAGTCAGCTCATTTTTTACAGTCCGGGAAGTAAAATCAATATTTACCAGGGCATCAAGTTCATTCAGCACAATATCGATATTATCCGTACCAATGCCGGTAGATACCACCGAGATTCTTTTCTTCCCGATATAGCCGGTATGAGTGACAAACTCCCGGTGCTGACGGGTGACTTCAATTGTATCAAAGTGTTTGCTCACAACCCCTACCCTGTCCGGGTCGCCAACAGTAATGATAGTATCGGCCAATTCCTCTGGTCTCACATCCAGATGATACACGGCGCCACGACTATTGAGGATCAATTCTGATTCGGCAATTCGATTATTTTCCATGAAAAAAATATATTTAGTTTGAAAAATATTTGGCAAATATCAGAAATTTACTACTTTTGCAATCCCATTAATTGATGGGGCAAACAAAAAAACGGTATCGTGGCCGAGCGGCTAGGCTGAGCTCTGCAAAAGCTCCTACAGCGGTTCGAATCCGCTCGATACCTCTGGAAAAAGGGATCACAGTAATGTGGTCCCTTTTTATTTGTATGTAACCCTTACGCTGACTATGCTTGTCTCTTTGGTCTATTTTTAAAAAGCCCATTACATCACGAATCCGAATAACTGAACCTTGCCATACAGGATACCCGGTTCTCAGATTCTCAGACATAAGATTTCTAATATTAATTTAATAATACAGCAAATCTCTAAAAGGGATCGATATTTTATGAAAAAAGCCCCGGTGATATTCACCGGGGCCACAATAATTATCACAATGTAAAACACTCATACATTCTTTTTCCTCCTTAGTCTTCTTCCTATGTCTGATATCCACTCTTTTTTAAATCCCAATAAAATCATTAGTCCACCTACACAGTAATTAGCAATTAGCGGAACATGCATTACTGAATTATATCTTCTAACATCGTAGTATTCATAATTAGTTATACCCCTTAAATTTATGGCAATCGTAACTAAAATAAATATAACTCCTATTACAACTAATGTTAGATTGCCCCACTTTCTTAAAAAAAAACCTAAACGCTGAATCATAGTTATTGATCTACTGGTTGCTGGTTTTTGTAATTTATACCATCAAAAATTTGCTTACCTGCCTCTTTTATAAATTCATTCTCGTGCTCATAATGCCTTGCTGTGATTTGATCTAATTGGTTATTAGAATTTTTAAGTCTATCTATTTCTTCCAATGAATATGGCAAAAACCCCGGCATTTATATAATAAATGAACTGAATGTCTACCAATAAAATATTTATGGCTTGTTAACTATATTTGTTAGTATTTTTATACTATTAGCACAGTAAAGAACTATTTAATACAATAATGTGCCAATATAAAAACCCATCAGCAAGAAATTAAGAGAGGCCATAGAAGCTAAACCCTTCTTTCAGGCTGTGTTGGCAAGACAACTAACCACCTACTATTACATTATCGGTAAGTTTGACGGTGATCAAGTGATTCTTAATACTAAGGTCGTTAAAAACTGGCTGTTCTTGAGCCAACAGTGGGTTAAAATCGTTGTCATAATTAATAATGTCAAATTCAAGGCTATTCAATAAACAGGATTTATTCAAATAAACATGGATCTAATTGCGAAATACAACTCTTTCGAAATAAAATTCTGGGACAACACCAAACTCATATTCTCCGGAGCTAGATCAACAGAAAGGTTCCGCTACATATGGGAGCTGTCTGATTCAGAGAAGAATACCATTTCAAAAATAAAACTAAAACCTTATATTATTTCTTTTTCTCTAAATGAAGAATATTTAATCTCATATGTGTTTAATAACATTACTTATAGTCTGATTTTATTTTATAAAGTCAAAAAAGCCCCACATTATAAGGTTGTATTTAACGATGATCTTTATGAAATAATAGTACACAAAGGGACTAAAATCTCATTTTTTAAAAACCACCTGCAATTCGCCTATTTAATGGAACAACCAACAAGTATTGGGTTCTCAGGAAAATTAAATATCGTAGCAGATGACGACATCAACATCAGTTTCTTCTGCACAATTATCTATGCGATTATATGCAAACAAGAAACTGATGATGGCAATATTAACTTTAATATTGGCAACCTGTCTCCAGAACTGAGAAAATTCGATACTCAATGGCAACCAAAGCTAAAGTTTAGTAACTGATTTAATAACCTCGTTCAAAGTATTTCATTATATAGTAACTCAGATTCTCAAAAGCCCCGAAGCTAAACTGGCAGCTTCATCTCAATAAGTAATCTGAGCAATTTAAACCTGCATGCATTCAAAGTAATTTATAGCCAACACAATCAAGTATATCCATATATGATTGGAAGTATTCTCGCAGATAGATATCTTTATTGGCTTTGATATCTCTAAGAAAAAAGTCTTTCTTTGAACTTTTCTCAGGCGACATGTATTTGAAATACATCATTGATACTTTTACGGAAACGACTGCCCGAAAATACGTGATAGATCGTTGATCCACCTTCCCCGAACTATATATATGTATGTTAGGGTTCTCTCTAATAAAAGCAGGAAGTGTAATATTCTTTACTATAAAGTCCTTAAAATCATCCGCGTACAAAAAAATATAGGGCAAGTATGAATTCTTCTTTAATGCTTCAACTAAACTAGTATCATTTGTACTGATAAACAATCCTTTAAAATGTGGCTGTGTATATATTACAAAACCGGTGTCCGAGAAAATCAGATATTTATCATTTACCAATTTACCGGAAATATCTTGACTGTATAGCTTACTGCAAAAAAGTAAGATTACAAATAAAAAGTATTTCCCCATTTCAAATTATTTTTTTTAGAATATTAGATGCTGCTTCAACAGGTAAATTTCCATCACTAAAGACTCCGTATTTGATCTTTTTTTTAAATAAGAAAATCTCGCTAATGAGAGCCAACCCTGACATATAAATAAATGTGTATCTATCCAACATGAATAACAATGCAATTATAAAGACGACTGGGACTAATACTAAATGTCTAAACTTTAAAATTTTGATAAAAACATAGGCTACTGCTGATAATAACAAAAAGTAGCTTATGCCTCCAGCAATCAGTAATAATATTAGCCTTGGCTCCTTGTGAGGAGCAATAAACTGATAAAAAATCCTACCCCAAATAAACACTAGTACCATGCATATTATAATTCAGATAAAATTCTTCATAAAACTATTCTTGTATTGTAAATTCCGTACCTAAATACACTTTGCGCTTAACTCCAAATTTTCTACGCTGTCCATAGATCTCACACCTTTGCTCTCGCGACTTCATAATTTATAATCCTAATTAAGGATGCCTTGTTAGTCACTGCATATTTACCAAGCTACATTGGTTTATTCCTAAAGCTTCCAATTTTTCACTATCATATTTTTCAAATTTCCTATTTACATGAACGAAAAGGCAACCGATGATTATTTTCTTAACATCACGGGTATTAATTTAAATTTGGTCGTAGTAATACTTTAAATACTTGGCCAATCAGTCACGTTTAGGTTAATCCAAAGCGTATATTTTCTGGTATAACAATTTCACAGACGCTAACCTTCTCTTTCCTTGTACAAAACCTTCCTTCTTAAAAAAACTGTGCCGATGGGTTCCATTACTACAACTATCATCATTTAAAAAACCCTTACAAGGTCTTTTAAATCCTGTAAAAATCCATAGAATGGATACTCATGGATATCTAGAAAATCTAAAATAATTATTCCTAAAATTATTCCCGAATTATTTCCGTATCCAATTACTAATTTTCAACTGTTGCCCAACATCAATTGTATTCTGATCTTTAATATTACCGTCTTGGGCTAATCTGTCTACCGGTGTTCCTGTCTTTTTTGCAATTTCTGATAAAGTTTTCCCTTTCTCTAACAAATAATTTGATACCATGCACCTTACCGGTACCATCCAAAGCAACAGATACTTCTTCAGCGGCACCTCTAATAATGGATATTGCCTCCGTATATACAACTCCACCTCCTTCTGCAGCCAATACTACTTCCTTAGCAGGGAAAAGAAGTTTTGAACTTGGAAGCGCGTCTCACCTATTTTGATGAAACGGCTTCGAGTTAAGGTAATGTAAGCTTAGTCATGTTGCGGAACCAATCTCGCCGTATGGTAAGCGACTTTCTTCAATCGTGGCTTTTCAAAATTCATTCTGTATAATACATTAACAGAATCTACCTGGGGCTCTATGACATACACTTTTGTCCAGACCTTTTGCTGATGAACTCTTTTATCCAGATAAAATGAGTCAGGACTAATTACTCGCCATGAATAGGCTACAGAATCATTCTTAGTAAAATCCCATGGCTTTTTGATTTTATAATAATAAGTAAAATACAAATCTTCATCCGGAACTTTTACTCTTTTTTCCTGTGCCTGCGCAAATGTGGTACTAAAAAAAGCGACTATTATTAGTATATACTTTTTCATTTTATTTTTTTTCATAAATAGACTATCTGGCACCTTGTGCAGCTCTGTAGGGATCTCCATCCGTTACACCTGAAAGAGAATAGACGATATTAGCTGGTGTACCTGACGTTGCTGGAGCATTCGCGCCTGTCGCCTGTTGTTGAATATTAGGATTAATATTTACACTTACATTAATATTCAGCGTACTTTTTAATTTCGTACGGACTGCATTCCAGGATGCCATTTGAGAATTGTTACTTACTGTAATTGTAATTGAAAGTAGTTTATAATTAAGTCACTGCGTAAGTATCTCAGGATATTGCCATTCGCATCATATCTAATCTTTTCCTGGAAATCAGAAAGTGCACTAGACGCGTTCGTTCAGTAATCAGTAAGACTATCCAGCCATCTGCATACTATGCAGGCTTTTGCATATAGTATAAAAAATCCAGAAAATCACCTTCTCTCATATCATTATTATTCTCCCTGTCATTAAAACCATACCTGTATTCATTAAACAAAATGCTGTAACTCACTCCATTCCGCCACACCCAGATCAGGATTAGAATGGTGTACCTATGATTGCGGAAATCCATCCCCATCGCGCTTGAAAATTCATTTCCGAACTCAATTGATTCTGTATATAATTGTTCGGTAAATTATTTACAAGTTTTGTCACTGCTAAATTTGAAGGAATTGTATAGCCATCGATGATTACTTTCCCTGGTTCGTCCAAGCTCATTCTAATATGCCTACCTTTTCCAGGCATCAGCATGACAAAAGAATAATAATCCTGAGCAGATGTATGACTGCATCATTAATGACACATGGCATTAATGAAATATCTATTTTTGAACGACCATATATTGCCAAATTTAAATCACCATATTCATTCTTTATAAGTATCGTCGATAGTAATACTTTGTAGATGTTATGGGCCATAAATAATGAGCACGACTAAAGCTCTCTATAACAGTCCTACTAGGTACGAAGTCAATTATTAAAAAAGTGAATACGAATGGCTGTCCCTGATATTCGTTTTTTGCCTGATCAACTATTTTCTCAGAATAAGAGGGATTACTTCGTTTAATTTCCTCGTATGTACTATCATAATAGGTAGTTGTAATTCGAATATTATTCCCTCCCCGAATAATTGAATATACACCGATACTCCTAAGGAAATAAATCCGCTCTAAAATTTTATTTTTAAATTTGCTGACAGAATAGCTTTGACCAAGTGTATCCAATTTTCTTTTAGTAAGATCATTATAAGCCCATAACATATTTCTATACATATGAAACTTGTATGTTTTTTTATAAACCACAACCCAGAATAGACTTGGACCATTAGCTCCATAGGGGCAATAAAATGACAAGTCATCGTCATTTATTTCCTTAAGCAGATAATTACAAAGCTCTTCCTTTGGCTTATTCCATTTTCGATATTCTATTTTTTCTCTTTTAAAAAGAATAAATATCAGAAAACCAAAGGTTAGCAATACAAAAAAAATAATTCGCCGATAACGAATTCCAGATTTCATAATATATACATTAAGCATCAATTATTCCTAAACCAAGTAGGTCTGGTAGTATTATAAGATCTCCATAAAAAATTCCCTTTAGATTGTGGCTCCAGGAATCGCTGCTGATAAAAGAATCCTGCATTTATTGCACGAATATCTGCTTCAGAATCTGGTGTATGATTTTTTATCATTTCGTGCCGGTCATTACCCCACATCACAAGATCATGACTTATGTTCATTCGCGCAGCAGCAACTCCGAAAAGAAAATTACCAGCATCTGGCAGGTTATATATATAGTTCAAATGGTAATCCTTACTTCCATTAAAATAAAAAAATCCTCCATTAGAATTTCCCATTAGTCTAAGATAACCCTAAACTAAACATCTCTATTTTAAAAATCAAACTCATCTCCTTAATTGATCATATAATTGTCTATAAATCGTATCCAAAATCTCCGGCTTTCCTACAATCATTTCATCCAATAAAAAATGACCGTTTGATGCTGGGAAAAGGTAATTGACAAGACGGTGATCATAAAACAACAATTCTCTCACCGGGAAATTTAAAGTATCTCTAACACTAAATTCTGAATTAAAAACTGAGTCTTTTACATTCGTGAAACTACTATAATCTGCAGAACTCCCATCTGAGGTTTCTCTAATGACTAGTGTGAGATTAAAATTACTATCCAGACAAAGGCTATCTATAATTTTCGAACAATTAGTTGATGCACCATTCTCTTCGACAAGAATATATTTTGCTGAATATCCCCTCGGGAACCCATTGTCACTATCCCAGGGGTTATCTTTCCTGTATTTATTCAACCTTGCAAATATTTGTCCCCTTTTAACCGAATCTACTTTTTCACCTGGAAAATAAGACGCCCCAATTAATTTACTTTTCTTGTCAAAAAACAACAAATATGGATCATATCCTGCTTCATTTTTGGAGAAATTATAAACGAGTATTAAACCTCTGTCTGTTCTAATAATTTGATCTGCTTCTTTCAAAATTTCCAGGGTTAATGGGCAACCCTGTGAAAACTTCATCCTAACTTGTTCAGGCAATTGGCTACCACAATAACAAAAAAGAACGCATAACAGGCAGTTCAAGTAATACTTCATAGATATTTAATTTCAAGGTGCATATTTGTCTTTATCTATATACCTCAACACCGTTCAATTTATATTTAAGGTTATTAGAGTTGATAATATAAACCCAATTTCTCACGCCATTTTCCCAATATTCACTTTTGTCCCTAAATTTGTTATATGGTAACGCAGGTTTATCATAATCGCCGAAAAAAAATGTGTATTCCTTAAAATCAACTCCTGTGTTTTCAAATTCTATTGAAAATTTGAAGGGATCTGTCCAGTCTGATTCATTACCTATAGCCCATATCATTATCCCATCTATAGTTAATATGCTATTTTTCAATTCCAATTTTGTTATTAAGCAGTCATCAATCCATTTTGCACCAAGCCACTCATCATTTTCTTCTCGCAAATGAACCCGTAAGAGTCCTGCTAAAACACCAGAAGTGAACCCAATTACTTCATTATAATATTTAAACTCTCCTTTCCAATCTTCTGAATCAAATATGTTTTTATGCAGCTCATCAATTAAAACCTCCTGCATTTCGGGTATTGATTTCATAAATTTAAATACTTTTTTGTAGCCTGAACTAATTGCTGTTCTGCGGCTTGTCTTTGTCAATGCGGTTTGTCACGACCTAGTCTGGCAGTATATCCAATCCTTTTTTTATACAAACTTTTAGCCCTTCCAAAAGGATTACCAAATCTTCCTTTGAATATTTTGCCCCATGGATATCATAACTATAGAAGGACGCAATTGAAAACTCTTAATAAATCGTGCTCCTTACACTTAAAACAAAGGTGTCCGGATATCCAGACACCTTATTATATAAAGATTGTAGACGTTGCACGTGACGTTATATATACTACCCCTATTTATATACTATTGTTTACCAACTGCCAAGTGTTATAGTACTCTGACATCAGTTTACAATTTTTATCCTCAGGATTATCTGCGACAATGTTTTTTAAAACTGTAAAATATTCATTTAGGGCAATTGAAACAGCTTTAATCCAAACCTTCTTCGGTATATATACACCATCAAAAAAATGCGAACCTCTTTTTTTAACCGGCCCATCATTGACAGATAAATAAGACAGTACTATATTATCACTATCAGCCTTCTTCATTGTAAACAATTCGTTCAAACCAAATTTTATATCAATTTGTACGTCCTCACCATCAATATCAAACCAGTCACTCTTTTTGCCTTTAAGCCAATAAATAGAACTGATTAAAAAAGAGGTCGCCTTTACCATATTGTAAAAATTGTGCGAAGTAAATATTGTATAAAACCCATCAATTGTAATGGAGAATCCCCCTAATGAGGCCCAAAAGTTAGTTGGTGTAAAATCGTCTTCGTCGATACTATCTATACCATTGGATATTTCGTAATAATTAGTTTCCCGTCCGGTATAGGAATAGTATAAACACAACACTTCTACTTCACTGCTGTTTTTCATTTCTTATTATTTCGCTTTTGTAAAAAATACCTGATGAACCGATTCTACAAATTGTTCGCCCACGAAGTAACCTACAGCTCCACCAACAAATCCTACCAGTAAGGCACCAGGACCAGTTTCCGATGCAGCTAACGCACTTCCCGCAGCAAATTCACCTGCTACCGTCCAACTAAACACTTTTTTAGTGACTGTGTATACTTTATCGTCGCTGTTGTAAACTTCGATTATATCTGATGCAGCACTTACTAAAAGCATAGCTCTTCCTCCCCAGTGAACAAACCTTGGATTCTGATTGCCAAATTGCACTAATGCCTTTTGAATTGCCTCACCAGATATCCCATTCAACTGTGTAGGAATATTCATTCCAATATGACTTAAAGCTTTTCCTACAGAGACATTTTCAATTTTTGCTAAAGACTCTAAAGCACTTACCATCTCCTTGCTAAACACCTTGCCAAGAGATTTATTTTTAGCCAGATTGGCAAAAATTTGTTCTCCGCTAGCTGCACCACCTGCTTTAGCTGACCTTAATGCAGCAGTTTCCATTTTTGTCAGGTTTATAATCCCCTCACCATTTACAGGGTAGAAATGCCCATCCTTTGTATTAATATTCCACGTTGTTCCATTACTTAAAGTAACATCTGACATCGTTTTTCCGGAAGCTTTTCCAAGCGCCATTGCTTCCTGGAAAAAGCCTTCGATAGCTGTTCTGTTTTGCCAGGCAGGGTTAATAATTACTGAATTCGGCATGTTAGCAGGAGCACTTTTACTCATATTTCCCCCTAAAAGATGTCTCTCGGCAAAATGCACCCAGTCTAACGTCGGAGGATCACCAAGTCCCTTATAGTCTGTAAAGTTAACCGGATTATTTCTGTGATATACAAAAGGCGACTGCCATGGATAAGCACCAGATTGAGGATCTATTGACATAAACCTGCCAATCCGAGGATCATATTCCCGAAACTCAAAACTTATGAGATTACCCTCGCCATTCACCTCATTATCATTCTCCTTCCCATTAAACCCATACCTATACCCATCACTACTATACCTCCTATCCGGCTGCATCATCCCAAATGGATAATAATCCTGCGCACTTGTCGCAACCGCCTTATTATCCCCGCCCAGATAATCTCCAACCGTAGCAATCACATTTCCCAGATGATTACTAAGCTCATACTTCTTCTTACCTGCCATTCCCCACAAAGAAACCGCATTATTACTGGTCACAACCATATCAGGCGTCCAGACACCTAACCGCTGACTACCATAAAGGTTTTGCTCCTTCCAGTAAATCTGGTTATCTCCGTTCTTATTTCCATATACAGCCAGCACATTACCCTGCGCATCCCGCACATACCAGGTTTTATCAGTTACACCACCATGAGTGTACCCTTTATAGATTCGATTGCCGGTCGCATCATAACGATAATCAAGATAAGTATTATTTTTCGTATTAGTAATGGATCTGATTTTACCATAAGCCGTCCATTCTATTTTGGAAATCCCCGCCTGGTCGTCCTTTACTAAATTACCAATATTATCATAACTATAATTACCATCATTCTGTGATCGAAGATCATCAGCATATTCTGTACTGGTAACCGCATCCTTTACCTGCAATAATCTGTTGGTTAGCAAATTGCCCGCGGCATCGCGCTGGTACCCATAACTAAGGTTGTCCATCGCTTTACCCTTATTTACTCCACTACCATTCCTCAGATAAGTGAGGATATTACCATTACCATCATATGTCACATCCTCCTGGTAAGCATCCCCCGCCGTAGCCGCACTCCAGGTCGTCGCACCTGTCGTCAATCCATGTGTACGCATCTTTCGTAACCTGTTTAACTGATCATAGCGGTAACTATATCCTACTACGTTATTAAACTGGCTGATAGCCATGGTACTACGGCTGATGTTACCATTATAAAGGTTTCTGCCCACTTCTGACGTTGCACCGTCTGCCCAGCTGAGCGGAAGCAAAGCAGCTGCAGTAGTACTGATAGGCTTATAATCGCCCTTAAAATAATCAAGTGAATACCCATATACATCAGGCGCTACTGCTGATCTGCCACCAGTACCACCATCTCCACCGATATCACTGGTTGGAGACAGGTATTGACCGTTCACCAACTTTACCCAACCTTGTATGGTATAAGCGTAATCAATCCCCTGCACCAACTGTCCATGTCCTAATTCTGTTCGTGCCAAAGGCCCATGGAGATAATAATTGTACGATGCATCTGTCTGTTCATTCTCTATATCCCATCCGTCATCCGATACTGTACTAACACCTGTCGTTGCTGACCTGATCCGGTTGTCCGCATCATACTGGTATCCATACCAGAATCTATCATTACTATTTCCCTGGTAATTATACCGCAATTTGTTTGCTTTATTAATTGCCAGGTCATACTGATAATCTACCTGTTTAATGCCCAGATCCTTGAGCTGCTGCCAAAGTGTTTTTACATTTCCCAGCTGATCATAACTGTAATAAGTCGCCTGCTGTACCTCGCCGGACGCCAGGTCTTTATACGTCGTAGCTGCTACCCTTTTACGCAGGTTCTCCTGCGTATAGGCAAATCCACTGTATGTGTCATAGTAGGTATTTACAATTTGCCCATTAGATCCAGACGCATGAAAAGCAGTCACCTCCGCCGGTTGCATAAACCGGCTCACAGGTGCAACGCCGGATGTTTTTTCTCCCACTTCTATTATACGACTTTGATCATCATACCTGGTGTAACTGTACTTTGCCTCTACGTTCTGCTGTGCATTCTGAGAAGCAGTAATTCTTCCTAACCTATCATACCAAAATTTACTTTTCCCACCATCTGGTGATGCCTGTACACTCACCTTATCCAACGACTGATACGCATACGAAGTCGCCAATCCATGTACCGGGTACACAGGAGAATACTGCGTTTCCGTATAACTACCTGCACCTGACGTAGTGCCCGCACCCAAGGTCGCCGTATTAAACCGCCCCCTGTAAATCAACGCCCCACTCAATGCCGCATAATAATCCGATGCCAGTGACATACAGGACTCGGCCGCATTCGCCGCTATTTCAGGAGCAGATAAAGTCCTGTTATAAAAACGGATCTGTTTCAGTGATGCCAGGTTCTCCGGATAATTTCCATTCTCCAACGTCCAACCGCAATCACCCGATGGCTGATTAGTAGTCGTGACCGGGCACAACTTTCCATTCACATATACCGACAGGTTATTCGCATTCAATATGGCCCCCTGGAATACCACATGCGTCCACGGCGTTAACGGCAATGCAGATTGCATATCTGCAATGGTATGTACGGAAGCGTTGATAGCCACCTCATTCGTTGTCGTTGCCAGTGTATACACATCCAGGTGCAGATACCTGCCAGATACACACGCATTGACCAGATACTTCTGGTCGCTGCTGGTTGCCAGGAACTGCCCTCCCGTTGCCGAAGCATTATACATCCACAACTCCATTGCCCGTGGCGAAGTTGCATTGAATGCATCCCTCAACGCCATCAGCGTCGAATCTTTTAAAGTATTCTTTATCGGACCGTCAAATGTGCAGCTCTCACCTTTACGATTTCGTGCCCCATCAATTTGCGGTTGTAATGATGCGTCCAGCAAATGTACCCCTTCAGGCGGCACCGTCCTTACGAGATTACCTGCCTGATCGTAATAATACAGGGTATAATGATACAACTGCTCAAATGTTGTCATTTGCAGGTTAGGCTGCGCTCCTCCGCAGTAAGCAATATAGTTCCTACGGAACTTCTTCTTCTCTTCTGCAATGTATTCATTATATAAAACAGTTCCTGTTGATACCGCATCGTCAATCATCTCCTCTGTACATCTGTAAGGATTCACCGTGACCGTACCATAAACAGGTGTATTACACAATACAGCGTTCGGATTTGTCGTCAGCTTTGTTACATAATCCTGGTAATCACTATAGGAAAGTGTGAAACCCCACAACTGATTCAGGTAACTGGCATATACATGCTCATAATTCGGATGCTGCGCATCCAGCCAGCTGCCAATTTCACTGTTCATCTGGGCAAGGCCTGACTGAAAAGTAGCAGAGGTAATTGACCCTGTTGCTGTTCCATCCAGGAAAACAGGTAAAGTCAGAGAGTTCGCCAACAGATAACGGCAATTATCACAACCGTTCTGTAAACTGGTCAACTCCGCTTCTGTCAGGTTCATCGCCGAACCATAAGTATTCACAAGGTACTGGTAGAAACTACTACCGCCGCCCGCACTCGTATATGCTGCCTTCAACGTCGCCAGTTTTGCACAAACGGTCGCATCCGTCTTTGAGATCAACTTACTGGACGTCTGAATGGTTACATTGTAAGGATAAGGCGCATCAAGTAACCACGGATTACAAACCATACTCAGTGTATGAGGCGTGAGCATACCAGTTAGTACCTGTTTAAAAGACGTATATCCTCCTGAAGCCGACTTGCCACCTGGTGTGGTGCTTGCACCCAGCGGATGTGTAGCATCTCCTCCTATCTTACAAAGCTCTATCAGCTTTGCCTTAATATTGGTTTTAGCGGTCTGGTAATCTGCCTGACCAGACAGACACTCATCCAGCTGTTTCATCCACATTTCTGCCTGCGCTTCACAGTTTTCGTTGATTGACTGCGTCAGTGCAGCGGCTCCCTGTGCTTTCAGGGCGATGGTATCTGTAGAAATGCCTGCTGTACTATAAGACGTACTGTTAATGCGGGACACCTTGTATTTATAAGCACTACAAGGAGAGTTGTCTACCGGAGGTGTCGTTGTCCCGGGATTGGGATTGTAACAAGCAGGAATGCCCATATCATAAGTTACATCCTTTACGCCCTCTAATACCTTCGTTATGGACTTGGTAGAACCAGTAAACACATACTGACGAAATGTTGCGTTGGGTGCCGGATTGAATCCGAATTCTACTGTACAAGTAATGGATGCTCCTGACGGGAGATCAGGTCCGGAATAATAAATCGTACAATTATAATTGGCATAACCTGTACTTGGATTGTATGTTAAACCATCTCTCACCACCTCCATTCGGAAGTTGGAGGCTGCCGCTGCAGCTCCACAACTAAATGAACTCCCGCCGCCAGTAGATCCTCCGTTGCAGGAAATACCACTTACTAATATTGAAGCTGTCCTGATTTCACTCGAAATACAAAAAGCAGCTTCGGTCTGACCCGCTGCAAATGGTACAGATGTTATCGTTGTCAGGCCATTATATTCCGCGGGGTATTTCAGGGACACTGTCACCGGAGCGGTCAGTGGAGCACCGGTATAGGTTAGTTTTAAAGATTGTAATCCACCATTACTACATGTGGCATCATTCGTCTGTACGGTAAAGGATGATAAGGGAGGGCAAGTAACCGGCGAAGTGGCATAGCCCAGGGGCTCACCAATCTGGCACACGCTACCACAGTACGCGTCCGTTCCTCTTGCCATCGCATAATATTTATCCTTCAGCTCTATATACTTAGCGCGGTAAGTCTGCCATTCCAGGTCAGGAATACGACAGCTGGCAACAGGGGCACAGGTTGTCCAGTTATCAGTACCAGGCAACGGATGATTATTCGCGTTGGTACTCCCGGAATTATCAGCACAATATAACAGGTAGTCGACATAACCGAACAGATTCTTCGTACCTACCTGCGTAATCCCCATTACGTTCTTTGAATAGTTATTTAAATCACTGACAAAATTTGTCTTATAATTTAAAAGTACGTTATTAAACGCCGGATCGTAATCCGCCAGCCAACTTGCATTTGCTGTATTATACGTTGCTCCTGGTACTACTGCGGAGAGGTCTGCTATTTTCGCGACATTGCTTAAGCGCTCTTCCCATTGAAGGTTTGCGCTATTGTCACGACAGAACTTCAACGCGCAATACTCCGGGTGCCATTTTACAAATGGCTCGGCCCACTCCGGCCGCCAGTTATGCACCAGGTCTGCCAATGTCAGCTGCTCATCATTTACACTCATCACTGTGCCATCTTCCAGTGTGAACTGGTTGGCAATATAAGTGGCATCATTCCTGTTCAGCACCGGGAAAGCCTCTCTCCAATGTAAGTACACCACATTAAGATCTTGTTCCAGTGCGTTGTCATTTGCATCAAATAAGGCATACTGTCCCCCGGGACTTACATCCTGCTTCATTGTATTCTCAAGGTCTGCACAGGGATTAGAAGTACAGTTCGTCTGCAATGACACACAATTATTATACAATGAGGTGTAAAGGTTATTTGCCCAGGTATCTATTGTACTGGTCAACTCAACGCCGTCTTTACTCAGCCTGTTCTTAACAGCTGTAACAAATGCTGTCTGCGTTCCTAAAGATGTAAGACAGGTGGTACAATCATCAAAGCAGGTGGTCATATCCTTCGCCTGTAGCTCCTGGTTGATATAAGACCACTTACTATTCAGGTTAGTATTCTTTGTAATAAAATTTGTCGTAAAATTATCCATTGCTGTTGACGATAACGCCAGCTCATAATAGATATAATACTCCCCTATTTTATCAAAGCTGGTGCTTATAGTCGCAGCAGCATTACCTGTTGCGGTACAATCACTTGTCAGGCTACCAACAGGGGTTGTCATGTCGTTTATAACACGTTTGCAATCGTCTGTGATTTTAATATGCAAATCATAATAACAATTGCTACAGATCTTCACCCCATTCTCCTCATAGGTCTGGATCAGTTTCTGTACATTATAAGTAAAGGAAACAGGTCCTGTAGAGGTAGGTGTATATGAGGATGATGCACTCAACGTTAACTTACTCTCATCGAAAGTGAAGTTTCTCGGCTCGAGTACATAAAAGGTCTCCTGTTTAGGGCTTGTTTTAGATGCCAGGGCATCCTGGTTAGCAGGGGCGTCGCCGGCAAGCGCTGTGGCAATAGTTTTGCCGGCAGCATTCAAATAGCTCACTGACAACTGACCATTCCCATCCATCGTCATGTTTTTCAGGTAATGGTTCGCATATCCCACATCATTACCGAACATGCGATCCAGTTCCCACTGTTGCGGCTTAGCATAGTAAAGCCGCGTCGCTTTGCTGACAGTATTATCAGGTCCGGGCTGGAAGAGGGCGCCTACTCCGCCCTGCACACTCACCCTATTCGTATTATCAGGTGTATAGAGGGTTACACTAAAGGGATAGCCCGCTGCATCCGGTATATAGGGCGTTTCCGGATGGGAATTATCGGACATAAATTCATTGCCGGAAGAATAGTATTGCCCTGCACCAGCTCCTGTTCCCATTGCCTGCGGGGTATTGATACAATCGGTACTGTTACCATATACATTCGCCCAGGTATAATTGCCATTATTGGCAGCATTCAAATGCTGCCCTGTATAATATTTCAATACATTACTGTTCTTTGCATAGGGTAAAATGCTGACCATCGGACGGCCGAATTCGTCATACAGTTTTTCCTGGATCAATACCTTCTGATCTGTATTACTCAACGTCACACTTTGCCTGTCTCGCATACTACCATCAAAATAGCTGACCACCTCTTTTCTCTTTCCCTCTTCTGAATAGGTAGCCGTATACTGCCAGTTTAAATTTGGCTCATGAACAATGGCATCATCCAGCGCTATCACCGCATTCACAGTATTTCCACCGTCATCCATGCTATAATCCCAGTCCATTTCTCTTCTAAAACCAAACCCATCTATATAGGCAAACCGCTCTCTTACCAGTAAAAACTTCTTATAATGTACCAGGGGTATATCATAGTATTCATGGCTGACCGTTACACGGGTCGCATTATTCTTAAACATTCTGGCCAGTTCACTGACCGGGGTCGCCGTTCCCTGCTGACTCAATATCTTACCATCGTCAGATAATTCATCTATAAACGTCCATTCCAGGTCATAAAAATCCGCCCCGTTACTTACCTGGCTATCCCATGATATAGAAGCCACACCAGCCTGCGTTCCAGTGGAAATAGCAGACCTCATCATAGCGGCATTAAATGTACCTGTTTTCCCACTCGTTGGTAATATCACCCTGGGTACTATATGCGCACTATCTACTTCGTAAGAACGCTCTACGATCACCTGACCTGTCAGTCTGAATATCCCCGGCAACTGATCTCCCAGTTCATCACTGGTGATATCGTTCACTGTCAGTTTAACCTTATAACCATTTTTAAAACGATAGGTAGCATTTGCCTGGTAACTGATCCCTTTGACGGTATCATAATCTATTTCAAGTTTCACATGATCGTCAACTACCGGATCTACCTGATCTGGCGATGACCAGTATTCTACTTTTAGATTAATTGTACACTTGAACTTTTTTTGCGGTATCGACATAGAATCCCGGTATAATCCAAATGTGACAATGTCTGTAACCGTTTTATTATGAATTCTGCTCCAGTCATAGGCACTGTTCAGGAACTTCTCATCCTTTACTATCAGCGTATCACCTTTCTTAATGGTACCCTGCTTTTGATTCTGATAGGGCTCAATACTGGCATACGTCTTTCCGGACAGCATGCCGATCAGTAGTCCTGTTATTAATAAGATCTGTTTAATATGCATAGGGATAACATTAACGGTTGATTAGTTCATAATCTTTGAAAGCACCTGCCGGAACAGGTGTTCCATCCTGCTGCCGGATATAATGTGCTGGTTTCAACAGTTCTTCGCGCGCTTTGAATGGTTCAAACTTCTTTACCCTGAAAGTAATCAGCTTGTCCTTATTCCTATCGGCAGGATATATTTCATCCGCCATCCGCATATCGGTCTGCGTGATCCACGCTGCGCTATCATATGAAAGGGAATAATCTCTCATCCTGATATGCGACGGGTTACTCATCGTGATCGTTACAACACCGTTCTTCACGTCGCGCGTCACCTGGTAACCTTCCTGGCTCATATGCTTTACCTGTATATCAATAGGCGTAGACATAGGATTCTCTATTTCCTTAGGTGCGGAAAGGAACAGTTCTTTTGTATCATGCGATACGGTCAGGTAACAGGATTGCAGCGATACTGTTTCCTCCTGCCCCATCCTGTAATACATATCATTACCTGAACGGGAATACAGGTAGTCACATGCCATGTTATTAGTACTATCCTTCAGATCCCTGACAACAATAGTACCTTCTATTGTATATACAGTCATGGAATCCAGTTGATGGGATACTGTGTATAATTCATTCAGTATGGCCTTTTCTTCCTTATTGTTTTCAGGAATCGCCGATGTGGGCGATTCCTTTATTTCATTTTTGTGCTGTATCAGCGAAGGGATGCCAGCAATAGCTGCTGCTGTGGTCAGCAATACAAGTACAGTAGCCAGTACCCTAAAATTGTTCTTATTTATAATCATGGTACAGGTGGTTTTAGCGTTTACGATATGAAGAACGATTTTCCTTAATGGTCATAATTCCTCTTTCTGTCTCCTTCTTCAATCGGATCAGCGTGCCTTCTTCGTCATACTCATAGAAGGTAGCATAGTTATTCTCATCCAGCTCTGTCATCAACCGAAGGTTCTTATCATCATAACCATAGGATTTTAACTGCCCGTCATATGGGAATATCCTGATGTCGTCAATAGATTCATTTGCTGACATATTAGAGATCTTCAGTCCAAAAGAAGTCATATCCGTAGTACCCAATTCATTCGGGATATCAAGTACACCTTCTACCAGTTTCCATCCTTCCACGATGGCCTTGGTACTGAGCGTAATCACTTTCAGATTGTGCAGCCACTGCAAACGAAGACTTGGGGAGTTGCCATATGGATTAGGCACATGCACCCATGCTGAGAATATATATTTTCTGCCAGTTACCGGTGCCCAGTCACGTAAGCCTAACCATCCGTCTGTACCCTTGTAGTATTCACCCCACAGGTTATTCTTAAGGTAGATACCCGGTTGGTGTTCCTGGCTATACATATAAGTTTTCAGCGTAAGTGTAGAATCAAGTTTGAGGCTATAGTTTCCGGAATGTGCATTCACCATATCCAATGCCGTGGTATAGGCATCACCCAGTTTCCTCCTGATGTTAAACTGGTCAGGACGACAGGTCAACGCAGTATTACAGCCACTGTTGAACTTATAATCATCAAAGCCATCATAGAATATTTCCCGCTGACGCATATTTACACCTACCGCCAATGGTAATGTATTCTTGAATCCAAAGCGTACGCCACTATACTGATTCAGGGCATCTTTGCTTTCCAGGGCTTTCGCTGTTTCATCATACAAGGTGGTCGTTGTATTCGTTACCCAGCCGGAATTCGTACTCATCTCCCATCCGCCATTGTAATACCAGAATGGATAAAACGTAGTATACTGACCATTTTGACGGATATTCACCGCACCAGTTGTATTATCAGGCAAATCCTGTCCGGACCTGTCTGACAACCAGGTCATTTCTTTATACATCAGCCAGTTGCCCAGGTAGCCGGTCAGGTATGGGTTGATCACATTACCTGAAGGAATAGCCGGACATCCCGGAGCATCATCACAGATGTTTACTGCGCCTGAACCACATGAATAATGCCGCGCTAATACGTTGCCCGAAGCATCTTTTACATAAGTATCATATGGCTTTGAAGGGTTGAGCAGCTGGTTGGTCGTAAATATCGTATCCAGCCTGTATGTCTTCAATTCAGGTATTGTGTTGTTATAGATCTCCATACCAACCGCTCTATCCAGGAGCCCACCCGTAGTCACATGGTTCATGGCCTCTATCGTAAATATGTGGTTGCCGGCTGAAAGAATACGTGGACGTACCTGCCAGTATGAATAGAAACGATGGTCTGTATTATCATCTACTCCAATATGTTCTTTCCACAGTATACCATCGATATAAATACGGAGATCGTTATCCACACCATAACCGATATAATATTGTTTGCTTTCAGGAACCTTCACACAGAAGTTCATACCAATCCACTTGTTTGCATAGTTCTCACGCAGCCAGATGGAAGTCGCATTTAACCTGCCGCAACCGGTATTATAGTTAATAGATGAAGACACCATTGCCTGGCTGGCTACCTTTGCACGTAACGTCGCACTACTATCAGATGATGCTTTTGCCACTACTGCCGAACTGGTAGTTACGGCTGAAATAGTGATCGGTGTAAGTCCGCCCTGGTCATCAGGAGGTATATAGCCACCAGTACCCTGGGCATTAGGATCCTCCCCATCACAACGATATCCCCAGAAAGGATCTTTACGGATACTATCTACCACCTGTCCTGTACTGTTGAAGAACAACACGCCCCATTGGCTATAGGTCGGGTTCCTGTAACCGGTCCTGATCTGTAATGAGGTATCATTATTGATCGTCATAGGAGTAGTACATGCCTGTCCGTCTGCACTCAGTACATACCCATCCGGGCACGCCTGTTTCGGCTTATAGCCGCAGTTAGGGGTCCCGTCGCAGAGGTTCAATTCACCTCCATTATCACATCTGTAATTTTTAGAGCCTTTGTTACCATCCCCATCTGTGTAGAATAATAAGGCTTTCTTATCACCTATCAGGGTCTTTGAAGAGAAGATCATTTCGCTTTCTATCGTCTGTGCATCCCCTGCTTTCAAAGTCGCTTCGCTGCTACCGTACACTTCTACCGCTGCAGATTTAACATCTTCTGCGTTGGCGGCATCCATACGGATAATATGCTTACCTGCACTCAGGTATTTCTTCCTTATCCTCCATGCCTGGTAGAAACTTCTGCTTCCCCCCCGGAACTGTGGTTGTAACAACTGGTTGTCGACATATACACGCATCACGTTGTCAGCTGCATATCCAATAAAATAAACACCAGCGGTCTTAATATCAATACACTTTTCTACCCCCCACCAGTCATGTACGGGCCTGCTGGTCATCCACACACCTGCTTCAGAAAGGCGGCCACAACCTGCTGCGCATCCCATCCAGTAGGTGGCTGTACTGTTATAATAATGACCTTCGGCCTGTGGCTCAAAGAAGAAAGCACCCCTGTTACCATAATTAGGATTTCTGTCTCCATGCTGGAGGGCAAATCCTGTTGATTCCGAAGGTTTGAAATAACACTGCGTACCGTCTGCCGTTTCTTCATAACCATCCGGACAACTATTCGGGCGCTCACATATTGCTGGTTGTCCCCATGCCTCAGCATACAATACAGCCGATGCATTGATCACGTTATATCCCCCCAGTTCCTCATTGCTAATGATCTTTAAGCGTCCACCACTTACCGGGTTTTTCAGTAAGGTCATTGCGGTGGCTGCTGCTGCCAGCTGGTTGCGATAACCGGAACGGAACACCTTCATGGTACCACCGTAATCCTTAATGGTACGGCCCGTTTGTGATATAATACGTAATACCGGTGTTGTATTGTTTACAGTGGCAGACTTGATCACCCACAAATGAACACCTGTATTCACATCGACCAACTCATCCCCGGGCGATAAGAAAGCTGCATATTGAGAAGGGATAGCACTCCCCATGATAGTAAAATCCTTTAGCAGCATACCAAGATTCTGGTAAGCCATCCCCATCTGCTTATACATCCAATAGGCAGGGATACTTACACTATATACAGGATCATCAAATTCATTCTGCGTCTGCGATAATACAGGGGCACCGGTATTCCTGTCGTACAACAGTGTTTTTGTCTCAATCTGGGAGCCATTCACCCGCTTAACCGTCTTATTTATGATACCCGTGTATTGAATTGTTTTAGCAACACAGGACGAACGGAATAACCGATAATCTTCATTGGACGATTTAGGCCAGTGAGGGATGGGTATCGGGTATCCCCAGATAGGTATTACATCCGCTCCCAGGTTAATGCTGGTACCCGTGTTACTCATCTCTGATTCCCGCATATCTGTAAACATCTCTATGTCCCTGCCTATCACCTGGTTGGTGGTAATGTTCCCGCTTGCATCTACCACATCCACTACATTTTTCAACCGCAGGGTGCCACCATCATTGGAAGTATTGTAATAGAACTCCTCTGCACTTACTTCCTGGCCAGATTGATTATATACCCGTTCTGCCTTCGGCTTCCCGTGCATATCATTCAGGATAATGGAATATCCCTGTGACATGGCCAATTCATAAATAGATTTACCACCAAAAAAGCTTGACCATGAATTGGGGTTGTGCAGGTATTTATCGATGGCTGTTTGCTGCACGATCACCGGGAAATCTTTTGCTGTATAGAACTCGGCAGTCGTCCAACCCGTTTTATTATTGGTATCTACCGTGCCATCTGCTTTCAGGTTCCGCACGGTCACCTGTCTGTATACAACCTCCGGTGAAGGGAATAATGATTCTCCCATTGGCTCTTCCAGGTAGAAGTAGTTATTCAGGCCCCACTTTACATCCTGTGAATATTTTACCGGCATACGCATCGGGTTCTCATCGCCGCCGTTTGAAGGTTCATAAGCAGCAACACCACTACTGATAGCCTTTCCATCTTCTATGATGGTATAATCATATTGCTGGCCATAAATAGCACCTTCCTGCCCGGTTGCCATGGTATTCCACTGGTCTGATAGTTTAATGGTTTTTACCCGTGAACCACCTCCCAGTTTCTTGCCCGTCATATTCACAACACGGGCAAAGCTTTTTTCAAGCTTTACTGTACTCGCAAACCTCTTCCTATATGCTTTCTGGTTGAAGTTCTCCCAAAGTTCAGACAAAGTAGAGATGGAGCTGGCTATCGCCCTTACTGCGGTTATGACAGGCAGATCATCTGTAATACGATTGAGATATCCGGGATATGCATAGCGCTGGTAATCCATGCGCATACGTTGCCATGCAGCACTGATGACGGGATTGACTGCCTTGCCACCATCTGTGTCATCTTTAAAAGTCACCTCGGCGGTGGCACCGGTTATTTTAACTTCACTCACTGCGGCGTACACCTGTATGAAATCAAATTTGGAATCATCTGTAGATGAGGTGGCATCAGTTACATTCACGAACATTTTCATGTACATATAATCTGACCCGTCCAGGTATTTATTCTTAAACCACTGTAACCGCGCTGCTGCATCTGCCGGTACATTTACAGCTGTTGAATCAAGTGTTACGATAAATGTCTTCGCATCGCGAAGCGACGTAGTGGTAGTTCCATCCGGACCAGTCTTCATCCCCGTGATCTTCGACATCACCATCGAACGACGGTTCTGTACATATGCATAATCATCGGCTTCATAATCAACTGAAACCTTACCTCCTGTGGGTAACTGTATTTCACTTAATTGCCACATGCCGGCATCCGTGGCCGCCATGTCATGATCCTGTGTGGTATATGGGAACTCATCGTTACCAAGGTTGATGCCTCGCTGGCTGTTTTCCGTAAGCCGTTTTAACGTGCCCCACCGGTCCGTCATCATCGTACCATAGCCATGATTGTCATTATAATTAAACAGGTAATAGTAGTTCTCTCCTCTTGTAGAGTTACCATAGGTATAATACAGCTTATCCAGCCTTAATTTTCCACCAGTAAGACTATTGGGCACGTTGCCAAAAAGACTATAACTATATACAAATTTCACTGTTTTAATGGGCGTAGTTAAATCATTCTTGGCATACAGGCGGATTTCCTTCAGGCATTTTTGTTTCACTTTCGTATCCAGCCCACCCAATGAGTCATATCCCAAAGCATCCTGCCTGTCTTCCGTAATAAAATAAGCGATCATGTTCTTTGATTCAACAGAATGCAGGTAACGCAGTTCTTTGGTACCAAATACATATGACCCTTTGTCGTCATCCGGATCAGCTCTTAAACCCGGGTTAAACTGGGCGGAATCCCCATAAGGCGTGCGCCATTGGAAATTACTGTCTACTTTCGAATAATTAAACTTATAAGCAGTACCCCTGTCATCTTCTGTAATACCATCGTTCGTTACATCTACATAGTCTGGTGACAGTACTTCGGTAAGCAACCAGGATGTAGCATATGCAGGCTGTTCCTGCCGGGTATAGTATTCATCAGAAACAGATTTGCCATTTACTGTGGGTTTATGGCCAGGTACACCACCTGGTGCGATGAGTTTAATCTTCTTGGTGGCTGCTGTCAGGTTGGCCGTATTGGTAGCATACGTGACCTCTACCTGTTTCCTGTTGTACACAGGCATACCATACACCAGTCGTTTACCATCATCAGTGGTCTTGATGATCTCGGAAATATGTTTTGACTTCCTGAATTTGTTCACCCTGCTTTCCTTTTGCTTCACCAAAGCATTGCATGCATAGGGAGTGAATGAACCAAAGTCGTTGAACTTATAATTATATAGTACAGAATCAGTACTGCCGATATTCACCATTTCTCCGGCCAGCAAAGGCATCACCGGCGCCTTTCTTATCTGACGTCCGTTTCGCTTATAATTTCCGGCCGGTGTAAATACCTGCGTTCCTTTCTTCAAGCGATTCAGCGCCTGCTTTCCATTAAACTGTACGTTTACGGCATCCTCTCCCTGCACACTATTATAGAAAGCCGGATCTTCTACGGAAGTTTCTCCGCCCTGTTTAAAATACACATCTTCCTCACCCGCTACGCTGGTAACAGGAAAATCCGCATTAGAAAGGAATGCATTGTACATAGTCCATTTACCTATCGAGGTATTTACATTCTGTTTGTACACGGAAGAACCCCCATGAAAATACGATCCTACACCCACCTCGATGCTGGCAGATGTATTATTGGATAAATCCTGTGTGCGGTTGTCAAAGAACACACCTGACTGGTTGCGGTATAAGCGGAACTGCCCACCGTCTGCCTGGCTTGAAAAAGAAAAGATATCTGGGGTGGCAATGGGTACTGCCAGGTTTTTTAAATCGAAAATGACAGGGTTATCCTTTTCCCTCATAAAATCCATCAATGCAGTCGGATTATTTTTCCCTGTTTCTGCATACATAAAACCATAAGCCTTGTTCATCTGCTTTGGATTGGCTACCTCACGCCTGGTTTTATAACCGGTCACACCGCCACCTCCGTACAATGTAAAATATTCTACCCCTACGTCTCCACTGAAGGTAAAGTTATGAGAGGTAAAATTCATATTGGCTTTAGGATAGAACGCAGGCTGGCTATAACTCCAGGAGGCACTATAGGACCAATCGGTCACATGATCGAATATATTGTCATGAAAGGTCGTTTTTAAGGTAAAGCTTTTCAGGCCATCGCGTGTATTCCAGGCCATGTTGCCAGACAGACCTATTCCCGTGGCGGCATTTTCAGCGGTAAGCACCTTCACCGACAGGGAGGGACTTACGGTCACACCCTCACTACTGCTACTGGTAAGGCCGATACCCACACCTGGGGTAAGATAACTGGCACCGGGGATAGACAAGGACAGTCCCGCATTCCCACTCAGATCTGCACCGATACCGGTATAGTTATCACTGTGTATACCGCGGGTAAAGGTGCCGCCTACTTTCACTAACCGGCCTACACCGGTTACTTCTACCCTATCAGTAAGGCTAGCACCGATGGTGATCTTCGGTTTTACATAGTTATCTGTCCACACGCTATCACCATAACTATCGTCTGCAATCCCGCGTAGCTGCCGGTTTACTGCTCCCACATTCAGGTTCCAGCCAAATCCGACCCAGCTGGCTTCATCATCCATACCTGCGCCAGATTGATAGTTGAGGCTGAGGGGATATCCATCCACATCCATCAAAGGGATATTATATTTAAAATTACCGGTTGCCAGGTCGACAAAATCTGTTGTACCTGCCTGCGTAAATTGCTTTGCCTCCGGTTGTGCAGGCCCGGATGTCAGGGCCCATGATACCATAGGCGTTAATGTCTGCGTGAGTAACAAAACAAGGAAGAAACAAGCTATTCTTCTCCGGGATGACGTTCTACTGATTATCATAGGTCTAGGCTTAAAGAATCAATGTGGTTAATAGCAGCGCCCTGTACAGGGAATGTGATGTACTTGTGATTGAATAAATAGTCTCTGAAAAGCAGCCGGCAATTGACTTGCGAATACGCCAGTGGACGATCAAATAACAACATGTACTCCAATCCACCTATATTTCCATTCGCCACACGTACAATATCAACAGGTGCTGTGGTATCTGTTACATTCACAAATGCAAACATAGAATCCAGGCCATAGGTATATGCAACGTCACTGGTGTTCTTTAATGTTGAACCATCGCTGTTGGAAATCGTCAACCGGAACCTCAGCAGGTCCATCTCGCCTTTCTTTGCCGGGGGCAAATACTGCAAACGGTAATGAATACCATTCTCTTCCTTGTCCTGCAACATACCTGTTGCCGCTATGGTAGTCATCAATTTTTGCTGATTACTTCTGCAGGCACTCAGTACCAATAGCCAGCAGCACACGATTATTCCGTACTTCATTCTGCTTGTTTATAAATAAATCTTAATTGTTTACGACTTCCGTCAGGCAATGTCACATCCATGATGTAGTAGTACCCGTCTTTGAAACTACTGTTGTCAGACAGGTCAATGATTATCTGGTTATAACCTTTTACAACGTGTACTACCGGCAATTTCTTCACGGCTTGTTCCGGCTTTGTAAGACAGCGTATCGCATACACCAGGTCCGTGGCGGCATAGGTATTTTGTATGCTGAACAGCACCTGCCCTCTCGCTATATAGAAATTTCCCCTGGTCAGGTCCTCCAGGTTTCTAAAGGCTTCTGCCGGTAGCTTAGTGGAGTCTCTTTCGCATCCTACTGTGAATGACCAGATCTCAGATTGTGCCAGTAGCAGTTCATGCTGAAATGCCGATACCTGCCAGGCATATTGCTTTCCTTCAACCAGTTCACTGGCGATAGAAGGATATAATAACATCGGCATAGGGATCTGCCGTTGATTGATAATCGCCAGGTTCATTCTCAAAGCCTCTACCGGCTGTTGCCTGTCTTTTACTTCAACCAGCAGTAGTCTGTATTCCACGCCATTCACCGCGGGTATCAGGGGCTGCCAGTTGAACGAAGGACGCTTGTCACAGATCGCATCTTCATCATATGGCTGTATCAGCTGCATGTTGGAGAAGGGCTCCAGTTCATAGTTGAAACACTGCTCTGCCAGTAAAGGACTACTATGGTCCGTACCTTCGTACAACTGGAAACAATATTCATAATCGCCTGTAGGGAAATAGCCACTCTGGCGGATGATCGTAGCCAGTTTGTTTGTACTAAAGTTTACAGTAGCCTGGTACACTGCTGCAGGTGTTGCCGTGTTCACACCCGGCATCAATTGAAACTGCGGGATATCTATCGTTACCACCGCACCGGCATTTGCTTCGGTTACCACGATATGGAGCCTGGCTGTAGTCACGCTACCCGCATTACTGATGCGAACTTTACAGATATTATCAATTGATCGTCCCTGCACTTCAGGCATGAATGCAAAGCTAAATTGCGCCTTCGCCTGCAGGCAAAACATACCGAACAGCGTAGTCAATAAAATGTTGATTCCTTTCTTCATATTGCTGTCAGTTTATCTGGTAATGAACCGCCATAGCGGTGTTGAATTTTCCGTAGTAGTAATTGGCTGCCGAATTGTACAGGTTCTTTCTTACATCAGCTGAAAGACTTACACTCCAGCGTTTGTAGAATTGCGTAGCAGCTTGCTGGCGGATACCGACCTGCTCTACGACATTCGTGCTGTTCATGTAAATCAGCGAACTACCGCAGGAGATTTTCTTTGCCAGGGTATACTGGTAGCCACCCTCTGCGTTCAACAGGTTGTTGTATACAGCCTGATTATTAATATCCTTGCTGAATGTGATGCTGGAGATCACCATTCCCTGCCCGGCCATCAATGTCTGGGTAGCGCCCACATTCAGGAACAGTGTTTTTATATCGAGGTAGTTCAATTGCTGGAAACCAAGTGTGGAGTTGTTACTGAAGGCCTTGCCACTGATCTTTCCATTTACCTGTCCGTTGAAAGATATCTTCCGGTTCATATAAGCATTGAACTGATGGCCACTGCTATCTTCACGGAGGGCACTTTGTAATACATTCATACTGACCGTTAACTTCCTTGTAAACCGGTAGCGTGCATCTAAAGCGTAGGTCAGACTCCTTCTTTTATTACTGGTGAGTACAGAGGTGGTCATATCCCGGATATCAGTACGCAGGCTCATCATGGCCCTGTTTTTCAACCAGCTGCGTTTTAAGAGAAACCCATACTGCATCGTACCCCGGCTGCCAAACGGAGCTCCGGGGTTCACATAACCTAAACCAGCATAATTTATATATACTTTATGAGTGAGGCCCCACTCTTTGACACTGCCATTCAATGCAAGACCTACTGACGCTGTGGCCCAGAAATCGTCCAGTAAATGGCCGGCAGCAGACTTTGATACGTTTGCACCGTCGGAGGCCGTACCATATGTACTACTGGATTTTGACAGGGTAACATTCAATGTACCCAGACTACCTACACCTACCTGTTCTCCTACAGAACCAACAAATACATTTCTGCTGATAGCCGATGTGTTAAACCCATTATTAGTCTGTGCTTTTGAATTGGCATTCAGGGCAGAAAACGAAGTGCCGCTTTTGCCCAACTTAACGCCCTGCATGCTATAAGATGTCTTACCCGTAGCCGATTGCGCACCTACATCCTGTATGCCGAGTTCACTGCTGTTACCGGCCAGTAAGCTGATAGCTTTATTGCCTTTCAGGAAGGAACCGGCGGCTCCATTCATAAACAGACCAGCTGAATCACCTATACTACCTGCTCTCAGGGAACGCATGTTCATCATCATCTTTTGCAGGAAGCTCATTTGTAAAAGCTTTCCGCCCATAGAAGCTGTGTTCTGATCGTTTTGCATCCAGCTTTGTATATTTCCGTCCACCTGCTTTTGGGCTGCCAGTAACTGGTTCATTTCTTTTACGTCACCTATCTCCGACTTCAGGGCCAACACCTTTTTAAAATATACAGATTGCTGGTACTGCTGGAACAAAGCCTGGTCGCGACTATTTTCTGATGCTGCCAGTAATTTTGCAGAATCAGCAGAAAAATTCACCGGCAAAGCATTGCCCATGATATATCTGCGTAGCTGTGCAGTATCTAAATACATCAGCTGATCACCCGTGATCTTATTCTTCACACTTTGCTGATCAACGCCGTTCAGCGCGCTGGTGGCATAAGATTTTATGCTGCTCTGGATATCCAGGTCATCGAGGAAATATTTTTTCAGATCATAGTGCTGATTCAATTGTTTATTGACGGAGCTCAGGTACGTCTCCCTGTCAAACGAGAACTGTAAAAGGTGAGCATCGCGCAGCGAAGGGCCGGCGTAGTTATACCCTGAAAGAGTGCTATAATTAATCTGTACCGGGATCCCTCCAATTGTAAATACATCCTGCACAGTGCCTTCATTCCACCAGCCAGATAGCATGGCGGTCGTGTCCATATAGACGGTGGTCCATGATGCACCTTTGAAGGTATTTGCAGGGGCTGTGGGGAGGCTGAATTTATTTCCGGGTGGCTGGTTTCTCAGTGCATAAAAGCCACGCAACTTATTATCCAGGTAAGCGGCAGTCCTGGTACTGTCTTTCAAACCATTGAACATAGTCTTCATCTTAGCCATACCAGCAGCACTGTTCCCGGAGTTCAGGTATTGAATAAATGCCGCTTTAGCCGAGGTATTCATCCCACTTAAACCCAACCTGGTAAAGGGTATGCTATCAATATGCTGAAACTGGGTATCCTGCACAGAACGTTGATTAACAGCTGTGATGAAGGCCTGCTTCAATGCCGGCCGTTGCAACAATTGACCATCTGCCAGGCAGGTAGGCAGTGTGTCAGGGATAACTGAAGATGGACATAGGCCTCCCGCCAAAGTACGGGTACCCTGCAATACCAGTAGCAATAGGATTACTGGTAGTGCCCTTTTAAGCTTTCTATACATAGTAAAGGGTTCAGTTCGATATAGGTGTATGAAATACGTACGGTTGGTTAACGATATCGCATACAGTCAATAAAAGTATGATGTATGGGATACATACGTTTGGGTAATATATCGCATACAGTCATTAAAAGTCGGTTGAAAAACAGTGGGTATTCCAGCTTTAGGCTATTAAAGTCCCCGCCATACAGCCTGAAATATTTTTTAGCTAATTTTGTACTTTGATGCTATATGCATGTCAGAATAACAAACTTTTGCCATAGGTATAACTGCAACAACGCAGCACAAAGAAATACTTTTTTTTTAAACTTTTGCTGTTTTTTGCAATAAAGTATTAATCATTAATAGCCAGTTCAACGCCTGATTTCAAAAAAATTTATCTAAAAAAGCCTTACCTGCAAAAGAGAAATAAAACAATTGCCGTATACAAGACCCAAAGACGAATACATAATTCTGTCTTCCAATCAGCTTTTTTTGTCGACAAAAAAGATACAATAAGCTCAAAATCAGTATTGATCTTAAAATGTTTCAAAGCGAGCCTTTGAACATGTATAAAAGTTTCGGTTAACTTAATAGTCGCAAACAACTTTAAACGGATACCAGAATTGTCGTCTCCCTTTGCGAACCTATTGCAATCACAACCAGGTTCGCAAATACTCAACATCCATTCCATACCTCTAAAATATCACCCATAAATTTACTACACCCTACACCTCATTATCCAGCCCAAAGGCAAAAATCGTTATCGCCTGGTATACTTCGCCAGGCCGTAATACTGTATCCGGGAAATGCGCAAAACGCACACTGTCCGGAAACGCCTGGGTCTCTAATGCGACAGCCCCATGCTGCTGATAAGCCTTCCCCTGAATTCCTGTAATGCTGCCATCCCAATAGTTAGCAGTGTATACCTGCAAAGCAGGTTGGCTGGTATAAACCGTTAACAGGCGTCCTGTGTACGGATCATTCAAAACGGCAGCTTTAATAAGGTCTCCCGCTGGAACCGACTGCAATACAAAATTCTGATCATATCCCATATCCTCCTTAAAATAAGCAATACCAGCCGACAATGCCCTGGGTATACAAAAGTCCAGCGCCGTTCCTTTGACCGGTTTTATCGCCCCGGAAGACGTATTGCCCGCGTTTTTTTCTGTATAGTATGCTGCATTTACCAGTAGAAAATGATCCAACACCGTTGGGCATTCAAAGCCAGTTAAGTTAAAATACGTATGGTTCGTTAAGTTTACCGGCGTACTTCGGGTGGTGCTCGCTTCGTATTCCAGGTGCAGTCTCCCGGTATCATCAAGAACATATGCTACTGTCACCAGCAACTCCCCTGGATATCCCTCTTCTCCATCAGGACTGGTATAACTAAATTTCACACGACAGGTATGCCCATCCTGTTCCAGCAATACCAGGGACCAGATTTTATGACTAAATCCCTGGAAACCGCCGTGAAGGTGATTATTTCCATTGTTCACGGAAAGCTGTATTTCCTCTCCATCCAACTCAAAGCGCCCACCGGCTATTCTATTAGCATATCGTCCTACGATCACGCCAAGGTAAGCTTCATTCGTCCGGTAATGGTTCACCCGGTCATAGGCAGCCACAATATTTCTTCTTTTCCCCTGCCTGTCAGGCGTATATATACCCGTAATGGCACAGCCAATATTAACAATTTCAACGGTCACATTTTTATTGTGCATCCGGATGTGGATGATCTCCGGGTCAAATTCATCCACGCTATAATCTACAAAAACATTCCCTTTATTCTCCTGATACGAAGCATTCGGGTCATACTTTATTTGGTTCATATTAATACATTACACCGGCCATAACAGCGGCAAATAGGTTAAAACACATGCTTAATGATTACATTTCCGATGCTCTTTTTTTAGTACGAGCTTATTCCGTTGGTACCAGCCTTACCAGCAAAGCATCTGCAACGGGAACCGTAAGCTGGAATGACGCCTGTTGCTTCGCAATTCCACCGATCGGCTTTCCTGTCTGCACATCTTCCAAACGGTATGTTCTATCTGCCTGCCACCCTACCTGCTGGCGGGTGAATGTTTCCGTAAAAGCTGCATCCAGGCGGAAATTAAACGCTGCTACTGCCAGCGAATCCGTTCCCGGCAGGAATAAACTGATCTGTTGATCCTGACTGGTACCAATAGGGAAACGTAGCGGTGTAAACGCCCGTGGATGACTAAAAAATGTACAGATAGCTTTATTATTCAGGAACTCCCGCCCACGTGCTGCTGCTTCCCTATCCCTGAAATCTGATCCGTCGCCCAGTATACTACCCATCACAAGCATGCAATATAAACGGACTTTCACATCCTGCGCTGAGATCTCCTTATTCTTCTGGAAGCGCTTCATCACCACCACATCCATATTGGTATAAGGCCACAGGTTTCCCTGTGTCCACCAGAAATTTGTAGCACTAATCATCGAAGCACAGGTGCTGGCGTAATGCAGGTAACCAGGCATATCATTTCGCAGATGAGAATATACATCTGTAGACAGGAAGCGGGTATGTGCATATTGACTGGGGAATAAAGGAGAAATGGCCTGCCAGATGAAAATATCCGGCCCCATCATAGAATCTACCAGGTGACGCAGCAGCTTCATTCCATAATTATAGGCCTGTATACCCGTTCTCACCTCCGGATCATAATGGTGTGCCGCTTCCAGGGAACCAGCCGTCAAAAAGTCTATTTTTATAAACCTGGCACCCATGTCTTTAGCCCTCCTGATCTGGTTGATAATAAAATCCCTTGTATATGGATGGGTAGGGTCTATTGGAAATGCACCAAAATCCCCATCCTTATAGGGAATATAATTACCCTTGTCATCCCGCAGAATAACATCGCGCAGCGGGTGATCGGTTCCATTTAGCTTGGCCTCATTGATACCATTCTTCCACGTCCAGAGTGAAAACGGGATAAAATAAAATCCCAACTGCTGCCCTCTTTTCTGCGCATACCGGCCGATAGACTGGAACATAGACGTGGTGTATACATCTCCGTCGTAAGAGTCTATACTGAGTACAGGTTGAGTTGCCTGATTAAAATTCGGCAGACTGGCGATATAATCAGATATCTTCGCTATATCCGCAGGCATCATCACCTTCCGATACCCCAGTACATCTTCCACACCAAAGCTGTTCCAGTAAAAAGGAGCCGGTTTACTCCAACCGGAATATCCATTTGTTTTCCTGATGAGTGCTCCATACTGCTGCAGGTCTTTCGTAATATCAGCACCTGCTGACAGGTATACCAGGGGAGAATATACAGACCGGCCAACCTGTGTGCCATGTAACATATAATCATGTGTACCATCCTTACCTCCATACGAATCGGGTAAAGAAGGATTGTCCTTCGTAGATACCCCGCCGAAAACAATCAGCGAATCCATTCGGTTGGCCTGAATTCCGGTACCGTATTGAATACCTGTTTTCCAGAAATCATGCATTACGCTGCCTGCTACGAAGCTACTTCCCTGCGCCGGATCATAGGCAGATAATAACTCATAACTCATCCCACTAACACTCTTTCTATTATCTGCAGGCCATTGCCTGGCCACTACGTCAACCCAACTATCGTTATCAAATGGATAATCTGTAATAATTCCCCGCTTACCGGGCAGTAACACCGCTCCTTTATAAGCCGGCAAAACAGCCATCGGCGAAATATCACGCGTTTCAATGACCTGACCCGGAAGCGCTCCGGTCCCTTCAACACTCACCAAAACAAAAGGAATTTCCTCATAAAAAGTGATATACTGTATAAGCCGGATAGACTGGCCTGTTGATGCATGTACCACGTTAATGCAGGTTCCTTTACCTAAGGGGTCCCTAATCGGATCAGCCGTCACAATATGCTTCTCAAATGCTGTTGATACCTGCATCCCTTCTTTCAGATCATTGACGTAAGCCACTGCATTATTTATAGCTGTACCATCAGCAAAACGGTAACTCACAGTTCCGCTGGAAATGTTTACCACAATTTTTACATGGGCATTTCCATACACAACGCTATCCTTGTCCTGGCAAACTGCTGCAGCTGCCGGCTGTACCTCCAATAGCAATAGAAATAACCATGCGATACCTACGCCATTCCTTATATAATTTAACATCCCTCGTCGTATTTACTGTTGAAAAAACGACCAGTATTTACCCAAACAGCCGGCTGCAACTGTTACATTGCAGCCAGCAATTTGTGTCATACCGATTCCTGTTTAATGGTTAGAATCCAGGATTCTGGTCACTGGGCCTGAGTGAGCGGTTCAGCTCAAATTCCCTTGCTGAAATAGGGAACAATAAGTTCTTGTCAGAAATATTAGCAGTTGCATTACTATTATATGCCTTTGTTTGTTCAATCAGTTTTCCTGTTCGCTTCAAATCACACCAGCGCCATCCCTCAAATCCCAACTCACGCATACGCTCTTTTAGCAACTCAGTACGCAACTCGTCCTGACTGGGTGTATGTCCAAGAACATTCTCCCAATTGTCAAGCCGGGCACGGTTGCGTATGATATTCAGATAAGGGAGTGCTTTGCCTGGCTGATTGAGCTCGTTGAGCGCTTCTGCATACATCAGAACAGCATCTGCATATCGCAGGAAATAGAGATTACGGGAAGACAATCCCCCATTGAGTGACTTTCCCTGCGTAATATCAAATTTCTTAACATGCGGTTTCGTTACATCCGCCCACCACGAGTAATCAACGACATTACCATTGGCATCATAAAATACATACCGGATAGACGCATCCCTGCGTGTGTCACCCTGTTCAAAAATATTATCATAGTAATCTGTCGGTATTACAACGTGCCCACCGCCACCAGGGTAGGTATTGGCAATCGTCCACGCACCCAGCGTATTAGCCTGTCCATTTGTATTACCATTTTCGTTTGAATACTGAATTTCGAATAGCGACTCCTTATTATTTTCATTTTCTTCCCTGAACAAATCAGCATAATTTCCCATTAAGCCGGTCGTGGTAGCCGTCATCAGCGGCTGCAGAACAGATGACGCACTGTCATAATCCTTATGGGTCAAATAAACCTTACCCAGCAGCGTACGTGCAGCCTCCGCATTTGCATGTCCCACTTCTGCCGTACCCTTTGCCTGCAAGTGATCTACAGCAAATTTCAGATCGTTGACAATGAGCGCATACACCTCACTTTCAGTGCTACGGGGCTTCCCTCCATTAGCATCAGCTACAGGATCTTCCTGATCCGTTGGCATGGGTACACCACCGAAAAACTGTACGAGTTTAAAATAAAATACGGCGCGCATAAACTTAGACTCTCCTATTAACCTATCTTTCACTTCCTGCGAAGTAGCAGATGAGGGGATATAACGAATGGCCTCATTGGCATTGGCGATACCTTTATATAAAACGTTCCATACACCTTGTACTAACTGGTTCTGAGCCGTCATCAGGCTATTGTAACTATTGATGCCGTCATAGTGCTGCCAGTAACCACCCCAGGTGGGGACAAAGGAGGATGTTTTTGCTTCGTCAGTCCCTACAATACCCACAAAATAATAGTCCCCACTATTAAGTTCCATCATCTTCCGGTAGATACCGGTCACGCCGGATATGGCGCCCTGCTCTGTCTTATAAAGTTGTTCCGGTGCTACAAAAGTCTCCGGCGTGATATCCAGTTTCTTGTTGCATCCCGACAGGAACCATGCTAGTAAGATAGTCGCGAGTATATAGCGTGGTAATAATATTTTCTTCATGTTGTTCATAACAAGGAAATTTGAATAATTAAAAACTTGATTGTAGCCCGAAAAGGAAGGTGCGGTATCGTGGATAAGTATCATACTGGCCCACCCCGATTTCCGGATCAATGCCCTTGTATTTAGTGAACAGGAATGGCTCTGTTGCCTGTGCATATACACGAAGAGACCCGATCTTCGTCCTTTGCAAAATAGCAGGCGGAAAATCATATGCGAGCGTAATATTGCGTATACGGATAAAATCGCCTTTCTGTACTATAAAGCTCGACGTACCTGATGGCAATGCCCTGAGCGAGCGTCCAAACTGGTTGGGACGTGGTACATCTGTATCTGTATTGTCAGGTCTCCAGTAGTTCAGCCCTTCTTTTAAAGTCCTGGTAGCTGTCTTACTGGAATAGTAGAGGTAGTCCTGGTAAGCCTTGTTGGAAATATCATGTCCATAGGTATAGTTGGCAAAGATGGTCATCGATACCCGCTTATAACGCAAATAGGTCCAGATACCGCCCCATCCCTTCGGCGTTGTACGGCCAACGATGGTCCTGTCATATTGGTTAATAATGCCATTATGATCGAGATCCCTGACCTTCAGATCTCCGGGACGCGCCTGCGGATTGAGCGAAAAATCATCTCCCTTTTTGTAAAGCCCGTCATATACATAATCTACAATAAGACTATTCGGTGCTTCTCCTACCTTCAGGTAAGGGCTTAAAGAATCCACACCGGGCAACAAACGGGTGATCTTCGTCTTAAACTTAGACCAGTTTACATCCATCTGCCAGTCGAAATCCTTTTTCCTGATAAGATTCAGCTTCACTGCCAGGTCAATACCACGGGTATTCATATTGGAAACGTTGATCCACTTGTTGTCAAACCCCTGTGATGGTGCCAGCGGATTGTTCAACAACAGGTCCTTGATGTTCTTATTGTAGTAATCAAACGTTATGCGGATAACGTTATTGAACGCGGCAAAATCAAACCCTGCGTTAAACTGCCCCTGGCTCTCCCACTTTAAGTCCGGATTACCCTGTGTACTTGTACCCAACTGGAAACCCGAAGTTTGAGAATTCCCATTATAGGGATAAGCAGCCGGGTTCATCTGGGTATAGGTCGCCGAGATCGGGATCTCCTGGTTACCTACAATGCCATAGCCCACCCGGATCTTCGCATCATTGATGACTGCCTGTGTTTTCAGGCCGATAAACGGTTCATCAATAATACGCCATGCACCACTGACAGACGGGAAATAACCGTACCTGTTACTTGCGCCAAATCGTGAAGATCCATCCCGGCGCATGGTTCCATTAATAATATAACGGCCCTTAAATTTATAAATAACACGGCCCAGTAGTGAAGAAACGGACCAGTTAAAATAATCACTCGCAATGACATCCCTACTGCTGGCAAGGCTCATATTCTTATAAGTCAGATCATCTGTTGGAAAACCAGAAGCCTCCTCATAATTCCACTCCTGCCTTCTTTGTTGGTAAGTTGCACCTGCGAGAAAGTCAAACTCATGCCTGGCAGATGGCGCATAATGGTAAGAAAGCGTATTTTCCCACAGGTAATCCCTCCAACCGAAGTTTTGTATCTTTGCGACCCCTTTTTTTCCAAAACCGGTGCTGGTAGTACGGGGATAATATTCAAAACGCTGATCCTTATAGATGTCAACACCAAAACTTGTTCTAAAAAGAAGGTCTTTGACGATTTTATACTCTCCAAAGACATTGCCGAGAAAACGGTCATCGACATTATGAACAGGTGATTGCGTCAGCGTAACAGGGTTATTGAAAACCAGGTTGCCACTTGATGGATCTATGTTAGCCGAAGGCTTACCAGTTGAATCATAGATAGACATCAGCGGACTAATTGTAAGGGCATTATAAAACGTCTCATTACTGACCACATCATTCTTAATATGGGACACGTTGGTATTCACGCCTACTCTTAACTTAGCACTCACCTCAGATTCCATATTTGCCTTCACGGAGTAACGGACAAAATTCGACCCTTTAATGATACCATCCTGATTCAGATGATTGCCACTGAGGTAAAATTTATTTTTCCCAAAACCATTGGAAATACTCAGGGTATGACTGGTTTGCGGCGCCGTCTGTGTAACAGCTCCCACCCAGTTCTGCCAGCGACCTGCTGCCATATTCCGCCTTTCATCTGCATTGAATAATAAAGAATCAAGACCTGGCCCCATTGGCCATGCCACCGGGTCCTCATCACTAAGGCCTGCGCGGCGCAGGTTCACATAGTCATTGATATTGTCAACAAAATCGTAGGTTTTGACCATTTTCTGCAGGCCAAAGTATGCATCATAGTTAACAGTGGTCTTACCACTACTCGCCTTTTTGGTAGTAATGATCACAACACCTTCTGAGGCCCTGGATCCATAGATAGCAGCAGCCGATGCATCTTTCAATACATCAATCGATTCCACATCATTGGGATTGATTTCACGCAGATCATAGGTCACCACCACACCATCTACTACGTAAATGGGTCCGGTGCCCTGTGTAATGGTATTAATACCACGAATACGAACATTGGTACCAGCTCCGGGCTGATACCCGGCAGTCACAACCTGCATACCCGGAATACGTGCCTGTAAAGCCATGTTAATATTAGTTACAGGCAGTTCCTTTAACTCCTTTCCGGACAGGCTGGAGATGGCACTGGTCACATCCTTCTTCTGTTGCTTGCCGTAACCAATCACAACTACATCGTTGAGTGTTTCGGTTCCCTTTTGTAATAATAATGTAACTGACGTATCAGTCTCAGGTACAGTAATCGTCTGACTCTTGTAGCCAACATAACTGATAATTAAAATAACTTTGCCCGACACCTTCATGTCAAAGCCGCCGCCCGCATCAGTCACCCGGCTTATGGAATTGTCTAATGTTCGCACCGAAACTCCCGGTAGTGGAATACTGCTTTCTGCATCACTAATTCGTCCCCTTAACTGCCGCTGGTTTTGTGCCTTCACATTGGCAACAGCCAGCAAATGGATAAATAGAAGTAGGATCGATGTCCTAACAGGAATCAATTGTGGCATAAAAATGTTTGTTCAGTTCTTCAAAACGTATACAGGAATCTGTTTACAATATTCGTATTACTCCCATTTCAGAAAAATAGCGATTCATGCAAAAAAGATGGACATTTGTATGATTTTACAAATCACCAATGTTTCAACATGAAGGAAAGGAAAACACGTAAAAAACAGGGGTTTAACGGGCAAAAGCTGATTATAATACCCGCAAAAATCAGAAAAGAAATACTGAGTAATGATCCAATTACCCGGCAGATCTATGTCACTGATATCGGGTATTATCCCAAGGCCTTCCAGCATTATATCGACCGTCCTAATGGCAGCGATCAGCACATTATTATCTATTGCGTGGAAGGAACCGGGTGGGTGACCATTCAAAAGAAAAAGATAACTGTCCCCCCATCCAGCTGCATGATTATACCAGCGGGTACGCCACATAAATACGGGGTGGGAGAAAATGATCCATGGACTATATACTGGGTCCATTTTAAAGGGGATATTGCCACATTTATCGTGGAGCTGATCACACAAAATGCAGAGAACTATTTACCCCGCCTCTCCTATCATGAAAACCGCATTCGTCTCTTTGATGAAATCTATCTAAGCCTCGAAAACGGCTACAGTATTGACAACCTTCGATATGCCAGTATGCTGTTTCACCATTTCCTTTCATCGTTGCTATATGGGGAAAAATACAATTCTACAAAATCCGTTGAACCACAGGATATGGCTGCTACCACAATTGAGTATATGAAAATGAACTTATTTAAAACCCTGACATTACCTGAACTAGCCGATCAATGCCAATTGTCTATTTCCCATTTCTGCACCATTTTCCGGCAAAAAACCGGGTTTGCACCGATCGAATACTTTAACCATTTAAAAATTCAGTATGCCTGCCAGGAACTGGCCTTCAGCAAAAAGAAAATCAAACAGATAGCAGAAGAACTGGCTTTTTCTGACCAGTATTATTTTTCCAGGATCTTCTCCCAATATATGGGCACATCCCCCAGGGAATACCGGAAAGATTCGGCAAATAAAAAATAATCGTAGAATAATACATGTTTTATTGACATTTATTACCCACAGATACGGCCCTATCAAATAAACAGATACTCTTAACAGCGGTAAGAGCAGAAGATGCCGCTAACTGCTTTACATAGCGTGGTCTATTTGTCACTGTTCCGAAAATAACGTCCGCCCGGAGAGGTAACGGTTTACTCATTGTATCAGGTATCTTACCTTAAAGTATTATAATGAACCGGTACAAAAACGGTTAAAAAAGAAGTCTGATAGTAGTGATGGATGATTCATTAAGCCACAGCAGCCTGTTTAGATCTAAAAAACTGAATTTCCTCCGCTGTCAGGTTACGCTTGCCCAACATGATCAAAAACCGCGAAGGTGCTTTTACCTCAAGGATAACTGATCCGCTTAAGAAAACAATGTTTTTAACCCAGTCCCAACCTTTGTGTTCAACCAGGTCTTTATTCCTATGCCTGATCACTATCTCCTCGTCACCAAATTCCACTACTGCATCGAAATTGAATAACTTCACCAACCGAACTGTACTAACGTGATATAACGGTACCAAAATAAGCATACAGAAAGCAAGGAAGTAGATGACGCCTGATACCTCCCAGTTAAAGCCGTTCAGGGGCACTACATAGGCAATTGCATAAAAACTAATTAAATAAAGCCACATGCTTTTCCTGAAAAAGAATATCATTTTCGATTGTAAGATGGAACGGTAACTCGATTTTATTGGTTTAACAACTAGCATGGTAATATAATTAATCTGAAATTCCGGCCGCAACCAGATTCAGCATGAGCAACTAAAGATGTCCATTCAGGAACAAGTAGAACAAATGCAAATATAATTCCTAATTTAATTTACTCAAATAGCATCCTGTTTTCTTTCGTTTACAGGTGGCACCATAGCCACCCTGTCATGAAGACTCCTGGGGCTGCCAGCTATCAGGTACCTGCATTTTCCGCCAGCACCTTCTTCAATTTGTCTAAATCGTTATCTAACAAGTCAATCGCTGCATACACCAGATTCCCCTTCTTATCAATCACAAAAAAAGTAGGATACCATTTTACCTGGTAAAGATCCCAGATCGTATCATCATTCAATAATTCCAGCCCATTGACCACCTTACAATCCGCAAAAGGATCTTTCTCATTGAATGGGGCGGCCAGTGTAACCGTGGCCGGTTTTTCCGTAGTATAGATCGGCTTCGAAGACCATTGATCACCTGTTTCAAAGGCCGCCAATATGTTTGCATAGACGGAATGGTAGTCACCGGATATGGTCACTTTATTACCGTGCACTTCACCTGGGATAGACTTATAACCACCTTTCAAACGATAATAATAAAATTTCATGTCGTGGGCATGTGCACTATCGGGCAGGACAAAGGTTACTTCAAATTTTTTCTGTCCAAACAACAAACCCGGGCCAACAATAAAGATCAAACAGGTAATGATCTCTTTCATAAGGGTATAATTTGGAGCAAAAGATAATTTAATATTTTATAGCGGATAGTTATAGAATTGCTAAATTACCTGCTGCTCCAAAGATTTCTTTCTTAATCAGTATGCTGGTTTCAGCCCCCCACTTTCTGCTACTTACTTTTCAAGTTGAAAGCCTGCTACAATCCGTGGCCTGTTCACTGCGTTCGCAACATTGAATCCCGTCGCATACATCCACCGGGTCATCTTTGTCAGCTTAACGATATCGATCGTCGCAGCTTCGTCAGCCGGGGTATGATAACGGGGATGCGTGAGCGTGGTAAAGAAGATAGCCGGGATATTCTTTCTCACATATGGCAGGTGATCGCTGCGGAAGTAAAAACCTTCAAAATGAGTAGCCTTGTCCCACGCCGTATCCAGTTTAAACTTTGGTCCTTTCTCATTTTCTGCCAATGCTATGTTTGCCAGATCGGAGGAGTTCAGGTGTGGGGGTGTAATCCCCAGTAAACCTGCACTATCCGGCGCATTCATACCAATCATATCTGCATTCAGCACCGCCACCATTGATGATGCCGGCACGGTCGGATGTTCTGCAAAATAATAGCTACCCAGCAATCCACGTTCTTCTGCCCCATGCCATACAAATAAGGCACTCCGCTTTGCCGGTTGTTGATGAAATGCACGGCCAATTGCCAGCAGCGCTACACAGGCAGTGGCATTGTCATCTGCACCATTTAATATTGAATCTTTGCCTGGCTCAATAGTACGCACCCCATCATGATCGGTATGACCGCTGAACAATACGTACTCATTTGCCAGTACAGGATCTCTTCCTTTTACTTTCGCCACCACATTCACAGATGGATAAGTGAATGCTTCGCTATAAATATTTGCCTGCAAGGTCTGGTCAGGCATACGCACCAGGTCCAGCGCACCAGCTCCCACCCAGATAATAGGAATACCATTGAGCAGTTGGCGGGATGGCCGGCCTTCTATCCGGTAAGTACCACGCATCCGGTCCTGCACAGCGCGTGCCCATGCTTGTTCCGCCCGCCCATCCGATACAAACAGGATTGCCTTTACACCTTTGGCAGCCAGTTGCTGCGCCCATTTCTGTACCACGAACGATGCATATCGCCAGGGAATTACTTTACGCGGGTCTGTCAGGCCCTGTGCTGTGAACTGCAGCGCAACTACCTTTCCGCTCACTGTCGCTTCATCTGCCTTTTCCGGGTCGGTTACAAATACAATGCGGGCATCCACGTTAGCAAAGGTGGGTTCCCACACGATTACATCTTTCCAGAGATCAAAGGTACGCTGACCGATCTTAACCGTACTCCGGTTACCCACACGTTCGCGTAGCAGCGAATAATACTGGAAGTAGGAACCATCGTCACCAGCAGGTTCTAAACCCGCTTTACGGGCTTCTTCGGCTATCCAGGCGGCAGCTTTCAGTTCATCGGGTGTACCTGCCTCCCGGCCCCTGAAATGGTCATCAGCGAGGGTGAACAGATCCCGCTTTATCTCTTCCTGTTTGATAGCATCGATAGCTGCTTTCTTCGCCTGTGCGTTTACCTGTAAGACGAAACTGTAAGAAAGGACAAAAGAAATAATAAAGAGATCTTTTCTCATAAGCAATTATTACGATTGATTAACTGGTTGCAAATAGAACGAACAGGGTTTTATAGATACCGCCCTTCTTATTTAAAATGTAAGCAGTTTCGCCTGCTCCGGAATGATGAGTCTGACCTGCAAAGGATTGTATGCCTTTAGCTGTGTCCTGATCAGCTGCTCACGGTTACCACCGGGTTTGATATGCGTAACGACGATCGGGAAACCTTTCAACGCCGCTGCTCCCGCCAGCGAGGCGAGATCCTGTAATTCAGACATCAGCCAGCGGGGTGTGAGATGCCCGAACAATTGTTTATCTGGTTGCTCATTGGCAAAAGACACTTCTATAAAGATTGCCTTTAATTGCTTTGCCTGTAATAAGGGGGCTGCCTGTTCCCAGAGCAGGTGCATTTTATCAGCATGCTCCACTGAGTCGGGCCCGGTATCCCCCAGGTAAAGTACATATGCATCCTGGTGACGGATCAGGAAGGCTGTGCTCTGGTAAGGATTAGCATGACTGAGCGGGAAAGCGGTCACCTGCATATCTGTATGCTCCAGGGGCACTTCCCTGCCAGGCGTTAACACCGTATAGTGGTACTTCCCAAGGGCTGGCTTTTCCCCTTCGTTGGCAAAATTGGCCCAGCTCTTCCAGCTGAAATATTTATCCTTCAGGATATTGAGACAATCATCCAACCCGTAAATGTTTTTCGTACTATCGTCGGGTGAATTGATGATCATACCGGCCAGGTGATCAAGATGGCCATGAGAGATCAGGAAACCTTTAATATTCTTTTTCAGGATCTCACCCGCTGTACCCTGTAAGAGCCTGGCCTGTACGGCCTTTTCAATACCGTAATGGACAGTGCCTGCATCCAGGCATACATATGCGTCACTCCCCTGCGGAGCAATCATATAAGACGACAGGTTGCTTTCATCCGTACCGCCCTTCACACCCAATGGTATTACTTTGAAAGATGTTTGTGCAGCAGCAATCTGGCAGCACAGTATTAATACAATAAGAACTGACTTCATGATTATTTTTCTGGTAATCGAATAATATGTTCCCAATTCAGCGACCCTGCAAAATCAATAGTTATTTTCCCCGGTTTCCCGGCGTGCTATGTCAGCAACTGCAACCAGCATATTACCGTATATGGTTTCTCTATATCGCAGCGCATCATCCACCAAAAGCTCATGGTTCCGGCTATAATTCGCGGTTATACAAATAAGCTTACACCGCTTTATTCCATTTTGGAAATGCGCCCAGTATATCCTGGTGCTGTCTCAGTAAAGTGCGCTTTAACACATCCGGGCAATCAGTATAAGTACCATCACAGGTCACGTACCATTTTATATTCAACGCTTCCATATTCTCCCTGACCATTTGCTTTTTCCAGGCGATATGTGCAGGTGTTTTTCCAAACTGGTTGCCATGAATGATTTCCTCCTTCAGTCCGCCTTTCTTTACCGAAAGGGAACCATCTTTCTCAATTTTACCGGCACTGCCAATATAGACCAGTTCAACTCTGCCTTTCTTTAGTGCATAAATGACATACACACCACTCTTATCTCCAGGTGCATTGCACACCGTTTGCAAATCCTGCGCCGGCGTAAGAAAGAAATGTCCCTGTGCCGTATACTTATTTAAAACATCAAACATGGCGCAAAGATAAGTAATCAGGCACTTACTGCGCCGCTTTAAGGTCACGCTCGGCTTTAAGGTCACGCTCCACTTTAAGCATTACCCATTCAGCAATAGGGATGGAAATGACAATGAGGCAGGCGGGAAGGTTGGAGAAATACTCCCTGGCGAAAACCGCCAGCGGTTGCTTTTCTGAGATAATCTCTTTTAATTATCTTTAGCTGTAAATGAACTGTGGATGGAAGTTATATCAACCACTCCGGCCGCCAGAATCATATAGAATTCATATCTTAGATACATGAAAGATAATAAGAAGGTGTTATTATTTGATACATTAGCTGATCAATACCGGTACAATAACCTACCTACTGATCTTATTCACCTCAATTCCGAATTCACTATTTTCAACCTGGCGGACCTGAAGCAACCCATGCCTTTCAGTTTGCCCATCAGCCGTCTCAACTTCTTCGTTTTTGGCTTTATGAAGCAGGCGAAAGGGAGTTATACCCTGGATCACCATACCTTCGAATTGAAGCCTTATACCATTTATTTTACCAACCCTGGTCACTATCGCTCATTCCGGCATGAAGAAATTACGGAGGCCTACCTGATCACTTTCAGTGAAACCTTCCTGAAGGAATCTATCCACGGGAATATCTTTGATGAATTTCCTTTCCTGCTGACAGAAACAGTACCAGCCATGACGGTAGATAAAGACACTTTTGAACAGTTTGAAAGACTCTACCTGCAAATCCACCGGGAATATATCAGCCAGTCTCCTTTCCGGAAAAAGATCATCGTCAGCCTCTTTTTTGCCCTGCTGCTAAAGTACAAGGAATACTTCTTCATGGATTACAATGCAATTTACGAGGGAAATCGCGGGTCAGAGATTGTGGTCACCTTTAAGAAGCAGCTGGAAAAACACTACCGGGACCTTGCCAGCGGGAAGGCCACCGAAGTATTCAGGATACAGGACTATGCAGATGCACAGAACCTTCACCCCAATTACCTGAGTAACGTCATCAAAACCAAAACCGGTAAAACGATCGGGACCTGGATTTCCGAGAAGTCGATCGCCGAATCCCGCTCCCTGTTACAAAATACCAATCTCCCTATCAAAGACATTGCCTACAGGTTAGGTTTTACGGATACCGCCCACTTTAGTAAGTTCTTCAAAAAGCAGGTAGGCACCTCCCCGGTCGAATACCGGAAATCTTAAGATTATACAAAACATGCTTTATCAGCTACTTTATTGACGGCCCATCCTACTACTACCTTTGATATAAAAAAAGAATAGTATGAAAATGCTGCATAGTAAAGTAGCGCAACAGCCTCGCGCCTCGCCGGTTAGCGGCATGCCTGTCGCTTCCCGGCACACAGCTGCTGTGCCCAAAGTGATAGCTGTTTAATCACGGAATAGCTATGTTCATATAACCATGCACGTTCCGGTAAGAGCATGCCGGTGGTTATAATACACAACTGATCAGCGCAATGCCTGCGCAATGAAACAACTTAAAATAAAAAGCAATGAATTCGTTAAAAAATAAAGTAGCAGTAGTAACAGGATCTGCAAGGGGTTTGGGCAAAGCGATTGCTGAAAGATTTGCCGCCCTGGGTGCGGATATCGTGATCAATTATTCAAAGGATGCCACCAGTGCAGATGAGGTAGTGAGCACCATCAAAGCAATGGGTGTAAAAGTAATCGCGGTCAGAGCGGATATCAGTAAACCCGCAGAGATAGCACATTTATTCGCTGCCGCGAAGCAACAATTTGGTAAAATAGATATTGTCGTAGCAAATGCCGGCGTAGAATTAGTGGATGTACCGGTAACTGCATTTACAGAAGAGCAATACGACAGGCTGTTCGGCATCAATACCAAGGGAGCATTCTTCACCCTGCAGGAAGCAGCAAAGCATGTGGCAGATGGCGGCAGGATCATTAATATCGCTTCCAGTACCACCCTATTCCCTTTGGAAGGCATGGGGTTATATGGAGGTAGTAAAACGGCACCTAAGTACCTGGTAGAGGTGCTGGCAAAGGAAATTGGAGGCAGAGGCGTAACTGTTAATTCTATCATTCCGTATGCCGTAGATAACGCAGGTATTTTTACAGACCCCCATGAGCCATCCATTGAATGGCTGATAGCCGCCAACCCAATGAAACGGCTGGCAAAGGTGGAAGACGTGGCAAATGTGGCGGAGTTCTTTGCAAGTGATCTTGCCTCCTTTGTAAACGGGCAGCACCTGCTGGTAAACGGCGGGGCAAGTCATTAGCGACGGGGCCGGTGTCTCATTTTTTTACATGAGACACCTTTATTTTTATTTCATTTTCATTGTTTTAATTACATTTACGGACAAAGTTGATGCGGGCGGATATTCCGAACGTTTGATCTTTAAGCAAACCGTTACCAATGAGATCCAAAAAAGAAAATGTAAGAGAGGTATTTCCTGCAACGATCGACAGACTAATTGAGCGGGCCCAGGATGCCGGCAAAACCTTGACTGAAGCCGACATAGCTGCCGAACTCGGTATACCGATGGATACATTTAATTTTTATTATAAGAAAGATAAAGCGCCTGCTGAAATCTTCGACCAGATGCGAAAAATCTATAAACAGTTTATTGGAACATTGTATATAGAGCGTGTAGTCCTCACTGATGACTTTGAAGACAGCGAAGAAGACGAAGAAGAATAGTAACTGTAAATCAATAATTTAAGTTCGTAAACAGCCCTTGAATTTGAAATTAAGAGTTCATGTTATAATTTTGTTGCCACAACAAAAGTTAGTATGAACAATAATCTTCGGTTTTTATCCCTATTCGTTATCCTTTTCCTATCTCTCCTCTCCCCTGCCAAATCCCAGCTAAAAGATATCAAATTATCAGATGAGGACGTTCAGCAGTTAAAAAGTAAGACCGTTATCTTCGTTTTACCCAAAACAGCCTACCCGTATGTAGATGACTATAATCAAATGTTATCGAAGGTATGGACCATGACACCCCTGAAAGTAATCAGGTATGAAGACATCAATCACTATTATGAAACTGCGGACCAATATGCATTTTTCCTGATCGATGGGTTTCAATTCCACAGTGCTACACATTATTATCTCACACTTTGTATGCCCGAAATTTCGAAGGGTAAGATGAGATTTAAGGATGATTTGCTGTGCAGAGTCATGCTGTACCCGGATGTAATGACGGTATCACGATTCAGGACAGGTAAAGGTGGTGAAGCACTGTATAAAGAAGCGGTTTTTAGAAATTTCACATTACCTTATATGATGGTATATCTGAATTTCGTACAGGAGAATATAGCAAACAGGATCAATCCAACGGTTATAAGAGGGTATCGCGATAATACACTGGCCAGGAAGTTAAGTAAAGATACCTTGTATGTTCCCAAAAATATCCTGTATGGCCATAGCATGTTCGGAGGACCGGAGACGCTGGCGGATAAGGGTGTTTTCTCTAAATATCCCTATCCATATAAATTTGTTTCTGAAGATGAATTGGTAGATCTGGTGGAAGCGGATGATACATCCAGGCCGATCTATTTGCTGGAGTATATATTGAGTGGATCTGACAAGTATGTAGGCGTACTGGAAGTGAGGTCTGGAAAGGTGTTATACAGAACCAGTTCACCAGTGAGCACTAATTTCAAAGAGAAGGACCTGGAGCGGATACTGCAACAGGGAGAATAGTAAAAGAAGAGGCTGTAGCATAAGTACGCTATAGCCTCTTTTTATTCGTATCCCTGATGGAGTCGGGTATCCGTTTAAGTGATGCTCAGCGCCTGGTTTTACTTATGAGCCATCTCTTCCTGGATACATTTTTCAGGTCCTCCGGTGCATTCAACATCCTCATTTACGCAGAAGGCATCGTGAACGACCAGCCGCTGATCACTAAATCCTGCACCGCTTCGTTTTGTTTAGCACCATTCATTTTTGTAGTAATACCTTTGTCTTCAACGAATTTATTCTGGAAGTAAGCGGCCCCGCCAAAAAGAATAAAGAGACTTGGGAACAGCCCGATAAAGCCCCATAACAGGTCTATTTTAAAGCAGATCACTTCAACAGCAATAGCTAACCCCACCGCTATAAGAGAAGCCTGGGTCGCTGCTTTTTCATGAATCTCCTTACAACTTCTGCACCTGGGAATGCCTACAGGTATTTTTTGATATTTTACTGATCTGTAAACAATGATGTTTGTTCTATCCTGCTCTTTGTACAAGGGTACGAAGAAGTTGTCTTCCATATGGGAAGAATGGCCTGTTTCACAATACTGACAACTGCTGCCGGTAGGCTCCAGCCGCTTCAGGGAATGGTTAAATGTGTACATGTATAGGGTAGTTTTTAGTTATTTTTCAGCATGGGCATATACCGTAAAAGATAGCGCGTAATACACGATAGCAGCAGGCGCCACTGCCATCAGCATAGGGATGAGCATTTCGATCCGGATATAAGTTGTTCGCCCCGTGAAATAGAAGTGATACGCAAACGGGAAAACAATCGCAAATGCCATAAACGCCAGTATGCCGGCCAGGGGTTTGTGTTTAAACGCAAAGTAACCGGCTATTCCCGCTACACCGATGACGGCCACATGCAATAAGAAGGCGTGTATACCGAACAGGGTGCCCAGCAAGGATACCAGTACAACTGCTACGAAGGCAATGCCACGGACCTCTTCGTCTTTCTTGCCTTTCATGGCCTTGTCGAATAGCTCCTGCTTCATCCCGCGCACTTCTGTCATGATGAGTTCTTTTGCGGTAGCTGCTGAATAGCCGAGTGCCATTAGTTTTCTAACTGCAACATCCACGGAAAAATCGGGTTGTGAAAATGAACGTCTCAGTTCATTTTTCTGATCCTGGGTCAGGGTATTATTCATTGGTACAAGTTATAATATAGGTATGGGCGTGATATTGTCCGTTAACAATTGAATAGGGATTACGCTGATATATGATACGAAACTAATATGAATTTGGGAGAATTAAAAGGTTTTGTGAAGTTATTTTATAATATGTTGTTTATCAATCTTTGAATCCTCAAAAGGATTTGCCCTGGATAACCGGCGTAAAAAACATTTGTACGGGGGGATACAACTTACCACAGCAATAAACTGACGTCCTTGGCTGCACAGCAATGATAACCGGCGTAAAAAAACACTTGTACGGGAACAACTTACCAAAGCAATAAACTGACGTCCTTCGCAGCACAGCAATGATAACCGGCGTAAAAAAACACTTGTACGGGGGAACAACTTATCACAGCAATAGACTGACGCCCTTCGCAGCACGGCAATGATAAACGGCGTAAAAAAACACTTGTACGGGGGAAAAACTTATCACAGCAATAGACTGACGCCCTTTGCTGCACAGCAATGGCCATTACCGGCGAAAACCGGACGAAATACTGATCCGGAAAGGATACAGGAAGTACCATGTGCTGACAGTAGCCATGGTACCCTGGTTAAACAGACCGTATCTGTGCAATCAGTATTTATTCTGCCCCGGCGCATACTGCCTGGCAGATTTTGCTCCCGTTGCTTTCTTCATCTGTCCCGGTGGCACTTTACCACTGTTGCCGGCTGTGCTGGTAGTATAACATGAAGAAAAGGTAATTAATGCACACAGTGCGCATACAAGTTGAAGGTGTTTCATCAGGTTGATTTTAGTGATCTCCGAACTAATTTCTATCGAATGCTCAGGCGAAAATAAAATGAATAACTGAATATCAGTTGCTAAAAACGTGCCGCAAAAAGGGAGTTCCCTTTACTGCCCGGGGTTGTTTCACCACTATTGGAAAACTTTCAACTCCCTCAAAAACAGCTCGCTGCAGCGTGGCTTTCTAATTGGAGAAGTATTTTGGCATATTTTAATATAATTTTGCGGGATAATTGACCAGGTATGATCCATTTTTTTTCAAGTTCTAATACGGTTTTTGCGGTTCAGAAAGCGCAGGAGCTAACATCATCGGATATTTCAAAACTGTGCTGGTTGTTCGGTAATGCACAATTACACCAGGAAAAAGTACTGAAAGATTATTATGTGGGCCCCCGTGCGGCGATGGTAACACCCTGGAGTACCAATGCGGTAGAAATCACGCAGAATATGGATATTCACGGGATCGTACGTATTGAAACCTACAGCAGGGTAAGTCCTGACTTCACTGATTTTGACCCGATGCTGTCACAAAAATATGCTGAGTTGAACCAGGATATTTTCACCATCAGCATTGTACCCGAACCAATTATCGAAATTGAGGATATTGCAGCCTATAACCGCCAGGAAGGCTTATCATTAAGCGAGGAAGAAGTTGATTACTTAAATAATCTGGCCCTGAAAATGGGGCGTAAACTGACAGACTCAGAAGTATTTGGTTTCTCCCAGGTCAATTCTGAGCACTGCCGCCACAAAATATTTAACGGCAGGTTTGTGATCGATGGGCAGGAACAACCTTTGTCCCTGTTTAAACTGATCCGCAAAACGTCCGAAACCAATCCCAATAGTATCGTATCTGCCTATAAAGACAACGTGGCTTTTGTAAAAGGCCCGCTGGTGCAGCAATTTGCACCTAAACGACCAGATGTACCTGACTTCTATGAAGTAAAGGAATTTGAGTCTGTCATTTCATTAAAAGCCGAAACCCACAACTTCCCAACTACCGTAGAACCGTTCAACGGGGCTGCTACCGGTGCAGGTGGTGAGATCAGGGACAGACTGGCGGGTGGCCAGGGTTCTATCCCACTGGCCGGAACGGCCGTATATATGACGGCGCTTTCCCGCCTTACCTCCGATAGAGACTGGGAAAAGCACGTTGCGGAACGTAAATGGCTGTACCAGGCGCCCGTTGATATCCTCATCAAGGCCTCAAATGGTGCTTCTGATTTTGGTAATAAATTCGGACAGCCTCTGATTACTGGCTCTTTGCTCACCTTTGAACACGAAGAAAATGCAGTGACCCTGGGTTATGACAAAGTGATCATGCAGGCGGGCGGTATCGGGTATGCCAAGGCCAGCCAGGCAACTAAACTCAAGCCCGCTGTTGATGATAAGGTGGTGATCCTGGGCGGCGATAACTATCGTATCGGGATGGGTGGTGCAGCTGTTTCCTCTGCTGATACCGGCGTATTTGATTCGGCTATTGAGTTAAACGCCGTACAGCGTTCCAACCCGGAAATGCAAAAACGCGTTGCCAATGTAGTACGCGGCCTGGTAGAAAGTGACCATAACACGATTATATCTATACACGACCATGGTGCTGGCGGGCACCTGAACTGCCTGTCTGAACTGGTGGAGGAAACCGGTGGTCTCATTGACCTGGACAAACTGCCGGTGGGCGATCCGACCCTTTCTGCAAAGGAGATTATCGGCAACGAATCCCAGGAACGTATGGGTATCGTCATCGGCCAGGAGAATATTGCCACCATGCAGCGTATTGCTGAACGTGAGCGATCTCCGATGTACGTGGTAGGACAGGTAACCGGCGACCACCGTTTTACCTTTAAGTCCGCCACCACAGGCCTGAAACCAATGGACCTGAACATGGCCGACATGTTCGGCAGTTCTCCTAAGGTGTACATGCGTGATAAAACCGTTACCCGCAGCTATCAGCCGGTTACCTACAATATTCAACAATTACAGCAATACCTGGAGCAGGTACTGCAACTGGAAGCAGTGGCCAGTAAGGACTGGTTAGTGAATAAAGTAGACCGCTGTGTAAGTGGTCGTGTGGCTAAACAGCAATGTGCCGGTCCGCTGCAGTTGCCATTGAACAACTGTGGGGTCATGGCGCTTGACTTCCAGGGTCAGCACGGTATCGCTACATCCATCGGGCATGCCCCCCTGTCAGCACTGATCAACCCGGCAGCAGGTAGCAGGAATGCAATCGCAGAAGCTTTATCCAATATCGTCTGGGCGCCGCTGAAGGATGGCATTACCAGTGTTTCCTTATCTGCCAACTGGATGTGGCCATGTAAGAATGAAGGTGAAGATGCAAGATTGTATGAAGCAGTGAAGGCCTGCTCTGACTTTGCCATTGCATTGGGCATCAACATTCCTACCGGGAAGGATTCATTATCCATGAAGCAGAAATATCCTGACAGGGAAGTCATCGCACCGGGTACCGTGATCATATCAGCTACCGGTCATTGCGACGATATCAAGGCGGTTGTTGAGCCTGTATTGCGCAAAGAAGGTGGGCATATCTATTACATCAACCTTTCAGGAGATACGTATAAATTAGGTGGTTCTTCGTTTGGCCAGATCCTCAACAAGATTGGTGACCAGACACCAGATATGGTGAATGCAGCGGCGTTCAGGCAGGCATTTGACACCCTCCAGCAGCTGATTAAGGCAGGAAGTATACAGGCCGGTCATGACGTGGGCAGTGGTGGTTTGATTGTCACCCTGCTGGAACTTTGCTTTGCAGACCGTGACCTGGGTGCCCATATTGATCTGAGCGGATTAGGCGGTCAGGATATCATCGAAATCTTATTTGCAGAGAATAACGGTGTTGTTTTCCAGGCAGATGCGTCAGTAGAAGCAGCACTGGAAAAAGCGGGTGTTACTTATCACAGGATAGGTACTGTGACATCAACAGCGGCGTTGACAGTAAAGCATGCAACAGGTGACTGGCAATTTGATATCGATCACCTGCGGGATGTATGGTCTACCACATCTTACCTGTTAGACCAGAAGCAAAGTGGTACAGTAAAAGCAAAAGAGCGCTTTGATAACTATAAACATCAGCCGCTGAAATTTACGTTCCCTGCTGGCTTTACAGGGAAAAAACCTGTCATTGACAGCACCAGGCCCCGTATCAAAGCCGCCGTATTGCGTGAGAAAGGCAGCAACTCAGAGAGAGAGATGGCAAATGCGATGTACATGGCCGGATTCGATGTAAAGGATGTGCACATGACAGACCTCATTTCCGGGCGTGAAACGCTGGAAGACATCCAGTTCTTAGGCGCCGTAGGTGGATTCTCAAATTCTGACGTATTAGGTTCTGCCAAAGGCTGGGCGGGTGCTTTCCTGTATAATCCAAAAGCGAAGGAAGCCATTGAAAAATTCTTCAATCGTGAGGATACCCTGTCCGTGGGGATCTGTAATGGTTGTCAGCTGTTTGTAGAACTGGGTTTAATCAACCTGGATCATGGTGAAAAGCCACGTATGCTGCACAACGACAGCCATAAGCACGAGAGCATTTTTACATCTGTGACCATCCAGGAGAATAAGTCAGTACTGTTGTCAAATCTTGCCGGTAGTACATTAGGCGTGTGGGTATCACATGGTGAAGGAAAATTCGACTTCCCGTATGAGGAAGATAAATACAACATCGTTGGTAAGTACGGCTACGAGGGTTATCCGGCAAATCCCAACGGGTCAGGTTTTAACGCGGCTATGCTGTGTGATGTAACGGGCAGACACCTGGTTATGATGCCACATATAGAGCGTTCAATATTCCAGTGGAACTGGGCACATTACCCAGGCGGACGTAAAGATGAGGTAACACCGTGGCTGCAGGCATTTATCAATGCCAGGGAGTGGCTGCAGAAATAAATAGTTTTAATTGATAAGAGAGGTTGTCTCTATGTTGCGAAACATACTGGCAACCTCTTTACATTTGGGGGCAACAGGCTTGCTGAAGCAGCTTGTGCACGCCATATCCTCATCCGTTGTCCCTGTGTTCAGTAACCCGATAACGCGTTGTTATCCCTGCGATATACCGACGGCACTACGCCTTTGTACTTCTTAAAAATCCGGTTCAAATGACTTTGATCGGTAAAGCCAAATTCAAAAGCAATTTCATTGATCCGCATATCGGTAAGGCGCAGCCGGCTTTCAATCAACTTCATCTTATAGCGGATAATATATTGTTGCAGGCTTTCACCGGTATGCTTTTTAAAATATTCACCGATGTAATTGGGCGATAGGTTGAAATTGGCTGCAATTTGCTCAATCCTTAATTTTTCCGGTTCAAATATGAACTGGTGGAGGTAATTAATCACCGGCATTACATGGGTAATATTTCCATTAAACACTTCCATGTCCTGTAGGGTCAGGTTACGGGCGGCAAAAGTGATAATGGTATTGATCAGTTGCTGTATCACCTGCTCCTGGTGTGGCGACTGGTTCTGCTTTTCCCTGATCAGCGCTTCTACAGTCGCCCTGATGAATGGCTTATCTGTAACGGTCTTCAGTATACATCCGGGTAAGTGATTATAACTATTGAAAATGTATTCCAGGTCCCTGATATGCTGGCTCGTTTGTAGTTTTAAGTAGTCGTTACTGAACCGGATAAAGAAAAACCGGCTATAAGTATCGACATCAAAACTATGCTGATCCTGCGGGAAAATAAGAAACAGCTTATCAGGAGCATAAGGTAACTGGTATCCATTGATCATTTGTATCCCTGTACCGTCCAACACAAATACCATCTCAAAAAAGGTATTTTTATGCACCCTGGCACTATAGTGTTGGATTTCCAGCAATTCCAGATCGTATGTAGTATATAGGTTCTTCGTTTCCACACCTGTAATTTTACAACTTTTTCCTGTATATATCCTTGTTTAATGGGTGCTTTTTAGCGGAAATTTGTAGCAAATATGCTATTATGACTGACTTATCTTTTCTCTTATTGCGCCTGGTGGCGGGCGTAAGTCTTTTTGGACACGGGTTGGTGAGGTTACCCAAACTGGCGGGGTTTAGCCAGTGGATGACCGGCGCCTTTGCAAAATCGATGTTGCCGCAAAGTCTGGTGATGCCGTTTAGTTACGTATTACCCATCGCTGAATTCACAATAGGTCTGCTGTTGATAGTAGGCCTGTTTACCAGCAAAGCAATACTGGCGGGTACGATCGTGATGCTACTTTTGATACTTGGTACCTGTATGATCGAAAACTGGGAAGCGCTTCCGTCTCAGATGATCCATGCGGTGGTACTTATCGTGCTGCTGCAGTTTATAGCCAGCAACAATATTTCTCTTGATAAATATGTAAGCAAATTTTAGACATATGAACAGTAGAAGAAAGTTTATACAACAAAGCGGGTTAATTACTACAGCCGGCATGCTGGCGGGCATGATCCCATTTTCTGCGGGCGCGCAACCACAAACGATTCCAGATCCCGCCCCTCATTTACAAAAATCAAAATGGGCGGACGGTTCCAGGTTAGTTGTTTCGGTGTCAATGCAGTTTGAAGCGGGCGGTCAGCCGGAAAATGCAGAGAGTCCGTTTCCGCAGAATATGCAGAAGGGTTACAGGGATCTGCCGGCGGATACATGGTACCAATATGGATATAAAGAGGGGATTCCCCGCATGCTGGACAACTGGGACAAACTAGGTATTAAAGTGACGTCGCATATGGTGGGAAGTGCAGTACTTAAAAATCCCGGGCTGGCAAAAGAAATTGTGGACCGCGGCCATGAAGCGGCGGCACATGGTATGAACTGGTCCTCCCAGTATACGATGTCGTACGAAGAAGAGAAAAGATTCATTAAAGATGGCGTAGATGCAATCAAACAGGTGACAGGATTTACGGCGGTGGGTTATAATGCCAACTGGCTTCGCCGGGGCGAAAATACCCTGAAGATTTTACAGGAACTGGGATTCTTATATCATATTGACGATTTGAGCCGCGATGAACCATTTATACAAGAGGTAAACGGAAAGGACTTTGTAACAGTTCCTTACACGATACGGTGTAACGATATTGTGTTAATAGAGGGGAAGCATTTCTCGACAGATCAGTTTATACACCAGGTAAAGATGGAATTTGATCAGCTATACGAGGAAGCTGGCAATTATCGCAGGCAGCTGTCTGTCAGTTTTCACGATCGTATAGGTGGTACTCCGCAAATGGTGCAGGCAGCAAAGGAGCTGTTCACTTATATGAAGCAGCATAAAGGAGTGAGCTTTAAACGTAAAGATGAGATTGCACGCTTAGCGATGGAGGATAAGACGACTATCCGGGAATAGCATATCACTCCCGGTAAAGTTATTCTGCCAGGTAAACAGGAATAAGTGTTGGGGCCGGACAATCCTTTATTTTGTTGCAACACAGGCATTTAAATTAAAAGCCTTAAAATACGACCGTCCGGATAGCAAGGGAGTTTGTAAAACTACCAGTTAGTTGGTATTTTTACAACGTAAGGGGTTAAATGACTGGCAAAATTAAAACACCAGACGCTACTATTTCGTCTGCCTGCACAATGCTCATTTAATTCCTGTTTAACTAAATCTTATGAAAATGTACAAACTATTATGTGGATTCCTGCTGCTTTTCTGCCTGCAAACCAAAGCGCAATCCAAAGATTCTCTGAATGTAAAGCTGGCTGAAGCAAAACGTGAAATATTGGCGAATGTCGTTATAAACGACAACGCGAATAAAGCGTTTGATGCATTGAATCAGAAAGCGACAGAAGCATATCAGCACGATGGATCAAGCAAGAACCTGGCAAAGATCGTGGAACGTTACCGGACATTATTGATAGAAATCAAAGGTGCACAGACGCCTAAAGCAAACAATACTGAGGAATTTGAAGTGAGTTATGAATCTGTGAAGAAAGCAAAGTTGAAGCTTTGCCCGCTTTATCCTTTTTGTGACTAAGTGCGTGTAATAGCATTTACAAGAGGTCGGGGTAATTTCCGACTGAATAAAAGATAATAGAAAAAGTCCAACAGTGGGGCTGACCAGAAAGTCAAAAAGGCTTTTAGGTCAGCCCCTGTTTTTTGTCGTCTTCTATATTGGGAACGGTGCCAGTAAAGTCAAAGAAGCTTTTAGGTCAGCTGCGGCTTTTGTCGCCACATATATTGGGGGCGGTGCCAGTTGTTGTAGGTAGGCACTGGTATTTGAATTGCTATGCCTGAAAAAAAGGGACCATGGCTTCGGGCCAGCTCCGTCATGATACCTATACCAAAAGGTCATTATAAGGTCATTTCTATATCAATTAGATATTGAGGTGTACTTTAAGTGATGTACTAGTACTCATTTAGTAACGAAGTCGCACTATATCTCCCAGCTAATCCGTAATCTTGATCTTGTAAACCTCAAAAATTGTTTGTTTATGGCGCTTGTTAAAGACAGTCTATTGCTCCAGGCCGTTAGAGGCTCTCTAGGTGACGAAATCACGATTTACGAACGGAACGGCCAGATTATCATTGCTAAAAAGCGTGGCCCTTCGAAGCACAAACCGACCATCCGTCAACTGGAAGCCAGGTACAAGATGAAAGTGGCAGCGGCTTATGCCAAGGCTATCCTGGAAGATCCGGAGATCAAAGCCTATTATAAGTCCCTGGCAGGACCGGGACAGAATGCTTTTAATATGGCGGTGAAGGATGCTTACAGATCTCCGGAGATTCAGCAGATTCACTTTGAAGACACGACAGTAGTGGTTACAGCAAAGGATGAATTCAGGGTGGCAGCGGTGGACGTACGGGTAGTTGATGTGCAGGGGAATGTACGGGAAAGAGGAAAGGCTGTTTTAGGGCGGAATGGTGTGAACTGGTACTACCATGCAGCCGAATTACCACCCAATGGAAAAGTGATTATTGTTGCGGTAGATTTACCGGGGAATGAAACGGTGAGAGAGGTGCTACTCTCCTAGCAATACCACATAAAAAATAAAAGGCCCGTCGTATTATTTATCTGGTCACCAGCAGGATAGATCTTAATCCGGCCTTTGGAGAACAGATCCTTGCCAGGAAGATGAGTAAATGAAAGGGCATTGTAAAGAGGTGTTATCAACTTCTAGCGTTGGTTAGACCTTCGCTATTCCGGCGTGTCGTAAATGTAAGATCAAAAATAATCTGTTTACCACTTTCTTAACAAATAAAGGCCTACATTTAGAAAACAAAACTCACTCTAATCAGATAGCGCTTTATACTTTCATTTATTCTTTCAGCATATTTGAGATTTATTCCCCGCTTCTACAAAATTTCAAATATGGTTATATTTATTTTCTTTGCCACGGTCTGGTATTTGTCTTTGTTTGCACAAACCTTTTTTCAACACAGGTATGCTGCACATGGTGCTTTTACAATGAGCAAAAGCTGGGAACGATTTTTCTTCATATTTACATATATTACACAGGGCTCGTCATATATGAGTCCACGTACATATGCAATAATGCATAGATTACACCATGCACATACAGATACGGAACTTGATCCGCATTCGCCATCGAATAGCCCGAATATATTCTCTATGATGTGGGATACAAGAACAGTATATCAACAAATACTACACAAAAGAGTACAAGTTGAAGACCGGTATACTAAAAATCTCCCAATATGGACAGGGTTTGACAAATTCGCCAACAGTGGGCTATCCAGGCTAATGTGGGTAGTGGGATACACACTATTTTTTGTTGCCTTTGCAACCAGTCCATATCAGTACGTGTTACTGCCAATAGTCATTTCGATGGGAGCGTTTCACGGGGCAATTGTAAATTGGTTTGCACATAAATATGGCTATATTAACTTCAAGTTAAAAAACACCGCAATGAATCTCTTATTTGTGGACGTTTTGATGCTGGGTGAATCATATCATAACAACCATCACAAGTATCCTTCTTCCACTAATTTTGGTCAACGTTGGCACGAAATTGATCCGGTATATTATATTATAAAAGTACTTTCCTTTATAAAAGTAATAACCATCGTTAATATACCTAAAAGACAACTGGCGATTTCCTAAAATGAAAAAATTTCCGGTAAAATGATATCCAGGTTTAGATATCATTTTACCGGAAATTTGAATTTCATCTTTGGTTATAGATGTAGGATACTAGTTGTTTGGATATTGTCCTTTTTTAACCGATGTCGCAAAATAACCTTTTGCATTTTTATCCTGGATATATACGACACTATCACGTTCCTTCACAGATTCCAACAAATCATTTATATGGAAGAATATGCTCTCCTTTGACTGGTCATCAGTTATAAATCCAAACCCCTTCGTCTGGTTGAAAAAAGTGACCCGTCCTTTCCTGGTTAAATCGTTTGTAATGATTGGCCTCGTATCAATTCTAATATCCTTTGAATCGATCTCAACCTTTCTGGATTCTCTCGGTGGTATTGAACTCAGATTGCCATATTCATCCACGTATGCCAACATATCTTCCAGTCCCTTACCTTTGTTATTATTGATCTTTCGCTCTTTGGCCTTCTGCGCCTTATCTTCTTTTGATTTTGCTTTCTTACTTCTGAATTCTTTCTTCGAAAAAGTCTCGCCCATACATTCTTATTTTATTGAAGTTCCATCAGTTGGCAAATAGTACGCTATCTCCTATGCTTATAATAAATAGCATAGCATTTGAAATACAAAGTATTCAAATGCTTTACTTTAATATTGTACTAACTATTCAGCATTCGTTCGTCTCATAGCGCGCATAATTGCAATTTACATTGGAACCTTATTTGTAAATTAGCAACTGGCTTGTGATAAATAGCTGAAAATTGCTACTTAGTAGGTGAATCGGGAAAACCGCTCTCTTTCTACTCTGGGTCTGGCTTCACTAACAACAATTGCTTTTCTGTCAAAGAAGGTTTCATTGAGACTTCTGATAGCAGCTGTCGCATGTGCATCATCTGGCATCTCGATAAATGCAAACCCTCTGGAACGGCCTGAGTAAGTATCATACATCACTTTTGTACTAAGTACGATTCCAAACGGAGAAAACAGCTCAGACAATTGTTGTTCATTTGTCTCAACACTTAAATTACCAACATAAATGTTCATAAAATTCATTTTAAATGATTAGAAATATGGGCGGCTGTAAAAGCGAAAACTGAGGAAGAAGAGAAGTTATCAAGACTAAATCAGAGAAAGCAGCGGCAGGAGCCTATTGTAATTACGCTGAAGGTAGACTATTAATTTGAATAGTGAAGAATTATTTTTTTTTGTTGCTATTAGACGACATTTCTCACAACATGTTTTTAACAGCAGGAAAATGGGAGGACGTCAGAATAACAAAATAATGAGGAAAGACATCTTTATAAGCTTATAGAATTGATACCTGCATCAAATGCATGCGGTTGGGTAATATCATTATGTATTCAAAAATTGATACTTCTTTGTCATAAAAAATCTGCTGTAAACGAAAAACTATTATACCTTTATTACAAATGAAAACACATGGCAAGGTTTTTCAATACTATCAACGATCAGCATACAGCCTTCATAGGCAAGCAAAAGATGTTTTTTGTAGCCACTGCGCCGATCAGTAAAGAAGGTCATGTTAACCTGTCTCCCAAGGGGCTTGATAGTTTTCAGGTATTGTCACCCAACAAGGTCGCTTACCTGGATATTGTAGGCAGTGGAAATGAGACTTCTGCGCACCTTTTGGAGAATGGACGCATTACTTTCATGTTTTGCGCTTTTGAAGGCGCACCAAACATTCTACGGCTGTATGGCAGAGGATATACCGTACTTCCTGGTGATAAAGAGTGGGATGAACTATCTTCCTATTTTAACTTGCCCTTAGCCGTTCGCCAAATCATTGTCGCTGATATTTACGAAGTCTCAACTTCATGTGGTTTCGGCGTTCCGATATACGACTATGTAGGAGAACGCGACCACGCGCGTAAATGGGCAGAGAACAAAGGACCCGCGGGATTGGAGACCTACAAACAGGAAAAGAACTTACAGAGCCTGGATGGTTTGCCAACTGCACTTGCGGTAAAAAAATAGTGATGCTAAATTCGTGTGATCGGTTTTGCCCGGCGGCTCTGCCTGTCGAAAAAAGCAACCAAAGAAAAAAGCAGTACGAAAGTTTTTTGTCATCTGAATAATTTATCTTACTTTGATTAGGAAGATATTAAGGCGACACCTATAGAGCCGGTATGAATATCAGGTAGATAATCGAAATCCTTTAAATAATCATAACCCTTTAGTTATAATAATCATAACCCTTTAATCGTAAACTTTTAGTTATAATAATCATAACCTTTTAATCATAACCCTTTAGTTATAATAATCATAACCCTTTAATCATAACCTTTTAGTTAACCAAAAATTCCTAATTCCTAAATTTTGAAACCATGAAAAGACCCTTTATGGCTGCGCTGATAGCGGCAGTCCTTGTAATGACCATCTCATGCTCAAAGGAAAAAAATGAAACTGCAGCCCCCAGTGTAGCATCGCTTCAGGCAGAATTAAATAAGCTCAGTACCACACCTGCTACAGAAAACGCTGTAATTACCGACAAGTCGAAACCCTTCATGACAAACATTGATTCAAAAAAACTGAATCTGTTGAACCAGATGAAGTCATTAGGTGGTGTAACAACCATGGGACTGGTTGGCCCGCTTACCGTTACAGGCAGTCTGAGACTGATAGCCAGCAATCAAAAGGTAACAATTACTAATGCAGAAGCTCCCACACTGGCTACTGGTGTGTACATATGCGATGTTTATACTGTTTACGCGGAAGTGAGCCTGCCACCTAATTCAGCGGGAATTGTCAACATAGACCTTATGGCAAAATACGGCTACTCAAACTGGACGACTAAAACAAAGGGAGTGCTGGTGAACCAGGCTACAGGCCCTAATGGCAATGTACTCGCGCTGACCACCTACTCAGTGCTACCGAGATACAATATTCTCGGACAGGCTATCGGCGCACCCGCTATTCCTGCAGGTGACCTGACGGGTTTACAATTTGTATATTCCTACTATCAATTTTAATAAAAGCAGCCGGGCAACCAGTAAAGAGCAGACATTTTATGGCTGTCCGGCTGTCTTTAAACAGGTTATTTCAACCTGTATCCCAGGCTTACATAAAATGCCGGAGATCGTAAATGCATGGTCGTATATTGACTTTTAACAGTCGCAGATAAGGGTATCAGGTAGCTCCCATTCAAACCGATCCTGATCCTGTTGATGTCCTGAGTTATTCCAAGTTCCCCTTTCAATCCCCAGTTAACCCGTTCTGCTGAATAACCATCATATTGCGCTTTATCAAATGCACCAGACCCCAGCAGCAAATTTGCGTAAGGCCCCGCGCCCAGATAAAATTCAGTTTTCCGGTTGACGACTCTTGCCCGGAACGATGTATTGATATGACCATAATTCCAGGTTTGCTCATCGCGTGTGGACACCCCATCAACCGTTCCATTCTCCTTTCCGCCCAATTTTAAATAACCTATTTCGCTGGATAGATAAAACCACTTTCTCTCAAAATATTCCAGTCCAACCAGGCCGCTGTACGAAGCCACTTTACCGGAAAAAAGATCAAATTTATCTCCCTTAAGGCTATTGATAGCGATGCCGTTGTCAATTTTAATAACCTGGGAATAAGCGGTTCGCATAAACATGGAACAAAGAAGAATGAGGGGAATTCTTTTCATAGTAACAGACTTTATAGATATTTTCAAAAAGGTGCCTAGGGCGAAAGCAATTTCGATAAAATTAACGTTACAGCGCTAAATAAATTGCTAACAGAAGGGTTATTTATGGGAAGCGGATGATGATAAGCCGGAAACAGGGAGATATCAAAAGACAGGGGGATTTTGCGCCTTTTTCCTTAATTTCAATGACAAAACCTATGCAATTTGTGTAAAACCCTGAACATATAAAATATTTACAATATACCATCTACACCCATCAGCATAGCGGGGTATTTTGGGGCGCAAAAAATAGCTGCAACGGCAATTTCAGGTAACCTGGAAATTACAATGCAGTTTTCGGATCAGGTTCATCTCACCAAACCAAAGTTCGAAAAAGATTGTCTCCCCTGTAGTTAACCTGCAAATACCTGTATCTGTTTGTGACACCTTGAATTTTACTGATGGCTGCTTTGATTTAAGATATACTTAGTCTTCACCAAAATCTATAAATATGAAAACGTTCATCCTTTTGACCGGCATTCTTATGTCCTGTATCACCCAACCTTTAAAAGCCCAATACGACACAACGCAGTACTTTGGAAAAATGGAGTACATTTTCCAGCACATAGACCGCACACCCATTACTACAGGCATTCTTTTGGATTATGGCTTTGAGCTGCTCAATTTTGACAACTACACCGGCGCTGCGTTACATGACAGTAACTATGTTGGTATTTCAGAATGGCGGCAACTGTATGGCAGCTTATACATGTCACAAATTTCGACCAATACCATGCAGGCGCTTCCGACCGTTAATAACCAAATCAACGCTTACAACTACACAAGTATGCCGATCACGTTTGCAGGGCTATACATGAACTATCAAAAATTACGTGACGACGCGATAACAGCCAATCTGATGACCGTATCAAACGATCAGATCTATGACGTGCCAGGTCGCACTTCCAGTCCCTATCTGACGAAGGAACTATTTGCTATAGCCCCCATAAGGCAAGCGGCATTTATCGGAGATAACAATTTTATATTCCGGCCTGAATTATTCTATAGCAATACCGGGAAAACGATCAGCACCATCGGTTATAGGATTGGTGAAGGTACTTCTTATACCACGGTCGCTTTCAATACAACATTTACCGTCAACCTCCCCACAACAGGCTTTTACGACATTGCTATCCAGATCACTTATACTGATAATAGCATACGAATAGCGCATACAAAAATAGTAGCCTACCAGCCACTAAAAGACCCGAATCAAACCAACGCCAGGTACGGACCATACGAAAGTACACCGCCAACAAATGAAACGGTAACCGCGACCAAACTGTACCAGGGGCTCGCAGCAGAAGGCGATATAACGATCGATTTAGCTGCCAACAACACAACAGGGCAGATCCGAAAACCACTCATTATGATTGAAGGCTTTGACGGTGCAAGTGATGATCCAACAAAAGGCTTTACCTATAACGGAGCCGGTGGACTACTATATCAGCTAAGCGTAGACGGTAACTCAAATACTTATATAACCTTAAATGAGGGATTGGATAACATTAACAACTATGATCTGATATTCCTCAATTTTCATAATAGTCGCGACTACATACAGCGAAATGCTTACCTGGTCGAAAAAGTGATTCAACTGGTTAATTCACGGAAAACAACATTCAATGGAGCCAGACAGGAAAATGTCATTATTGGTATGAGCATGGGAGGATTATGTGTACGATATGCCTTACGGGACATGGAATTAAATAGCCAGGCCCATGAAACACGGTTATTTGTTAGCCATGACGTGCCCCATTGGGGAGCGAATATCCCTGTAGGCGCGCAGGCAATGGTACAACATCTGGCTCCCTATAAGATCATTAATGTCACCAGGAATTTTTCGGTGAGCTGGGTGGATATGTTTCCTGCCCTGGTAAGTGCACAGGATATGTTCAACTCGCCTGCTGCAAAACAGATGATGATACAGAGATATCTCTTGATTGGAGATGTGTTACTGCAAGATAACAACACGCATGATGCATTTTATAATGAAATGAACACAATGGGATGGCCTGTGAATTGTCGCAACATCACAATCAGCAATGGTGCCTGTAGCGGAGCCACCACGTTTCCCGACAATTCCACAATTTTCACAATGGATGGCTCGAGTAATCTTGCCTACTTTGAAGGGATCTGGAAGTCTTTCGTATTGCACGTGGCTGGTTACGGCACTGCATTAGGTCTGGTGAATGGCTACGACAGCCCCACCTTCAATTCCTGGGCACTGCTGCGCCAATTCCCGCTTTCTTTAATAAGCACCAAATATTCTTTTAACGTTGATTTTAAATTGAGGGCCGTTCCAAGCACAGGCACCCAGGAAATTTACAGAGCAGATGTATTTACCAGGAAAAAGGTACTCTTTCTTATCAATGTGACAAATTACATCATGAAGATGCGGGTAAACTCAAATACATCAATGCTCCCTTTAGACAACGCACCAGGCGGCGTTTACAACCTGAATTATTTCGGCCTGGATGCCGGCCAGATAGCAAAACAGCTGCCGGATTTCCTGAAATTTGCAACGGTATCAATTTTACAGCCGCAATTCTGCTTTATACCTACCGTTAGCTCCCTCGCCATCAATGACCCTGTCACTTATCTTAACAGGGATATCTGCGATATCGTAAATTGTGCGAACGCTACCTCCGTACAGGATTTTTATGCGCCAACCGTCAATATGTTACACATCAGCTATTCACAGGCGGCGACAAACTGGCTGTTACAGCGGCAGGCAGCTACCTTTAACTGTATCAAAGCCTGTAAATCAGCCCTTTCTATTACAGGAGATAATGTAGTATGCTCCACCTCTACCCCGTTTTCTATTAATAATTTCCCGACCGGCGCCAGTCTTACCTGGAGCATAAGCTCTCCATCTGTGGCCAGCATAAGCAGTTCGGGTATTATGACCAAACTAAATAACGGTGTAATACAGCTGAATGCGGCTATCGGGAACCTGTGCGGTGCCGATGCCAATATTACGAAAACAGTAACCGTAGGCACGCCAGCTGCAGTCCTTAGCAGTCCGGAGTACAGAGGGCAGGATTATGTGATACGGGCTACACCCGTGCCAGGTGCAACAGGCTACTTATGGACAGAAGGAAACAGTGCCGGTACAATAAGCACTTCGCCGAATTACGGCTCATCTGTTGGCTGTGGTGTGGTTGTCCGGGTAGGTGTTCAAGTGATAAATGCCTGTGGAACATCCGCTAAATCAAGCGTACCGGTAAGTGTAAGATGTACCGGGGGTGGAACATCTATGGCAACTGCTATATTTCCCAACCCTGCACAAAATATCATAACGATAGCCGCTGAGTCTGAAGCGACATATGACAATACCAGCAAAGCCGCACGATCTGCTGCGCAGGAAAGTATAACCTATAATACAGCCGGTATAGCTAAAAACAAGGCTATTTCAGAAGTACAGGTGTATACAATGGATGGAAAGATGGTGCTGCGCAAAAAATACACGGAACCATCGGGCAAGGTTAATCTTGACGTTTCCAAATTATCTAATGGAAATTATTTGCTGCAGGTGATTACCAGCGGTAATGCATCTACAACCAGACAGATAATAATACAACACTAATTAAAGCAATGGTCAGGCGTAGGCCTGGCCATTCTTTTGCATATCTATAAGTAATGGGTTATAACTTGCATGCCGGCTTCATTACCCGAAATATTGCTGGCACAGGCATGCGATGTTCACCTCTGTCAGCGAGATTGCCTATCGCTTGGGATTTGAATATCCGCTGTCGTTCAGCAAGCTATTTAAAAATAAGACTGGCAAAACGCCTAAGACTTTCAGGAGCTTTTATAATTGAGGTAACAGCTGTACATGGACTATATTTATAATGGAAAACGTCTATACTTTCAGGAGCTTTTACAATTGACGTAATAGCGATACATAACTTGTACACCGGCAAAAAGCCGATACTTCCAGGAGCTTTTATATAACCTGTACCTATATCGCCAGAAAATTGAGCATCCGCAGATCCCCTTTTAACATAGACTTTCCGATCAGTAATATTGGTAGGAAAATCCGTAATCTGTATACCCCCCCCTCCCCCTTTCTCCACAATTTTGCAGCAGTAAAGATAAAAGCACGTCCAACATGAAAACACGACATTTAGGAACCTCTGGATTAGCAGTCTCCGAACTTGGTTTTGGCTGCATGGGATTAAGCCATGGTTATGGTCCGGCTACGAACGAAAAAGATGCCGTTGCACTCATTCAAAAAGCGTATGATTCCGGTATTACGTTCTTTGATACTGCAGAAGCGTATGGGCAGGGCGCCAATGAACAGCTGGTAGGAAAAGCGTTGCACAATGTGCGTGACAAAGTAATCATCGCTACTAAGTTTGGTTTTAACAACAGCAGGAATACAGATGGTTTGAATAGTCGCCCCGAACGCATCAGGCAGGTGGTGGAAAACTCGCTCCGGTATCTGCAGACCGATTATATCGACTTGTTTTATCAACACCGTGTGGACCCGCATGTTCCTGTTGAAGACGTTGCCGGAACTGTAAAAGATCTGATTGCAGAAGGCAAAGTTAAACACTTCGGTATGAGCGAAGCCAGCGTGCAAAGTATACGCAGCGCGCATGCTGTGCAGCCTTTGGCAGCCCTGCAAAGCGAATACTCTATGTTCTGGCGTGAACCTGAAAACGAAATCATTCCATTGCTTGAAGAATTGGGCATCGGCTTCGTTCCATTCAGCCCGTTGGGCAAAGGATTCCTGACAGGTAAGCTGAATGCGGACACTGAGTTTGACAAGACCGATTGGAGAAATGTCCTGCCTCGCTTTAGCAAAGAAAACCGGGAAGCGAATCAAACGATCGTTGACCTGGTGACAACGATTGCTGCAGAACAGCACGCAACGCCGGCGCAAATTGCACTGGCATGGCTGCTGGCGCAAAGGCCATGGATTGTACCAATTCCGGGAACTACAAAAATGGGACGCCTGGAAGAAAATACAGGCGCTGTAAACATCGCCTTAAGCGATGATGATCTTGTTCGTATCAATACGGCTTTGGACCACATCAGCCTTCAGGGTGAACGTTATCCTGCAAACCTCGCAGGCCTGCAGGGCAGGTAGTTTTGAATTGTGTTCCTATGATACGAAAACGATCAAATCGCTGGATAAAAGTCGTGGATGAATGCTGTTTTAATCTTCCTGCTGCTTTCCTGGTCAATGGTGTGATGCTGCGCGCGAACTGTTGCGTCTTTTAATACATTCAACTGTTGCGGGACAATCGAATGGCTCATAGAAAGTAATTAGGTTAGTTTCTTGATTCTTTAAAGATCCGGAAGTAACACAGTCGCTCTACCGTGAAATTTATAACGCCGAATATTTCCCGGGCTTACATCCTGCAGCATTATTCGTCAATGGCGTAATGCCTGCGCGTAAACTGTTGCGTCTTTTAATACATTCAACTGTTGCGGAACAATCGAATGGCTCATGGAAAGTAATTAGGTTAGTTTCTTGATTCTTTAAAAATCCGGAAGTAACACAGTCGCTCTACCGTGAAATTTATAACGCCGAATATTTCCCGGGCTTACATCCTGCAGCATTATTCGTCAATGGCGTAATGCCTGCGCGTAAAC
>NZ_JBCNKF010000038.1:0-74447 GCF_039596155.1 Chitinophaga sp.
TGGATTGTCATTTACAGGATTCACTGTGATGTTTACAGTGATGCTGCCTGTTCCGCCTTTGCCATCACTCAACGCCACTGTGAAGCTGTCCGGACCATTATAGTCAGCAGCTGGGGTGTAGGTATATGTACCGTCGCTGTTTACTACTACTGTACCATGGGCAGGATCTGTGCCTTTAGAATACGTCACCACATCGCCATCAACATCGGTTGCAGTTACGTGACTATTCAGTGGCGTATCCTCATTGGTTGTTTCTGTTGTATTTGGTCCTGTCGGATTATCGTTTACAGGATTCACTGTGATGTTTACAGTGATGCTGCCGGTTCCGCCCTTACCATCGCTCAATGCAACTGTGAAGCTATCCGGACCATTATAGTCAGCAGCTGGTGTATAGGTATATGTACCATCGCTGTTTACTACTACTGTACCATGTGCTGGATCGGTACCTTTAGAATAGGTCACCACATCACCATCTACATCGGTTGCACTTACGTGACTGTTCAGCGGGGTATCCTCATTGGTGACTTCCGTTGTATTTGGTCCTGTTGGATTGTCGTTTACAGGGTTCACTGTGATGTTTACAGTGATGCTGCCTGTTCCGCCCTTACCATCACTCAGCGCAACAGTGAAGCTGTCCGGACCATTATAGTCAGCAGCTGGGGTATAGGTATATGTACCGTCACTGTTTACTACTACTGTACCATGTGCTGGATCTGTGCCTTTAGAATAAGTCACCACATCACCATCTACATCTGTTGCAGTTACATGACTGTTCAGCGGGGTATCCTCATTGGTGACTTCTGTTGTATTTGAGCCTGTTGGATTGTCATTCACAGGATTCACTGTGATGTTTACAGTGATAATGCCTGTTCCACCTTTACCATCGCTCAGCGCAACAGTGAAGCTATCCGGACCATTGTAGTTAGCAGCTGGGGTATAGGTATATGTACCGTCGCTGTTTACTACTACTGTACCATGAGCAGGATCAGTGCCTTTAGAATAGGTCACTACATCTCCATCTACATCGGTTGCAGTTACATGACTGTTCAGCGGGGTATCCTCATTGGTGACTTCTGTTGTATTTGAGCCTGTTGGATTGTCATTCACAGGATTCACTGTGATGTTTACAGTGATAATGCCTGTTCCACCTTTACCATCGCTCAGCGCAACAGTGAAGCTATCCGGACCATTGTAGTTAGCAGCTGGGGTATAGGTATATGTACCGTCGCTGTTTACTACTACTGTACCATGAGCAGGATCAGTGCCTTTAGAATAGGTCACTACATCTCCATCTACATCGGTTGCAGTTACGTGACTATTCAGTGGGGTATCCTCATTGGTTGTTTCTGTTGTATTTGGTCCTGTTGGATTGTCATTTACAGGATTCACTGTGATGTTTACAGTGATGCTGCCTGTTCCGCCTTTGCCATCACTCAACGCCACTGTGAAGCTGTCCGGACCATTGTAGTCAGCAGCTGGGGTATAGGTATATGTACCATCGCTGTTTACTACTACTGTACCATGGGCTGGATCTGTGCCTTTTGAATACGTCACCACATCGCCATCAACATCGGTTGCAGTTACGTGACTGTTCAGTGGGGTGTCCTCATTGGTTGTTTCTGTTGTATTTGGTCCTGTTGGATTGTCATTCACAGGATTCACTGTGATGTTTACAGTGATACTACCTGTTCCGCCTTTGCCATCACTCAGGGCAATGGTGAAGCTGTCCGGACCATTGTAGTCAGCAGCTGGTGTATAGGTATATGTACCGTCGCTGTTTACTACTACTGTACCATGGGCTGGATCAGTGCCCTTGCTGTAAGTCATTACATCCCCATCTACATCGGTTGCAGTTACATGACTGTTCAGTGGCGTATCCTCATTTGTTGTTTCTGTTGTATTTGATCCTGATGGATTATCATTCACAGCTGTTACCGTAAAGATAACAGTACCAGTATCACACATACTCGGCGACCCATTATCGCACACGCGGTACTTCAAGCTATCCAAACCATTATAATCCGCGTTAGGCGTATAAGTAAAGCTACCATCTGCATTCAATACAACTGTACCGTTTACTGGCGCAACCAACAATGAAGCGGTCAATGCATCGCCTTCTACATCCGTATCATTAGTCAGTACATTACCTGTCGCAGGTGTATCTTCTGTAACCGTCACGGCATCATTCACTGCTACCGGAGCATCGTTCACAGCTGTCACTGTAAAGATAACCGTACCAGTATCACACATACCCGGCGACCCATTATCACACACGCGGTACTTCAGGCTATCCAAACCATTATAATCCGCGTCAGGCGTATAAGTAAAACTGCCATCCGCATTCAACACGACCGTACCCTTCACCGGTGCAACTATTAACGAAGCCGTCAATGCATCCCCATCTACATCAGTATCATTGGTTAACACATTACCTGTATAAGGTACATCCTCAGCCAATGTATAATTATCATTTACCGCCACCGGTGCATGATTCAATTTCTTTACTGTAATATTCACCGTGATCACCGAAGAACCGCCATGTCCATCACTCACCGTCACAGTAAACTTATCTGTACCCACATAGCCCGCAGCCGGCATATATTGATATGTACCGTCACTATTCACTGTCACCGTTCCATGAGATGGATTGCCGGCCTTCGCAAAAGTCATCGCATCACCATCCAGGTCCGTCGCTGTCACTTTACTATCTAACTCCGTATCCTGATTCACCTCCTCATTTGTATCAGGACCAGTCGGTGCATCATTCACCGCTGTTATTCCCAACGATATCGTACCAGTCGCCGTTTTAATACCTCCCGCGCCTGTATTGCCATTATCAGAGATTACTACCGTAATAGTCTCTGTCGCCGGAGGTGTATGTGAGGCAGCATAAGTCAGGTTGCCTCCTGAGATATAACTATTTATAGCAGACAAAGTTCCTGACAGGGTAACATTGTTAGTACCCGCACCGGTAACCGTAACACCCGCTACTGTAGCCGCATTGAACCACCCCGTAGGCACTGTAAATGTCGCCGACACCGATCCGGTTCCTGCATCCACATCTGCAAAAGATACGTCCTTCAATGAAGCCGGTATATCCTCTGTTACTGCCAAACCTGTTGGCAATGACATAGTAGGTGCATCATTTACCGGTGTGATATTTATCGTCATAGTAGCCGGAGCAGTAGCATAAGACGTTCCATCCGAACCATTCCACTGGAAAGAAGTTGTTCCATTCCAGTTCGCCGTCGGTGTAAATACAATACTAGCCAGATCTGCCGCCACGATCTCCTGCCCTAATGTAATATTCGTTCCATTCAACTTGAAACTACCATTCAATGGCAAACTCACGATCCTGATCTTCGACAACGCTGTGCCATCAGGATCCGTATAAACACTGGTGAAATTTGCCGCAGTAAATGTCAGCGCATTATCTTCCGGTCCTGACACACTATTGTCTGATACCGTCGGCAGATTATTCACTACCGCAGATACTGTAAAGGAATACGAAGCACGATCCGTATTACTATCATTATTCTTAATAGTAACGACCGCCGTATAAGTACCAATCGCATGTGATGCCGGATTAAATGTCACTACAAAATTCAAACCCGACCCACTTGTAATACTGGTTCCTGAAGGCTGTGCCGTTACGCTAAACCCGGCATCTCCACTGATCGCTACCCTGGGTGTACCAGTAAGGGTGATCGTACCGGTTCCAATGTTCTGCACAATAAAAGTCGCATTCACTGCCCCACCCGTAGACGTCAACACACCATAATTAGTACCATCTGTGGTCGATGTGGTCGTTTTATTATCTGCAATGGAAGAACCATTACCCGTTACATTCACTCTCGGTGACGTCAATATATAAATACTGGTCGTAGAAGCCGGACCGGTTTCCTTCCCATCATTCACCTCAACAGTGATCGTACGGGTCGTGGTGTTCGGTGTTCCTTTCGTATTCATATACTGGATCAGCTTCAATGCGTTCGCATATGCCGCGGCACTGGCCACACCTGTCAGACGAATGGTATCTGTATTTGCACCGGTAATGGTAATACCGGAAGGCAACGTACCATTCAGGATCAGGTACTCACTGGCACCATCCTGATCATTCGTCAGTACGATCTTTGCACTGGAAATATTATCTCCATCCGGATCGGACACCGTCACATCATTATCCGCGATATTCGCACCGGTAGCACTACCCGCTGAGAAATAATTAATAAAGTTCCGCTTAGTCGCACCCGAACTGCTATCAAGATCAAGATTTACGACAGGACAATTGTTCACTGCAATTTGTGCAGAGATCAGGTTGTTGTCGTAATAACACTCTTTATATTTACTGTTCTGATTCGCCAGACTTGCCAGTGTGAAAGGCGTACCTACTACATGGCCTACCCCACCAGATACAAATGAGCCATTGTCATTCAGTACCATTGACAGCGGAATATTCACATTGCTAAAACTGCTCAGGTCCAGATTAAACGTAAATGTACGGCACTCTCCCTGTGGGATATCCTGGTTGAACGTACCTGTATATAATAATATAGAAGAAGGATCTGTAGTCGGGTCTCCGGAATAAAATGATACCGGCATACCACCACTACTGTTACCCGAACCGGGATTACATACATTCACAGTAGCCTTTACAATGTTACAGGAACCGCCTTTGGCAAAGCTGATCCCCGATGTTGTACTAAATGCCACATCCGGACGCGATCCGTAATAATCACATGACAACAGGAACTGGTAACTTGGATTCGCCAGACCTGTTTTATTGATCACTGTCAGCTGACTCTTATCGGCAGAGAGGAAGAAGCTGATATCATATACTGCCCCCGTGTTTTTAAAACCAACTGTACCAGAAGCGTTACGCGTACTGGTACTATCTAGTGGAACATTCTTAAACGCATAGTTGTCATCTCTTCGGGTAGTACCACTCAATCCCACCTGCTGGTAAAAGTAACCTGTCACGGTAGCAGCCGTCAGATCAATATAGCCGTACGCTGCCAGGGAGTTTTCATTACTTTCCCTATCTGTATTTACCGCATTACCCGTTTCATTAAAATATATAAAGTTCGTACCGGAAGGAATGGTAAAGGTGCGCTTTGCTCCCCAGGTATAACTACCGTCAAGAATGGCTGCGATATCAGAATCGATGAACTCCGTGCTCATACCCAGTCCTACCCGTGAATAAAACTCGACCACATATGCATCATCAAAATCCCGAGCATAATTTGCATCTCTTTTTATTATCAGGTTGTTGCCAGATACATAAATTTTAGGATTATATAAACCCACCGCTCCATCGGTCGTAAGCTTGCCGGTATAATCACCTGTAATTTTGCCGGAAGACACCATGTCACTTGTAGACGTCACGGCTTTGTTGCTCACCACATAAGTAGATCTTCTTGTAACAGAACCACCATTCGCCAATGTCACAAAACCATTCAGCGTACCCGCTGTCAGGTCAATACCAAAACGCATATTTGCATACCCCTCTTCCGTACCAGATGTTGTATTCAGATCTGTATAGCTGGAGTTCGTACCCTTTGCAGAAATGAACACAATTTCAGCACCCGTAGGAATGGGAATACTCAGATCAGTGTTTGTTGTGGTGGTACCGTGCAACAATGCTCTGATCTGAGGGTCCAGGGGACTTAAAGAGTTATTATAAGGAGAAAGGTATTCCACATAATAAGAGGAATGGATACCGTTTGCATTTTCTGCGATCGTCAGTGTATTGCCTGAGATAGAAAATTTCACGTTATTGAGGTAAGGTAACGCATCCCCTATCTTACTTGCCTGGGGAATGGTATCACCGAGCGCAGCATTCTTCCATCCATATACGTTTGTACCAGAACCGTCAGTATTGGTGTTCTTCGCATAGTTTACATAGCCGGAAGAAGTTCTGTTGCCCACATCAATGATGGCATTGATAGTGATAAAGTCCTCATCTCCCTGATCGTAATCGGAAACACCGGAAGTAATACCTGTTTCGGAGGAAACATATACCGCGATGGACTTGGTACCTGTAGGAATTGTAAATGTAGGCGCCGCGCCACCGGGCGCTCTGTATTTGGTTTCAACCCCCAATACATCGGCCCTTTTACCTCCGCTGGGACTACACGGACTAAAAGGTAACTGGCCCTTTGCCAGAAATGGGAACGCTATTAAGCAGAAACAAATGCTTAACGCTACTTTCATGAAATTTTCTTTCATAGGTATGCGAAAAAGTGCGCGAACGTGAAGCCAGTAAATTTCATAGATTTCAGGTGATGTTGTTGTACCATAGATGTGGTCAGGACATACCTTGGCCCAAAGAAAATACGGGTGATGAAGATGACATCACGAACAATGCGAATTTTTACTGAACAATGCGTTTTTGTGTAAAGCTAACCCGTAATATTTCGTACAGATTACAGGCTTAACAATTACCTAAAGGGCAAATATATAAATATTTGTCGTATATATTTAAAAAATAATTTGGTGCTTGAATTGATTTGCAGGCCGTAAGGTTATTCCTGCCCGGTAGCCACCCATTGTACCGCACTACTGAAGTCTTCCGCAGGAAAGCCTCTGAACGTACCGGGTACAAAAATGCTGAACACATCCGTAAATTTATTCAGCAGATCCGATCCGGACACAATCGCTACCCGGTTCCATTTGGATATTTCCATTACCCCCAGTAATGCATCCTGCAACCATGCACCCATGGTCCAGTTTTTTAACGGGGTCTCTATGATCATCAGGTAGTTCAACTCTCCTGTACGGGCTACCAGCTCCCTTACCACAGGGTCTACTATATTCAAAAAGTTATCCTGCGTTACTTCGCCGGTGGCTCTGAAGCCGACCATATTATTGGGCATGGATGGAAGAATCTCAATCATCAGTTTCTTTTACAGGCACTGGTACAAAAGTCTTGCCTACATTTATTGTATATTTGAATTTTACAACCATGAAGATTATTTCTGTCGCCGAATTCTACGAAGATAAAAATATGCCCCTGCCTGATACAATCAGCAGGGAGATAGGTCATTTCAACGTATTTGATGTAGCGGAGGTTTTAGCCATCCATAAAAGAACAGCCACCATGCCCTACAACAGAAGGGCCTTTTATAAGATCAATCTCATTATCGGCCGCAACCGGGCAGAATATGCTGATAAGGTGATCGATATTGAAAAGAGTGCGCTGATCTTTTCCACGCCTAAGATCCCTTACAACTGGATCCCGCAGGACTCCGCGCAGGCTGGTAATTTCTGCATCTTTACCGAAGAGTTCATGACACCCTCCAAAACAGGGCTCATACTGGAAGATCTACCCATTTTCAAATCAGGCGGCTACCCGGTATTCGAAGTCACAGCAGAAGAAAAAGACGAAATACTGACCATTTTCAAAAAGATGATCAAAGAAATGTCATCCAACTACGCTTATAAATATGACCTGCTCCGTAATTATATCATTGAACTGATTCACTACGGACAGAAGTTACAGCCTACCACAGCCCTTTATCCTACGCATAATGCCGGTTCCAGGGTGTCATCCCTCTTTGTGGAACTGCTGGAAAGACAATTTCCCATTGAATCTACCCGGCAGCAATTACAGTTACGCACTCCTAAAGACTATGCAGACCGACTCGCCATCCATGTGAACCACCTCAACAAAGTACTAAAAGAACAGACCGGCAGAACAACTACTGACCTCATTAGCAGCCGGATTACACAGGAAGCTAAGATCCTCCTCAGGCAAACCAGCTGGACCATCTCGGAAATCGGGTATTGCCTGGGTTTTGAAGAAGTTGCCCATTTCTCCAATTTCTTCAGAAAACAAACCAGCCTGTCCCCCATCGCCTTCAGAGCGTGACAAGCCATTTTCTATCAGTATAAGATTTGAATTTTGCAACCTGCGACAGAATCACGCAGGGAATCTTCCGTGAAAACACTATTTATTTCAACTCAAGTCGTTGACAATCATCAGCAGCATGCTCCCAATGTTTTGTTAAATCCCCCGCCCCTATTTTGGATAGAAAAATTTCGGCTAATTTTACCGGATCACCATCACCATATTTTTATGAAACCTATACTGTTGATTCCATTTGCGCTTTTCGCCTTAAGCGCATGTAGCAAGAACAATGATACTGATACAAACACAGGATCCAACAAAGACAGTGCAGCTGTCGATACTGCTACCAGCGATTACAAACAAGCTATGCGTAACTTTGTCATTGGCATCAGTAAATATGCAAAAGCCGCCCATGCAGGATTTATTGTAGTACCACAAAACGGCATTGAGCTGGTGACGAAAAACGGCGAGAGCACCGGCACTCCGGATACCGCCTACCTGAACGCGATTGATGCCAACGGCCAGGAAGACCTTTATTATGGATATGATGACGATGATGTAGCTACACCTACTTCAACCATCAACTACCTGAATCCACTCCTGAAGATCTCAAAAAATGCAGGTAATACCATCCTCGTTACAGACTATTGCGCTACACATTCCAGGATGACGGATTCTTATACAAAGAATCATGCACAGGGATATATCAGCTTTGCCGCCGATTCCCGCGGACTGGACGATATTCCTGCTTTCCCGTCTCCCATTTACGCGGAGAATACCACCGCTGTCACCAGCATGGACCAGGTTAAGAATTTCCTCTACCTCATAGATCCCGCCGGTAAGTTTAGTTCTAAAACCGCTTTTATCAATGCGGTAAAAGCAACGAACTATGACCTGCTGATCACCGATCTGTATTTTGATAAAACTGCCTTTACCGCTGCGGAACTTGCGGCACTTAAAATGAAAGCCAATGGAGGTACCAGGCTTGTCATATCTTACATGTCTATCGGTGAAGCAGAAGACTACAGGTATTATTGGCAAACAAAATGGACCAGTACCAAACCAGCCTGGTTAGACGCCGTAAATCCCGACTGGCCGGGAAATTATAAAGTGAAGTACTGGTATAGCGACTGGCAGAAGATCATCTATGGCAATGATAGTTCTTATACCCAAAAGATATTGGATGCCGGATTTGATGGGGTATATCTCGACATTATCGATGCGTTTGAATACTACGAAAAGTAACTCGCACGCCTGAATTCCTGAGAAGACTTCAGGCATACAAAAAATAAGAGACCGCTTACGACAAAGCTGGTCTCTTATTTTTTTTTCTTCTTTGCTGATTTTGCCAATGGATGATAAGCCAGTGCCAATTGGATCCAGTAATCGAAGTCTGCCTTCGTTCTCATCCCCGTCTCATCAACCAGCACGTACCCTTTCATAGGACGGCCCAATTCCATTGGCCGGCATCCATTCCGTTCCAACACTTCATCCTGTTGAGCAGGATCTATACGCACCATCATATCACCCTTGTAAACACCCACCAGGATTTTATCATTATACAGGAAGGCTAACCCACCCATCATACGGATTTCCTTCAGATTGGAGAGATCTTCCAGCCGTTCGCGAATACGGTTTGCAAGTAATTCATTATCCATGCATGGAAGGTAACTATTTTCCCGGCGGCAACCATACCACCTGCTGTGAAGAGATATGCGCAGCACCAATAATCTCCCTGTATAATTCAGGCCTTCTGGCTGCTATGTAACGGTGTCCGCCAGCCTGTACTAACTTCTCCCTGGTCAGCACAGCAGTCGCCATATCATTGCCAAGCGCCCTGCATTCCGCAATAACATCTCCAAAGGGATCGATGATCATAGCACATCCATTCCTGAGCTGATCATCATCCATCCCTATAGGGTTTGCAAATACACAATATATACCATTGTCATAGGCCCTGGCGGGCAACCATTTCATGAGCCATTTCCGCCCCTTTAAGCCATCGAATTCTATCCGGAGACTGGTAGGATCAACCACCCTGTTTGCCCACAATTCCGGGTTTATAAAACCTGCTCCCGGGCGTGTGGATGGTGTACCCATTGTAACATGCGGCATCAATATAATTTCTGCCCCCAACAGGCGGGTCGCTCTTACATTTTCAATGATATTATTGTCGTAACAGATCAGTATACCAACCTTCCAGCCGTACAGATCGAATACACAGTATTCATTGCCGGGTGTGAGGTGCGGATTAATAAAGGGATGTAGTTTCCTGAACTTTGCCAGCAGCCCGGTTTTATCTACGCACACATATGCTTTATAGATACGATCGTTCTCTCTTTCAAATAATCCGGCCGCTATAGCAATATTATATTTCCCCGCTATCTCTGTCAGTGCCCTGACGGACGTTCCTGAAGGAATCGGCTCTGCCAGCTCCCAGAGCTGCTCCCTGGATAAATGGCGGGCAAATGTATAGCCGGTAACTGCGCACTCATGAAATACGATGAGATCCGACCCCGCTGCAGCAGCGTGTTGCTCAATCACAGAGAGGTTATAGCTTTTATCTCCGCTGCGATGTTCGAATTGTACGGTAGTGACTTTCATGGGACGAAGGTACCCGGAGAGCAGAACATTAAATTGTACAATTCCGACTTAGAAAATTGCTGGCCAGTGGAAAATTATGATGCAGATAATGTCGGGGCGTGAGGCCGGTGAGTTTCTTAAAATCCTTGATGGCATGCGACTGATCACAATATCCATTTTCAAATACAACCGGGGTGATCTTTTCTTCCTTCTTCAGCGATTTCAGAAAAGTATGCGTTCTTACAATCTTGCAGTACCTGGTAGGACTGATCCCCACACTGGCTTTAAACCGCCGCTCCAGCTGCCGTTCCTGATAACCGGTGAAATGCTGCAACTGTACCATAGACAACTGCCCTCTCTGCTGATCGATATAGTCAATAGTGGCCTGTGTAAGGGAACAGGTATGCTGTTGCAGGGAGGTAAAGAATGCATCGACCGTTTCCCTTGTAGGCGGTTGCTTAAAAATGAGCGACAGGTCTACAAACTGATCGTTCAGCTCTGTAGCTGGAATCCCTGTCAACGCGTGCAGTCCATATGGCCGGAATACCACGATCAACAGGGAACCGGAATAATACAGATCTTTGTACCGGGTGATCTGCCCGTAAGCAAATGCAGCAGGTAAATATTCCTGGTCCAGGATGATCTCTCCGTTGCAAAATACAATACCCGGATTACCGTCAGAAAAGAAACGAATAGGCGTGCGCACAGCATTCTCTATAAAAAGATAATGCCGGATAAATGGGCGGAGCGATATGGAAGGCAACACCTGCATACTGTAAATATAACAAAAAGAGACTACCTGTGCCAGGTAGCCTCTTTCGGCGTTACTTACTCCACTCTGCCACAGTCAGCACCTCAGCCTGTCTTGGAAAGATCTTTGCCGTCAGGAATTCATGCACCTCTTCTTCCCGGTCAGCACAGGCATCGGCCAACACAGAAATCTCGAAATCTTTATCTGCCGCTTCCCTTAGGGTAGACAATACAACTCCGCCGGTCGCAATGCCTGTCAATACCAGATGTTGAATGTTAAAGGCCCGCAGCACAACCTCCAGATCACTACCGGTAAATGCACTTACACGACGTTTTACCACCACGACTTCATTCTCCAGTGGTTCCACATCGGGATGTATTTTCATAAAATCAGCGGGAGCGATGTTCCCGAACATCTGTTTTGCTGCACTAAAGCCCTTGTTCCTGTCACTGATCTCTGGCGCACCAGGTCTGAAACCTACTACTACATATATGACCGGAATGCCTTTACTCCGTGCGCTGGCGATCGCCTTTGCTACATTGGCAGTTACCGCAGCACCCATACCTAATGTGCTGAGCATGGCAGACTGCATGTCCATTACTAATAAAGCAGTGTTACTCATTTCTTAAATTTGAGATAGTTTGAAAATATGAATGCAATGACAAGCGCAATGCCTCCCTGTATCAACATGGTCAGCGGCGCTGATATCTTTTGTGAAACGGTGCCCGCCAATAAACTTCCTAACGGCAGCATACCAAAATATGCCATCGCCACATAGCTCATGACCCTACCCCGCATATGGGCGGCAGCCTCTACCTGTATAATCGTGATACTGGCCGTCATCGGCACGAGCGATGCCAACCCGATAATCACGGCAAATGGCATACCTGCATAAAAAGAAGTGCAGCGGGAAAAACCGATTAATCCAATCCCCAATATCACAATGCTCACCAGCAATATGGCCGCCAGTTGCTCCCCTTTCTTCAACGACGCCAGGAATAAACTTCCGGCAATAGAACCAGCTCCTACTGCACTGGCGATATATCCAAAAGTGCGGGCATTACCCGAAAAGATCACTTTTGCAAATACAGGCATCAATGTATCGTAAGGCAGGACCCAAAAAGCCATACACAGGATCAGGATAATAATGACCCCGATGCGAGGAGTCTGCCGGAGATACGCAAACCCTTCTGACAATTCCGTCAGCGCATCCTTTTTGTGCAAAGGCACGACAAATGGCGGTAAATGCATCAGTAGCAAAGAACCTATCACCGCCAGAAAACTGAAAGCATTCACCGCAAAACAGGTATGTGCACCATATGCCTGCAATACAATTCCCGACAATGCCGGCCCTATTAACCGCGCAATATTTACCATGGCCGAATTCAGGGCCAGTGCATTGGTGATATCTTCCTTATTATTGACCAGCTCATGTACCATCGGTTGCCTGGCAGGCGTATCAAATGCATTCACAATGCCAAGTACGACACTCAATGCCAGGATCTGCCATACCTGGTAATGGCCGCTGAAAGTGAGTATTGCCAGCAAAGCTGACTGAATCAATGAAGCCGTCTGCGTGATGAGCAAAATTTTCCGGCGACTGTACCTATCCGATGCAATGCCTCCCACCAATGAAAACAAAAACGAGGGAAACTGCTGCATAAACACCGCCAGCCCCAACATGTAAGCGGAGTGGGTCATCGCATACACTACCCAGCTCACAGCGGTCCTTTGCATCCAGGTACCAATCTGAGAGATCGACTGACCATAAAAAAACAAAGCATAATTCCTATTGCGAAATGCCCTGAACGCGTTGCCTTTTCCAGCCTGTAACATACGTAAAAAACATTGACCTTTCGACACAATTCGGCAAAGTGTCGAAAATAAGAGAAAAAAAAAGCTAGCCTTTCAGGGCCAGCATTGTCATACGTACCAGCATATCGATAGCTGGTTCCATACGTGCATAACTATTATCTAAAGAGAATTCACGCCTGATGCCGCGTAAACTACTTGTAAATACAAAAATGACTGTTTCCTTCTCCACGGAGTCATAGGCTGCAAGAATGCGGTTCAGTAAGGTCGCCTCATCTTTCCGGATCTTCTTCTGAATGACCCGCTTGCGTTGCGTGTAAACCGAAATCTCATCTGCATTCATCCCTGTTTCCAATGCATCAAAGAAGGAACCCCGCTTACGACCGATCTTTATTTTGGTAACGCCATAGGCACGTAACTTGCCCTCCACTGTCTGCTCCCTGTCGACCACCCGGGTGATCTCACCTATGATCTCATCTACCTGCGCGCTCATCACGGCATCAAACACCTCATCCTTGTTCTTATAATAATAATACAACGAGCTCCTCCCCTTGCCAATGGCCTTCGCTACATCATCCATGGTTACCTTCTGATAACCATGTTTTTGAAATAGCTGCAGGGCCGCCTGCAGAATCTGTTGTTGTATTATATCTTCCGGCATATGATACAAAGGTAATGTTATTTTCGACATTTAGACAATAAATGTCCAAAATAACATTTAGTCACCAACTGTCATAAGACTGAATTACTCTTCTTTTCCTTCCTGTAAATCCATGTCTTTGTTCTTTCCTAACCTCACAACGGGATTATGCTGTGTACCTGTCACATTGAATGGTATCCCCCAGATCCCCAGCGGCGGCAATCCTACACGCCCCTTCAGGTTCAAACGCCCATCAAAGCTCACCTGCCCTTCAAAGCGCGGGCGCATGCCTGCTATACGCAGCTTTGTCCGCTCAATCGTAATAATATTGTTAGCAATTGAACTACGGATGTTAACTTCAGAAAGTCCGGGATCTTTCAAATCCTCCCGGCCCGTCTTACTACCGACTGTATTCAACAACTTAAACCCTTTCAGCTTAATCTTTTTCAATGTCAGCACGCCTTCACCTGTCAGGGAAGGATACGATACCTTCATATTTTCATCCAGGCGTCCATTGACGTGATACGCTAATCCGACCACCCCACTGGCTGACGACGCAGATGTAGCCATATCGTGGAACAGCTTAATTTCCTTATATGCCCGCCTGATATCAAACTCCTTCGCATTGATCCTGAAATCGAATTGTGCGCGTTTGGGACTCAGGCTTGTATACTGTGCATCCATGACCACCGCGGCATCTATTATATTGAAACCGGTATTGCTCATAGTCAGCGTACCATTTGCTATCGCCAATGTTCCATGAAAACGATGCAGGTCTATGCTACTATAATTCACCCGGTCAGCTGCCGCATTAACCGTCAACGCTACATTGCCGGGAATGACTACCACACCGGGCATTCCCGCCCCTGCATCAGCCGGATCATTATTACCCGTGTAAGCAGCTAACTCATCCACCTGTATATAATGACTCTTCAGATCCATTTGCCCCTGTAAGGGCTGGTCTTTCTGTGTCATATACCCGATCAGGTTATATAGATACCCATCGAGGTGCATATCTGACTTCCCATAGTGTACGTCGAACCTATCAAACCACATTTTATCATCTGCGAAACGAAAAACACCATCATTGATGTGAAATGGCAACGGGAAGATGTTTGCCCTTACGGTCACATCTTTCACCGTAAGACTCCCCTTATTATTCAGTTTCGCGTACTGGCCGGCCATCGCATCACTTTGCTTACCGTGCAGGGACAGATCTGCTTTGATCATCCCATTTACATCATACCCCTCCTTACCCAGTACTTTGTAGATCTTACCCAGATCGATCGAACCGTTCGCGGTGATATCATAATGCGGATCATTAAAATTATCTACAGCTGCCTTGAGGTTAAAAGTCTGTCCCTCAAATTCAAAAGCTACTGGTTTGATATCAAACTTCAACGCATTGAAATTACCGGCGGTGTCAGTCAGCATCGCATCTATATTGATTTTCCCGATCGGGTTGGGATAGTACTTCGTCCTGATCGCACCATTGTTCATTTTTAGTGAGGCAATAGTAACAGGAAACAACTTCTGTGCAGGTAGCCAGGTGCCTTTACTGCTGATATTTATGTTCAAATCTCCATGCAGGTCGACCCCATCAAGCGGATAGAATTTTTTCAATTCCTCCAGGTGCAGCAATCCTGCCAGGTTCGCATCAATATTTGGGGAGTAAGCATTATTCACCTGTACATTTCCCCGGATGTAATTATTTAATGCCTGCGCATGAATGCGGCTTATGTCGAGGTGTACATTGGTATAGCTGTTATCCCGGCTGTATGCCTCTACTACAAATCCAATGTTTTTCACCGGCTCCGGCACATCTTCGAATTGCAATGCACCATCACTGAAAGTAGACTTAAAATCAAAAGTAGGTACACTTACATTGGGTACATATCGGCCATCTGCTTTGAGTGTTGCCACAAGATGCCCTTTCAGTTTAAATTTATCATAGCCAATCGCTTTCGTCCATTGCTCCAGATCAATATCAGCATCCATCCGGGCTTTTACAAGTGGCTTTGTCAGACTGGTGATATCAAGATCTGCAAGCAGATGACCTTGCCCCAGCTGAAATGATAACGAGTCTAAACTAATATTAAGTCGATCGGGATTTAGCTGTGGTACGCGGGTAATGAAGTCCAGCCTTAATTTCTCAATCTTGCTGGAAGCGCCGGAACTGGCAATCTCTCCATCTCTAACCTTGATCTTAAAAGTAAAATCAGGCATCCTGTTCGCCTTTGCCATGTACTTTCCTTTCAGCGAAGCAGAGAGCTCTGCATCTCCATCAATATCGGTATGCTCCATCCAGGAGAGATACCTGGCCGGCAATGCACTGAACAGGGCTGCAAGTGTAGATGCCCCGGACCCCAGCTGAAAGTCCATCTCATACCCGTTCCGAAGGAAACTGAAAGACCCCTGGAACTGTACGGGCAACTGGTTAATTTTCAGATCATTCTTTTCAAATACAAGGTCGAGCGACTTTGTATTAATTCTTGTGATCAGGTTACCTTTCAGTTTCTTGGACTGTATATAAGGCACTCCTCCATACGAGAGATCAAATGAATTAATGCCTATGTCGGAATAAAGATCGAACTTATTGGAGGTAAGGTCACCTTTTCCTACATAGTTCACATCGTTTGCCTTAATATTCAATGCCAGCGAACGGTCGTTGTAAATGATCCGGCAATGTTCCAGCTGGATGCGGTCTATATGTAGAGCAGCGCCACTGGTATCGTCCTTCGTGTTTTTGGAAGGCGCTGTAGATTGATAGATATTGTAGTTAGGCCGGCCATCTGTATCTACCTGTACATGTACATTTCCCTTTGTCAGATAGATCTCATTGATCCTGATGGTTTTCGAAAATACGGTAGACAAGTCTACACCTAATGACACTTCGGAAGCAACCATGAGTGTATCCTGTTCAAAAGGTGTAGATCCCTTCAGACTAAAGTCATAAAGGGTAAGTGTTAAAGACGGGAAATGATTAAAGAAGGATAATCTGGCCTTTGAGAAATTCAGTTCACTGGTGATGCTATTGTTGGCCCAGGTCTTGATCTTGTTTGAAACAGCCTTTGGGAAAAGCAAAGGCAGGATGAATAGTAGCACGATTACCCCACCGAAAGACAAAGAAATTACTTTCAATGCTGTCAAGGAGAACTTCTTGAATCTGGCACTTAGCATAAAAGGTATAGGAGCGTTAAATTAGGTTTTCGCTTGCGGGCGCAAAGATAGAGATTCCTGCACCTGTTTTTCAAATAATTTTAACACTCCCTGTTTTCAGGTAAAAATTTCCTGAAATGCTTTCAGATTAGGTGTGGCGGCACTTTTATCGAGTACTGCAAAAACGACTGATTTAAAGCATCTACTGTACTTTCCATCCCCCAATAAATAAGATCCGAAGTATCGTGCAATATCTTTAGGATCGTTTCGGAATACCCCACACCCCCAGGCACCAAGTAAGAGATGCCGGATGTTATGTTGGACGAAAACACCTAATACCCTGTCCATTCTTCGTAACATCACCTCCCCGGCCTGTGCTTTTTCGTGTGGTCGATTATTCATGATGGCACCTATGTTCACTGCCGGGCTGGTGATGAACGAGACAGGATAGGGATCTGGCAGCAGTTCGCCATTGTCGTTGCGAAACACGGCGACATCCGGACTCCAGATCATATGATCCGAATAAAGTAGTGTAGGTCTGGCCCGGTTATACTCATACATCTCAAAATGTTTTGAGAGTGAGGCATATAGGGCTGATGACATGGCCAGGCTTTCCTCCTGTGCGACGGCACCACCAAGAAAGCCGCCTCCGGGGTTCTTCGCAGAGGCAAAATTGAGGCAACCGATCTTTTTGTTTTGACGGATCATGGTGGTGGCTGCATCCAACACCGTCGTGTTTACTACTTCGAATGAAGTTACTTCATTCGCCAAAGCAGCTTTTTCGGCTACCGCCGGCATAAAGGAGCTGAAGTCGTCAGGGGTATACAATTTGCTTTCTTCGAGCATAGTGGCAATGGAAGACTTGATATTGACCACCTCATCTTTCACACGATAATAACCCTGTTCAATGATCTGCAGGGTCTCCTGGGCCTTTTCTGCCCGTGTTGTTTTCTTCATTATGTAATGGATTTCTTTTTTAGCCATGCCCGCACGGGTTCGTCATATAGCTTAAGACAGGCATAGCCCACAAGAACGGAAACAACAAATGTGAGCAGTCCGTAGCCAATAGCTAATGACGGAGATGCCTGCCTGTTGTCGTAGACCCATCCTGTGTAAATGTAAATAAATGGATAATGGGTGATATAAATCGGGTAAGAGATGTCTCCCAGGAATTTGCATATTTTATATTCTTTTGTACTGTGGGTTTGCCCACCGGCACCAAGGTAAACCACGAGGGGGAATATAAAGATAATAGCCAGTGCTTCGTATAAACCATTCGCCCACAAATGCGCAGCACCGCCAATTCTTGGCATAAACAGGATCACCGCCAGTAACAGACTTGACCAAAGGAATGCATTTTTTATGTGGACAGGTTTGGTAACCCTTGCGAGCAACAGACCTCCGAAAAAAGGGAACATCATTCTGATAAAACCAATTTTGATCTGCTCCGGCGTGAGTGACCAGCCACCGATAATATCACCTGACTGACTGGTAACGGTATAGTGCATCAACGCGGCGCCAGAAAGAATAACCAATGCTGTTAACAGCCCTTTCGAAAATTTCCGGACACCTACAGCATATAAGATATTGGCAATGTACTCATAGAATAAAGACCAGCCCGGGCCATCCAGCGGATGCAGTTCCTGCCAGCCCCTGATATCCATTGACACGGGAACAGGCAGCAAGGTAAATCCTATAAGCATGGTTAACAGCAGTTTCCATACAGGTACTGTATGGATCTGCGGAAACAGGGCCGGTGAATCGCTGAAATAAAAACAGGCCGCACCGATCATCATTCCCATGATCACCATAGGTTGCAGTCTTTCGAGCCGACGGCGGAAGAAATTGCCAATGGTCATTTTATGCCAGCGGTCGTCATAAGCATATGAGATCACATATCCCGAAAGCAGGAAGAAGAAGTCAACAGCCAGGTATCCATGATTAATGATCTGGTTCAGATGACTCGTAGCATGGGCTTCAAAAATGTGAAAGGTAACTACGATCAGGGCAGCTACACCTCTTAGGCCATCAAGGATCTGATAGTGTGGTTTGGACGGGAGTACATTTGCATTCATAACGGATTCAGATAAAAGTCTGGTAAGGTAATAATTTTGGGATAAAAACAAAGGGCATACAAATCATTTATTCTGCAAATTTATAACTTGTATTTTTAATTCCGGATGCCTATTTTCGGCAGCTATGAACGGGAATCTACTTAAATCCAGGCAGCATTATGAAATACTGGACGGTCTGAGAGGTGTGGCAGCTATTGCCGTTGTAACCTTTCACTTTATGGAGATCATCATTGCAGATTATAGCAGGAACTTTATCGGGCATGGGTTCCTGGCAGTAGATTTCTTTTTCTGTCTCAGCGGTTTCGTGATGGCCTATGCCTATGATAATCGTATAGCGGACATGGGCCTGCAAGCATTCTTTACCTCCAGGATTATACGTTTACATCCATTGGTGATACTAGGTACCGTATTGGGCCTGCTGGCATTTCTCTTTGATCCGTTTATGGCCCTGCCCGCTGCATATGATGGCTGGAAGCTGACACTGCTTTTTGTGAGTTCAATACTAATGATCCCTTATCCTGTAGTGGCAGAGCGGTATTTTAACCTGTTCAACCTGAATGCGCCCTCCTGGTCTTTGTTTTGGGAGTATATAGCGAATATCCTATATGGGGTAGTGTTATGGAAACTAAGCAGGCGCTTATTGGCAGCCTTGCTCATACCGGCGGCGGCAGGTATAATTTATGTGAGTTTCAAAGCAGGTAACCTGATGGGTGGCTGGAGTGGCCCAACTTTCTGGCAGGGCGGTGCCAGAATCGCATATAGTTTTCTGGCTGGCATGATCGTATTCCGGTATAACATGATCATCCGCAATAAGCTAGGCTTTTCAGGGCTATCTGTGTTGCTATTGGCAGCATTGATGATGCCGCATTTTACATATAACTGGCTTGCAGAAGCGCTGGTAGTGTTGGTATATTTCCCATTCCTGATAGCATTAGGTGCCGGTGCGGGCATGCATTCAACAACGAAAGCCTTCTGCAACTTTGCGGGAAAGATCTCCTATCCTTTGTATATGACACATTACGTGGTCATGTTTGCATTCGCCAACTATCTTAGTAAATATAAGCCGGACAATACCCATATAACATGGATTGTGGTCATTGGACTGCTCTTGCTTATTACATTTGCCTGGCTGGTAATGGCATTGTATGATATACCCGTAAGGAAATACCTGACCAAACTACGAAAGGATTTCTAGTTAGGTATTTTTATCAGGCACCTGCGACCCTAAAACGAATACGTATAGTTCATGCTACTGGTCCATTCATTGACAGCGCCTTTCTGAAGGTACAGCAGTGAGCTGCCCAGGTTATGTTTCTTTCCCCTGGGTGTGTAGCCAAAGGTGCAACCCGTATTGAAAAGGGTAGACTGAGTGGCAGCCGCCTTTGTGATATTGTAAGTGACAAGTAGTGCAGCCTTGCAGACTTTATTAAAGAACTGTTTACTGATGTTGATATGAGGGCCGAAGAATTGAGTGTTTAATCCCGTGGACGTGTTATAGTAATAATTAAACGCGGTCGTGATGGACAGGTTTTGTTTGTCTAACAGATAGGTATAGCTCAGATTGGCTGTCAGAAAACTACTCAGGTTATCATTTGCATCACTTTTATCGCTGGCGTGCTGGAAAGAAGTATTGAGTGTGATGGCGCTCTTTTTTATCTTATACATTAACAGGTTGTTATAAGTAGTGTTAACCTGGTAGTAATCCAACGTGTCGAGCGGGTTAGTGAAATAAGGATCGACAAGTGGGCGTACGCGGGTGAAAGTGCTGAAATTCGAATAGCCCGTGGTGATTACCCAATGGTCATCAGGAACAACAGAAGTGTTGATACTGGCAACCCATCGACGCGTATCACTCATTTTACTGTGGTGGAGGTTGTTGACCTGCATGCCGGCGTTGGCGGTGAGTGTTATTCTCCCTTTTGCCAGCTGCATAGTTGGGGCGACGGTGATGTTCCGCATATCATCGACTACAGCATAAGCACCCAATGTCTTATAGTCTGGTGCTACACGTTCATAGCGGAGCTGGATGGCGCAGGTACCTGCTGTGTAGCCGATACCTGCCTGTATAGCGTCGTAGTAGATATTGTTCAGTACCGAAATAGAATATGCTGCTTCTGCGAAAATGCGCCGGGTGATACGTTGTTTTAGCGCAAATGTAGCTGTCTGATTTGTATTCGAAATATCATTTGCACTGAAGAAAGCCATACTATAATAGTTACCGTTGTTCTCGTACCCTACCTTACCGCCATATCCATTTCGTCTCATATCCTTATTCAGGGAGCCATACATGGCTGCAATGCGCCATTTACCGGGGGTTAGCTCCACCCCTACCCCGTTGAATACATGACCAGCCAATGTATAATTGGAGAATTGCATGCTGCTGGTACCCAGGTATAGTCTGGCCCACTTATAGGAAGGCGCGAACCGGTATTGGTTAAATGGCTGCGAATATTGGGTGCCCTGGTTACTATAGCTGAATGAGAAAGGCATGCCGTAACCAAAGAAATTAATATTGATATTCCCATTCAGGTACCAGGTAAGTGGGTCACGACGTTGTTCCATGCCAAAAGCTTTGTAAGCGGTGGTACTGGCATGAATGCTGCCGTTCAGGGTGATACCTTTCCTGATGGCTAACTGGTCGAGCGCCTGCGCATAGGCTTGTTGAACAAACAAAACAGAGACAATTAAGTACTTCATAGGTTTAATAAATGACTTCAATAACTTTACTCATAGCAGATTTTACACCACCACGAAGCACAGCGGAAATTTTATATTTGTATACGTTGCCCAGGAAAAGGGTATTGTCGGGAAATTCATTTGTACCTCCGTCTTGTATAGCGTAGAGGGTAAACGGATCATTATTTTTAGCACGGTAAATGCGATATTGCTTTACATCCGGTACATCGTACTGCCAGCGCAACAGTATATGATTATTTTGTTTCTCTGCCTTCCAGATACTTACCGGCGGCCGGATGCCCGGTTCAAAATAGATATCGCTGCTGGTTTCACAAATGGAATTCCCTGCAGCATCCCAAACGCGTAGCTCATAGAAGTAAGTATTGCCTGGCCGGACAGCGGTATCATGGAATGTAGTTTGCAGGTGAGCCGAATCCCAACTACCTACCTGCTTTCGAATGCTATCTCGTGTATTGATGCTGAAAAGTGAATACCGCACTACATCTTTGCTGGTACTATTGTGCCATGCAAGCACTATGGCACTATCATTACTGATGGATTTAGTAAACAGGGGAGCGGAGGGAGGGATGGTGTCCGGGCGTTGTAGCTGTATGGGGATGGTATAGGGAGAGGTATTATAGTTTCTGTCAACAGCAATTATTTTATAATAAATGTCTGAAGTGAGTGTATGCAATGTAATGGTATCAATAAATGAAAGTGTCTCATTACAGGGGCGTTTTGATAAGATCGATCTTGTTACCTCGCTAAATTCCTCCTTGAGATGATTGGCACGAAATACCCTGTAACCCAACAAATCAGGTTCTGTATTCGACCTCCATTTCAACCTGACAATACCCGTACTATCTACTGTTCCTTCCAGCCCTACAGGCGTCGTAGGTGGGATCGTATCAGTAAGCTGGGCAAAATAAGGGAATGAATATATAGCTGTGCCTTGTTTTGTAATTCCTTTGATACGATAATAGTTCGTGGCATCAGGATGATGGTCTGTAAAGGAATTCACTGCCTTGTTTATCCTGTTTAGCGTACCGATCGTGGTAAATGGACCTTTACTACTACTGCCCCTGGTAATCATAATCTTTGATAACTGGTCCTTCAGATCACCCGGAAGGGACCAGCGGATTTCAACGTATTTATTATCCTGTATGATCATCGTATCCAGTTCTGGTCTGTAGGCGACCGCTGTAATGCCCATGCCGGTTATGATTTCCGAGTATGGTCCGTAGTCGCCAAATGGTGTAATCCCTTTGACTCTGTAAGAATATCTATGGTCATTATCAGGGAGCGTATCTTTGAAATGAGGAGCAACTACGGGCAGACCTGATACCGGGTGAAAATCACGCTCGTTCTTTCCATTCTGTGCCCGCTCTACTATATACGCTGAATAGTTATCCTGTTTCCAGGCAAGATCAGCCGTCTTATCTCCACAAATGATCGTCAGCTCCCGGGGCCTGCTCAAAAGCTGAGGTGCCGCTATCACTACTGCCGTGTCTATAAGCATATTCTTAGGCTGCTGCGCTACCGAGATGCGGTATATATAGCGGCGCCCGTCCCGGATATCTCTATCTTCAAAATACAACCCCGCGCTTCTGGCCGCCTGCATTGAAAGATCACAGGCTAACAAAGCCATGGCCATTCTCCATTCATACTTATTCTGTGTTTCGTAAAATGCGCCAAACCCTTTCCCGGGGACCAATTTCTCTCCATAAATGACTTCTGCTACAATAGCGACTTTGTCATTATCAGCCTCCATCTTGTCCAGCGGATACGGCCTGATGGGCAGTGGCGTTAATAACACGGCTTCAGCTGGTGTCCGGTCTACAGTGATCCGCTCTACATTATAACCGTATCTGATGCCCATCTCCCATCCCACCATACTGGAAGGCGCCCATCGCAGTCTGATCAATCCCGGTTTTACATCTGCCACAGCAGCTACGCGGTGGTCCTGCCCTGACACCCATTGGTGAGAGAGCAGCAAAAACAATAAGATTCGGTACATGGATATTTACAGTTTGTAAAAAATACTTTTGGTGATGGATGATGTAATATGATTTGTGCCGGGTAACTGATATGCAATATCTACAGGGTAATAGATATTCCGCTGCAAATCAGGATACAGACTATTCAGCAGTGGCGATGAAGGCTGAACGCGTGCGGTTTTATTCAGGAGTGTATGATAGTCTTTGTTGGCCTCACAGGAAACATAGTAGACCATTCGGGCTCTACCGGTTGTAACATCATCATTGGCCAGGCAGACAGCAGCTGATGGCAATGATAATGGAAGAATGGTATTGTTGTAGATCAATGGTATGATCTGCTGCTGCCACCAGCTATTATTTGTATTTGCTTTCAGCGATACAAGCTCACTTAATTCAAAGGAATCAAAGGTCTCCGCCATATCCCATCGTTGTCCTATCACACTGATATACCCGGCACCTACATCAAAGAAATCACGTGGATGAGCCGCACCACTCATTTTGTCGACAAAAGTGCTATACATGCTCGTCCGGAATCCATAACTCAACAGTTCTTTACTACCTGTACCCATCGCATCGCCCTTCAGGGTATTCTCGGTAACATGGGTAGTATCTCCAGCCGAAGCAATCGCTATACGGGAACCAGCCACCATATTATCGCTGGTGGCTGTACTTTCTTTCAAGACACGCAGGCTGTAAACAGTTTCCTTCATCATCCCGGACGGAATGGCAAAATTCAATTGTGCCATTCCTGAATCATAAGTAAAGTTTGTATGCAATGGCTGCCCGTTTTCAGCCACCATTTTCACAGTTATCTGGTCTGAGAACAAATAAGGCTGTCCGCGTTTCAGTTTAATATATCCATTTGTCGTTTCCTTTGGTAAAAAATGCGCCTGCCCTTTTATCGGGTATTCATAAGCCACATTCTCCCATGGAATATAATCAGGCGCAGGCCCGGTCGTGAATGAAGTTGTTTTGATCTCGCTATCTTCCAAAGCGATCCAGCTACCGCCCTCCTGCCGTTCTATATGTACCCTGGCCGTGGCATTGAGCGCTGTAACCGCCGGCAGGATATCTCTCAGATTCAGTGTCGCTGTTGTACCATCAGCAGCAATGTCGGTTGTACCGGCGAGGATTGTTTTATCATTGAATAAAGTGATTCCATCTACCTGTACCCGATATGTCTCCACTTCATCAAAATTGTTCAACATTGAAAACGGTTTCATAACAGGTACATTGAAAGCCACCTGGGGTACAGCAAATACACTCACCTCAGCTGACTTTGGATCTGGCCTGATGTCACTAATAATTGCAAGATCCAGTTCCTTCGCATCTACCATCCCGCACTGCGAACCAAGCTCCACTTTGATACTGGCCGTCCCTTTTACCATGCCACCCAATACCGCATACTTCACTCCTACCATTCCTTTCATCCAGGAGGGATTCGGCATTTTTGCCTGCAGTAACACAGCTGCAGCTAACTTAGCGATAGGAAATCCTCTCTTTTTGCCCAGCACCTTCACGCGTATCCCGACTTCTCCATTCAGGTAAGCATATGCCTGTCCTGACGCATACCAACCATTGATCCCTATTACTTCATTACTGCCTTTACAACGGGCATCTCCATAATCACGCAAACAAATATCAGCACCTGCTCCTACATTAAAGTCTCCATACACCCCATAATCAAAGCTGAATCCCATAGAAAAATGTGTGCCAAAAGCCAATCCTCCTCCAGACTTCAACGGGAACGATGCTGTATTGTAGCCATCCAATACCTCACTGACCTCTTTAGGCAACGGCGGCATATCTTCTACCATAGACCCGGTCATAAAATAAGCTTTTGCATGCGCTAACCCGGCAATATCCAGGTTAAACATCTGCGAAGGTCTGCCTATATAAAAGTACCAGCCATCAGGTCCGGTATGAAAAGCACTCTCCCCGTTGCCCTTCATAAAACAATCGATGTAAGTCTTTGCGATCGCATCGAATGTATTATTCACATTGTCGTACCGCATTTTCAATGTAATGCGGACCGGTGCACCATCATCCTTTGCAGGCGCTTTTACCGGTACATGCAATACATACCCGTCCCCGTCAAACTGTGCGTATCGAAAGCCCCCATCTGTGCTGAACTGCACCTCCAGCGATGCATTCACATTCACGATCATTTCTTTTACCAGGGCCAGCGACACTCCTCCCATAAAACCCAGGCCAGCCTCTTTCGAAGGAATATATTGGAAGATCTCATCCTGCTCCTTCAGACCTCCCTGCTGGTCCACCCTATTTCTTGCGCCATACGCATCAAAGTTGCCCGGCCTTTCCATATGATAAGATAGCCCGCCCATTAACCCGGTCAGGTTTAACATAGGAGGTATAGGAATATTCGTACCCACATAAGCATCTACGTGATAATACCTGTAATCGTCCTTTGACCCAAAGTACGCCGTTGCCTTCGCTTCGGGAACAGGACCCGGCAATCCAAATTTTAAATAGCCCCTGAAACCGTTGCCATAAACCGGATGCTTATCAAAAAGCGTCAGTATTCCGTCCAACTTAAACGCCATCACTGCCACTGAAAGATGAATATCACTGATACTCACCTTCCCGTCTGTTACCAAAAACGAAGTGGACCCGCTAAACCCCTTATCAGCCGCGTTCATGAAGTTCAGTTTCACATCTGCACCAATTGCAACTTTCCCTTCTGCAATACCTAATTGAATATCATCAAATGAAACCGGGAATGCCGCCATTTTACTGCTATTCCCACTCAGGGAGAAAACCCCGCTATGCACATAAGGCGGTTGTGTAGAAAGCACCAGGTGCTGGAAACCAATGCCCTGTATGTTCAAGACGCCTTTATTGATATTCAACCGCCCATGCAGCGTAGCAACCGGCACAAAATCTGTTACTTCTATGCGTGAATTTTTATCTAAAAGCAGCTCACCGGCAAAACACTCATACTTCCGATCTTCCGATATCGCCAGCGCAAATGAATAGTAAGGCTCCTGTCCTCTCATATTCACAGCTGCCTCATAGTCCAACGGTGTTTTCCCCAAAAAATCAATCTGCAACTGCCCGCCGAAAGTACCTCCATTTAATCTGTTCCTACTGAAGCTGATCCCCAGTTGGCTGATCGATATCGGCCATCCACTCAACCCTGCATCACCCAGTTGAATGACATCCTTCGCCACCACCGTTCCACTAAGCCCTTCATCATCTATCACAAAGTCACTTACCTTCACCACAGGGCGACCCAACTGCGCGGGTAGCGCTACTTCCAGCTCCTGTAAATAAAACCCTCTCCATAACACATCCGGTTCTAAAAGCCCCTCAGGGTTCACCAGGTCGCTCAGGTCCACCACCGCATGCCTCACCTTAAAACTGAAGTCCTTCAGTCCTGCGATATGAAACGCCGGCAGATCTATCCCGGCAATAATATCATTGAAGTCAGATACATATACCTGCAAGGTTGTTTTCAGCTGGCTCACGCCAGTGTCGGCGGGTGTGAGCCATTGGGAATCAAATTCAAATACCCCGCTTAAATTAGCCCCTTTAAAGCCGTTACAATCCCAATCAACATAAGTCCTCCCATCCCCTGGAAAAACGACATTAACGTGCTCGTTCAGGGCAATAAGCTGATCTTTTAACAATACCAGCCTTGTGGTACCTGCCGCGCCTATCCCTGCGGGAGTGAAAGCAATATTCTTTCCGCCAAAGATCAGCTCCCGCGTTGTACCCGGAAATGTAAATTTGAAATAGGCGTTCAGATAAGCACCTGTAGGTGTAAACCGTGCACTGTCGATAGCAATGACATATGTTCTGCCGTTGATCTCCCTCACCAGACCTACTGGTAAATGGTCCATATCCCGGGCGCCAAGGGCACTTACATAATGCCCGCTATCCTGTATTTCTTTGAATATACCTGCTACATAGTTTGTATCCGGTGCGGAACCTGCCAGTGACCAGGCCGGGTAAAACAGACATAGGATAACCAGCCACAATTGCTGTAGTACAGGTATAGGGTTACGATTAAACTTCATTATTATCAGGTTTCAAACAATCATCTGAATATATAACTATTTTTTCATAAGAAAATATTTAATTATTTCTACAAATATCCTATGGTGCAAGATGGAATAAAACGGGGATTAACTAACAAAAGTCAAGTGGATTCATTGTTGCAGCGCTGAAATTTGTGTTATCAAAAATACACACAATGCCGCAAAAGAACTTAGCACTGGTGTCTGGCGCAAACGGACATCTGGGCAACAACCTTGTAAGACTGCTGATTAAAAAAGGTGTTCCTGTACGTGCCACAGTCAGGAACCTCCATCACAAAACTCCTTTCCACGGTCTGGACTGCGAAGTGGTACAGGCGGACATTACCGACAAGGCCTCTTTTGTCAAAGCCCTGCAGGGTGTTGATACATTCTATGCCGTAGGCGCCTCCTTTAAACTCTGGGCAAAAGATCCTGAAAAAGAGATCTACGATGTCAACATGAATGGCACCCGCAACACCATCGAAGCAGCTGCCGCTGCAGGCGTGAAACGCATTGTGTACGTCAGCTCCATCGCTGCACTGAACTACACCCAACTGCCTGCCAAAGAAAGTAACGGCTACAATCCTGATCGCCGGGATATGTATTACAACTCAAAAAATGACGGGGAAATACTGGCATTCAAACTGGCCAAAGAATTGGGTATTGAGCTCGTGTCTGTGATGCCTTCTGCCATGATCGGCAGCGAAGCATTCCTGCCATTAAATGTATCCTATGGTGTGCTAAAACTTATCCTCAACAGGCAGATCCCGATGGATACGCGCATTACCCTGAACTGGGTAGACGTAAAAGACGTGGCAGAAGGTTGCTACCTCGCAGCCCTGAAAGGAAAACCAGGTGAGCGTTATATCCTGGCGAATGAAGAATGCATGACCATTACAGATACTACTAAACTCGCACAGCAACTATATCCTGAACTGAAAATAAAAATCCCCGGCACGGTACCACGGTTCATGCTCTTCGCCATCGCAGGTATCATGGAATTCTCCGCCCGCATTCGCAACAAAGCCCCCCTGCTCACAAGAAAAGACATCGCCATGTTCTCCGGCTTACAGCAGAACTTCGATATCTCCAAAGCAAGAAAAGAATTAGGCTTCCATCCTACGCCCCCTAAACAGGCTGTTACCGAAGCGCTGGCTTACCTTATGGAACATAGAGAATTATTGTAACTTTGTGTATGCATAAAAAACTGCTGGAATATATCGCTGCTACGATAACATTGCAGAAAAAGGATATGGCACCGATAGAGAAATATTTCGAACCAGTGCTATATCCTAAAAACCGTATCCTGGAAGAAGCAGGTAAAGTACCTGTCTACCTTTACTATATCGTATCCGGTTACCTGCGCCTCTTTCACTACAACGAAAACGGCGATGAAGTCACGACGCATATCAATTGCCCTCCCGGTTTCTTTACTTCCTATTTTAATTTCATCAACCAGACACGGGCAGAGGAAAATGTAGAATGTATAACGGACTGTGAATTGCTGCGCATTACGAAAGAAGACCTGGATCAGCTGACCGCAGAAAGTGATGTCATGAAAGATTTCAGTATCCATGTATTTCAGCAATCTATAACCTACAATGAAAACAGATCTAAAGAACTGGCCACATTGACTGCTGAACAGCGATACATGAACCTGATCACTCACTACCCGGATATTTTGCATAATGTACCGGTGCAATATATTGCCTCTTTCCTGGGGATGAAGCCAGAAAGCCTGAGCCGTATCCGAAGGAAGCTGATGAATGAACATAAATGATTAAGCACATCATTCCACGTACCTGCTTATTTCATTCAAACATATTATATATCCAGGCATGCTCATCCAGCAACCATCACCTTATCCCTCTCATAAAATATCATACAATCCTCCCATCAGATTCACGAAATACCGTAATGTTCCTGCCTATCCAATTTTCACAATCACCTCATTCGCAAAACATTGCTAAAGTGGCATAGTATTCGCCAACCCGCTTCCAGAAATAACCAATATTCTTATGATGAAAACCTTTCTCGCCTCAGGGCTACTGCTTGCCCTATTATCTGGCTGTACCAAAAAAGACCTTCAGGAAAAAGCTACTACTGTCGCCGCAACAACTGCTGCCATCTCCCCTGCCGGAGACGTAGTCGGCAAAGTAACCGTAGGCTACCAGGGATGGTTTAATGCACCCGGCGATGGCTCTGCCGTAAACAGGTGGACACACCAGAACCTGGACATGTGGCCGGATATGCGTGAATACGAAATCACCTATGCCAGCACTTTCCCAAAGCTGGCCAATGGAGACACTGCGAAGATGTTCTCCTCCTATGATCAGTCGACCGTAAACACCCACTTCAGATGGATGCAGGAAAACGGTATTGATGCCGCTGCACTCCAGCGTTTTTCCGGAGAACTGGCCGATCCGGCATTTAAGTCCATGCGGGATGGCATGGCGCAAAAAGTAAGAGCTGCCGCCGAAGCCACCGGCCGTAAGTTCTATATCATGTACGATGTTTCGGGCGATGTCAACATGCAGGAACGTTTAAAATCCGATTTTACCAATACCATTTTAGGCTCTCTAAATCTGCTCTCTTCTCCTGCTTATGCCAAACAAAATGGTAAACCTGTCATCTGCATTTTCGGTATGGGTTACCAGGGCGCGCCTGCTCCCGGGCCCGGCGATTCTGCACAATGTCTGGACGTGATCAACTGGTTCAAAAATCAGGGCTACTATGTAATTGGTAGCGTACCGATGGACTGGCGTATACCCAATGTCTTCTCCCGCAGCAACTTTGCGACTGTCTACAGTTCATTCAACATGCTCGCTCCATGGGCTGTGGCGGCACAGGTCGGACCTACTTACCAGCCATGGATCCAGGGCGACTTTGACTATTGTACGGCACATGGTATGGATTATCAGCCAATTGCTTATCCGGGCTTCTCTTTCCATAATTCCAATGCCAGCAGTCCGCTGAATGAAGTACCCCGTAATCACGGTGACTTCCTCTGGGCACAGGTAGCCGTAATGAAACAGGTAGGCGTACATAGCCTGTATATCGCGATGTTCGATGAAGTGAATGAAGGAACGGCTATTTTCAAGGTGGCAGAGAATGCCTCTCAGACACCTGTCAACAGCACATTTGTGAACCTTGATCAGGATGGCGTTGCTGTCTCTGCTGATTTCTACCTCAGGCTTGTACATGATGCAGGCAGGATGATCAAAGGAGAAATTCCTTACCAGGCTACGCATCCTACACAACACATCATTGGTGGCAGTGGGCCGCTTGCCGATGGCACGTACAAGATCATTAACAAAAACAGTAACCTGTCACTCGACGCCACCGGTCAGGGCACTGCCAATGAAACGGCTATCCAGCAATATAGCTACAGTGGTGCAGCGAACCAGCAATGGACCATCACGGGCCTGGGTAGTGACCATTACAAGATCATCGGTGTACAGAGCGGCAAGGCACTGGACATTAAAGGGCAATCGCTGTTAGACGGTGCTGCACTGCAATTGTATGACTACAATGGTGGCGCGAACCAGCAGTTCATCATTTCGCCTGCTACAGGTGGTACTTTTACGATCCAGGGGGTACAGAGTGGTAAGCTGCTGGAAGTACCGGCGTTCTCCACTGCCGCAGGTACTAAGATTGAGCAGTACCAGGCGAATAATGGTGCCAACCAACAGTGGATTATTACAAAATTATAAACACACAAAAGATCGCTTCCTGACAACAGAGAAGCGATCTTTTGCTTCTTACAAAATGTTACAATAGCCCACTTCAAAATAACACATTTCATGCTACGCAATTATATCCTAATATTGCTCATTCTCTTCCTTGGTGCCTGCACACGGAAAGGCGTAAATGATGACAATATGCTCAAAGCAAACCAACTGGCATTCTCAGCTCCCGCTGCTGGTTACGGCAGCCTCAAAGACACCAACATCCTCTACTTCGGCAGGTGGGATTTCAGCGACAGCACGAAATTCAACGCCTACTGGGGAGGCGCATATATCAGGGTCAACTTTACAGGTACTACTGTAAAGCTGCAGACCGCCAACAAAAGTAACTTTTACGCAAGCATAGATGGTGGTCCATGGGTGTCTTATAAGGACATAGGTGGCATTATCGACCTTACGGCTACCCCACTGTCAGCTGGCAATCACACCCTTAGCATCGCACAGGGTAAAGATTACGATTACCTCTTTAGTTTCCAGGGACTGATCCTGGACGCGGGAGCCACCACCAGCAAACCAGCTGCTTCCGACTATCTCATTGAATATATCGGCGATTCTATAACTGCCGGTTACCTTGATGAGCAGGCCAATGTATCAGACTACGCATGGATCTGTTCTGAAGCCCTGGGTGCTGAACATACGCAGATTGCGTATCCCGGTATTGCACTGGTAAGCAGCCCAAGGCATGGGGTTGCGATGGATAGCCAGTACTTCAAATTACAACCACCGAACTACATGCCCCGTGTAGCATGGGATTTCTCCAGGTACACGCCCAGGGCCATTGTGCTTAATCTGGGTACAAATGACAGTGATTATGAGGATTCAGATGCTACTTTCCAGGCAGTATATGAGTATCTGTTAAGTGGAATCAGAACAAAGTTCCCACAGGCTGAGATCTTTGTATTGCGCACATTCCTCGGTATTCGCTCACAACCTACTGCCGCGGCTGTAGCGGCGCGTATTGCGGCAGGTGATAAGAAGATCCATTATGTAAATACGGAAGGCTGGATTTCGCAAAACACAGCTGATTACCTCGAAGATAACCTGCACCCAAGTGAATCAGGACATCTCAAAATTGCCGGGTTATTACAAGCGGTATTAGCCCCGTATGTAAAAGGGACAAAGGTGATTCCAGATGGTGTTTACACCATCGTCAACAAGAACAGTGGGCTTGTAATGGATGCAGCCGGGCAGGGCACGGCCAGTGGTATTGCGATACAACAATACACAGATAATGGAGGAGCAAATCAGCACTGGCAGGTAACGGGCATAGGGAATAACCGGTATAAAATCGTCGGTGTACAGAGCGGAAAATCAATGGATATAAAAGGGCAATCCCTTGCCAATGGTGCCGCGCTGCAATTGTATGATTACAATGGTGGAGACAACCAGCAGTGGATCATTACTAAAAATGCAGATGGCTATTATACTATTACTGGTGTACAAAGCGGCAAAGTACTGGAAATACCCGCACTTTCTGTAACACCAGGTACTGCGGTCGCGCAGTATGAGAATAATGGAGGAAGCAATCAATTATGGTCGTTTAAATAAACTGGCGGCGCTCATCTACTGAAAAGAGGTTGTACCAAAAGTAATTTGAAGACATTGAGAATTCAGTATTCAAAATTCCTCTCCATCAGGTATCCGAATTAAATCCGGAAATTTTAATTTTGATACAACCTCTTTTCAGTACTGAATTATTATTGCTAACTGTTTATGACCGGTTGCTTCGTCTAACCGACCAGCCAGGATATGATCTATAAGAATGCAACTGTGTGTAAGTGGTAGTAGATCCAACTCTCCTCCTGCAACTTCACGTGATTTTACCAGGTACTTTTCGAAAATTAATCCTGTTATTTACAAAACTTACATACCCTTTGACCAAAGGATAAAAATAATCACACGCTTTAGGAATAGAAGAGCTCAGCAAATCATTCCCTTTTGCAATTCTATTCCCCTCGGGAAGCTCAATTTTTATTATAGTATATTTTACATTTTTAATCAAATCAACCAATTGATTATTTATCACCTCGATGTCCAGTACATGCTCTTCCAGCGATACAACTTTGTAATCCTTAATTGACAACAACAACGTATCATCTGCCCTCATCTGACTTCCTTTTGCTGTCATTGCAGTTTCGTGCTGTTCGATAATGATCCCGTTACTGCCGTAATAATTAAGGCTTTTCAGGCTGGTAATAGCCACTATCAGAAAGGTTAGGCCCTTGAACCGTACCATAATTTAGAGTTCTTGTTTGCAAATCTGGTAACTTCAGGCTTAAGCTAAAAGCCATCTTATATATAAAAATAAGTACCTGGTAAATTTAGAACACATTTGGAATTTGGCAGATAAGATTTTTATTATCATACCGGTATCCCAATAAATATCAACTCCCCAAAAGCCCCCTTTGCTACCGGAGCTGGAAACTATGCCCTTTCCCTGCAAGTATATATTATAATAGAAGCCGGATAATTTTCACCCCGGCTGTCCCATTAGAAAATTTCACCACATCACAAAAAAAGCCGCCTTCCATCCTGATTTAAAGAAAAGATGCCCCCAAATCCCCCTCACACAAAAATGCTCAAAACCACAGCAAGTACGGCTCACTTATCAAGACCATAAAATAGCTAAAACACGCACTGAATCAACACTTAAACACCGTCCCCTTTTTCCGCCGGCAGTCAAAAAGTAGTACCAATACTCATCAAATAAAGTTGCCCGGCAATCTTAAATACTTTAAATTAAAGTAACCTTAACTTTGAATTAACAACAAATTCCCGAAAGCGCACTATCATTACACACTGTTTTAAAAAAGGTAGTCGCCTATATGAACTTTAAACGAGTAGTCGCCTAGATGAACCTTAAAAAGGTAATTGCCTATATGATTATTTGAATTTTGCGCTTGCGCACCTTTGCGTTCTGATTGTGGTATTTTCAATAGGGTTTCTTTAGCGTGTATCGTCTGGTAGCATACCACTTTACGCATTCATACAACCTGATAAAAAACTAATCACTGCCCACCGGGCCAGGACTTTCTATGTCTTTTAACATCAAGCATAATAGCAGATTGCAATGAACAATCAATTACTTTTAATGCTAGCCGTATGGCTTTCGGCCGCAAGCCCCGCCATGGCAGCTACGGGCACCCACAGTATCTATGAACAGGCTATTCGCCAGACACCTGTAAAAGGGATCGTAGTAGGACCAGACGGCACACCACTTCCAGGTGTATCTATCAAATCCGTAGCATCCAACAAAGGGACAACAACCAACGACCGGGGAGAATTCACTATCGACGCCAATCCAGGAGATCAACTTGTATTCACCTTTATTGGCTACACTCAACAAACTATTCCAGCTACCAGCGGATCTATGAAAGTGACTTTAGCCAGCAGCAATAGCCAGCTGGGTGAGGTAGTCGTAGTAGGTTATGGCAGCCAGACGAAAGCTGATGTAACTGGCGCTGTGACCCAGTTGAAAGCTGATAATATAAGGCAGGGTGCTCCTATCTCTGTAGACAATATGCTGCAGGGTAAAGTATCCGGTGTACGTATCGCTCAGTCCAGCGGTGAACCAGGTGCTGGTGTGGATGTATTTATCCGTGGTGTGGGGTCTATCCGTAGTGGTAGTACACCGCTCTTCGTTGTGGACGGTGTACCATTGAGTAACGATAACGTGAGTGCAGGCGGTCCTGATTTCGGTCTCGGTTCCTCCGAACCGAAGAACCCGCTGAACTTCCTGAACACCAGCGATATCGAAACCATGACCATCCTGAAAGATGCCTCTGCTGCAGCTATCTACGGTGCAAGAGGTTCTAACGGTGTCGTGCTGATCACTACCAAACACGGTAGCAAAGGCGCTCCTACCCTCACTTATGATATGTATGTAGGGAACTCTAAAGTGATCAAAAAACTGGATGTACTCAATGCCGCGGAATACCGCAAAGCACTGGTATCTCCGGCCTACGATCACAAAGGGAATACCGACTGGCAGGATGTAATTTATCGCAACGGGTTCCTCCAGAACCACAACGTCTCTTTCGGTAAAACATCTAACAGCGGTAGCTACCTCGCTTCCCTGTCCCGCATGTCACAGGATGGTATCGTTCAAAAAAGCAGCTTCAAGAGAACCACTGCAAGACTGAATGCAGAAGAATCTTTCCTCGACGACAAACGGCTGACGGTAAAGATGAACCTGACTGCGAGCGATATCAATGAAACAGGTATCCCTAATGGTAACACCGCAGGTTCCGATGGACAGCTCATCATTCACGCACTGATGGCGAACCCTACCCGTTCCCTGCGCGACTCCACAGGAGCTTATACCAACTTCAACATGAACGCACACTACAACCCTGCGTACCTGCTGAGCATCTGGGACGATCATACCAACACCTTCCGTGTACTGGGTAACATCGAAGCAGCCTTCAGGATCCTGCCAGGGTTGAACTACCGCTTTAACTATGGTGTAGACAAATCTACTTCTGAGCGTAACACAACTATTTACCCTAACTATACCGACAGACAACCAAGTGGTGCTTACCAGCAGAACAACCTGAAGTCCCTGACTACACTGGTTGAGCATTACCTGACTTACAACAAATCGTTCAACAAACACAACCTCGAATTACTGGGCGGTTTCTCTTACCAGAAATTCACTTTCTCTGGTACCACTTATGGCCTGCAGGGTATCGCAGCTCAGGGTGTAGGTATTGCGCCTGAGTACAACCCCGGCTATTCCGGTACTTCCACCACACCTAGCGGTTATGCACAGGAGAATGAATTGCAGTCCGGCTTTGGTCGTATCAACTACAACTACGACAGCCGCTATATGTTCACCGCTTCTTTACGTGCAGACGGTTCTACCCGCTTTGGTAACAATAACAAATACGGTTACTTCCCATCTTTCGCATTGGGCTGGACCATCTCCCAGGAAAACTTCATGAAAGACATCAGCCAGGTACAGGATCTGAAACTCCGTGCCAGCTGGGGTCAGACGGGTAACCAGGAGGTGACTAACAAAATTACACAGGCGAGCTACTCCCTCTCTGCCGGATCTGGTTATTACCTCTACAATGACCTGAACCTGGTAAATGGTGTAACGGTGAACCGTACTGCTAACCCGGACCTGAAATGGGAAATGGTTGAACAGCTGAACATCGGTCTGGACTTCACCCTCTTCAAAGGCAAACTGTATGGTTCACTCGAGTATTACAACAAGACAACGAAAGATCCAATCCTGAACATTCCTTCTGGTCCGCTCAGCCCGACCACGACAGTATGGAAAAACGTTGATGCAAGTATCGTGAACAAAGGCTTCGAATTCTCACTGGGTACCCAGCTGGTACGCACCAGAGATTTCAGCTGGACAATGGATGTAAACGGTTCTACCCTGAGTAACACCATCAAAGATCTGCCTGTATCTGAACTCTACTCCGGCAGCATCTCCGGTCCTGGTCTGTCTGGTGTAAATGCAAACATCTATAAGAATGGTTATGAAGCAGGTTCTTTCTTTATGCTGAAACACCTGGGATACGACAAAGATGGTAAAGACATTTTCGAAGACCGGAACAAAGATGGCGTTATCAATTCTGATGACAGGGAAATCTTCCAGGGTGCGCTGCCTAATTTCAACTTTGGTCTGAACAGTAACCTGCGTTACAAAGCATTTGATCTCGGCTTCAACTTCATAGGCCAGACAGGTGGTTTACTGGTCAACAATACTGCACTGGATCTGAATATCAACAGCCTTGCATCTGACCGTAACGTACTGAGAAAATTCTATGATGCAGGCGCCAGCACAACGAACCCCGTTCAGTTGTCAAGCCTGTACCTGGAAAAATCAGATTTCGTTCGCCTGGCAAACCTGCGCCTGGGTTATACACTGACTATTCCTCACCAGGATTGGCTGAAGTCACTCAACCTCTATGTAAGTGCACAGAACCTGTGGACCATCAGTGGCTACTCCGGTTACGATCCGTTGGTGAATACAACCAAAACCGTAGGCGGTAACCAGTCCCTCGGTATTGATTACACTACTTATCCTGCCGCTAAGACATTCCTGTTAGGTGCAACCGTTAAATTCTAAGAAAAATGAGAAAGAAATCGTTATATACATTTATGGGTATTGCGCTTACTGTAGCGATGGTAAGCTGTACTGACCTGAAAGAAAAAGTGATTGATGAGGTGCTGGGTTCCAACAACTCAAATCCTGAAAATGCCATAGCTGCTGCTTATGGCCAGCTGGGTAGCTCCACCTTTACAGACCATAACAACGTCTGGGGTTTACAGGAGTACCCTACAGACGAGGCCCTGCTGCCTACCCGTGGTAGTGACTGGGGTGATGGTGGTATCTATCGTGCTATTCACGAATTTACCTGGGGACCTGATAACTCCCTCGTAGGAAATGGCTGGAATAACCTGAACAGCGGTATTACCAAATCACTGACTGCTATTACCAGTGCCTACCAGGCAAATGGTAATGCAAATCAGAAACTGTTCCTCGCCGAAGCAAGAGGTTTGCTCGCATTCTATACCTTCCATACCCTGGATCTGTACGGTCAGGCACCATATAGAAACCCATATGTGGCCAATGCACCACTGGAAGTGAAAACCGCAGATACTGCGATCGATGGTCTGATCAGGGAAGTAGAAGCGATCATTCCAGACCTCGCCAACCTGAAAGAACAACGCACACACAATGGCCGTTTCACCAAACAGGCAGCTTATGCCCTGCTGGCAGATATGTACATGAACCGTGCTGTGTTTAAAAACCGTTATGGTAACAGTTTTTCCTTCACTGAAGCTGCTGTGGATGGTAACGGAACAGATATGGACAAAGTGATCTATTATACGACACAGCTGATCGATAACAACATGTTCTCTCTGGAAACAAACTATTTCAAGAACTTTGATATCGATAACAATGGCCGTCCGGAATTAATCTTCGTGGTTTCGCAGAGCATCAATAACCTGCGTAGCAGCAGTAACAGCATTGCCTACATGCCAATGGAAAGGAACCAAAAGCCTTCCGCCAAAAACAGGGGTACAAATGCAACCTGTACTACACCTACGTTCTATGCCACCTGGGACAACAACCATGACGATCCTCGTTTCTCCCGCAAGTACCAGTATGCTGACGGTACCTGGTTCAAAAACGATGGTACCGATGTGAGCGTACCTGCCACCAGCCTGGTAGCGAACAGCAATTTGCCATGGTTCCACTTTAACCGTGGTTTCCTGGCTGGTCAGCAGTATGGTCCGATCCTGCTGGCAAGTGGTTCCCTGAAAACGACCAGCGACGGCAGAATTGCAGTAGAGAAACTGTATTGTGAAAAAAACACCTCCCTGCCGATGGACTTTACGCCGGCGCTGGACTTTGATAACCCTGCACAATCTGTATTCACACAGGCAGAGATCAATCGTGGTGTACGTATCTTCAAGTTTGAGTTCGATCCTGAAAAAGATAACAGCTCCAGCAATGTAGATATTCCATTATACCGCCTGGGTGGTATATACTGTATGCGTGCAGAAGCTTATTTCCGTAACGGTCAGACCGGCCTGGCAATGGCAGACATCAACAAACTGCGTACAAGCAGGACACGTGAAGAATATTATAACAGTACACCGGGTACTGCTATCACTTCGCTGGATGCAAACACCCTGTACAATGAGATTGCATTTGAAATGTATTGGGAACAATGGAGAAGAAAATCAGCGATCCGCTTCGGTAAGTTCGAAGCAGCAGATCCAGGTAGTGCAAAACCTGCTTCTCAGCCTTACAGAAGGGTGTATCCCATCCCACAGTCTGCCATGGATGCCAGCAACGCATTCAAGCAGAACCAGGGTTACTAATTACCAGGTTTAATCATGCTATACAATAGCCCGCCATCACTGGTGGGCTATTTTTTTTGTAATTTATTTTGCGAAACCGATTGGTTTCACATATATTTGCAACCATATGGTTTCACAAACAACCTAACTCATGAGAAGAGACATATTCCAGGCCATTGCAGACCCGACCAGAAGGGCTATTATAGGATTACTGGCATTGCAGGCAATGACGCCGAACGGCATTGCAGAACACTTTCAGACCTCACGTCAGGCAGTGTCGAAGCACCTGCGGGTATTAACGGAATGCGAGGTAGTAAAGCAGGAGTATCAGGGCCGGGAGATTTATTATCACCTTGAAATCGAACGAATGAAAGAAATTGACAAATGGCTCGAACAGTTCCGCAAGCTGTGGGAAACACGTTTTGAGCAACTAGATAACCTATTAGCAAACCTCAAAAAGAAAAAGTAATGAATAAGGCAATCCTCTTTAACTTCGATGTAGACAAGGCTAACAAAAAGATCAGGGTAGAGCGGTCTTTTGATGCCCCTATAGACCTCGTATGGGCAGCATGGACAGAAGCAGACATCCTGGACCAGTGGTGGGCTCCAAAACCTTACCGGGTAGAGACGAAATCTATGGACTTCAGGGAAGGTGGCAGATGGCACTACGCCATGGTGAGCCCTGAAAATGAAAAACACTGGTGCATTTTCGACTATGAAACCATTCAACCGGAAAAACAGTATGCAGGCATCGATGCATTCTGCGATGAAAATGGTGTGGTGAATACTTCCTTTCCACGTACACACTGGACAAATAATTTCAATGCCGGGCAGGAAGATTCCACGGTAGTGACCTGCGAGCTGCAATTCAAGGCACTGGAAGACCTGGAGGCATTAGTGAAGATGGGCTTCAAAGAAGGCTTCACCATGGGCTTACAGAACCTGGATCAGTACATCAGTGCACAGTTCTACCTGCGTAAACAAAAGAAACCGGATAACCGTGCAAGGGTATGTTCTTATGTAAATTTCCCAGGTAATACGGAAGAAGCATTTAACTTTTACAGATCCATTTTCAAGACAGAATTCGTAAATGGTATACAGCGTTTGGGTGAGGTACCAGGTCAGGAAAATTTAAGCGAGGATGTTAAGAAAATGGTCCTTCATGTGGAATTGCCACTGGTGGGCGGCCATATCCTGATGGGTACAGATGCACCCAAAGAAATGGGATTCACCCTGACGCAGGGCAATAATATGCATATCAGTGTGGAACCTGCTACCAGAGAAGAAGCAGCCCGATTGTTCAATGAATTGTCCGAAGGTGGAAATGTAACGATGCCATTGCAGGATATGTTCTTTGGTGCTTACTACGGTAGCCTTACCGACAAATTTGGTATCAACTGGATGATAAACCACCAAAATATATGAAGAAAATAATCTTTAACATTCTATCTGTACTGTTCGGGCTGTTGCTCCTTAATGGCGGATTCGCCAAGTTCTTTCACTATATGCCTGAACCTAAAGATCTTCCTCCAGCGTTAGTGGCCGATAATGCCGCATTTATGGAGATCTCCTGGCTGATGCCGCTGATTGCTGTAGCAGAAATCCTGGGAGGGATCCTGATCATTATTCCAAGGACAAGGGCGCTCGGTGCGATCGTTATATTTCCTGTAATGGTGGGTGTAGCGCTCACACATGCAACGGTGGCACCCAGCGGATTGCCGATGGTGGGGGTGATCTGGGCAATATTGTTGTGGATCATCATTGAGAATTGGAAGAAATACCTGCCAATGATCAGGTAAGATCCTGCTTAAATTATAAACTATAAACGGGTATCTCCAACATCCATTGAGAGATACCCGTTTTGCCTGCTGTAATTGGCTCCTGACTACGGCGTAGCTATACTATTCTCATTCCATTATGATATTACACTCCTCACTAATTGCTTCATATTTTTCACACCAGGTCAACCAATAGTCCAGTTCCGGCTCCATAGACGGTGCATCCTCTTCTCCTCTGAACAATGCAGCAGATCCGGCTGCTATTTCAATCTGATGTTGTAAATCATCGATCCATTCCTGCCAGTACTTTACATCTCCCCTTTCATTGTATACATAATCCCACAACTTTGGCATATGTACACGGGCAGCATGCATCTGTGTAAGATCTGCTTTCTTTAATTCCTCTGCGATCTCTTTCAGCGCCGCTTCCTCTTCTTCGTCTGCATCTGTAAAGTATTTAGGATACACACCAAACGGATGCATCAGTTCATTCAAAATGTCGATATCTTTGATATGCATACCTGCGATGATAAATGAGCCAACACCCACATCCAGTCTTAACAACGCACCCTGCATTTCCAGTAACATACCATTCAGTCCGCACATAAAGGATTTGTCTATCGGGTCATTTACAAACCGTTCGTGCAACTGCATATTTACTCCCCAATAATAAACCAGGATGTCATTTAACTCGTCCACCCGGGCTGACAAGGGCACCGATCTTGTGATCTCCTGTGCCAGGCCTACCAGGATCAATCCATCCAGCAATGCCGCACCCGTGAGCCAATAGGGGCTCTCCGCCAATCCCCGGTGTTCACTTTCATCACGGTACTTTGCAAAGATATAGGCATATGGATGTGCCGCTGCATACAATACCCTGTTGAAAACAGTTATTGCCATTCCCTGGAAGATCGTTTCATCTGGTGTATTACGGAACATCCAGATCAGTTTCCAGAGTTTATCTTTGTCTATAGTTTTGATGAGTTTATTATTCCAGGTAACCTTCCTGTTTACGTACGTTTCCATAATGGAAAAGGTTTTCAGCCCTTCTTCCTGCATATCGGCAGGTGCACTTACCCAACGTCCGTTCTCACTTTCTGTCAGCGTTCCAACAGTGTTGTCTTCCGTGAGGTACCAAAAGAAGTTCTTTTCCTTTTCGGTATGGATAGCGGTGATTGAAGCGGGGACCTCATCTCCGTCTTCATCGATCTCACCACCCCTGTTCAGGGCAAAATGCCAGCCATCTTCATTGATGGCGATGCGTGTCTGATCAGGTCCGAATAAAGGTACATCCAGCAGGGTCTGGAAGTCTTCCGTGGTAATAACAAGGCGGTGGATAATTGGTTTCAACAGGGGCCGGCCTTCCTTTACCACACTGTAATAAATAAACCAGTCTTCCTGATCAAACAGTTCGTCAATTACTTTTTCTTTAATGATTTCCTTGTCATCATCATCATTAAAATCCAGCACTTTTACGTTGGCAAAATCGTCAAACTGGAAACGGTAGTCATCTGCAATAACAACCGGTGCCCAAACGTATGACTGACTGGTAAACTCGCCGTGGTTATAGATCCCCATCAGCAACTCCTGTACCGCAACGTACCCCGTTACATATACGAGCTGTCCGCCTACGATGATATTCTTCGCCTTCAGGTTGCCCAACACGATGAGTGAGCAGGCCCCATCCGTATTTTCGTTGAGGATGTTACCTTTTACAATCAGGTCTCCTGCTACTACAATGGCAAAGTAATCGGGATCGTCCAGGTCCAGCTCTTCGAGTACGGTTGTACCATTGTAAAAGAGAAATTTCAGTTCATCCCGCTCCGGCATCTTTTCCGCCATTGCCATTGGGTAGTCTTCATACCGGGCAGGTAAGTGCTGTACCAATGGCTTAATGTCCTGAAAGCCTACAATTTGCTCCGGTGGATTATTCTCCGCAGAGATCTGCTTTAAGAAAGGTCTGAACACAGGTGCATCTCCCTGTAATAGCTGCAGGAAGCGAACATCCCCCGCAAAGAGGTAGTTGTCCTCATCCAGCAGTTGCGCAGCCACTTCCGGTAAGAGGATCTTTTTCCAGTCGGTATAGTCAGCTGCCGGAATCTGCCATCCCCGGCAATACGTCGCTGCGTTGATCTTTCCTTTAATAGTGGCACCATGGTCGTCAATGATCAGCAACTCCCCATGCAGGTCACCGGATACGACTATATTACCATGGTTGTAATAGGCAACCATTACATCAGCAACGGTAACGTCGCCGTCAACGATGATCTCCGCACAACCGGCTGCAAGGCCTTTACATTGCAGAGAGCCGTTTACAAGCAGAAAAGAACTGTAGGTATCCAGTTCAAAATCGATAATGGGTGCATTAACGGTAAGGTGCCCGTTTACAATAATACCGGCAATATTTTGTTCATAGTACAGGTCATGCAGGTCTAAAAATTCGTTCAGTACAGTATCTCCTTCGTAAATCCTGACTTGTAAAGTATCCCATTGTTCTTTGAACAGGTCATAGTCAGTTGACAGGGCGTCTAGCATATCGGTTTGAAGGGCACGCCTGAGTGGCAAGGTTTTGAAGCTCACAATAATGGTTTTTATAGACTGTGAAGATAATATGTTTTAAATTTATGCCATGAGATGTTTATTGCTCCTTTTTTTGCTACAGGTGAGTGCCTGCAGTAGTCATGAATCTTTTCCCACCGGGAAAATCGTTGACACCGTAGCCTGTAAGGCTGATCCATCACAGTCATATGCTGTGTACGTACCCGCCAATACCAAAGGGGCGGTCGTCTATTGCTTTGATGCACATGGTGCAGGGGCATTGCCTTTGAAGAATTATAAGGACCTGGCAGATAAGTACGGCTATATTTTGGTGGGTAGCAATAACTCAAAGAACGGAAACGACTGGAGCACAACGGAAAACATCTGGCAGGTGCTGGAAAAAGATACCCGTGAGCGGTTGCCCATTGATAACCAACATGTCTATACACTGGGATTTTCGGGTGGAGCAAAGGTGGCAGGTTATGTGGCGTTGAATCATCCGGGTATTAAATCCGTGATTGTCAATGGTGCCGGGTTGCCGGATGGCACACCTCCGGGGAACTTTCCGTTTACTTATACTACGCTGGCGGGACAGGGAGACCTGAATCTCACAGACCTGCTGGCATATCATATGGCATTGGATAAAACGACGACGAAACATCACCTCATTTCGTATGACGGTAAACATGAGTGGGCACCAGCTACTTCGATGGATGTGGCATTTGCCGGTATAAAAGCGGATGAAGGGGCCGCACCGCCAGACTTCATGCCTAAAACCAGGACAAGGATGGAAATGGCAGTACAGGCGAATCAGTTCCTGAAAGCAGAGATGGAATGCCGGTTACTCCTCAGCTATATGCCCAATGATGCATTCTTTAAAAACCAGCTGGACTTCATCACCAGCAACCCGGCATATAAAACACAGTCACAGGAACAGATGGCCGTACTCCTAAAAGAGCAGCAGACGAAAGAAGCCTATAATGCCAACCTGGGAACAAAAGATACTGCTTACTGGCCAGCTACAATCCGTGCACTTAATGCCGGCACAAAACTTACCACGGCTGAAGGCCCCATGAATCAGCGCTTGCTGGCTTATCTGTCTTTAATGTTTTATTCTGTAAGCAATCATTACCTGGCGAGTAATGTAAATGACGTGGCAAGACATTTTGTAGATCTTTATGAACTGGCAGATCCCACGAATAGTGAGGCCAACTATTTTTCTGCTATCCTGTATGCACGTGCGGGAGATGTGGAGGATGCACAGAAAGAGTTGAAGCAGGCAGTAAAAAATGGATTTAAAGATAGAAAACGTTTTGAACAACAGCCGGAGTTTCAAAATATAAAGGCGGATTTTATAAAGTAGTGAATCAATTTAATTTCATTTTTATTTCCAAAAAAGCCAGGTCCCCGCAAACTTTTCAATGGTAACACTGTGAGGAATTATATGCTGCCAGCAGAATTTGATTCAATTTGATTCAGTTCGATTTACTAAGTTTTACAAAATAGTTTGTTTCGTATTAAAAAAAAGTTCTAGCTTTGCATCCGCAAAACTTATAACAAGCCAAAATGAAACAAGTACAACAAATAGCACAAATAATCATCGCAGACGTATATCGTCCGTGGATGATTTGCAGGGCTTATTGTACTGATAAATAAAGGATTACCTTATTCTGTATAACACAAGCCCCGCAAGCAATTGCGGGGCTTTTCTTTTTTAATCCCAACCCTGTAGAACCAATGAGAAAACTAGCAAGTATCCAAAGGATCAAAAAACTGGAACCTATCGAAGGTGCTGATGCCATAGAGAAAGCCTATGTGCTTGGCTGGCAGTTAGTCGTAAAGAAAAATGAATTTCAACCCGGAGATCTCTGCATCTACTGCGAGATTGATTGCTTAATGCCCGCAAAACCTGAATTTGAATTTTTACGTCCCAGAGGCATGCGTATTAAGACCGCAAGACTGAGAGGCCAGATCTCCCAGGGTATTGCATTCCCTCTCTCCTTCCTGCCTGCAGGATTTGAAGTGGAAGAAGGCGCTGACTGCACAGATGCACTGGGCATTACAAAATATGAACCTCCTATGCCTGCCTGTCTGAACGGCATCGCAAAAGGCGCCTTTCCCGGCTTCATTCCCAAAACGGATGAAACAAGGGTACAGGTACTGCAGGATGTGCTTGATAAATATGTAGGTGAAACGTGCTACATCACGGAAAAGCTGGATGGTAGCTCTACTACTTACTTCCTGAGCAACGGTGAGTTTGGCGTATGTAGCAGGAACCTGGAGCTGCTGGAAGATACAGAGAACAGCTTGTGGAAAGTAGCCAGGGAACTGGATATAGAAGGCAAGTTAAGATCACTGAATGGTAACTTTGCCCTGCAGGGTGAAATGATCGGTGAAGGTATTCAGAGCAATAAGATGAAGCTGAGAGGCCAGCATATCCGGTTCTTCAATGCATTTGATATTGACAACTCCGCATACCTCGATTTCGATCAGTTCACGGAGCTGATGGCGTCATTGGAACTGCACACCGTGCCTGTATTAGCGACTGACTACGCATTGGAAAATGATATCGAAGCACTGGTAAAAAAGGCGACGATGAAAAGTACGATCTGTGCTGATGCCTGGGCTGAGGGTATCGTGATCCGGCCTGTAAAGGAAAAGATAGAATTGTACAACAATCACTTTGTTCATAACAGGGTTACGTTCAAAGCGATCAATCCTGAGTTCCTGCTAAAGTATGGTGAATAGTTTTTAATGCCGGCTCCGGTAAATGATTAGTGACTTGTTTCCGTTTTAAAGTTAGTTTTAAAACATACAATGAGTGACTAATTATTCTACCGGAGTTTTTTATCTTTATCCTGATGTTATTTAAAGCCAATTATCAAATGTGAGCCAATCCTTGTTATTCAGACTTCCTGCTATAAATGCCAGGAAATTCAACGTTGGAACTGTAGCAGGTTGAAAAGGATCTCCTATTACCATCTCCCATGGCGAAAGGTCAGCCCATACTTCCCCATTCTTCAACAGGAATACTTCGGTTTCATGAATTGACATACCAATGAAGATCTTTTCTTTGTCTTCTGAAGGTATTATTTCTTCCAACCCGGGAATATTACTTATAAAATATCCTCCTTTACCCCCACTCCCAAGTTCCATCAGGTACACTTTAAATTCGTCCGGCAGTGACATTCCTGACTGTTTTTCAAATGATTCAATATCATCAGGTGTATATGTTTTTAGTACCTGTCCGGGTTCAAGTACGATCATACGGTGCCTGATCGCAATAATGCTTTCAGCATGCTCCCTGACTAAAGGATGAGCCGGATACTTAAATTGAACAAGGTGTTGTTTTTCTTCATCATATACCAGTTTTTTCTTCTCGACGATGTACCTGATCTCCCGATGTCTTCTGAGTTCATTAAAACCAGCATCTGATGCAGGAGCTGCGGCTATGATCAGATATGCTTCTTCTGCATAACCGATTTTCAGTAATAAGTGGGCATGCGTGTTTTTAAAATATGTATGATGGCCCCAGTCAGCCAGGTGGGCTACCCGGGTCATATATGCATTAGCAGTTAACTGTTGGGCTTTATCCTCCTCATCCTCCAAAGCGAACCTCCCGATCTGGTTTGCTTGCAGCGTAAATATATCGGCCAGATGAGCCCTTTTATCAGCTGTGAGGTATTCATCAATGCACTTTTTGGCCTGCGCCAGTGCAAGTGATTTATATTTTGCGATGATCTGTTTATCTGCCGCAAAGCTGGCAATATAGTTCCATAATGTGAACTTACGATCATTCAGCGTGAGGGGATCTCCCCCTAAGTCCAGCAGCGCATCGATATAAGCAATCACCTGTGTTGCATCCCTTTCAATCCCGGCCGCATCAGTAAGATCTATCGCTGCTGCCAGTTGAACAGCAGCGTCGTGCAAATGCTGATAATTTTCTATTTTAGCCAGCACCCCCATCTTCAGATCGTAAGCAGACAGGCTTAGCTGCTGCAAATTCAATCGCTCCAAAACATAATCCGTAATGATGGCCGCAATGACAATCATATCTACCCGCAACGAGATCAACCCCTTCATCCGGGCTCTTTCTGCGTGTGTAGAAGCGATTAAGCGTTTAGATATTGCTTTGTATTTTTGTACATCCAGCGTAGCTGAAGCAACATCACCTATTTCATTCCCATCATTTAACAAGGCCGCAAAAGATTCAAATGCACCAGCGGATCCCACTAACAAAGCAGGCTTATACTGCGCGCTGGCTGTTTTTAAATCTGCTAAAGTATTGTCGAGGTGATCGATGATTGCCTGATGTTCAGATTCACTCATTGGATCTGAATGAAAATAAGCCTGCATGAGCCGGGCAGCACCAATATTATAGCTTTTCTTCCAGAGGGCACCTTGCGGATGGCAGATAATAAATTCTGTACTACCGCCACCAATATCCATAACCAGGGTCGTTTGCCGGATCAGGCCTGTCGCCATGACACCATTGAAAATATAATCTGCTTCTGCTTCTCCTGTGATCACTTCTATATTAATCCCTATCGCAGCAGCTTTAGCTACAAACTCATGCCCATTATCTGCACTGCGTACCGCAGATGTAGCTACCGCTTTGATGACATCTACCTGATAGGTATCGATGATTGATTTAAATTGTATCAAAGTACGAATTCCCCTTTCCATGGCTTCAGGAATGATCATGTGCTGGTTGATCCTCCCCTGTCCTAACAATACCGGTACAGTAGTTTTATAAAGTATTTTATCTACTCCTTCCGCTATCAGCAAATGAAATGTATTGGTCCCCATGTCTATGACTGCAAGTCTCATATCATCCTCTTTAAATATTGCAAAAGATATAAAAATTCTCTTTAATTTGGGTATAAGACACACTTCTGATTATGAAATCAATTGCCGTTTTTGTTTGCTCAATGCTCTTTTGCATTCAATCGTTTGCCCAAAAGATCAGCGTCAGTTTCCCTGATAGCCTGCTTTCCACCCCCTTTAGCGGCAGCATTCTGATTTACCTCTCCAAGACTTCAAAAGAACCAAGAACTGCCTCGTCTCTGCTGGATAATTCACCTTGTACAAGAATTGATGTGAAGAATGTAAAGCCGGGAGAGTTAGTGATGCTTAAATCAGGGTTGACCTATCCTGTGCCGGCGCAGGATCTGGAACAGGGGGAGTATACGGTACAGGTAGTATGGGATCGTAACCTGGGCGGACAGTTCATTGGTCAGTCGCCCGGAAATTTATATAGTTCTCCCCGGCAGATCGTTCTCCGGCGGGAGCATCAGCAGTCTGTTAAGATAGTAGCTGACAAAGTGATTCCGGCATATACTTTCAAAGAGAGCGAATACACAAAGGAGCTGAAGGTGCAGTCGGCGTTGTTGAGTGCATTTCACCACACGCCCTGTTTCGTGAATGCAGCCATCAGGTTGCCGAAAGATTATTTTACGAACCCTACTCGAAAGTACCCTGTGAAGTTTGTCATCTTTGGATTTACTGGTAACTATCACTACCTCTCCGGGTATCCGGATCCCATGGAACCGATAGATACGATTCCCTGTATTGGCGTGTACCTGGATGGCAATTGTCCTTTGGGGCATAGTGTGTATGCGAATAGTGATAATAACGGTCCCTGGTCAGATGCGTTGATCAAAGAATTTATTCCGCAGCTGGAAAAGATGTATCGTTGTAATGGGGCGCGCTTCCTGCATGGGCATAGTAGTGGAGGATGGTCCGTGTTGTGGTTACAAACGCAGTACCCGGATCAGTTTACGGCGTGTTGGTCCAGTTCTCCTGACCCCGTGGATTTTCATAGTTTTATAAAGGTGGATCTGTATGCGCATGAGAATTTGTTTTATGATAAGGATAGTACACTACGCCCGCTGGGTACTATTGCGGGACGGGTACCATGGATTTATTTGCGGAATGCATATCAGATCGAAGCGGTGATTGACAGAGGAGAGCAGATGCGTTCTTTTGATGCGGTGTTTGGGCCGAAAGGCCCCGATAGTATGCCCTTGCGGATTGTGAATCTGAAAACGGGGGAAGTAGATACAGCGGTGTTTAATCACTGGAAGAAGTATGATATCACGCGGTATTTGACAGGGAACTGGGATAAGATTGGTGGGCAATTGAATGGTAAGATCAGGATCACGGTGGGGAATCAGGATAATTTTCTGTTGAATTATCCGATCAGGATGATGGAAGCGAAGATGAAGCCATTGAAAGCGGATATTGAGTTTGTGTATTATCCCGGGGATCATTTTACGGTGCAAACGCCCCAGTGGATCAGGGACGGGAATGAATTTTTTGAAAAAAGATATATAGACTGGTTGAAAAAATAAGTTGACGCTATAAATATGAATGAAAGGGTTGTTTCAAAATATGATTCAACCCTTTCATTTTTTATAAGGTACTCATATCGATGACAAAACGGTACAGTACATCTCCTTTTTCCAAACGGTCAAAGGCGGTATGAATATCCTGCATTTTAATCACTTCCACATCAGCAACAATATTATGTTCCGCACAGAAGTCCAGCATCTCCTGGGTTTGTGCAAGGCCACCGGCACCTGAACCAGCGACCACCTTATTGCCTGCTGCCAGACTGAAGGAAGGAATAGACCATGGTTTTGCTGGCATGCCCACATTGATGTAAACACCATTTGTTTTTAAGGATGCGATGTAAGGATTGATATCATGATCAGCGGCAACGGTGTCTATAATGAAATGGAAAGAACGTTGTACTGATTTGAATTGTTCTTCATCGGTAGTCACTACAAAATGATGTGCACCCAGTTGTAAGGCGGCCTCTTTTTTCCTGGCGGAGGTACTGAGTACAGTCACTTCCGCGCCGAAAGCTACGGCAAATTTCACGGCCATGTGGCCTAAGCCTCCTAAACCGACTATCGCTACTTTATGACCTTTGCCTATCTGCCAATTACGGATTGGAGAGTAGGTGGTGATACCAGCGCATAAGAGTGGGGCTACGCCTGCTACAGGAAGTGTATTGGCAATGCGGTGAACGAATTCTTCACGCACGACTATCAGTTTGGAATAACCGCCATAAGCCGGCGTACCATCTTTTTGAATGCTACCATATGTCTGCACCGGGCTCACCTGGCAGAATTGTTCCTGTTCATGGCGGCAGTCTTCACATTCCATACAGGCATCCACCATTACACCCACACCAGCGAGGTCGCCAACTTTGAATTTGGTAACATGGTCACCGGTTTCAATGATCTTTCCGACGATTTCATGACCGGGTACCATGGGAAAAATACCGGGAAACCAGTCGTTCCTGATCATGTGAAGGTCGGTATGACAAACACCACAGTAGGTGATTTCGATGAGGACGTCGTGGGAGGTGAGGGATCTTCTTTCGAAGGTCCAGGGAGAGAGTTCAGTGCCGGTTTGTAAAGCGGCGTATCCTTTGGTAGTGATCATGTTATTTGTTTGATGTGCCAAAGGTACAGGGAGGGGGTCGGGGGAAATTAACGGATTCAAAGTGAAAATTATAAGTTTCAAAGAATTCAATGTAGCTTATTTCTTCCGGTAAGAGGGAAGGGTGCTGACTTTCATCTTGAATGCAACTGCTACCATTTTTTTTATTTCATTTCATTGATTTTCAATTTGATATACGCATTCTTTTCCTTTCCTGAGAATATTTTCAACCACCCCTGACATACTGTTGTCATATCACCCCGATAGCTTTGTGGTATAAACTATAAACTTTAACGTTAAATTACATGATCACTCCATTCGCACACTTAAACCGGATATGCGTAACCTCCTCTTCCGGCAACGGGAATACAACCCTACCCAACAAACCTGATTTCATCATTGGCCCGGCCACCTCCCGCCCTACCTGCTATGGCAGTATCAGTCGTACCTATCCCCTTGCCGGCATCCTGAATATCCTTGTGAACTTAATAGACATAGAATAATGGAAGCAGTTACCTTTTGTCCTTCGAACAGGCAGGAATGGCGGCAGTGGCTGCAGGAAAACCATGACAGCGCACAATCAGTCTGGCTGGTATATTACAAAAAGCAGGCAAACCGCCCCACCATTACCTGGAGTGACGCTGTAGATGAAGCCCTTTGCTTTGGCTGGATCGACAGTACTGCCCGCACCATTGACGAAGAGAGATTCATGCAGTTTTTCACCCGGAGAAAAGCCAACAGTGTCTGGTCCAGGATCAACAAAGAAAAAATAAAACGCCTCACGGCTGCCGGATTAATGACAGCGGCAGGCAAAAAATGCATTGACCTGGCCCGAAAAAATGGTAGCTGGTCCATACTGGATGACGTCGAAGACCTGAAGATACCCAAAGACCTGGAGAAAGCTTTTAAAGAGAAACGGGGCTCAAAGGCTCATTTCAAGCGTTTAAGCAAATCAACCCAAAAAATTTACCTGCAAAAACTGGTACTAGCTAAACGACCGGAAACACGTTTAAAAAGGATTCAGGAAATAGTCAACTTAGGGGAGTAAACGAAATTAGTTTGCTCCCCTTTTCATATTTATTCTCAGAAATTATTAAATACTATTATTTTAACATACATTTACTCCATAAACTTTAGAAGAAATTGTCCTTTACCTATTACCTCCTACAACTAGTTGCATACGGGGTAGCACTTTTACCGTTTCGCGTATTATACCTGCTATCTGACGTAATGTACGGGCTGCTTTATTACGTGCTTTCCTACCGGAAAAAGGTAGTGATGAATAACCTGCGGGCTTCTTTCCCGGAGAAGTCGGAACAGGAACTAAAGAAGATCTGTAAAGATTTCTACCACCACCTTTGTGACATGTTCCTGGAAACTTTCAAGACACTGACCATCAGTAAAGCATCGATGGTAAAACGATGTGCGTTCACACCAGAGACCATTGCGCTCTTTAACCAGCTGGCCGATGAAAAGAAGAGTGTGATCCTCGTCATGGGGCATAAGGGCAACTGGGAATGGGCGGGTAATTCGTTCAGCATTCTCCTGCAGCAACAATTATATGTGATCTACCATCCATTGTCCAACAAGGGGATGGATGCCCTGATGTATAAAATGCGGACCCGCTTTGGGACCAGGCTTTATGCTATGCAGGATACTTTCCGGGAAATGGTAAAAAACAGAAAAGAGATCAACGCAACCGCCTTTATAGCCGATCAGTCACCACAACCAGCCACGGCACACTGGACAACCTTTTTGAACCAGGACACGCCTGTTTTTAAAGGTACCGAGAAGATTGCGCAGAAAATGAACTATCCTATTGTATATGTTGCCGTGAACAAAATTAAAAGGGGATACTATACTGTAGAAGCTTCTATGCTGATTGAAAATCCAACCAGCGAAGCAGAAGGCGTGATCACAGATATCCATACGCAAAAACTGGAACAGGACATCATCGCACAACCATCCACGTGGCTTTGGTCGCACAGAAGATGGAAACACAAACGTCAACCGCAACCGCAACAGGAAGCGGTACCGGCTATATAATTCCAATTTACACACACCACAACGTTAAAATTTAAAATCCTATGCGCGAAGGGAAAGACCTTATCCTGGCGACGAAACCATATGCCAATGAAATCAGGTCCAGGAGCTGGTACCAACTCATTACAACTTTGGGGCTGTTGATACTGGCACTGAGTGGCACTCTGGTATTGCCTTATTTTATTGCGAAACTGGCTGCGAGTATTTTTGCAGGATTACTGATCGTACGGACTTTCGTGATCTATCATGACCACCAGCACCATACGATATTGCACAATTCCAGGCTCGCAGATGCCATTTTTACTGTATTTGGCATTTATATTCTCGCACCTGCCAGTATCTGGAAGAGATCTCATGACTATCATCATAAACATAATTCAAAATTGTTCAGTGCGAGTATCGGCTCCTACCCGATTGCGACCAGGCAGAAATTTGAGCAAATGAGCCGTAAGGAAAGAAGATCCTATCTCTTTACCAGGCATCCGCTCACCATCCTGGCAGGATACCTGTCCATGTTCATGATCGGTATGTGCCTGCAGTCGTTCCTGAGTAGTCCGAAAAAGCATATGGATAGTCTGCTGGCGCTGGTATTGCACTTTTGCGGTAGTGCGGCGGTGATCTGCTGCTTTGGGTGGCAGGCCTGGGCCTTGTTTATAGTCATCCCATTTTCTATTGCCTGCTGTATGGGGGCATACCTGTTTTATGCCCAGCATAACTTTCCCGGGGTCACCTTCAATGATAATGAAGATTGGTGTTACCACGAAGCAGCATTACTATCATCCAGCTTTATGGAGATGTCACCATTTATGAACTGGGTAACGGCAAATATTGGTTATCATCATATTCATCACCTGAATGCACGTATACCTTTTTACCGGTTGCCGCAGGTGATGGCAGCCATACCTGAGTTACAACATGCAAAGACAACCAGTCTGCGGATCAGGGAGATCATTGCCTGTTTACGGTTAAAAGTATGGGACCCGCAACTGAAGCGGATGATCACCCTGAGAGAAATAACAGAGCTGAAAACACCCGCTTATAAAGTGGCCAGTCCGCAACCTTTAGGATTTTCTTAACATTTGGCTTTATGGAAAATGGATTTTCACGGAATCATGAAAGAAAATCCATTTTCCATGAGTCCAAAGTACCTGATCCCTGTTGGCACCTTTTTCTGTGCGCTGCTATTAATGGGCGCCGTTAAAAAACGTTCTGTCGCAATTGTTCCCCATTCTCCGGCCACTGCTACTTCTCCTGAAAGCAGCTATCCCTTTGATAATGATTTCGCTTCTTCCGGCAACGCTTCTTCTAAAATTATTGACGCGCCCCATGCACCACAGGCAAAAATCCAGGTAGTTTTTGCACTGGATGCCACCGGCAGCATGTCTGGATTAATTGGTGCTGCCAGGGAAAAAATATGGTCTATTGCGGGCAGTCTCGCACAGGCGGAGCCTACACCGGTCGTAGAGATCGGGTTGATATTCTACAGGGACAGGGGAGATCAGTTTATTACACGAAAGGTAGCTTTGTCTGGTGATATGGATGATGTATATGAGCAACTCATGCAGATGACGGCAGATGGTGGCGGGGACAGTCCGGAGAGTGTGAACCAGGCATTGAATGAGGCGGTGACGAAGTTTAAATGGGATACAGCAGCGAGTACCTACAAAACAATATTCCTGGTAGGCGATTGTCCGCCCCATATGGATTACAGGGATGACGTAAAGTACCCGGTCAGTTGTAAGCTGGCCAGTCAGAAGGATATTGTGTTGAATACAATATTGATGGGGGATAATTACAAAGCGAAAAAGGTATGGCAGGATATAGCACAATGTAATCAGGGGAGTTTTACGCAGGTAAATATGGATGCCAATGATATACAGGTGAACACACCTTATGATGACCAGATAGCACGGTTGTCAGACCAGTTGGATGATTCAAGGGTGTATTATGGTAACGAGGAAGAAAAGGCGGCGTATGCGGAGAAGGTGTCAAAGAGTAAATATATCAGTTCGAATGTCGCAGCAAATGTGAAAGCACAACGGGCGGAGTATAACACAACGAAATCAGGTAAGGGAGCTTATTATGGCAAGAAGGAGTTGCTGGAGAATTATAGAGACAGGTCGGTGACGGTCGAGTCTATCAAAAATGAGGAGCTACCTGCAGAGATGAAAGGAATGACGACGGTTCAAAAGGAAGCGTATTTGAAAAAGAAGGTAGCTGAGAGAGATAGTTTGAACAGGGAGCTGGCGAAATACGTAAAAATGAGACAAGCATATATAGAAAAAGATTTAAAGGGAAGAAAAGCAGAAGACGTGGACAGTTCATTTACGAACAAGATTTACAAGAGCATACAGCAGCAAACAGAGAAAAAGAAAATATACCTGAAAGCAGATGCAAAATATTAATAAAGGATAGATGTAAGATTTGAATTTTAATTTTAGGTTTTGAAACGCCCTGAAGTATACACTTCGGGGCTATTTTTTTGAAAAAGTCTGAAAGCCTTTTTCCCATACCAACACAGCAGGTAATCATTCAGGGACAGACGGATAGTACCGCTATTTATGGAAAATAGAGGCAGGCGGCAGTTCCGGCGGTCTCTCTCCCTTTATTATCTTAATATTAAATTCAGCTAAAATATCAAAAGATATGTCCATCTGAAACCACATGATTTGAACAAACTTGTCCCTTCATTAGTTATTAATAGATGCCCTCATATAGATATAAACTATTAAAATATAGAATATATTAATCGTGTTTATATCCTTAAAGTCCTAATTTTATCATCCTGGTTAACAAATAGGTAAGCATTCATTTAATACCATAAACTAAAAACAATGGGAAAAGAATCAAACGACATCAGCAAATGTCCATTCCACAATGGCAGTATGAAAAACACAGTTGCTGGTGGTGGCACCAGAAATCGTGACTGGTGGCCCGACCAACTTAAACTCAACATTCTTCGCCAGCAATCGCCGTTATCTAACCCTCTCGGTGACGAATTCAACTATGCCGAAGCTTTCAAAAGCCTCGATCTCGAAGCTGTAAAGAAAGACCTGCATGCACTCATGACTGATTCTCAAGACTGGTGGCCCGCTGACTTCGGCCATTACGGCCCGTTGTTTATCCGTATGGCATGGCATAGCGCAGGTACCTACCGCGTTACTGATGGACGTGGTGGCGCCGGCTCCGGACAGCAACGTTTTGCGCCCCTCAACAGCTGGCCTGACAACGTTAGTCTGGATAAAGCCCGCAGACTGCTCTGGCCTATCAAACAAAAATATGGTAACAAAATTTCCTGGGCAGATCTGTTGATCCTGACCGGTAATATAGCACTCGAATCCATGGGCTTCAAAACCTTCGGCTTCGCAGGCGGACGTGTAGATAAATGGGAACCGGAAGAGGATGTATATTGGGGTTCTGAAACCACCTGGCTGGGGGGCGATGTGCGCTATGCACACGGCTCTGACGGGGTGCCCAAAGAACACGGTGTACTGGTATCCGATGACAATGCCGATGGTGATATTCACTCCCGCTACCTCGATAAACCATTGGCTGCTGTACAGATGGGTTTGATCTATGTAAACCCTGAAGGACCAGATGGTAATCCTGATCCTGTTGCAGCCGCTAAAGATATCCGCGATACCTTTGGTCGTATGGCCATGAATGATGAAGAGACCGTTGCCCTCATCGCAGGCGGACACAGCTTCGGTAAGACCCATGGCGCTGCTCCTGCTACACACGTAGGGAAGGAACCTGAAGCCGCAGGCATCGAAGCCCAGGGCCTGGGATGGAGTAACAGCTATGGCTCCGGAAAAGGTGCCGACACCATCACCAGCGGACTTGAAGTAATATGGACAAAAACACCTACCCAATGGAGCAATAACTTCTTCGAAAACCTTTTCGGATTCGAGTGGGAACTGACCAAGAGCCCTGCAGGCGCTCACCAGTGGGTAGCGAAAGATGCCGATAATATTATTCCGGATGCATATGATAGTGGCAAGAAACACCGCCCTACCATGCTGACTACTGACCTCTCCCTGCGGTTCGATCCGGCATATGAAAAGATCTCAAGAAAATTCCTGGAAAATCCGGACGCCTTTGCTGATGCCTTTGCAAGGGCATGGTTTAAACTGACCCACCGTGATATGGGACCTAAGGTACTCTACCTGGGGCCAGATGCACCACAGGAAGATCTGCTGTGGCAGGATCCTATTCCGGCTGTAGATCATGAACTGGTGAATGACGCTGACGTTGCCGCACTGAAAGAAAAAATACTGGCTGCTGGTCTCACCGTTTCTGAACTGGTGTCTACCGCATGGGCTTCTGCATCTACTTTCCGCGGTTCTGACAAACGTGGCGGCGCTAATGGCGCACGTATCCGCCTGGCACCACAGCGTTACTGGAAGGTAAATAACCCTACGCAGTTACAAAAAGTGCTGGATAAACTGGAAGCTATCCGCAAAGAATTCCCTAAAACGGTCTCTATTGCTGACCTGATCGTACTGGCCGGTAGTGCAGCCATCGAAAAAGCAGCAAAAGATGCCGGACACGATATTACCGTTCCATTTACCCCTGGTCGTGGAGATGCGACCCAGGATCAGACAGATGTAGAATCTGTTGGCTACCTGGAACCTATTGCTGACGGTTTCCGCAACTATCGTAAACATAAGACAAACGCTTCCACAGAAGCATTACTAATCGATAAAGCTCAACTGCTTACACTGACAGCACCTGAGCTGACTGTTTTGCTGGGAGGCCTGCGCGTGCTGAATATTAATTACGACGGATCTGCTGACGGCGTGTTTACCACTACACCCGGACAACTGACCAATGACTTCTTTGTAAATCTGCTGGATATGAATACTGCCTGGAAAGCAGTATCTGCTGACCAGGAATTGTTCGAAGGAACTGATCGTGCTACAGGAAACGTAAAGTGGACTGCTACAAGAGCAGACCTTGTATTTGGATCTAATGCAGAACTGAGAGCGATTGCGGAAGTGTATGGAAGTTCAGATGGTAAAGACAGGTTTGTGCAGGATTTTGTGAAGGCGTGGGTGAAAGTGATGAACCTGGATAGATTTGATGTAAAGTAAGTACGTTCGGATATAGGTATAGAAAGCCTCCGGGATCCCGGGGGCTTTTCTTATAAATTGATGTAGCGATTGTATCTTCTGTTACCAGGTATACGCGTCTCCATAATCGATGAAGTTGTCATCGAGCCAGAACCATTTCTCGCCTTTGGCCGCATACAGCCGTTCAAGAAGTTCAGTAAAATTCCGTGCAATAACGACCTGTTCGCCGGGTAAACCGTGTCTGTCCCAAAAGCTGTCATAGCATCGACCTTGTCTTTCTGCTCCAAGGTCAATGGTGATATATTGCGTACCTCCATCTTCTGCAATGATGTACCAGAAATGGCTGATATCGTCAGGGGCCTCCTCTCCTACTATAACCGGGTTAGCACGCTGGAAACCGGGCAGGCCGACTATGCGGAGGCTGTAATTTGTACCGGGAAAGAACTGTATACCGCTATAATTTTCCAGGTAGTATTTCAGGTCGTCAGGCAATGAGAAGGACAGGCGAAGTGGATGCTGTAACCTCGTTACCACGCAAGCCGGATCATGCTCAATTTGTGTAAGCACCTCAAGGTAATGACCGTACAGCATGTTCTTCCTGTTTATTTGATTGATAATTGATGATTAGTTCCAGGGGGTGAAATTACAATAATAACTGCGGTCGTGAGTTCATTTCAACTATTTAAACCGGCTCCCGGCTATTTTGCCTCTCTGGCGAGAGGCTACAGCTTTCTGAAACGAAGGTTGTACTGTAATAATGGTAAAGAATGTACATTTGCGTCCATGCAACACTACAGGCATGAAGGTAATTTTTAATACATGAAAACAGGATTTTCGGAGGTATTGCAGGAAAACCTGCTATTCTGGAACATGTGGAATATCGCGTATGCGTATGATATACTGGAGAAGGACCATGAGGGATATGAGGCCCATTTCGCACTACTGCGTGAAATGTGGGACTATTGCTGGATGGCGGTGGAAGCGAAACATATAGACAGAGAGGAGTTCGTCAGGGTGTTTGGAAAAACGTATCCGGCGGAGTTTGATGAGGAAGGGAAGTTTATCAGATCCGGGAATATACTGCATGACACATATGATGATCTGCGGGAGACGGTATTGAGTGAGTTTTGTATAACACTGCTGGTGGGCGGGTTTAGCCATATTTATGACGGGGTTACCTCCGGCAGGAGATATGGTGTGAGAGCAGGCGAGTTACCTATAGAGGTGATTCATGGTATCGTGACTTCCAATGGGCTTGGTGATATGTTTAGTGACGAGAACGTGTCACTGCCGATCGTGCAGGATGAACTGGCTGCACAGGCGAGGCTGTTGCAGGAGTTAAGTCAGCCACAGAGAATGACTATCCGGGACAGGCATATATATAGGAATACGGTAGCTATGCAATCCCTGCGGTTCATTGAGCAGGTGTAAACCAGCCGCCTGTTTTCAGGGGGTAAATCAGCTATGAACAGCAATCAGCAGCCGGTTATTCTCAGTGTGAATCCGCGGCTGATGATCGTCATCTACGCTGGCATCACAAGCAATTATCCTTAAGTAAATCTCTTGTTTTCCCTGCAACCACCAATCGCTGGTCCATTAAGCCTATCTGCATTTTACATCCAATTAAAAGCAGACGGTTATCATATCATCAAAGCCAATCTTGTTTCCTGCAACCACCAATCGCTGATCCATTAAACCTATCTGCATTTTACATCCAATTAAAAGCAGACGGTTATCATATCATCAAAGCCAATCTTGTTTTCCTGCAACCACCAGTTAATGAAACCAATCTGCATTTTACGTCCAATTAACAGACTAATATCATCAAAGCCGCTCTCCCGTTTTCCTGCAACCACCAGTCGCTAAAACCAATATGCATTTTACATCCAATTAACAGACTAATATCATCAAAGCCGCTCTCCTGTTTTCCCTGCAACCACCAGTCGCTGATTATCAAAGTCAACCTCCATCGGAAATCTTCCTGCGGGTATATCTGTCGGAAACCAATTCCTGTTTTCTTCAGCGATAATCAACAACCCATTATCATCACCCAGGGCCGCAAATTTCTCCTGCGGAGGTTGTTTCGCAAAATAATCCACCTCCAGTTGAGCAATATACCCCGGTACACTCTCCACAGCAATCCCTATTTCACTAATGCACTCGATAGATGAACCCGAGAAAGCCGTATTACGCTCATTGTTGAGATCATGCCGGGCTATAAACTCCAGTAAATTTCCATTAGTATCAGTGAAATATACAGCATTGGCATTCCATTGTTTAAACGCCGCAATATGACTTTCGGGGGTAACAGGTAACAATGATACACGCCCGGCCAGCCAGTCCATCGCCTCGCTAAGCTGGTTATGGGGAATATTAAACGCAAAATGATAGATGGGTTTATTGCAATTGCTGTTCTCTACAAAAGTGAGCGTACTGTCTCCAGCTTTAAAACTAACCCTATTATCTGATCGTTGGTCAATTGTCAATTCAAGTGCCTGGGTGTAGAATGATACGGTCTGAGTGAGATCATTCGTGGCTATTTTTATCTCCTTAATTTTCATATTCACTCATTTTAGTACAAATGTACAAATAATTTGTACATTTGTACTAATGGGAACAAAAGAAAGAATACTGGAGACTGCTTTACGGCTATTTAATGAGCAGGGAATTGATGTGATCACCATCCGGCATATCGCTAAAGAGATGGAGATCAGTCATAGTAATATCCAGTATTATTTTAAGAATGCTGATGAGATTATTGCGACTATTTATGAGCAACATCTGGCTGCATTAGAAAGCACAGGCATTATTGAAAGTATGCCGGAATTGATGGATTCGATAAAAACCATCTTAACGCATATCTACCGGTACCGTTTCATTTACATTTATTTTGTAGCGATCGTAAGACGACTTCCTGACCTGAAAACATTTTATAATAACCGGTATAAAATAAGGCGGGAACAGCTGTTAAAGACATTTGCATTATTCAGGGAACAGGGTATTTTCCGCGCTGATCTACCGGACCATGTCTGGGAAAGTTTAGTGAAACAAATCTATACTATCGGGGACTTTTGGATTTCTGCAAATGAACTGACGACAAATTATAAAGGCCCTGCTGTGGTAAAGGCGTATGCTAGTTTGATTACGGACATGTTGTATCCATACCTCACCGCCAAAGGCAGAAAGAGTTTATAAGACGGTAAACTGGCAAAGTGTTTGAAGGGAACAGCACTGAATTAAAATCAGGGACTGCCGGGCGCAGGCAGGTAAGAATTAAGTATAAATAATTGTGTTGGTGATGATGTGGAATTTCACCCATCCTGCGTCTTATTATTTTAAACATATGCTCATGAGAAAAACCTTGCTTATTCTGGGAATGCTCTATTGTAGCCATTCGCTTGTTGCCCAACAATTTACAGCCACTTTCAATGCTGACTCATCTTTAATCGGCTTCCAACATCCTATAGCTAAAATAAACCTGGCTCCGCAGTTTGTACAGGTAGCCGGCTATAAATTTGAGCACGTAGTCGCAGTCACAAAAGAAGATAAACAGGGCAAATGGCATAACTACTATCTGTTCCACTCCATGAAAAAGGCCGGAGCTGACAGTATGTATATGTACGACAATACTTTTGATTGTGAAAACGAAGGTTTCATCCGTTTTACTGACCCTAAAACAGATCGTACAGGATTATTTAACCGCAATGGTAAGATTGTGATACCCGCCGCATACAATACAATTTCAAGGGTCATGAATGGAATGGTCATTGCCTTACAGGGTGCCCAAAAAGAATATGAAGGAGAACATTTCTTTTATAAAAGCGGCCAGGATCTGCTGCTTGATACGGCCAATAAAATACTGGTCGATGACTTCCATGAGGCCGAAGACCTGAATATGTATTCTTTAAAAATCGAAAACCAACCCAGCACAGATAGCACGAGAATGAGCTTCAAAGGAGTGAACGGGAAATACTACACTTTTCAGGTGTACAAAAAGGAATTCAGCAGGTGGCTGCACAGGGACCTGCTCCCGGCACTCACCAAAGAAAAACTCGTTGCCAACGCTTTCTCAAAGATTACATATTATGACGAAACGGATGGCTGGATCCATGAAGATAAAGCGATATTCATTGACAAGCATTGGGAGTTCCTGCAGCAAAAGTTCCAGGATGTAGCTGAATTTCATATCGTGGGAGAATACCTGAACCCCTTTATCATGGAAGGTCCGCTTTATCAGGAGTATTTCAATAACTGTAACAATGCTAAAGACTGGCAATACCCGGTCATCAGTATTTATTTTGACAGCAGTAACGAAAAGGGACAATTGGATTTCTTAAGAACAAAAGAAGGTTATAAACTGATCGGTGTCGGATTTAAGAGATAAAAAGAGGCGACAGTGTACCTCTACCCGCATGTTTATACCCTTCGTTGCTACTATCATATATAACTACAAATTGATTTCACCACCACCCATCTCCACAGCCAACAGCAGGAATGGGTGGTGACAAACCCTATACTTGTTGTACCAATGGTTACCATCCCTATCTAATCCACATCGCCGATTATTGTTAAACTGACAGTTATATAAGCAATCCTTATTCCCAGGACAATGCCACCAATAACCCAGCCGTGTATTATCAGCTAAAATATGAACACATACAGCCAAGATATAAGAATGAAAAACCTTTCTTTTTAATCATTTTCACTTAATGAATAAAGTGCACTGAATGGAATAACACGCACATCGAAAAACGAGCCTTTAGCACCATCCACGTATACGCCTGTAGCAAAGCCGGCTGATGTCATTGTCAGCGGTATTGTCTTTTGCAATCCTGTTTAGTAATAAAACCGGTATACGTCTTACGTACAGCAATACTGTCAGCAGCTTTTATTAATTCTTTAAATATAATCGTCATGTTCATCAATGAATCTTCCCGTCTATTACCCAGATGCTCCGTCATCTTGTTGTTATCACTTTTCCTCCTATCAATCGGTTGCAAAAAAGAATCTGTACCGCAAAAATCTGCCGTTGATTCTTCAGCTATCACACCCGCGAAGCTATCACTATACAAACCAAAGGAAATGGCTAATATGGATTGGAACTCTAGTGCCAGTGAATGGTGCCTTGCACGATCCAAACAGTCAGATCACTTTATTGTATTCTGGGCACAGGGATATGGAACAGATTCACCCTCATCCACCAATGTTCCTCAAAAATACCGCGTAGACATTGATGACCTGCTGGCCCAGGCGGAAAGATTCTATCGCTATTATGTTGATACATTGAAATTTGCTGTTGTAGGCAACAAAACATCTTACCTGAAAAAATATAAGATGATGATATTTTTATACCACCAGGATGACTGGCTGGCTACAGGATTGGGGTACGACGATATTATAGGTGCCTTATGGATAAGTCCACAAACGTCCCAACCAGTCAATTCCACCCTGGCACATGAAGTAGGCCATTGCTTTCAATACCAGGTAAGCTGCGACCTTGGCACCAGTCATGGCTATCGCTGGGGTTACGGAGGCGACGGCGGCAATACCTTCTGGGAGCAATGCGCACAATGGCAGGCATTCAAGTTATATCCGGACGACACATTCGGAGGATGGTTAGGTGGTTACCTGGACAATTACAATAAACACATCCTGCATGAAGATTACCGCTACTCCAGCTACTTCATTCATCACTACTGGACACAAAAACGGGGGCTGGATTTTATCGCAAAATTATGGCGGCAATCACAAACAGGAGAAGATGCCGTACAAACCTACCAGCGACTCGCCAATATCTCCAATGATCAGTTTAACGACGAAATCTACGATGCCAGTTCGCGGCTGGTCACCTGGGACATCGACGATATCCGCACACTTGGCAAAGACCATATCGGCGCTCAATCGTATAAAGTAAACAGGCAGTCTGACGGCTCTTTCCAACCAGATCCTGCTTTTTGCCCACAGACCACTGGTCACAATGCGATTCCGCTGAATGTGCCACAGGCTGGCACCAATATTTCCGCTGCTTTCAAAGGGCTGCCTAATGCCACCGGCTACAATGCTGTGAACGCCGCCCTTGCAGGTTACAGATATGGCTTTGTCGCATTGCTGAATAATGGCACGAGGGTGTATAGTACCATGTATAAAAAAACAGCCGATACTGCAAGATTTACAATACCGGCAGATTGTGCAAGGCTTTGGTTTGTTGTGACAGGCGCGCCTGTTGTCTATAATCAGCATGCATGGGACAATAACAACGCAAATGATGAACAATGGCCATATAGTGTAAAGTTTGGGAATACCAATGTATATGCTTACGTTAACGAAGGTGGTAATACAGATCCAACTAATATCTCGTTGTCGTACAATGTTTCAATCAAAAATGATCTTGTTAATTACAATTCTACGGTTGTTGACTTAAATAATGGCGACCTGCCTAAACTTACCAACGCATTTCAATTGAACCGGGACGATATTACCGCAAAGATGGGAAGTAGTATTAAGTTCTATGCTGTAGAGGCAAATGGTCAACTGAACAGTACCACTACTGCTAATGGATACGGGCACTGGTTCGATGCCAGTGGCAATGTGATTAACTGGGGAGCCAGTGCGATGGTCTATAGTGAATTCAATGAAAAGAATTTTCAATTTACTATCGGAGAATTCCCCGGGCATGTAAAAGCAGGTGATACATTCAAAATTTCGCAGGCATTGGTGTACACAAATGACGCCGGTAAGCAGGGGAAGGCAACGTTTACTTTTAATGTCAGTATTACCGATTAATACATCGATCTGATACTTTAAATAACTTTGCAAAACATGGCTCAGGGATTTTGTAATGAAAGTTACATACATCCCGGGCCATGTTTCTTTTTAAAGACATATGCACCCATAAGATAAAGATCATACCGGCTAATAACAAGCCACTCTCTTCCAATCAATACGCATTGTAATTCAAGTTACATACATCTCACCATCTAACCACATCCCCCCTATTTAATTCATAAAGCACCACTAAAAAAAACAGCCGGTGCATAGACATGCACCGGCCATTCTTTAACATCAAATGTAAAACAGATTCCTTTCCGGCTGGATATTCATCTATAAATACCACTGCCGCACATCATCTCAAAATCTGTTTAACATGTCATCTTTACCAACCATAGTTCTGTACTAATTGATGATTTACTTCTATCTCCGTTTGAGGTATTGGGAAAAGATAATGTTTAGGTTGAAATACACGTGTCTGTATCACTACACGTTTGTAAAAAACAGACAACCCGGCTTCTTTACTATTTACATCAAACCCGGAGGATTGTAATTCCTGTGTGGTAGGACGTGCATTCAGGCCATGTACTGGTCCGTTGTCTACAGTCGTACCGATCAGCCAGCGCCTTACATCCCAGAACCGGTGTGACTCAAAGGCAAACTCAACCCTGTTCTCATTTTGTACACGTGCTCTGAAGCCTGCAAGGGTATTATCGTCAGCAATGACAGGCAATGCCGGCATGTTGACCCTTGCACGCACTTTATTGATGGCGTTAAAGGCTTCAGGCGTTGGCCCCTGGTTATATTCGTTCAATGCTTCTGCATAAATGAGGTAAATTTCCGGGAGACGTATCACAGGATCATTCCTTTTAGCATCCGGAGATGTCCAGTAATTGAGCATATCTACATCAGGAGAAATCCATTTACGGGGATTATAACCCGACACAGGATAGGTACCGGTTGATTTTGGCCAGCCCTGTGATGTTCCACCATTAGATCCCCACCAGGACATCCATACCGGTGTATTGGCCGTATGACCAATTGCCCATTTACTACCCTGGAAAGTAACCGTCGCATAAAATCTCGGATCACGATTCCTGTACATCTTTGAAATATTATCGAAATGCACATTCTCACTATAGCCGTCAGCGCCGAAGATGTCGCCGGACCAGGTACCAACAGAATCATAGCCTGAAGATGCGTCATGAATAGGATATCCATTATTCATCTCGTAAGCATCTACAAACTCCTGCAGAATGCTATACTTTCCCCAGCCGCCAAACCAGCCACCATATGGCAGGAGTTCGTTTTCTATACTTTTACTGTTATTCTGTTGTTTAGCTACAATTATTTCATCCCAGTTCCGGGTATTAAACACCCTGGCGTAACTGTTAATCGGGTCGCCAGCTACCGTATTCAATGTATACATGCCCAGGTTAAGTACCTTCAGGGCTTCATCTGCAGCGCGCTTCCATTTTTCCTTGTCTGCCGACTGGCTAAACAGCGGTGTACCATCCGGATTTTTGATATCCTTATACAATGGATTACCATTGAATAACGGGCTCGCCGCATATGCCAGGGTACGGGTGGCCAGTGCCAGCGCACCACCTTTACTGATACGTCCCAGGTCGCCATCTGCATAGCTAACCGGCAATATTTCAGCCGCCTGCTCACATTCCCTTGCTATGAAATTCACAACGGAATCTACCGGCATCCGGGGCATCTGCATTTCCGCCGCCTCTGATGCGGCATAAGAACGGGTAAGGACCGGTACTGCACCATAGCGCCTGAAGAGGTCAAAGTAGAAAAAAGCACGCAACACCCTGGCCTCTGCCTTATAACGGGGCAGTACAGTTGCGTAATAGGACTGCTGATTTTCCGGTACAGGTACTTTGTCTATATTCTCGAGGAACAGGTTACATTGACGGATTTTCTGGTAAGCATCCGCCCATATGTCGTACGGGTTGTTGGCGGCATTCCAGGCACCGGTGTTGTAATAAAGGGGGTAGAAACCGGCTCCCCAGTGGTGAAAACATTCATCCGTAGCGGCACATATCTCATCCGTCCAGCCATCAGCAAGAGATCCTGGCATCTTGGAGTATAAGTTTGCCAATACACCGTTGGCATTATTAATATTGCCCCATACCTGGTCTGATGTAACCAGCTCGGAAGGAACTACGTCGAGGAATTTTTTACAGGAAGACATGGCCAGCATTGTGGTCACAATGGTCGCTGCCACGAGATACCTGTATATAGCTATTAGTTTGTTCATAATGTTAGTGTTTAAAGTCATACAGCATTATAATCCCACGGTCAAACCAGCGTTGAATACACGCATCTGGGGATAGTTTCCTGAATCATTAGGCGTTTCCGGATCGAAAATTTTGATCTTATCCCAGGTCACCAGGTTCAGACCATTTACAAAGAGTCTTAAATTCCGGATACCTATCAGGCGCGAAGTCATATTAGGAAGAGTGTAACCGATTTCTAAGTTCTTCAGTCGCAGGTAGTTTGAGTTATACAACCACCAGGTGGAATTCTGGTCGTTGTTTTGGTTCGCTGCATACGACAATCTTGGATATTTTGCATCTGTATGGTCAGGTGTCCAGTAGTTGCCCTTGATATCAGACAATACGCCCGCATCGCCTGAGAAAGGCCACATACGTGGTCCGGTAAACCAGGTATGGCCACCAAATCCGCCCTGGAAGAGCATACTCACGTCAAAAGAATGGAAGTTAGCACCTAATGCAATCCCTGCAATCTTGTAAGGAACAGAGCGCTTGCCCAGGTAGGTCTGGTCCAGTGAGTTAATCACACCGTCTCCATTCATATCTTTATATTTCAGGTCACCGGGCTGAATAGCGCCAAAGGATGACTGGTCGGGACTCTTACTGATATCGTCCTGTGACTTAAACAGGCCGAGTGCCACATATCCGTACTGATCATCGATCGCACGACCGGTATGCCGCTGGTACGTATGCCCTTCAAATGAAGGCTCGTCCATTGCGATAATACGGTTGATATTGTACGAGAAATTAGCCTTCACGAAGTAACCGAATTTGCTGTAGTTCTTGCGGTATTCCATGGTAAGCTCAAAACCTTTGTTCTTTACCTTACCCAGGTTCACATAAGGCAAGTTGGCGATACCGATCATACTTGGAATGGTACCTGGTGTAGCCAGGATATTACTTCTTAATTCATAGAAGGCATCACCTGATACGGTGAGCGCGCTACCAAACATTTCGAGATCGATACCTGCATTGTATTTGTTTGCTTTTTCCCAGGTCACAGCCATATTGCCCGTCCTGTCTTCCAATACGCCACCATAAGAGGATCCATCGTGGTTACGACCGAACTGGTAACCGGTACCACCCAATGACCAGGTACTCTGATACAGGAAGCGCTGACCACCGATCTTGTCATTACCGACACTACCTGCAGATGCACGGATCTTTAACAGGTTGATGAGCGATACATTGTTTTTAAAGAAAGGTTCTTCTGAAATCACATAACTCGCAGAAACAGCCGGGAACAGGTCATAACGTTTACCTGCCGGGAAATTTTCAGACCCGTTATACCCAAAGTTTACCTCACCGAATATTTTACTGTTATAGGCATATGTTACCCTGCCTATTAAGCCGTTATACTTGTAAGGCAGACCGTTGATCGCATCGTTGGATCCTACCGCATCGAAGAATGTCTGTTGCTGGTAAAGGGCCATGGCCGTAACCGCATGTTTACCAAAAGTGCGGTCGTAGTTCAGATACGCTTCCAGCTGGGTGCGACGGTTACTGTTAGCCGCCACATCATAACTCAGGTTGTTGGAGCCATCCGTCACCTTGGTGTAGGTACCGGTAGACAGGTCGGTTGCCTGGTCATCGGCAATAGACCATTTATATGTATAGTAGGATTTAGATCTGGTTATATTCCTGTAATTGTAGGAGTCAAATGAGAGTCTTACACGGGTACTCAAACCCTTGGTGATCCAGGGCAGGTTGAGTTTGAACCCGGTGGTAGCCTGCAATGTATTCTGGAAGTTACGCTGGTAACCACCCTGTGTTAAGCGGCCAAACGGGTTGTAAGGTTTGGCAGATTGATAGGCAACAGATCCATCCGGATTCTGCATAGGATACAGGTACGGAGGTATCGCCTGCATATCAGCAAAAAGTGCGGAAGCACCTACATTCGGATAGTTGTTATCATATACGATCTGGCCAAGGTTCAATTCCATTGTCAGATCCCGGGTGATGTTCAGGTCAATATTGGAACGGAAGTTATACTTGTTATTAAGCGCCTGGATATTATAATCAGATAAGTTGGCGTATTTATATAATCCACTCTGCCTGAGGTAAGAAATAGAAGTAAAATAGCGTACAAAATCATTTCCTCCTGACACGTTCAGGTTACCGGAATACATCGGTGCTGTAGGTTTCAGCAGTTCATGCAGCCAGTTTACGTTCGGATAGAGATATTTGTAAGCCGGGTGTGACCTGTCCCTGAATTTATTCAGGTATTCGTCAGTATACATGGCATAATTCTGACCATCATTGATCAGGGCTTCGCGATATAACTTCAGCGCATCATAAGAGTCGAGATATTCAGGCAGTCTTGTAGGCTCCTGGATACCCCCCTGCAGGGTGAAGTTGATCTGAGGTTTTGATTTCTGGCCTCTTTTCGTGGTCACCAATATTACACCATTGGCGCCCCGTACCCCATACACGGCCGTAGAAGATGCATCTTTTAATATAGATATGCTCTCTACTTCGTTGGCATCAATACCAGAGAATGCACGTTCTACCCCATCTACCAGGATAAGCGGGTTCTGACTACCTGTAAAGGTGGCCATACCTCTGATCCAGAGTGCAGCGCCATCATAGCCGGGTTCACCACTGTTTTGTAAGGTGACCAGACCGGGTAAACGACCGGCCAGCGCATTGCTTAAGTTGGCAACCGGACTTTGTTTCAGTTCCTTTGTACCTACAGAAGCGATCGCACCTGTCAGGGAAATTTTCTTTTGTTTACCATAACCTACCACGACTACTTCATTCATATCACTGGAAGCCGTTTTCAGTATGATGCTTGCTGCACCGCTGACAGGCACTACCAGCGTGAGATAACCAACATGGGAAACCTGGATAGCAGTATCGCCGCTGGTACGACGGATCCGGAATACACCATTTTCATTTGTATTGGTGACATGCTTGCTATTCACCAATTGAATAGTGGCACCAGGTATAGGAACACTTTCGTCCGTGACAACTTTACCGGTTACAAAGCCTGTGTCTGTTGCAGGTTGTCCCTGTGCCTGCAAATGCCCACTGTAAGCGCTAAAACAAACGCATAGCAACGTTGAGATGTACAGATTAATTACATGTTTTTTCATAATATGAATTGAGGTAAAGTACACAGTTTGAATACGAATGCAGTAATGTTCACGAACCCCCATTTTACGCATAGAACAGCTATCGCTGTCTACGCAGCAGCTGCAGTAAACAGGCAGAAATAGTTTTTGACAATAACTACAACAATAGCGTCAGCCGCACGTACAAGGGGGTGATACCCTTGCAATGAGTGGTACTATCCAATGAAAACTTAGAATCCGAAATGCCACAAGCGTATAAGCCAGGTATATTTTTTTAATGCTGGTTAGTTTTCTACTAATAGGTTTTGATTGATACTAGCCTTTTATTACAATACGCTAACTTACTCAAGAGCTGACGTTTATCATGGACAGATAATAACAGGTTATTTGCAAATTTTAACAAATCTTTTTTGGGGCTGGGTAACGGGAAGGTAAAATACGGGAGAAATGCCCTGTGGAGGACAAATGGCGAAGATCTACAGCATGTTTGACTGATCTTGTCTTGTACCTGTAATGGTTTTATTACAAGTTGTTATAACTGCATCTCATTACATCGGACAAGGGGAATAGTCTTTATAATTGAGCAAACGAGGGCGCAACAGTTTTGGATGGAATGCTAGTGTATATATAACACCTGATAGTGCTATACAAATTCAATAATTCAGAATGTCTACAAACTTTTCCCCTACCATTGTATTAGCTTTTGAAACAGGAATTCTAATTCAGGTATTTTCAATACATGCTATGAATACTATAAACATTGACAACTATCTGGACAGCCATTATATGCATCGTAGCAATTGGCTACGTGCAGCAGTGCTGGGAGCGAATGACGGTATTATATCAATTTCCAGTCTTGCAATTGGCGTGGCTGCTGCCAGTACTACGAGACAACCCATTGCATTAGCGGCAGTAGCAGGGCTGGTAGCCGGAGCATTATCTATGGCTGCAGGGAATACGTTTCAGGTACCATCGCCATGGGAATTTCAGCGCTGGCAGGTTATCTTTTTAGTGTTAATTTATAAAAAACTAATTGTATGAACGAAGCGCATTTTCATTTACTGGTGAATCACCTGCCAGTTATACTTCCCTTAGTTGCATGTATAATGCTGATTGTAGGCTTAATTGTGATGTCAACAACTATTAAAAGGACGGCCTATGTGATTTTTATTGTAGAGGCGGTAAGTACTTCACTGGCTATGTATAGTGGCGACAAGGCTGAAAAGGTGATTGAAAAAATCGACGTGAATGCAAAGACATATATTGAAAAACACGAGGAAGCTGCCGAAACTTTTGCACTAACGAATTATGTATCAGGCGTTATTGCTTTAATTGCACTGATAGCCAGCTATAAAGAATCCAGGTACTTACATCTGTTATCTATTGCTGTGCTGCTTATCTCTTTGATCACATTGTATTTTTCGAAGCAAACTGGTACTACGGGAGGTGAGATACGACACACGGAGATCAGATTGAATAACTAAATTGCTACGGTCTACACTCACTATCAATTAACTGAAGGGAAATTCTTATCACGCTATATTCCTCCTCTTATCCATTCCAACACCACGGAATACATCAAAACGATATAATGGACTGATTGGAGATAGCAGCACATCATATCGTTTTGATGTATATAACTGTAGGGTAACATGCAAGCCTGAATTATTCTAACAACTCTGGCATTAGTATTGTCAATGATATGTGATATGCTATAACATTGGAACTTTCTGCTTATACCTTCTCCCCGTCATGCTACATAATGGGGAATTCTCAAGGACAATCAGGGAATAAATCACTACATTGAAACACGATTTAGAATCTCCCATGCATCATTTGTCAGTATTTTCTATACTTGACACTTCTCCAGACTGCATTAAGATAGTTGATAAATCCGGTAAGATCCTTTACATCAATACTGTGGGACTTACTTTTGTAGAGGCACAGCATGATAGTACCCTCATAGGCACCATCGTTTATGACCTGGTGAGTCCTGCGTACCGAAATGACTGGCAGGCGAATCACCTCAAGGTATGTGATGGTGAATCAAAAACCTGGGAATATGAATTAACCGGACTCCGGGGAACGAAGAAAATGCTGGAAACCTACGCTACCCCCCTCCTGTTACCCGACGGTTCTAAAGTACAATTAGCTATCACCAGGGATATTACTGCCCGGAAACTGGCAGAACGCGCTGCAAGACAATCGGAAAACAAGCTGATTGCTATTACCGAAGCGTTTCACGCAATGGCTGGGATCAGGGACCTGCAAAAAGTAATAGCAGAAGTGACAAAGCATGCAAGGGAGATCATTGGATGCAATCTCGCCGCGACTCAAATTGAGGACTTCGAAGTGCATATATCAGCAGCTGATAACTACCCGCCTTCTCCAGATCTGATCAAAGAGCACAGGCATACAATTACTGCCCGCCTAAAAAAAGAAAATGGAGATGACTATGGATATATTCAATTATCCGGTAAAAAGGAAGGTGAATTCACTGATACTGACGAAAAGATCCTCTCTCAGTTTGCAGACTATGCCTCACTGAAAATAGAGTCGAGCAGGTTGTGGATGGAACTTGAAAGTAGTGAGAAACTTTTTCGTACGCTGGCTGAAAATATTAATAACCTGGCCTGGGCAGCATCGCCGGAAGGTCAGATACATTGGTACAATCAACGGTGGACAGCATACACAGGTATCGACACTGAAGAACTCATAAAGAACGGCTGGAAGTCGGCCTTACACCCTGATTACATCCGGCAGATCCCTTCGGCAAATACCTGGGAGAAAAAAGAACCTTTCGAGATGCTTCACCCTCTAAAGGCTAAAAATGGCGTGTATAAATGGTTCCTGTCGAGGGGTGTGCCCATACCTGATAATCAAGGTAATATTAAACAATGGATAGGAACATTAACCGACATTGATGAGCAAAAACGGGGAGAAGAAAGGTTCAAAGCCATTGCGGACAGCGCGCCACTCTGGATATGGCTGGCCGATCGGGATGGAAATTGTGATTATTGTAACCAGGAAATGCTTTACTATTTTGGGTTGAAGCATTATACGCAATTAACGCAGGCACTTTGGGCTAAGAAAATCCATCCGGAAGATCTGGATTTACTGGATAAAATAGCGCCGCGCAGGCTTAAAAACCAGGAATCAAATATACTGGAAATTCGAATTAAAGCCTTTCCGGAAGGGGAGTATGAATGGTATTCTATTCAGACTGTTCCCCGGATTATTGGTAAGTTTTATGACGGGTATATAGGTACTGCCAGCAATATCAGCAGTCAGAAATTATCTGCCAGTCAGCTGGAGGAAATAATAAAAGAAAGAACGCTTGAATTGCAGTTATCAAACCATGCATTGCAAAACTCAAACGAACAATTGGAGAGATTTGCGCATATAGCCAGTCATGACCTGAAAGAGCCTGTTAGAAAAATAAGGATGTATTCGACAATGTTACAGAAAAACTTATTAGATGCGGGTGATCAGAAGCTAATGGTCTATGTCAATAAAATTGAAGCTACCTCAAAAAGAATGAATGAGCTTATTGAGGGAATATTAAAATATGCCTCCCTGAACATTGAAACGAAAGAACCGGAATACATTGACTTAAATCAGATATTCGAAGAGGTATTGAATGACCTTGAAGTGGTAATACAAAACAAGCAGGTGGAGATCCTAAAAAGAAATGAACTACCGTGTATATATGGAACAGGTATTCTCGTCAACCAGGTGATCTATAATTTGATTAACAATGCTATCAAATTTTCACGGGTAGCAGAGCCATGTCGCATTGAGGTATTCTCTGAATATCTTTCGGGCAAAGAGATAGCGGCATTATCATTAGCCATGGATAAGGAGTACCTGATGTTATCGATAAAGGATAACGGTATTGGGTTTGATCAGGGGCAGGCAGAGAAAATATTTCAGCCGTATGCACGGCTTCACTCAAGGGATGCTTTTGAAGGTTCCGGGTTGGGGTTGGCAATATGTGCGAGGATCATACAGCAGCATAGAGGTATGATTTGGGCGGAAGGAGTGCCGGGTAAGGGATCGACGTTTAAGATTGTGCTGCCTGTGCAATAATGGCGAGGATCATACAACAACATAAAGGTATGATTTGGACAGAAGGAGTACCGGGTAAAAGATCGACGTTTAAGATTGTGCTGCCTGTGCAATAATGGCGAGGATCATACAACAACATAAAGGTATGATTTGGACAGAAGGAGTACCGGGTAAAAGATCGACGTTTAAGATTGTGCTGCCTGTGCAA
>NZ_JBCNKF010000039.1:0-74005 GCF_039596155.1 Chitinophaga sp.
GGGGGGAGCGCCTGGGTATCGTAGTAGGTGGAGCGGGTATCCTGATGACAACAGCAGACTATGAAGTAAAGCAGTTCCTGCTCCGCAACCATACCAGCGGATGGAATGCGGTCACAAAACAGATCGAACCTTTCGGTAATGCGTATTCTCCCTATCTGATTGGAGGTATGTACCTCGCCGGTGTAATAGCGAAAGATCGTAAACTGGAAAATGCAGGACTGATGTCGGCAAAGTCATTACTCATTTCAACATTGCTGTACACAACTGCCAAATCTGTGATTCGTCGTGGTCGTCCTACTTACTTCGATTCTCCATTTGAGTACAACCGGCCCTTCACCATGAACAAGGAACATACTTCTTTCCCATCCGGGCATATGAATACGGTGACTACAGTGGCAACAGCACTGGCAGAGATCTATGGAGAGAAACATCCCTGGGTACCCTGGGTGACCTATGGTATTGCAATAGCCACAGGTGCAACGAGAATGTACCAGATCAGGCACTGGAGTAGTGACGTATGGGTAGGTGCTTCGCTGGGATATTTTGTTACAAAAAGTGTATTCCGGCATCAACGGGAAATGGAACATAAAAAGGCATTGGCGGCAAGGGCCGCAGCCATGTAAAGAAAAAGGGCTTTTGCTATTCGCAAAAGCCCTTTTTTCTTTATTTCTTCATACCCCCCATTTCCAGGATGGTATTATACTCTTCTTCCGTCACCGCACATACTGAAAGCCTCCCCTGCCTGATCAACTGGAAATTCTCCAATCGCTTCTCTGCTTTCATTTGCGCCAGTGTTACATGCTCCTTGAAAGCCTTCACGGGTTGCAGGTCTACTACTACCCAATTCGGATCAGGCGTGGTTGGATCCTGATACGATTCCTTCGCCACCCTTGCGATCCCCACTACTGCCAATCCTTCATTACTATGGTAAAACAACACCTGGTCCCCTTTCTTCATCGCCTTCATATTATTCCTGGCCTGGTAATTTCTTACCCCGTCCCAAAAGGTTTTTCCATCCTTCACGAACTGTTCCCAGGAATATTTAAATGGCTCTGACTTAACTAACCAATAATTCATCAAAAGAAAATTTTAAAATTACCCGCCTCTCTTCCACAGAGGGCGTAGCATCAAAATTCAGACACCGTTTTTATTTAATTACCAGCCACTCGCCAGTACATCGGCAATATGCATGGTTTTAATATTCAGGTTGTGCTTTTTGATATACCCATCAAGGTGCATCAGGCAGGAAAGATCGGTAGATATCAGATAATCTGCTCCTGTGGCAATTGCATTGTGCACTTTCTGCTCACCCATTCCAATAGAAATAGGTTCATATTTCACTGCAAAAGTACCCCCGAAACCACAGCAGGTTTCACACTCGTTCATCTCTGTCAGTTCCAGTCCTTTCACCTTGTTCAAGAGATTCCTTGGCCCCTGTTTGATATGACATTCTCTCAGTGCTGCACAGGAATCATGATAGGTGGCCAGGCCATTCAGCGTGGCTCCCAGGTCGGTTACATGCAGTACTTCTGTCAGGAATTCTGTAAACTCATACAGTTGCTTGCGCAACAGTTTTACATCATTGTGAGCAGCAGAGTTGTCGAACAGCTTTCCGTAATAATTGCGTACAAACCCCGTGCAGGAACCACTGGGTGCTACGATATAATCAAAAGTGTGAAAGTCCTTTAGAAATTTGGTCGCCACAGCCCTTGATTCATCCCAATACCCTGCATTAAAAGCAGGTTGCCCACAGCAGGTTTGATTTGCATTGTAACTTACATTACAACCCAGTTTCTCCAATACTTTGACCATATTGAAGGCTGTTTCGGGAAATAACTGATCTACAAAGCAGGGGATAAAAAGCTGAACGTTCATCGATTTTGTCTTTATAAGTAGCACTAAGCTACGGGAAATTTACTTGCTCTGCTGCAACTTCCGCATCATGCTGATCATTTTCAGCGCGGTCAGTGCACCTTCTTCACCTTTATGTCCGTGTTTACCACCCAGCCTTTCTTCCGCCTGTTCCATATTATCTACCGTCAGAATTCCGAAGATAACGGGTACCGGTAGTTCCAGGTTCAGTTGCATCAACCCTTCCGTAACACCCTTACAAACGTAGTCGAAATGTGGGGTCTCCCCACGGATCACGCAACCAAATGCAATAATGGCGCCAGGCTGTGCACCTGTACCCTGGGTATGCTCCCAATATTGTTTCGCAGCGAAAGGCAGTTCAAATGCCCCCGGTACTTTTACTTTAGCCACCTTGGATATATTGTACTGTGCAAGTGTCTTGTCACAGCCAGCCACCAACTCGTTGATGACAGTATCATTCCATTCGGTATACACTATAACAACACTGGCATCCTCAATTCCGAGAATGCCAGTATCGTCCAATAAACTTTGATTATGTATTGACATATTGAATATATTCTACCGGGAGGGTGCATACACCATTACGAAAATATTCCACAATATGTAGTTTGCCCCTTTTCCGAAATTATTCTCTAACTACACCCAGTCTGGCCAGATACTTATCCATCTCGCGGCCTTCGTTTGACTGAGGATATTTTTCGCGGATCTCTTTGTAGATGGAGATCGCTTCGTCGTTCTTACCGGCTAATTCCAGCGCTACACCTGCACGGAACAGGTAGGTTGGACCAGTAAAATCGTTGTTGCTGTACTGACCAGCTTTCTTGTAATATTTGATCCCTTCTTCAGTATTCTTCAGTTCCATATAAGCATCACCGGTTACGCCATAAGCCATAGCCTGTACCAGCTGATCACCTGCATTGAAGTCTTTCAGCATGTTGATGCCTTCCTGGAATTTGCCCATTTTCACGTAGCAAAGACCAGCATAATATTTTGACAATTGACCGGTTTTAGTGCTGCCGTATTTGTTGATTACCTGTAAGAAGCCATCATTGTTTCCGTCTCCGTTCAGAGCCAGGTTAAATGAATCTTTTTCAAAAGCTTTCTGTGCGTGGAATACCATATCCGCTGCTTTCTTCTCATTCGGCGCCTTGATGAATTTGTTGTAGGCAAATGTACCGCCTATCACCACAACGATAACGAGGAGGGCAATGTTGATGACATTCTTGTTCTTGAAATAAAAGTCTTCAGCCTTGTGTACAGAGTTTTGCAAGTCGAAGTCCTTAGTTACAGGAGCAGAAGCAGATTCAGCGGCCTTATTTTTTGTTTCGGTCATTGTAATTGTGATCGTTAAATTGTTATTTCTTGTTAGGGTACAGGTACGGCCTGATCGCCATATTCCCGCAAATATAAAAAAGGTTAGCGAATCTGCCGCGCCAATTCATGCACGGACGGGACCGCTAACCTATTAAATATCACTTAGTCAACAATGAAAGGATAATCTTCCTGGGTGTATACATCCTTCAGCAGCTCATCATCAGAAGGCCATGGAGAATTTTCTGCAAATTCTACGCAATGCTCAACCTGTTGTTTAACCTTCTCTGTGATAGCTTCGATCTCTGCATCTGTAGCCCATTTGTTTTTCTGAATGGTCTTCAGTACCACGTTCAGCGGATCTCTTTCTTTGTATTCTTCTACCTCTTCTTTAGTACGATACTTAGCAGGATCACTCATGGAGTGACCGCGGTAGCGGTAAGTCTTGATTTCCAGTAAGGTAGGACCTTCGCCGGTGCGCGCACGCTTTACAGCTCTTTCCATACCTTCATGCACCGCTTCACAGCTCATACCGTCGATCGTATCGCTCGGCATGTCGTAAGCGTTAGCTAACTTATAGATATCCAGTACGTTGGAAGTACGTTCTACGGAAGTACCCATCGCGTACATGTTATTTTCGCAAATGAAAATTACTGGCAGTTTCCACAGCATGGCCATGTTAAAGGTCTCATGCAGCATACCCTGACGGGCAGCACCATCTCCGAAGAAGACAACTGCTACGTTGTCAGTACCTTTGTATTTCTCAGCAAATGCCAGGCCCGCACCGGTACCAATCTGAGCGCCCACGATACCATGACCGCCGAAAAAGTTGTGCTCTAAAGAGAAAAAGTGCATACTACCACCCTTACCCTTGGAACAACCTGTAGCTTTACCATACAGTTCAGCCATACAAGCATCCGCAGACATACCCTTAGCAATCGCCAGCGCGTGATCACGGTAAGCAGTGATGAATTTATCCTCCGGTTTAGTTGCAGTTATACAACCCGCAGCAATCGCTTCCTGTCCAATGTACAGGTGGCAAAAACCACGAATCTTCTGCATTCCATATAATTGGCCGGCTTTTTCCTCAAAGCGGCGCAGCAAGAGCATCAATTCATACCAGTACAAATACGTCTCTTTGGTGAACTTCGTCTTTACGTCTGTTTTTGTAGCCACTGTTTCTTAATTTGTCCGCAAATATAACAGGAAAATCCTAAAAACTAAATACTTTGCAACTTTGCTGGAAATACATACCATAATAATATAATAGGCACCTGCTATACAGGGGTTAAAAAAAATATAATTTGCTGTCGCTCAAAAAGATAACATTAGTACAATTTAAGAACTATACCCGGGCAGATCACCGGTTCTCACAACGGATCGTCGGCATTACCGGACGCAACGGCTCGGGTAAAACCAACCTCCTGGATGCCATCTACTACCTCTGCTTCACCAAAAGCTACTTTACCAGCAGCGAAGCCCAAAATACCCAGTATCACACCAATGGTTTCCGGATCGACGCATTTCTCGATAAAGATGGGCACGAAGAACATATCGTATGCACCGTCAAAGACGGCAAAAAAGATATTGCCCTCAACGATGAGCCTTACGAACGCTTTTCCCAGCATATCGGCAAATTTCCGGCTGTTATGATCGCCCCTGACGATGCTGAGATCATTCTGGGCGGTAGCGAGGAACGCCGCAAATGGCTCGATGCCCTGCTTTGCCAGCTACACCCCGGCTACCTCGATCACCTCATTACCTATCAGAAAATCTTACAGCAGCGCAACAGCCTGCTCAAAGCCCCCCCTGCCGCAGGACAGGATATGCTCCTCGACGTTTTCGACGATCAGCTCATTCAGCATGGTACGCCGATCTATGAATGGCGCAAAAAATTCTTACCGGGATTTATACAACAGGTACAATCATTATATGATTATATCGCCGGCCAGCATGAAGTCGTGAACATACAATACCTCTGTGGCCTCCATGAGCAATCTTTTGCACAACTGCTCCATGCCAATCGCTATAAGGACACTGTCATGCAACGCACTACCGGTGGCATACACAAAGATGATCTGCTATTCCTGCTGGATGACCATGCTATGAAAACAAGCGCATCGCAGGGTCAGCGCAAAAGTTTTTTGTTTGCACTGAAACTTGCGCAGTATGAAGTGATTAGAAAACATAAAGGCTTTGCACCCCTGCTTTTGCTCGACGATGTGTTTGAAAAACTTGACCAGGAGCGGGTTTCAAGACTGATACAGCTTGTAAGCAGCACTGATTACGGGCAGGTATTTATCACTGATACACACGCAACAAGATTAATGGATGCATTTAAAGAAAAAGAAGCAGGTTTTCAATTGGTAGAGATGGAGTAATCCGTATCTTTGCATCATGCGCTACGGTATTACGACAATGGGAGATGCCCTCAGAGATTTTATGGATAAAAGCCGAATGAAACCCCGGCTTACAGAAGTACGGATCAGAGAGAACTGGGAACAAATCATGGGTAAGACAATCTCCAGGTATACCGAAGGTATTCAGCTGATAGATGGGAAGTTGCTGATTTCTACCAATGTAGCACCGCTGAAGCAGGAACTCTCCTATTCAAAAGATAAGATTATCAAGCTGGTGAACGAAATGCTGGGTGAACCTGTCGTAAGAGAAGTGGTGATCCGGTAAAATTTCCCGCTATCTGTTTAACTTGACGTGATGATCCGATGAGGATCATTTTTTTTGTCTTATATTTTGAGAAAGAGGGACAATTATTTCGAAGCTCCCTTAACGCCACGAAAGTTGCTCAAAACGGCGAAAACATTAGCTGTCAACTAATGTTCTCTAACCGGGTTAAATGGACTTATAAACTTGCCGTTGTCTTTGTTTTCGTATTAAATTCATTGATCAGCATATTGATATCATTTACCTTCAGACTGGTATGCAAATGCACCATCACAATATCCTTCTCGTCCTGTACCAATATCACCACATTCCCCAGTTCATCATCACTTCCCTTATTCAATACATGTACGAAATTTCCCTGATCCCTTACTTCCATCAGTACATCAAAGTGCTCTTTTTCAATCAGTTTCTTTTTTAGTTTGAGCAGGTCTTCGGTGGGTATAGGTCCATCATGTCCTTCCATGGCATAGATCCTGATCTTTTGAATCCTGGAAAAAAGCATCTTTGCATCTGCCGCTCCATTATTCTTATCATTGGGTATGAGGTTGGCGACAAAACGCATCGGTATCCTGCCTACCCCCATTTTAAATGTTACGGCTACACCCCGGTGAGCATGGTAGAACTGCTTGAGCAGACGATCCTGCGCTTGTGTACTACCGCTAAGAAATAGAAATGCTACGAGAGACAATACAAGGCAATGTTTCATAAAGGGTTGTTTTAAAAATCAATTACATAGTGCTTTTCTTATTCAAAGATTTCAGCCTGTCCATCCCGCCAATATTCATATCATTGGCTATCTGGCTGATCTCATTCAGGTCGATATCACCCAGGAGACTCATCGCCACAAATTCATCTTTTCCTCCTACCAGCATTACCAGTTCTGCGATATTCCCTTTGCTGTTTTCCTTGACCATAAATTTTACAAGCTCTCCTTCACTGCGTACAGTCATGAGCTCTTCGTACTCTCTCGTCAACTGGGAGGCCGCTTCCTGATACAGCTTGCTACCCTCTTTTGTATTCTCTTTTACAAGGACCCGCAGTCCTTTCAGCTTCTTAACTATTGTCATGAAGCTCTTCCCCTCAGCAGAATTCGTATCAAACTTGCTGAACATGGAGAACATCTTTGGTGTGACACTGACCAGCGTAAAGCTTTGGTCGTTTTCATACTTCTGAAAAAAACGGTCGATCACACTTACCTGTTGGGCAAACAGGCCCGTACCTGCTGTTAATAGCAACAGCAATAAACATAAGCGTTTCATTGTCTAAGTTTTATTTTTAAGGAATTAGAATGGCCGGATTTGGCTTGTTACATTTTGTTTGTGTTTAAAATTTCAATCGCTTTGGGCTATTAAAATTTAACACGCTTTCTTTGACAGTTCTGATGCGCTGTTAATCCGCTTTGATAATCTCTGTCGCCTCATTGAAGTAAGATATCTTCTTCGCCTGCGCCGTTCCCTTATTCAGGTTCTTCGCCAACAGCTCCAATGCCTTCTTTGTGGCCGTATACGCTTCTTTCGGATCTTCGTACGTGTCTACCTTGTTCAGCGCAGCTGCCATATTGTTCTCATTTCCCTGCTCCTGCTTCATCTTAAACTGGTGGCCACTGTACACCAGTCCTGCTCCCAGAAGCAATACTGCCGCATATTTCATCCAGTGTTGATAAGGGCGGGCATGCATCCTGACAACAACTGTCCGCTGCGCCTCAAATCCCGGCATATCCTGTATCTCCTCCAATGCGGGCACCGCTCTCCCGGTCTCCGCCACAAAATATCCGAACAGCCCCGCAGCCTCCTGCAAATCTACAGGTAAACCCTGCTGATGCTCAGCAAAAAAACTGCGTAGCAATGCCTCTTCTTCCAGCGAAGTTTCCCCTTCCCAATAGCGGGTCAGCAATTCTCTGATCTCATTATACTCCATACACTTGCAGTTTTTGTAATTGTTCACGTACTGATTTACGGGCACGGTGCAGATTCACCTTCACCTCGTTCAGGTCTATCTCCAGGATCTCTGCGATCTCCTGGTAAGTGTGACCGTCTATATCACGCAATTGCATAATAGTACGGTATTTTTCCGGCAATGCCCGCATGATCCGGTGGACACTGTTCATGACATCCTGCCTGGCTGCCGCCTCGTGAGGATTATCCTGGTGTGTGACAGCTATTTCGACAGCCTTATCCAAATCTTCAGATCTGCGGTGCTTTTTGGATTTTAGCCTATCCAAAGCCAGATTGCGTACAATCCGCATACACCATGCCTCCATGTTCTGCAGCTCCGCCATGCGGTCTTTTTGCTGCCAAACCTTCATCATCGCATCCTGGGTGATATCTCTTGCGTCTTCTTCGTTTCCCAGCAGGTGGTAAGCAAAGCGATAGAGCTTTTGCCTGACCGGGACGACTTGTGATTCAAATAGTGCAAGAGACATATATTATACCAGGGCGTTTATATAAGGAAGACGACTCGCGGAATAGTTTGTTACAAAAGTTTCAAAAAATTTTTTCTCGCGTGTCACCCCTTTGCGGGGCCCTTTGGATGCACAAACTGCCCTAAAACAAAAAAAGCCCTATAGGGCTTTGATTTACAACTTAATCCTCGGATCAATGACACTATATAATAAGTCTGCTAACAGGTTAATGACCACGAAAATACCTGCCGTAAACAAGACGGCGCCCATTAACACCGGGAAATCAAACTTCTCCAGGGCATCTACCGTCATCTTACCGATTCCCTTCCAACCAAAGATATACTCCACGAAGAATGCCCCTGCCAGTAACTCCGCAAACCATCCCGTAATCGCTGTCACCACCGGGTTCAGTGCATTCCGCAAGGCATGCCTGAAAATCACCGTCCGCTTCTGCACCCCTTTGGCATACGCAGTTCTGATATAATCCTGGTGCAATACATCCAGCATGGCTCCCCTGGTCAACTGCACAATGATTGCCAGTGGCCTGATACCCAATGTGATCGCGGGCAAAATCAGGTTTCGCAGGGTGAGCGTTCTGCCCGAAAAAGCATCATAATCGAACAAACTCCCCGTCATATGCAGTCCCGTATAATCACTCAATACAAATCCAAACATATAGGCCAATACAATTCCCATAAAGAACGATGGCGCTGAAATACCTACCACACTTGCAAACACAGCACCGGTATCCATCCACGTATCTTTCTTTACTGCTGATAAGATCCCTAATCCAATCCCCGCTACGGTAGCAAACAAAATAGCTGCTACTGCCAGGACCAATGTACCGGGCAATGCCTCTGTCAGCATTTCCCACACATCTTTTTTCCCCTGATACGACCTTCTTAAATAAGGGGTCTTCAGCACGAGCAACCGATCCCCACTTAAATGCAGCAAAGACAGGTAATGCAATGAACTTTCTGCCTCTACCCTGTCATGTACGGCAACCGGCGACAGGTCATTCAGGTACAGGAGAAACTGTACGGCCACCGGTTTATCCAGGTGCAACTCCTTCCGCACATTCTCCAGCGAAGCTACGTCCGCCCGTTGTCCCAGCGTTAACCGCGCCGGATCGCCTGGCAGTACATTAAATAAAAAAAATACCAGTGCCACTACACCGAGTAGCACCAGTATTCCGTAACTTATTTTCCGTAGAAGAAATCTCAACATACTTATGGTATATCATGGTAATGCCACTTCCCTTTAATCGTTCCTTTTTCTAAAAGGATCAAACAAGGGTTGCTTCTACCGGCCGTCTTGATGGCTGTACCATCCATATTCAGGAACTGGAACTGTAATCCGTGGGCTTTCACAAAACTATCCACCTCTTCTTTTGTAGAAGCTGTCACTCCATAAATATAACATTTACCGGCTGCCTGTTGCTGTTGCAACGCATGTATTTTATCATCCCAGCCTTTACCTGCTTCATTCACATACCTGACCAGGAACAGGTACACCGGCTTTGTCTCTGACAATATCGCTTCGGTCTGATTGCCACCATCAAAGTCTGTCAGGGAGAAATCTTTGATCGGCGGCTCTCCATCGCCTTCCTTTATCAACTTGTCCTTTCTGTCTACATACACCCAGGTACTGTCATTCCATGGGAAATTCTCTGTTGTGAACTCCTTCTCTTTACCATCTTTTTTATAGATCAACACTGTTTCGAACACGTCGGGATGTGAGCCCGGCGGCATTTTCATCTTCTCCGGAATATTATTACCTATTTTATACCCCAGGCAATCAACGATAGGCAGGTGCGCCAGTGTATACCACTGAATGCCCAGTGAGAGCACCAGTGACAACAACATCAAACCACCATTGGCCGTCGTTCCGAATAAGGGTTGAATTTTATTTCTATAGGCGAAGATCACCAGGATCATTACCAGTAATGCCACATCCTTCCAGAAAGTTTCTGCAGGAGAAAGCTTGATGCAATCACCAAAACAGCCGCACTCACGTACACTGCCACTGAACAGTGCATAAGCTGTCAGGAAAGTAAAGAACGCAATGAGGAGTAAGATGAGCCAGGAGAACAGGCGCATCCGGTACCCGATCAGGATAGCCACCCCGCACACGATCTCGAATGTATTCATGGCCACTGAATATACCAGCGAGTAGTGCGACATAAAACCCAGGTGCAGTACTTCAAAAAACTCGTCCATCTTATAACTCAGGCCTAAAGGATCGTTTGCTTTGATCAACCCGGAAAAGATAAACAACACCCCCACTATGATTCTTAATAGGTTAAGGAGAAATTTCATGAATAATTAAATTTAATTGTGCGAAGTTACCTGCCGGCACATCACCACTTTATAGCTAAATTTGCATGGCAAAATAATCAATAATACGCAAACAGGATAAATGGAAAGGAGGAATGGCAATTATGAGTACTATTAACTGTAAAGGCAAATTACTGGATCTGTCAGCCACCCCGGTGGTGATGGGGATCATCAATATCACTGATGACTCTTTTTTTGCTGATAGTCGCACAAAACAGCTGGATGCGATACTTGATAAGGCAGCGCAGCACCTGGCAGAAGGTGCGCAGATACTGGATATAGGGGCACAAAGCACCCGGCCCGGCGCTGAAATGGTAGGCGAGGACACGGAAACTGACAGGCTGATACCGGCTATCACGGCACTATTGGATCGGTTTCCGGAGGTCATCATCTCTGTCGATACCTTCTATGCAAAGGTAGCGGAGCAATGTATGAAAGCCGGAGCCGCCATCATCAACGATATCAGTGCCGGCGACATGGACCCGGATATGATTGCTGTAGCTGCCGCTACAAAAGCGCCGTATATTGCCATGCATATGCAGGGAACTCCTGCAAGTATGCAACACCAACCACACTACAACGATGTAACCCGCGAGGTACTGGACTATTTTATTCAGAAAAAGGCGGCCTGCTTACAGGCAGGCATTAAAGATCTTATTATTGACCCGGGATTCGGTTTTGGGAAGACCCTGACCCACAATTACACCCTTTTGAAAAATATGAATGCTTTTCATATATTGGATTGTCCTTTACTGATTGGCATTTCAAGAAAATCGATGATTTACCGATTGCTGGGAAATACACCAGCAGAGGCGCTGAATGGTACAACGGTGTTGAATACACTCTCTTTACAGGCCGGCGCACACATCTTACGGGTCCACGATGTAAAGGCTGCAATGGAAGCAGTAACAATCCATCAGTATATGAAAGGTCTCTAATATCTCTGCTTACTACAATACCAATTCGTGCTGCCTGTTCCATGCAAGATGGCAGCATCCTATTTAAACCATATCTATTAATATTCATTATTTTTACAATCTATGGATGACTTGTTTCAATTTTACGGATACCGTTACAACTGGTTAAACGTTCTTGACCTGGCGATTGTAATTTTCCTGGTGATACAGCTCTACCGCCTGCTCAAAGGCAGCCTGGCATTCAATATATTTGTTGGCCTGCTCATGGTATATTTTGCCTACTTCATGGTTGAGCTGCTGCACATGCCCATCCTTACCCTGATCCTTCAGAACTTTATCAATATTGGCCTGATCGCAATTATTATCATCTTTCAGCCTGAGATCCGCAAGTTCCTGCTGGTATTAGGCAAAAAAGCCCCCCTCAGCAAGGATAGCTTCTTTACGAAGCTCTTCTTACCTGATAAATTTAAAAGCTATAAAGAAGAAGAAAATATCATCGACGAAGTTGTTACCGCTGTAAGCCGCATGGCAGCAACGTCTACAGGTGCGCTCATCGTATTGTCCAATTCTTATCGTGTAAAATTCGATACTGCTTCCAGTATCTCTTTAGATAGTAATATCAATGCTAAACTGCTGGAAAGTATATTCTGCAAAGGCAGCCCGCTGCATGATGGCGCACTCATCATCGTAGGAAATAAGATCCTGGCGGCCAAGGTAATTCTTCCCGTATCAGAAAATCCTAATCTTCCATTGCAGGTTGGCCTCCGGCACCGCTCCGCTGTAGGTATCACAGAGCACAGCGATAATCTTGCCATTGTCGTTTCGGAGGAAAGAGGCACGATCTCCTACGCTGAAGACGGGCATTTGATACAGGATGTATCACTGGAAGACCTGAAGAGTAAGTTGTACGAAGTGCTGGTAGATGGCTATACAGGATAGAAGAGAGCAGGCTCCTGTTGTATTTCCATCAGGAGGATGTATGATTCATCAAATAACTTATGGGAATCTGATAAAAACGATGCGTGTCCTTATCAGGTACTTCCCCAACAAAAAAAGCCTGTATCTGTCGATACAGGCTTTTTTACTATAAGAAGTCATTAATTATTTCTTCTTAGCCGGAGCAGCTGTTGGTGCAGCCGGAGCAGCTGGCGCAGCTGTTGGTTTCTTAATATCCAGCAGTTCCACATCAAACACCAGTACGGAGTTAGAAGGGATCATCGGAGTAGGCTGCAGGCCATAACCCAGACCGGAAGGCAGGATCAGGGTCGCTTTGGTTCCTTTCTTCAGAGAAGCGATACCAGCATCCCAGCCTTTAATTACATAACCTTTACCAATTGGGAAACGGATAGGTTCCAGCTTTCTACCTGGGTTGATAGTAGAATCAACGGAGGAATCGAAAACTTTACCGTTCAGCAGTTTACCAGTGTAGTTCACCACAACGGTATCACCTGGCTGAGGCTGTTCGCCTGTACCAGCTACCTGAGTTGCAACAAAAACACCTTCAGCGTTAGGAGTAGCCTGGATGTTGTTCTTAGTAGTATACTCCTTGATCAGTTTCTGATCTTCTGCCAATTGTTTAGCAGAGGAGAATTTGCTCACTACTACGAAAGTAACGTTCAGCTTGTCACCCTTCTTAGCAAAAGGAGGACGTGGCTGAGGCAGGGAATCCACAGGAATCACAAAGGTAGCGCTATCGCCTTCGTGCAGAGATGCCAGACCGTCCATCAGGTCCCATTTCTGAGAAGATTTCTGGATCAGCACCGGAACCGGCGCACCACCGCTTCTTTCACGGGAAGTAGCCAGCGTGGAATCGTTCAGTTTCTGGATAATGTTCATCAGTACGGTGTCACCTTCTTTAAGCTGCGCACCACTGCCTGATTTATGAACGATATAATCTACGCCACCGGCTGTCTTCTTATGACCACCGCCACCGCAGGAGGCCAGCAACAGGCCCAATGCTGCAACTAACAACTGATTGTTCTTTTTCATTTGACTGTATTAGTAGGATTGAATGACTTATTGTAATGCTTCTTCATTTTCAGCGATCGCATCAACGAAACGCTGTACGGTTACATCGAGGGTATCAGAACTATGACCACCGGCTGCATGGAAATGGCCGCCACCGTCAAAATATTTACGCGCAAAGGTATTCACGTCAAAGTCGCCTTTGGAACGGAACGACAGCTTTACTTCCTGGTGACGGTCAATGATCAGTGCAGCCATCTTAATGCCCTGGATGGAGAGCAGAAAGTTCACCACACCTTCCGTATCGCCCGTTTGCAGGTCAAAACGCTTCAGATCAGTATACGGTATTGCTATCATTGCGGTGTTGTACTCATAGTATACCTCCATCCGGTTCAGCAGGCTATGGCCCAGGAAGCGGAGACGGTTTTCAAGGAAATTGTCATAAATCGCCTGGTGAATGAGCTCATGATTCAGACCATGATCCAGCAAATCAGCCACCATACGGTGAACGCGGGATGATGTGGAGGCAAAACGGAACGAACCGGTGTCTGTCATGGTACCTGCATAGATACACTGTGCCATGGCATCGTTAATATAACGCTCTTCTCCCATTTTATGTATAGTTTCATACACTAACAATGCGGTAGAAGCTGCGGTCGTGTCGCTCACACCATAGTCAAACACAGGCTGAGGCTCCAGATGATGGTCGATCAGTATTTTTGCACAGTTCAGGGCAGCCAGGTACGGCTCCATGTTTTTGGTTCTATACAAAGCATTGAAATCCAGGCAAAACAGCAATTCCACGCCCTCCAATGCCTTCATTGCCTTATCCTGCGAAGATTCGAAATCCAGCACTTCCTGTGAACCCGGCATCCAATTCAGGAAGTCCGGAAAATTGGTAGGTGAAATAACAGTTACGTTGTGCCCTTTCTGCTTCAGATAATGGTACAAGGCCAGAGAACTTCCCATTGCATCTGCATCGGGTTTCTGATGCATCGTGATTACCACTCTTTTAGGGGCTTCCAGCAAAGGCTTAATTTCCTCGATCCTCTTCATTTTATATTAATAATATAATGTAACTGTTTTTACCGAAAAATGAAGTGCGAAGTTCTCTAATTAGCGCAGAATTTCAAAATTTTTGGGAGGAGGATTTAAAATTCCCTACTGAAGGGTAAAATTTCAGGCTAAATGCCTGTTTTAGCAGCTGAAACCGCTCTTTTTTTCTGTCTGTGAGCACTATCAGGCGCTTTTTTTTTCTGATTGCCCAAAATCTGGTTACATTTGCGCGCAAAATCCGCTAATTAGTTACTCAATATATTATGGCTAACAACAGAACCTTTACAATGATCAAGCCGGATGCCGTAGAAAACGGTCATATCGGTGGTATCCTGAACAAAATCAACGAAGCTGGCTTCCGCATCGTAGCGATGAAGATGACCAGACTGTCTGCTCAGAAAGCAGGCGAATTCTACGCAGTACACAAAGAAAGACCTTTCTATGGTGAACTGGTTGATTTCATGAGCAGTGGTCATATCGTAGCAGCTATCCTGGAAAAGGATAACGCTGTTGAAGAATTCCGCAAACTGATCGGTGCTACTAACCCGGCAAACGCTGAAGAAGGTACTATCCGTAAAATTTATGCTGAGTCTATCGGCCGTAACGCGGTTCACGGTTCTGACTCCGACGAGAATGCTGAGATCGAAGGTAACTTCTTCTTCTCTGGCCTGGAAAAATTCTAAGCTAATTCAGATATTCCAAAAGAGCGTCCTGTATCCGATACAGGGCGCTCTTTTTTTAGCGGCTACCGGCTTAAAAAATGGTCGGCTGCCCGCTTTGATAGTTTTATTTAACTTGCAGGTATGTGGGATATCTATCTGAAAGGATTTAAAGCTTATTTGCAACTCGAACGCTCCCTCTCCGGTAACTCTATTGAAGCCTATCTCCGCGATGTAGAGAAACTGGTGCAGTACCTGCAATGCGCCAATACCCCCCTCCCACCCGATCAGATTGAGCGTTCGCACCTGCAGGCCTGTGTACAGTGGATCGCTACATTAGGTATGACAGCTACTTCACAGGCACGTATCATCTCCGGTATCAAAGCCTTTTATAAATACTTACTCCTGGAAGACATCGTCAGGCAGGATCCTACGCAATTACTGGAAGCGCCTAAAACAAAACGGCAGCTCCCCGATGTACTCAGCTTCGAAGAAATAGAACTGATCATCGCACAGATTAAAACGGGTACGCCTGAAGGTGCGCGTAACCGCGCCATCCTGGAAACGATGTACAGCTGTGGGCTACGCGTAAGTGAGGTAACAGGCTTACAGATTTCCAGGTTACATTTCGATGCAGGTTTTATACGCGTGGTAGGTAAAGGAGATAAGGAAAGACTGGTGCCTATTGGTCGCGATGCAATTAAATACATCAATATCTATAAGGACGAAGTACGGGTGCATATGCCTTGTAAACCCGGACAGGAAGATATCCTTTTCCTGAACCGACGGGGTAGTGCACTCACAAGGGTGATGATATTTCTGGTAATTAAAGAACTGGCAGCTCAAGCGGGTATAGAAAAACAGGTGTCGCCACATACATTCCGCCATTCATTTGCCACACACCTGGTAGAAGGTGGTGCTGATCTGCGTGCAGTACAGGAAATGCTGGGCCATGAAAGTATTACGACGACGGAGATCTATACACACCTGGACCGGGAATTTTTGAGAGATACATTGCAACGGTTCCATCCAAGGTTTTAGGTTACAGGTAGCGCATAAGGGTATCACACTATATGAAAGGCCGATTAAATTCCGCTTAAATTTTCAAAAAGAGTATCACACTTTTGTTATCCCAAAAAGACCTCTTCCCCACTTTTTTTATGAGAAACATACCCCTTTTGTTTTAGAAAACACCTTATTTCCGACGCTGTTTTTTAATAAACACATTACCCTTTTGTTAATGATACAACTCTCATAAACAACATATCAATAAGCTCGTTATTTTGCAGCTGTAATTCAAAACCTACAAACTGTTATACGTTTACACTGTCAGTCTCCACAGATCTGTACAATGCATGCGTTAGCACTCCTATTGCCTGAAATTAACGCACAAATCGAAATGAAAGCATCAAACCTTCTGCATGTACCTGTAACCATGCTGTTATCCCTCGTCCTGTTCAGCTGTTCTAAACAGGATCTCCCTGCGCCTAAATTGGAAAACACTGTAGCGGCTACAAATACCGCTGCTGCTGCCACTGTAGCATCCAATAGCTGGATGTCGGCGTTAGCAGACAATACCAACATTGCAGCGATCTCAATTCCCGGTACCCACGACAGCGGTGCACGCGTAGAGCCGGTATCCGGTACTGCAAAATGCCAGGATCTCTCTATCGCAGATCAACTGGAAGCAGGTATCCGCTACCTGGATATTCGCTGCAGGCACATCGACAATGCTTTTGCCATTCATCACGGAGCGATCTATCAGAACCTGAACTTCGATGATGTACTGACTGCCTGCAAAACTTTCCTCACCAATCACCCGAAAGAAGTCATTGTAATGAGTGTAAAGGAAGAATATGACGCGAGCAACAACACACGTACCTTCGAACAGACCTTTGATACTTATGTCTCGAAATACGGTAATATCGTCCTGGGCGCAACTGTACCTAAGTTAGGAGATGTAAGAGGTAAGATCGTATTACTCCGTCGCTTTTCGGCCAGCACTACACCAAAAGGGATTGATGCTACCAGCTGGGCAGACAACACGACTTTTACTATCAATAACGGTAACGCAAGTTTGAAGATCCAGGACAACTATATCGTAAATGATAACTCTTCCAAGTGGAGCAATGTCACGGCCATGTGGACTGAGTCAAGTACAAACAGCAACAGTATATTGTATATTAATTATACCAGCGGGTATAAACCTTTGATCTTTGGTATCCCTAGTATCACCTCCGTATCCGGTTCAATCAACCCCCAGATTGAAACTTATTTTTCTACCCATACATCCGGCCGGTATGGCATTGTGCCGATGGACTTTGCGAATGCTACCCGGTCATCTGCGATCCTGAACACGAACTTCTGATTGTAAAGACGAAGTATCAGCAATAAAATTACGTCCGGAGGATAGTATTAAAAGATTACTTTTTCCATAACGTATACAAATAGAAAAGCCTGTATCTTGCTGATACAGGCTTTTTATCTTAGTCTTTTTTATCCTACCAACCGCTCCAGCCACCGCACTGCCTTTTTCACACTTCCCACCTGCATGGTGATATTAATCACGCTACAGGCATCAATTGCTCTCCTTCCTGGCATCGCCGCCACTTCCGCCTGTTCTTCCCACACCAGCCGCTTATCTCTATACACTTTAAAATACACATCGGGGCCAAGCAACTGCCCACCGGACAGTTGCTTTCTGCTGAATCTGATCTGGTAACGCCCCCGATCATCTGTGCTGCTATAAGCCAGCATTCGGTGGTTACCTGCATTGTACGCTTCTACTCTCAATTGTGATTGTCCCTCTTTATCATGTGGGCGCCTTACTATTCCGGCAATCACCCACGTACCATAGCTGGCTCGGATCTGTGCCCAGCTTTCAACCGGTATAACATAAGCATAAGCGGCTACATACCGCTGCAATGAATGCTTCCATTGAGGTACCAGCGTACTCAGATGGTAATGTGTTACCATCTTTTCACCCGCTTCCTCAGGCATCCCCTGCAGGCAGATGTCCAACTCTAAAGGTTCCGTGAATAAATGCAGTTGTTCCCAGCTAAGACTGAAATTGCCATAACGATCCAGGGCCGTTTCTGCCAATAACCGATCCTGCTTATTCAACACCTCTGATAGGGTTAACTGCCTGGGGCCACTAAATATATTTTTATGGGGGTACCTATTTGAATCATGCCCATCAGGCAAATACACCCTGATCCGGGCGTTTACTAAAGGTTCAGTACTTTCAGCCGAGATCAATGCAGAAATGTTTCCGATTAGAAGGTAACACATAGTTGTAAATTTAAAAAATTGGGGTCAACCCGGTATACCTCAAACTCAAATCATGTTTTGGTCTCTCTGCATGTTTACTAGGAATGAACAAACTTTGGGAAGAAAGGCCCGTCGATGCTTGCTCGCATTGTGGGGATAGCCATTACCCACAATGCAAAGATTAAAAAGTGTCATTTTACAGTCAAGCGTTGTAATACGCTGTTTTTAGAATACGTAGTTCTACGCATTTTTTGGGAAGCCTACGCTAGATGAGATATAAACACAACCATTTTTTAACACGTAACAAAATGATTATAAACCAGATAGTTGCAAAGTACACATACTCATGCTACTAAAATGGGATACCAGACACAGCTTTGAAAAGTGATTATTTGTAATAATTTTACCGCCAATTAAAACAACAGCAGTCGTATGAGTACAACTAAACCAAATTTCACACCCGATGCAGGTGGATTCATTCACCATGACGAAGCAAAACGTTTAAGGGACAACTATTGCAACAAAAAGCGTCAGAAAGATCCACACGACCCTGACTTCATTCAGGCCTACTTCTTCGGTAAAGAAAAACTACAACAATTACTTGATTGCCAGGAAGACATCATCGGCCTGCGCATTTACTTCGGTGACGACCATGATCATCCTGAAAAAGAATTGAAGAAGATGGTCATTTATGCAGTTAATCACGAAGGTCACAACGTACATTACAAAGATTCAAAAGCTGCCAAGATGCAGAATCTGCAGAACCTCCAGACTGGCGCTGCTGCTCCCATCGAATTCGCAGCACTCGACAGAGGGTTACCATGCCCAACAAATTGCCCTGATCAGGGAACCGCTTAAACCAATAGACAGGTGATTTCATATCTGATTACATTTTACATCATGGAGGGGGTCGAATTTTTACTTTTGATCCCCTTTATCATGAACTTCAATATTCTCGATAAGACCGGCAGATGGATTTTTTATTATCTTATCAGCAGTGTGTTTTTTGCAGCAGGTACGCACCTGATCACCTTCTTCTCGAGAAATAACATGTGGTTTTTTACCCCCATGTCTGTTATTCAATTCCTCATTCTTACCATGTTTTTTTATCATGTAATTAAAAACCAACTCCTCAAAAAATTAGCACTTGCTGCAGCTTTTCTTGTTTTTGGCTTTGCCGTTGTTGACTTTATATGGTTAGAAGGCCCCCTGACCTATAATTCTTACTCCCTGACGTTGCAAAACTTTTTCCTGTTATTGTACAGCGTCATCTTCTTTTGGGAACTGCTGCGGGATGAAGACCTGGTCAAACAATCCATTTTTGTAAATAGTTTACCTAACTTCTGGTATAATAGTGGCTTGTTTATTTTTCATTGCTCCAACTTCATGCTATCGCTGGCATACAATATTTATCAGGGTACTCCAATTGACAGAAGCATACAACATGCTACGCTTTCCATTACCTTTATTGGCGGCTTTGCCGAAGTAGTCCTTATCTATATAGGTCTCCTTAAAGCCAAAACATTCAGGTCATGAACAGTTACGAAGTAGTTATCATAGGTACGGCAGTCATGCTCACAATGGCGATACTCGTCATCGTACTGGTTATATTTCAACAAAAACAGGTTATCCAGCACAAACTCGTTATCAGGGACAAAGATCTGCAACTGCAGAAAGAAAGACTGGTAGCAATTCTTCAGGGACAGGAACTGGAACGCAAACGCATCGCAGAAGACCTGCATGATGAAGTAGGTGCCCAGCTGTCGGTACTCAAACTCAATCTGAACCAGCTTCAACCCTTGCTCAAAACAGGCAACGGTGAACAGGAACAGCTAAAAGAAACCAAAGAATTTACAGATACAATTATCCAGCACCTGCGCTTCATCTCCCAGAGCCTGCACCCACAGGCACTGGAAAACCTGGGCCTGAGCCGGGCGCTGGATTCTTTCTGTAACATGATGAACCGGAATAAACAGGTACAGATCAATTTCACGGAAGAAAGTAACCATCATGATGTAGAACCCGAAAAAGCCCTGAATATTTACCGCGTTGTACAGGAGCTCATCAACAATATTCTGAAACACGCACAGGCTACACAAGTGCAGATTCACTACCGCTCCACACCTACCCTGCTCAGCATACAGGTAGCGGACAACGGAAATGGCCTCCTGCTGGATTCCCTGGAAAACGCCCGCCATAAAACAGGTAGCCTGGGGCTCAGGAACATCGAAAGCCGCCTCAACATCATTGGAGGTACTATTAGCTATAAACCTGGCCAACCCGCAGGTACAATTGCCGAAATCAAGGTAGAAAATTACCAGCGTGCTGAGTAATAATAGTATTTTATTCTAGCTTTGTTCCTGAGCAATGATACGTGAGACGAATCGGGACAATTAACGCAACCAATATAAACGGCTCCCTCTATGACAAACAACATTAAGGTAGCTATTGCCGATGACCATAAAATCTTCCGGAGTGGGGTGATCAATACCCTCACGCCCTATGAAAACATCAATGTGGTGTTTGAAGCTGAAGATGGGGTGCATTTATTACAGATCATGGAAGAACAACAACCAGATGTGATTCTCATGGACTTAAAGATGCCCAACATGGATGGCATAGAAGCTACCAAAAAAGTTAGGGAAAAATATGAGCATGTAAAAGTGATCGTGCTCACCATGTACGAAGATGATAACTTCATTGTACATCTCATCGAAAACGGCGCAAATGCCTACCTGCTCAAAAACGCAGAACCAGGTGAGATTTACGAAGCGATTTGTACTACCTACGAAAAAGGTTTTTATTTCAATGAAAATGTGAACCTGGCCCTCCTCAAGAAGGTCATGCACAAAACCAAGCAACAGTTCAGGCCAACCTTCCGCAGCGAGGTGCCCCTCACCGACCGGGAACTGGAAGTACTCCGCCTGATCTGTGAAGAGCTGACCACGCAGCAGATCTCTGAAAAGATCTTCCTCAGTCCAAGAACCGTAGAAGGACTGCGCCAGAAACTACTGGAAAAAACAGGCGCCAAAAACATTGTAGGCCTTGTCATGTACGCTTTCAGAAACGGCCTGATCGAATAGCTGCTTCTCCTCTTTGATAGTGTGACGGCAGCAATTTGTTCGTAACGACCTACAATAAAAACACCAGGCCGTCAGCTGACGGCCGCCCTTTATTGAGAACTGCCTGATTGAGCAGGCCTTACTTTGTCATGTGAAGGTTGCAGTAATTGTATCATCCAGGCCAGTACGATCACCAGTATACATCCGATCGCATTCAGCCATAGGAATGAGACAATATTGCTGATAAAGACGATGATCACTAAGATCTCCGCCACTATTGCGGCCCAGAATACGGCTGTGCCACCTATCCGTTTACAATAAAATGCAACGAGGAAGATACCAAGGATAACGCCATAAAACAGCGATCCCAGTACATTCACCGCTTCTATCAGGCTACCCAGTTTGCTGGCAAACTGTGCTACCACTATACAGAACAGTCCCCAGATGAACGTCCACCAGCGGGAAGCTTTAAAGTAATGTTCATCCGGGGCTGTTGGTTTAAACTGTCTTTTATAAATATCGATCACGGTCGTAGATGCCAGTGAGTTCAATGCAGCAGCAATACTTCCCCACGCGGCCAGGAATATGATCGCTATGAGCAAGCCTACTAATCCTTTCGGCAGGTTATTGACGACAAAGTGCAGGAAGATATAGTTGGTATCATTTGTATCTGCTGCGGGATCGGCTTTTTTAATATAGTCAATAGCGGTAGTACGTACTTTCAATGCAGCAGCTTCCGCTTTCTCCAGCTTTTCCCGTGCACTGACAATGCCGGCAGGGTCATTTGCTTTTATCGCACCTGACAATGCCCTTACCTGTTGCTGCTTGATCTGATTAAAGCCGTTGTACTCACTTTGGAGGTGCTGTAAGGTAGGCCCGTCTACCTTGTTCAGCTGTGCTTCATTAAAGAAGATCGGCGCCCTGAAATACAGGTAAAATACAAATACCATCGATCCTAACAATAGGATCAGGAACTGCATCGGCACCTTTACCAATCCATTCATCAGCAAACCTAACCGCGATTCCGTTACACTCCGGGCCGTCAGGTATCGGCCCACCTGCGACTGGTCCGTTCCAAAGTAAGAGAGTGCCAGGAAGAATCCCCCGATTACCCCACTCCAGATGTTGTATTTATCTTTCCAGTCAAAATCCGTCACGATCACATTCAGCTTATTCATCTTGCCGGCTACCTTCAGGGCGTCATTGAACCCAATGCCGGCCGGTAGCAGATGAACTACCATCCAGCCTGCCAGGAACATACCTACAAAGATGATCACCAGCTGTAAGGTCTGCGTATAACTCACTGCCCTGGTACCGCCGGATACCGTATAGATGATCAGCAGTCCTCCCATAATTACATTGGTCCAGTAAATATTCCAGCCCAGTAAGGAGGAGAGGATGATAGCCGGCGCATAAATACTGATGCCGGTAGATAACGCCCGCTGTACCAGGAATAATATAGCCGTAAAAGTACGTGTCTTACAATCGAACCGTCCTTCGAGGTATTCATATGCGGTGAACACTTTTAGCTTGTGGTAGATCGGTACAAAGGCCATACAGATCACCACCATGGCCAGTGGCAGGCCAAAATAATACTGTACAAAACGCATTCCGTCGGTATACGCCTGACCTGGTGCAGAAAGAAACGTAATCGCACTTGCCTGTGTGCCGATGATAGACAACAGTACAATATACCATGGCATAGACTGGTTATCCAGGAAGTAGCTGGCCATATCTTTCTGCCCGCGGCTCTTCCAGATACCGTATAATATAATTCCGATTAATGTACCCCCCAGTACAATCCAATCTGCTACACTCATGAATAAACTTTAGTGAATAAATAAAACGCGCCGATCAGCAGCAGGAGCCAACCAATTACAAGTGCATACCACTGCCACCATTGCGGCAGTAATGGCGGTTTATCTTCCTTCATAACTACTTCCTTTAGCTTTACTATTTTCTTTTTGCCAACATATTTCCGCTTAGTAAGCCCAGCGCGAGCCCGATCAGCAAGCCTATATGCAGGCGCTTGATTTCAAAACCAATGGCCAGGCCAATGACGATACAGAGAATCGCAGTCATGGTTAGTCTGGACCTGGGTGGCTGTTTCTGCGCTGCCATTTATTTCTTCGTTGAAATCAGGTTCACAAATATGCGGTAAGCACCAGGTACACCTGCTGGCAATTCTCTGAAGAAAGCCAGTGAGGTGTATACATACCTGCCTTTGCCATACTTTGCCACAATGGTAGAGCCCTTCAATGGCTCCTCTCCTTTGTCATGCATGGAGAACAGCGACTCGTACTTTGCGTCAGCATTGCTTGTAAAGTACAGGCCACGCTCCTGTATCCATCCTTCAAAGTCCTGCTGGGAGAGCTTGTTCGGGTAGTTCATAATGGCATCGTCAGGGCGAAGGAAGGTGACTTCCGCTTTTTCGTCGGTGACCCGGTCACGGCTCAGCGAAAACGGATAAGGTCCAAGGTCGGTGATCTGTAGGGGTCCGTTTACATTATACTGTACCAGCAATGTACCTCCATTCTTAACGTACTCCATGAGGTGAGGCTGCCAGTATTTGATACGTGGATTAATATTGTATACCCTCACACCGGTGATAATAGCATCGTACTGGCTCAGGTCTCCGTTCATGATGTCTTTTTCAGTAAGGTGTGTTACTTCATATCCTACCTGCTGCAGGCTGGCAGCAACCATGTCGCCGGCACCATCGATATATCCCAGTTTACGGCCATTGTGCTGCAGGTCTACCGTCACCAGACGGCCAGCAGCATCCGGGAATAAAGTAATGGTAGGAATATGATCGTAGCTGATAGTCTGTATCCCCTGCGCATAAGCATGTCCGTCATCTTCAATGATCACTTTAAAAGTATCTGTACGGTTGCTACCCTGTACTTTGGCTGGCGCGATGTGAAACAGCAAAGTCGCTTCGTCGCCTCTGCCGGCCAACTCAAAAGGCAGGGAGGCTTCCTGGCTGGAGAACCCGGCGGGCAGTTGCAGCTTCACATTGCCTTTGGTGGCATTGCCCATGTTGCGCAGTTTAACCTGTACAGGTTGAGCAGTCGTACTGGTAAATACAAATACACTGTTAGCCAGATTGGCGACTACAGGAGGGGCAATGATGAGGGGAGCATATACCTCTCCTTTTACAGGGTCGGTGTGTTTGTATTGTACCGGGCGGGCAATAGTCAGTTCTTCTCCATTGATTGTTAAACGAATCGTAGCCTGGATAGCCGGGATATTTTCAGGATTCCCCACAAGCAGCGGGTCCTGGATAGTGTATTCACCTACACCATGCGGTGCACGCAGCCAATACGGTTCAGAGATGGGCGTATTGTCTGGTACCAGCATCGTGACAGGGATATTTTTCAGTTGATTGAAGTCGAGTTGGTTCTGAGAGAAGGAGGTATCCTTGCTGCCAAAGGTGAGAGACTTCACCTGCACAGGCACATTGCTGTTGCAGATGACCTGTACACTTCCCTGCATGGTTTGTCCTGGTACGACTACTTCATTATTACTATATGCCTCCGCCCAGATACCGGAGCAGGTCAGGATCAATTGCTCGGTTTCCTGGAGCTTCTGGTTGCGCCAGTAACCATCAGGAAGGGCTTTGATAGCCTTTCTGATCTGCAAGAGGGCAGGCACGGTAGCGGCAGGATCTTCTAATTTATAGGCAGCTCTCGCTTTGTCGATCATTTCACCGATGGCTTTACCGCCTTCTATACGAGACCAGGTGGTATTGATACCGTCGAGCAGACTTTTCCGGGGCGCATCGCCTTTGATAGTGGAAAAGTATTCAAAGGAGCTACCACGGGCAGCAGCCACACCAAAGCCCTGGCTTTTGTGCTGCGAACGGCTTTCGGCGGCAATTTCGCCGTAGCCTTTACCGAGGAGGTAATTGAAAGCACCTACATCCAGTTTGAACTGATCTTCACTGGTGGTATTGAAGCCGCCGAAGTTGAAGGTATTCCAGAGCAGGCGTTTCACCTTCCAGGGCTTCACGTATTGCAATTGTTCAGGAAAACGTTTGGGATCGGCAGCGGCATCGAATGCTTCAGCGGCGATCATAGCGGAGACGGTATGGTGACCGTGACCGGCACGGCTATCAGCAGGGAATCGACAAACAATCACATCAGGCTGGAATTTTCGGATGATCCATACAGCATCTGCCAGGATCTGTTCGCGATTCCAGATAGTGAAGGTCTCGGTGGGATTTTTGGAAAACCCGAAGTCCAGCGCGCGGGTAAAAAATTGTTCGGCGCCATCGGTCCGGCGGGCTGCGAGCAATTCCTGTGTACGGATCAGTCCCAGGAGTTCACCCTGTTCATTACCAATCAGGTTTTGTCCGCCATCACCACGGGTAAGGGAAAGGTAGCCAGTGCGATATAATTTCTCATTTGCCAGGTAGCCTAACAGGCGGGTATTTTCATCATCAGGATGAGCGGCCATATATAAAACACTTCCCAGCGTATCCAACTTTTTCAACTTCAGGGCAATGCTGGCAGAATTGTTCACGGGCGAGGGTTGTCCCATAGCCGTAATGGCTGCCAGCATACCTGTTGCGAATGCTAAACAGATGCTCTTTACCATTTCTTTCGAGGATTTAAAACAGGCTCAAAAATAGTGATTATAAGGAGGTGTTGAGGAAAATGTGATAAAAGGAAATGAGCGTGGAAGGTACGGGTGAGCTTTATCCCGGCTATAGTATAGCCATAGCATTACAAGTACATTATAAGGTCACTAAAAGGGCACCAATATATCACCTCAATATCCCGGAGATATTGAGGTGATATATTGGTGTACTATTGGTAGACTTTTAGTGATAGGTTGGTAGTATAGCCAGGACATTGCCGAACCATAGCCAAGCTATTGTCAGTGAACGGTTTTGAACTTATTTTATACAATAAACGGTGTGGATGATAAAGACCAAAGAAGCCTGTTAGTTTCACCTCAGGGATACATTTGGCAGAACGACGGCAAAGTGGTACAACGGCTGGGAAATTGGAGCGGTCCCTACCGGGTGAGGGTCTGGTATATGTTGGAGAAATTGGGAAGGATAGTGGTACACAGGCAGTGAACGCCGAACGTCAGGGAAATGAATGATCGGAGATATGGGACTGGTATAAAAGAAAATCCGCCCATCTCAGAGTCGTACCCCTAAAATGAACGGATCCAGTTTGTAAATAGAAGGTTATCAGGAGGCCATATACCCCACCCGTTAAAAATTGGCAAGCGTAGCGGGGGGGTATGGTATCTTTACCTTGAGCAAAATAGATAAAAAAATAAACCGGCCCAAAAGAGCCGGCCGGTTGTTACAGGTCTCAACTTTCCTATCATGCTTAGGAGTTGTAAGTTTTCAGAGTGCTCAAAGGGGACTTGTACACCCTTTTTCGCTTCATATATAATGATCTCTGGTAATAATCTAAGGTATAGGCACCTGCCTTTTGCAGGTAATGTGGCTTGACTGCATTTCTACATATATAATATGTAAGAGCTGCTCTTTCGTCACTGGCAAATCCATGCCTTCCAGCTGCCCCCTTGCCCTCAGGCAGTGGTCTCCTTCCCCAACGTGTCAATACCACTCCGTTTTTCTAAATAAAGAATGGTTACTCTTTCAATATTTTTAGCAGGCGCCTGCTAAATGCCGGCTTCTTATTCACTGTCTACATATACAATACAATCGTTATTATCTTTACCATTAGTCCGTTTTAAAAAAAACTTGTCTTTTTTTTAAAAAAGGCCGCTAAAAAAGCAAAGACAAGCCATGGTGGCTCATTTCAAAGTATAAAAAAATTATTTACTTTTTTTGCCTGGCTGCTAATCAGCCAATTAGCCGGATAATTGATAGAATAAGCATAATTTTGCTATATTCTACTTTCGGAAGCCGACTTTAGTTTTTAAAAAGTAGAATGAAAAGATAGTTACAGGATGCTGCCGCTCAACAACACAGATATAGTCACCGGGGTCCGGAACAGGGATAAACAAGTATTTGAAATTATATTCAATCAGTTTTCACCATCCATGTTCAGCATTGCCTTGCGCTACCTGAAAGATCAGGAGGAGGCGCAGGATATTGTACAGGATGTATTTCTGAACCTGTGGAGGACGGCAGAGAACCTGGATGAGCGCGCACCGATCCAGCATTACCTGGCCCGCGCCACTGTCAACACCTGCCTCAACCGTATTAAAAAGACCCAAAGGCAGCAGGCCTATGCGAAAGAACAGCAACAGACACAGGAGCCCGGTACCATTGAGCACCTCCTGCTGGAACATAAAGAACTGGAAGCCCAGTATCTCTCGATATTGGAGAAACTGCCCGAACAGTGCAGACGGGTTTTCGAGATGAGCCGCATCAAAGGATTGTCGCCCACAGAAATCTCGCAGCAGTTAAATATATCCATCAATACAGTATACACACACCTTACCACCGCACTCAAAAAAATCAGGTTGGGACTGCTTAATCAGCAGTAGAGGGGCATACATATATAATATATACAGACGCCCAAGAAAATGTTAAAATTTTTCCACGGGGACTAATGGTAAGTTTATTTTTGATTGTATTAATAGTAAGAGATGAAACTACAGCAACCTGATATCGATGTCGTTATCCACTACCTGGAAGAACCAGGGAATGAGGAGTACAAACGTTCACTGGATGAATGGTTGCAGCAGGATGCTGCCAATTTGGATATCTTTTTAGAAACCAAAGCCTTATGGCAAGGTGACGATCTGTTACCTACAGCAGCTACCTATAATACCACGCAACAATGGCAAAGACTGGAAACAATGTTCGCTACGGAAGAAATTCTCTCCGGCAATACCCTCCTCTCTCCTGCCACTTCCACGTCAACTCCCGTAATTAAGATGCGCAAACCTGTACACCGCTATTGGTGGGCAGCTGCCGCTTCTGTACTCCTGATGGCCGGCACCTACTTCCTGGTCCGCCAGCCAATGTATACGACCCAACAAACTGCACAAAATAAAGATAGCCTCCTGCTGCCAGATGGTACCAGGCTCTATCTCAATGCACATACCTCTGTTAAATACCCCCGTAAATTCAAAGGTGATACCCGCGAAGTATATGTACAGCAAGGGGAAGTATTTGTAGATGTAAAACATATGCCCGAAAAACCATTCACCGTTCACCTGAAAAATGTGGACATCGAAGTGCTCGGCACCTCCTTTGATGTGAAAGAAACCAGACAGGGGGTTAAAGTCTTCGTACAAAGTGGTAAAGTAAGGGCCATTTATAAGAACAGGAACAAGTCAGTGATCCTCACACCCGGCCAGGAAGCAGATATGCTACTTGCCGCAGAAAGTATCACAACCCGTCATCATAGAAATAATAATCCCATTGCCTGGAAAACAGGTCAGCTTACCTTCGACGATACCCCATTGTCTGAAGTAGCTGACATTCTTGAAGATTATTATAAAGTGCATATTGTACTCAAAGGTGACGAGGTGGCCGATAAAAAGCTGATTGCTACCTTCCATACGGAATCCCTTTCTGAAGTACTGGACATCCTGTCAAAAACACTGCAGGTACATACCGTACAGAAAGATAGCCTCGTAGAAATTTATTAAGTACTTCCGGAGAAAAAATGCAGGAAACTCATATGGCACTCCGGAAGGCCGCTTTATACAAGCGCTGGTACATAGCACTTTTTTGTGCATGTATAGGGCTTCTTTTGGCATGCCCATTAGTGAAGGCCCAGGATACAGACACCATACATGTCTCTCTCAAAGTAACCCGCACCCCCCTTCGCCAGGTACTCCGCCTCATTGAAAAACAAACCGGCCTTACCTTCGCTATTTCCTCCACCGTCCTGGAAAATTCCCGAAGCGTATCTATTGCTGCTGATCATCAGCCATTGAATACTGTGCTACAACAGTTGTTCTCTGGAACTAAATATGCATTTGAAGTAAGGAATAAACAGATCATTGTATTCCCGATCCTGCAATCTACTCCGGCAAGTGGTGTTCCCAGGACACCTGTCAAACCTGAACCCGAGGTATATACTGTAACCGGCGTGATATCGGATGGCGAAAAACCACTGGCTGGTGTTTCCATCAGAGAAAAAGGTACCCGGAATGGCGGCAGTACCAACGAAACCGGTCGTTTCAGGATAACCGTCAATAATGGGGATGCTGTTTTACAGATCTCCCTTATTGGCTACGAGCCACAGGAAATACCCCTCAAACAAAGAAAAAACCTCGATATACTGCTCACGGGTGATACAAAAATCCTGAATGACCTCGTCATCATTGGCTATGGCATTCAGACCAGGGCTAACATCAATGGGGCTATCACCAAGGTAGAAGGACGCCGCCTCAAAAGCCGCCCGGTTACCAATGTAATGGCTGCCCTGCAAGGTACCGCGCCTGGTCTGCTCGTTACACGCCTGAATGGACAACCAGGCAAAGAGGGTTTTAACCTGCAGATCCGGGGTTTATCTTCCGGGAATAGCAGTGAACCACTGGTACTTGTAGATGGTGCCCCTGGTTCTATTAACTTACTCAACCCAAACGATATTGAATCCATTTCTGTTCTGAAAGATGCTGCTGCAGCCAGTATCTATAGCCCACAAGGCGGTGGCGGGGTGGTACTCGTTACCACCAAGCGTGGAAAAGCCGGGAAGCTGAATGTGGAGTACAATAGTCTCTTTGGCCTGGAGCATCCCATCAATCTACCCAAACGTATGCACTCCTGGCAGGCAGCCACCCTGCAAAATGAAGCCGCTATCAATGCAGGTATGAGCCCTATCTGGTCTGATCAGGAAATTGGATACCTGAAAGATCCCCGTGTCGGCGCGGTGCCTGACCTGAATGGAGATTACAAATATTATTTCGACAATGATCCGCTGAAAAGTGTGACCCGTCAGAATAGTTCTGTTTCTAATTTTAACATCAGTGCACGCGGGGGGAATATAGATCATCAATACATATTGTCATTAGGACAGTTTGCCCGCCAGGGCCTGTTTAATACAGGTCCTGATAATACAAACAGGAATAATGCACAACTCAATTTCAATAATCGTTTCAGTGACATGATCAGCCTGGAGACCAGCTTGCAGTATGCCCGGAGTCATACACAGTCACCGGGATACCGTGTTGATGGTTACAATGGTTTATTGAATTATCTCTACCAGGCACCCGGCAATCTCCCGACCTACGTGCCGAATACCGATCATTTCGCAGCGGGGTATAATCCGGTTTCGTTATTAGAGGATGGTGGTAAACGGGATGAGCAGACTTCCTTTGCAGATGCTACTTTTAGTCTGAAGGCGGAGAATCCGGTGAAAGGACTCACACTGAAAGCCGTATATAGTCCGCAAATCACCCATTACTACGATGGGCTTGGGAAGCAGACAATCAACTACTATAACGGGAATGGTTATGTCAGCAGTATTAATTCGCCGAATTCGCTGAAGAGAGGCGATCTGCTGGAAGTACAACATAGCCTGCAATTACTGGCGGATTATGATATTCCGGCGGGCAAACTGAATACCATTCATATTTTGGGTGGTTATGCGTATGAAAGTCATTATCAGCGCCAGAAGATTTCGACCCTCTTTAATGTGACTGACAATGAAATTGCGAATCTTGCCTTCAATGATCCCCTTACCTCAGATATGCGCTGGTTCAAAGCGAGCGGTTCACAGGGATCGCTGTTTGCGCGACTTAATTATAACTTCAACGATCGTTATCTGCTGGAAGCGAATGTAGTGGGTGCCAGGCTGTTTTACAACAGTTCTGAATCGGGAGCACTTACCCGTCAGCACATCTTCCCCTCTTTCTCCGGTGGCTGGCGATTAAACAATGAAAAATGGTTCGCGCATGCCTTCGGGTTCTTTGATGAATTTAAACTACGGGCATCCTGGGGCTTGCTGGGCAACTTCAACTGGCGTGCGGGACTGAATGATTACAATTACCGTGATCAGTTGGCGTACCCGCAGGCATATCCGTTATTGAACGAGGATTACAGTGACAGGTATATGCCGGGGAATAATAACTGGGAGACGATCAACACAACGAATGCAGGATTGGATATGGCTTTCCTGAAAGGACGCCTTACGGTGACAGCAGACTACTTTGTAAAGCACAATCCACGGATCCAGATAGCCACACAAACCTTACCTCCATATAATTATGCGTTTCCTTCATTTTTTATTGCCGGTATGCATTCATGGGGATGGGAGTTGAACATTGGCTGGCGGGATAACAGGGGGGCATTTAGCTATTGGGTAAATGCAAACCTTTTTGATGGGCAGAATAAGATCATGGGATCCAATGGCAATACAATGTGGTTGCCGGGCAATAACAGGGGGTTGGATGGGTTGCCGTATAATTCGATCTTAGGGTATCGGAGTAACGGGTATTTTAATAGTAATGACGAGGTGAATGCGCACGCGTTCCAGAGCACAGTCACCGCAGCGGGAGATTTGAAATATGTGGATCAGAATAACGACGGGATTATCAACGGTGGTACTTATACGAAAGCTGATCATGGAGATTTAGTGTATCTCGGCAGTTCACAACCCAGGTATTCTTATGGATTTGATGCAGGGTTCTCCTATAAGGGGCTGGATTTCTCCGTGTTCTTCCAGGGAATTGGAGAAAGGAAAGTAATGGTGCCGGCAAAGTATAGTATGCCGTTTGTAGAAGGATGGCAACAACCCTGGCAGATCCATTCTGATCACTGGTCCCCTGATCACCGGTTGGCCGCATTCCCGAGGTTGTATTACGGGTATAATCAGAACCTGGTACCAGCTTCGTTCTGGGTAATGAATGCGGCGTATATAAGGTTGAAAAATCTGCAGTTGGGGTATACTTTCAGGTTCATTCATGGACAGCCATTGATCAGTAGCCTGAGGGTTTATTTCTCCGGGCAGGATCTGTGGGAGATTAACCGGATGAAGATCAGGTATTATGATCCGGAGCAGGCAGCGAATACAGGGTATCAGTATCCATTCTTCAGATCGTTTACACTGGGAATTAACGCGATATTTTAAAAGTATAGGATGTGCTTAGTATAAATTGACACGACTCTCGTGTTTACCCGCTAAGAAAATCACCTGGCCATTTGAGCGATTGACTTCAGGTATATAAAACAAAAAACGCTTTTACCAAACGGTAGAAGCGTTTTGACTTATTGGGTTGTTAGTATTCCTTAATTTTCCTTTTTACCGGCGAGCAGATATAGCACTGCCATACGAACTGCTACCCCATTCTCCACCTGATTCAGGATGATAGAATGTCCGGAATCTGCCACGTCAGAGCTCAGCTCGACGCCGCGATTGATCGGGCCCGGGTGCATAATCACAATCTCCTTTTTAAGGCTATCCAGCAGCTGGCGGTTCACACCGTAAGCCAGTGAGTACTCTCTCAGTGAAGAGAAAAGTGGTGTATTTTGTCTTTCCAGCTGTATACGCAGTACGTTTGCCACATCGCACCATTCCAGTGTTTCGCGGATGTCATAACTGACGTTCACACCCAGTGCTTCCTGCATATGCTTCGGAATCAGTGTAGGCGGGCCTACTACTGTCACTTCTGCGCCCAGTTGTTTCAGGCAGTAGATATTTGACAAAGCTACACGGGAGTGCATGATATCGCCGCAGATGGCAATCTTTTTACCGGTTACCGTTCCAAGTTTTTCTCTGATAGAGAAAGCATCGAGCAGTGCCTGTGTCGGGTGTTCATTGATTCCGTCACCGGCATTTACGATGGGTACCTGAATGTGTTTCGATAAGAAGTGTGGCGCTCCGCTGGCCGAGTGTCGCATTACCACCATGTCCACTTTCATGGAGAGGATGTTGTTCACGGTATCGATCAGGGTTTCACCTTTTGATACCGAAGAACCGGAAGCAGAAAAGTTCACCACGTCGGCACCGAGACGTTTCTCCGCCAGTTCGAAGGAGATGCGGGTACGGGTAGAATTTTCAAAAAATAAATTAACGATGGTAGTGTCCCTGAGCGTAGGAACTTTCTTGATAGGTCTCTGTAAAACCTCTTTGAACTGATCAGCTGTTTGAAAGATTAGTTCTATATCCTGACGCTTCAGGCCGCGAATTCCGAGGAGATGATTTACTGATAATGACATTTAAGATGCAAATATAAATGACCTGAATACAAAACCCAAAATCAATATCCGGACGATGTCGTATTTTATCAAAAAATAAAGCTCATGGGAGCTGGCGTGTTTATTTATTCAATAATCACATCATCATGTCCATCACGGTCTTTCCATCTCACCTTCACCTTTTCCGAATTCACGGCATCAATCGTACGCCCTGTATAATCTGCCTGAATGGGTAGTTCCCGGGTAAACCGGCGATCTATTAATACCAGTAGTTCCACAACAGAAGGTCTGCCAAAATCCAGCATAGCATCCAATGCTGAACGGGTAGTACGACCTGTATACAACACGTCATCAATCAATACTACCTTCTTATTTTCAATTGAAAAATCGATAGCGGTTTCATTCGGCACATGGATTGCCTTTCCTTTATTGAAGTCATCACGGTAAAAGGTGATGTCAATTCTTCCATATTGGATCTTCACTCCTGGCAGCAGCTTCTGCAGGGTATCGTAAATTCTGTCGGCCAGGTAAATGCCTCTGGGCTGCAATCCGATCAGCGCAGTCTGGGAGAAGTCTCCGTGATTTTCGATGAGCTGGTGACAAAGTCTGTCAACAGTGATGGCCACTTGTGTACCACTCAGTATGGTCTTCAAAGTATGCAGTTTTAGGGAGTAAAAATAAGGATTATAAGAGGTTTAAGCTATTTAAATGAATTTTTTTTAAAAAACAGTGACGAGTCGCTGGTCGAATCCGTATATATTGCATACGGTTTACTTTTAATCATCATCATATGAAGTACTTTCTTATGTTTTCATTGTCCTTCTTTGTTTTTGCCAGCAATTCCAAATCCCAGCTGAAAGTAGGGGATAAAGTACCTTCTTTTCAACTGAAGGACCAGGACGGCCATTTGTTTGATATCAATTCTGTTTTAGGCAAACAGCCATTGGTAATATATTTCTATCCAAAGGACGAGACCAGTGTATGTACCAAAGAGGCCTGTTCCTTCCGTGATTCTTATACTGCTTTTTCCCAGTATGGGGCAAAGGTGATTGGAATTAGTTCTGATGGGGTTACTTCTCACAAAAAATTTGCAGAACACCATCGTTTGCCTTTTACATTACTGGCAGATACCTCTAATAGTGTGAGAAAATTATTTGGCGTGCCAAAGACGTTTGTGATTCCGGGCAGGGTGACTTATATAGTAGATAAAAAAGGGGTGATAGTTCACACTTTCAATTCCATGAAAGATGGCGAGAAGCATGTGACGGAGTCGCTGGAAGCGTTGAAAAAGTTACAATAAAAAACATGCAGGCAATTAAAAAGGGCACTTCTACCGAAGTGCCCTTTTTAATTATATGTTGCTTTCTTTGAGGATTATTCCTCCCTTATGAAAGACGATGCTTATTGCTGTCAGAGATTATGCTTCCTTTAAGAAAGGATAGCCATATTCAGTAGGAGGTACCAGGGTCTCTTTAATTGTCCTGGCACTTAACCACCTGTACAGGTTCAGCATAGAGCCGGCCTTATCGTTGGTACCGGAAGCTCTGGCACCCCCAAAAGGCTGTTGTCCTACTACCGCACCCGTCGGTTTATCATTGATATAAAAATTACCGGCAGCATTCACCAGTTTTTTAGTAGCCAGGTCTATGGCATATCTATCCTGCGCGATGATAGAACCGGTCAATGCATATGCAGAGCTGCTGTCTACCACGCTCATAATTTCTTCAAATTTATCAGCTTCGTAAGTGTAGATCGTCAGCACGGGTCCGAAGATCTCTTCGCACATGGTGATATATTTTGGATCTGTCACTTCGATTACAGTAGGCTCAATAAAATAACCTTCCGTTTTGCTATAGTTACCACCAGCAATGATCTTCGCAGCAGGATCTTTCTTTGCATTCTCGATGTAAGCAGTGATCTTATTGAAAGAACGCTCGTCGATCACGGCATTGATAAAGTTGCTGAAATCTTCTACAGTACCCATTTTCATGGTTTTCAATTCTGCCAGCAGGCGGATTTTCACGGCTTCTGCGATATTGGAAGGCAGGTAAGCGCGGGATGCCGCAGAGCATTTCTGGCCCTGGTATTCGAATGCGCCACGTGCCAGTGCAATGGCAGTAACATCTACATCTGCAGAGCTGTGAGCGAGTACGAAATCTTTACCACCGGTCTCGCCTACTATGCGTGGGTACGCCTTGTATTTGTTGATGTTCTGACCGATCGTCTGCCACATATGCTGGAATACAGCGGTAGAGCCGGTGAAGTGGATGCCTGCAAATTCAGGATGGCTGAAGCAGATATCGCCCAGTTGAGGACCATCCACGTAAATGAGGTTGATTACACCAGCGGGCAGGCCGGCTTCGATCATGATCTGCATGAACATGTTGGCAGCGAATACCTGGGTATCAGCCGGCTTCCAGACAACTACATTCCCGCACATGGCAGCAGAGGCAGGCAGGTTACCTGCTATTGCTGTAAAGTTGAACGGCGTTACTGCCAGCACGAAACCTTCCAGCGGGCGGTATTCGGTACGGTTGTGAACACCAGGAGAGCTAACGGGTTGTTGTTTATAGATTTCGGACAGGAAATGTACATTATAACGCAGGAAGTCGATCAGTTCGCAGGCGCTATCGATCTCTGCCTGGTAGGCATTTTTGCTTTGACCGAGCATGGTTGCGGCATTCATGTGATAGCGATATTTAGTCGCAATCAGCTCAGCTGCTTTCAGGAAGATACCAGCGCGTTGTTCCCAGGTGGTGGCAGCCCACTGTTCTTTAGCGGCCAATGCTGCGGCGATGGCATCATTTACGTGAGCGGCTTCGCCCATATGGAAATGACCCAGTTTGTGCTTGATTTCGTGAGGAGGGCGCAGGTCAACAGTTTTTCCGGTGCGGATCTCCTTATTGTTGATATACATAGGAATATCCGCCTGTTGCGCCTTAAAGGCAGACAGTTGCTTTTTCAATGCAACCTTTTCTGGTGATCCGGGTGCATAGCTGTAAACCGGTTCATTTGCCGGTGCAGCAAAATGAAAATAAGCGTTGTGCATTCTCAAAGAGTTTTTGTTGTAACGAGATAATATAAAATTAGTGTCTTTGGGTGAATAATAACGGATGTCTTTGATATCGATCAGTGATTCAAATGTGCATGTTACCTTCCAAAGATAGCTACCAATAATAGCCGGCGTGTCAGGTAGCAGCTATTATTGAGGGGCAGTACAGCCTGCAGCCCGCTAAAAAAATAAAAACAGATCGCAGTGACGAGCCCATTGTGCGCAAATTAAAAAAGCCCCTCCTGTTTTTGGAAGGGCTTTTTTACATAAGTCATCTTAATTATTTTCTTTGGACATCATCAGGTAAGCTTTAATAAAGCCTTCCAGTTCTCCGTCCATTACGGGGCCTACGTTCCCAACTTCAAAATCAGTACGGTGATCTTTGATCATCTTGTACGGATGGAATACATAGGAACGGATCTGCGATCCCCACTCGATTTTTCGCTTGTTAGCGTTAGCGGCATTTTTCAGCTCTTCGCGCTTGCGCAGCTCTTCTTCATACAGGCGTGATTTCAGCATAGTGAGTGCCTTTTCACGGTTTTCACCCTGTGTACGGGCCTGCTGACATTCCACGATGATACCTGTAGGAATGTGCTTGAGGCGCACGGCTGTTTCCACCTTGTTGACGTTCTGTCCGCCTTTACCTCCTGAACGGTAGAATTCCCATTCCAGGTCGGCCGGATTCACGGCAATTTCAATGGTATCATCCACCAACGGATACACATAGACTGAAGCAAATGAAGTATGCCTGCGTGCGTTGGCATCGAACGGAGAGATACGTACCAGTCGGTGTACCCCGCTTTCAGCTTTCAGCAATCCATAGGCAAAGCTACCGTCGAACTCCAGGGAGGCTGACTTGATACCAGCGCCATCCCCGTATTGCACGTCGATTTCAGATACTTTCCAGCCTTGTTTTTCACCGTACATACGATACATGCGCAACAGCATCTCTGCCCAATCCTGGCTCTCAGTACCACCGGCACCAGAGTTGATGGTGAGTACTGCCGGCATCTCATCTTCCGGCTCGTTCAAGGTAGACTTGAATTCCAATTCATCCAAAGCGGCCACTGCTCCTTCGTACGCAGCTGCTACTTCTTCTTCGGAGGCTTCACCCTCTTTCTGGAAGTCCAGCAGTACGGCGCTATCTTCAATAGAGGTTTTCACCTGTTCATAAAGATCGACCCAGAACTTATTGACTTTGATCTCTTTCAGAATTGACGTAGCCCGGGCATTGTCGTCCCAGAAGCCGGGGGCTAACGATAATTGTTTGTCATTTTCGATTTTGGCTATGCGGTCCTGGACGTTAAAGAAAACCTCCCAGGACATGGAGACGGTCCCTCATAGCTTTGAGTTGTTCTGCTGTCATAATGGTGGCAAATGTAAGGAAAAAGGGGAACAATATTTGTTGCACATTGACATTATTCTTCGCCCTTAAATTAAAAATTTTAACTATCCATGAACGACTCCCATGAAAGCCTTTACTACAAGAACAGCGCAATTTTTAATACAATAGGTTATCTGATGGTGATAGGTGTGAATGTACTTGCCGGTTTAGGTATGATCAACGGCAATACGACTGCGCAGGTGTCAGAAAAGTACGACAATCTCTTTGTGCCGGCGGGTTTTACCTTTTCTATCTGGGGTGTCATTTACCTGGCTTTGCTGGGATTCATCATTTATCAGCTCTGGCTGGCGTTTGCTCCCGGACATGAGGTGACACTGGAACGATTCATGGAAAGGATGCGTGGCTGGTGGCTGATCAGTTGCATGGCAAACAGTTGCTGGCTCTTTGCCTGGCATTACGAATTGCTTCCACTGGCGTTATTACTCATGCTCACCTTATTAATATCATTGCTGGCCATCCATTTAAATTTTAATATTGCCGCACCGGGCTTTAAAACAGCGGTGCCGGGGGCCGGCCGTGCTGTGCGATGGTTTATCTATGTTCCTTTCAGCCTGTACCTGGGCTGGATCTGTGTAGCCACCGTGGCAAATATTGCTGCCCTCATGGTCTATTCCGGCTGGGACGGGATGAGCGTGCCTGTCACAGCTATACTCATCCTGCTGGCATGTATGGGGGCCACACTGCTGGTGGTATTACGGCATAATATAGTAGCCGGACTGGTAGCTATCTGGGCATTTTATGGTATCATTGTTAAACGGCAGGGCGAAGTGACAACCATGGCCCTACCTGTAATAATCTGTTGCCTTACAGCCATTGCCATTGTGTTAATTGCAGGTGTCAGAGCTGTTTTTCATAAAAAGGCCGTTAAATAATTTATTACATTTGGAGACTAAATAATCAACTCATGTTCCCAACGACAAATCCTGAATCAACAAAAGCCTGGCAGGAGCTGCTGAAACACGCAGACAAGATGAAACAAACGCACATGCGCACTTTGTTTGCGGAAGATGCTGAAAGATTTAACAAATTCAATCTTCGCTTTGAAAATATCCTGTTCGACTATTCAAAGAACATTATTACAGCGGAAACACTGACAAAGCTGTTTGCACTGGCGAAAGAGTGTGGTGTGGAAGAAGGTATTAAAGCCATGTTCAGCGCTGAAAAAATAAATGCTACTGAGAACAGAGCGGTATTGCATACCGCACTGCGTAACTTCTCGGGCAACCCTGTTGTGCTGGATGGAAAAGATGTGATGCCGGATGTACTGGCTGTACAGAAAAAAATGGAAGAATTCTGTGAGCGTATTCACAGTGGTGAATGGAAGGGTTATACCGGCAAGCCTATACGTTATATCGTAAATATTGGTATTGGTGGTTCTGACTTAGGTCCGGTGATGGTAACTGAAGCACTGAAGCCTTACTGGAAAGAAGGTATGCAGCCTTACTTCGTGTCAAACGTAGATGGTACTCACATTGCTGAGACACTGAAAAAAGTAACACCCGAAGAAACTTTATTCCTGGTTGCTTCCAAAACCTTTACCACACAGGAAACAATGACTAACGCGCTGACTGCCCGTGCATGGTTCCTGGAGCATGCGAAGGATGAGAAATTTGTTGCGAAGCACTTTGCCGCTTTGTCTACCAACGAAAAAGCGGTGAAGGAATTTGGTATCGATCCTGCAAACATGTTTGAATTCTGGGATTGGGTAGGTGGCCGTTACTCACTTTGGTCCGCAATCGGATTGAGCATTGCCCTGACGGTGGGTTTTGGTAATTTCAAACAATTACTGGAAGGTGCACATGCAGTCGATAAACATTTCCAGACCACGCCGTTAGAAAAGAATATTCCGGCTATCATGGCACTGATAGGACTGTGGTATGGCAACTTCTTTGGTACGGCTACAGAGGCTATCTTAGCTTACGATCAATATATGCATCGCTTTGCTGCCTATTTCCAACAGGGAAATATGGAAAGCAATGGTAAGTATGTAGACCGTAACGGTAAAGCGGTGACTTACGAAACAGGTCCGATTGTGTGGGGTGAACCTGGTACAAACGGGCAGCATGCATTCTATCAGCTGATCCACCAGGGTACACGTATCATTCCGGCAGACTTTATTGCACCGGCAATCAGTCATAATCCGATTGGCGACCATCATGTGAAGCTGCTTTCTAACTTCTTTGCACAGACAGAAGCACTGATGAATGGTAAGAGTGCCGAAGAGGTAAAAGCGGAACTGGTGAAACAGGGATTGAATGAAGCGGAGATAGCTGCGCTGACACCTTATAAAGTATTCACCGGTAACAGACCTACGAATTCTTTCCTGGTGAAAGAGATCGATCCAAGAACACTGGGTTCACTGGTAGCACTGTACGAACACAAAATATTTGTACAGGGTGTAATATGGAATATTTACAGTTTTGATCAGTGGGGTGTGGAGTTAGGCAAGCAGCTGGCGAATAAGATCCTTCCTGAGCTGGTGAATGATGCGGCAGTGAACAGTCATGATAGTTCAACCAATGGACTGATTAACGCATGGAAGAAGATGAAGTAATAGCTTCATTTGGAAACAATATAAAAAAGAGGGTGTGCCTATGGCATACCCTCTTTTTTGATTTTATAATGGCATAAAAAAACCTCCGGAAAAATCCGGAGGTTGTATAAGAAGTTTAAGAAGTCAATTTTAACCTTCCCTTACCACTTATCTACATCTTCACTATGTGAAGTAGCAGATGCAGTAGCGGCAGGTGCGGCAGCAGCTTCAACAGCGGCTTCCACAGCATCAGAAGTACCTTCTGCGCCTTCTCCATCTTCATCATCACGTACATAGTCGTGATTGTAGGCATCAAAATCGAAGTCGGGCATCAACTCAGTCTTCACGTAGTTGATGGTCTCTGTTAATGCATTCAGGAACTTGTTGAAGTCCTCCTTGTACAGGAACACTTTGTGCCTGTCATAACCATTGTCATTAAAGCGTTTTTTGCTTTCTGTAATGGTCAGAAAGTAATCATTTCCCCGAGTGGTCTTTACATCAAAGAAGTACGTTCTTCTTTTACCCGCTTTCAATCGTTTAGAAAAGATACTGTCATTATTTCTTTCCTGCTGATTGGTATTTTCGTACGCCACAGTTGATAGATTTAAGTTGTTAACGAATCAAATCCTTTTTCCAATAAGCAACAAATATACTATTGTTTTACAAATATCAAAATAATTTTAAATGATTTTGAAAAATGATAGAAACCCAGCTTAGGTACTGGTTTTCAGGCATGTATAAGATTTTGATCCTTATTCTATTATGGATTCGTCGTCGCCTGATTGCTGTCGGGCGTACAATTCTGCGTAGTAACCGTTTAATGATAATAATTCGTCATGGGTGCCTGTTTCTACGATCTTTCCTTCCTCCAAAACGATGATTTTATCAAACTCAAACAGGGCAAATATGCGGTGGGTAATAATTATAGCGGTTTTGTCTTTCAGGTAAGCATACAGGTTACCAATGATTTCTTTCTCCGTACGGGCATCTACAGCCGACAGACAGTCATCAAACACCAACAGATTCGGATTTTTGATCAGACCACGGGCAATTGAAATACGTTGTTTCTGTCCCCCGCTCAATGTTACCCCACGTTCGCCTACGAGGGTATTGAAGCCTTCGGGGAATCCCAGGATATCCTTTTCAACGGAGGCCTGCCGGGCAGCCTGGCGTACGGCTTCTTCATTTGCTTCGGGTGTACCGAATCGGATATTGTTAGTAATAGTATCTGAGAACAGGAATACATCCTGTGGTACATAACTTATCTGGGTACGTAAGTCCTCCAGTTTCAGGGTGCGCAGGTCCATACCATCCAGCATCACCTCCCCTTCCTGCGGATCGTACATACGGATCAGCAACTGGGCGAGGGTAGATTTCCCTGAACCGGTGCGGCCAATCACCGCTACTTTTTCTCCCGGTTTTACGGTGAGGTTGAAATCCTGGATTGCCTGAATACCCGTATGCGGATAGGTGAAGGAAACGTTTCTGAAAGTCACTTCACCCTTTACATCTATGGACACTGCATCGGGCCTGGTAAAAATCTCCGGCCTGATATCAAGGAACTCATTGAGCCGTTGTTGGCTGGCCGCCGCACGTTGTACCATGCTGGCTACCATTCCGATAGAAAGGAATGGGAACATGAGCATATTTACATAGATCACAAATTCGGCCAGGTTACCTACCGTGATGTTGCCATGGATCACCTGTATGCCTCCGATAAAAATGGTGAGCAGTACACTCAACCCGATCATCAGTGCCATACTGGGTTGAAAGAGCGCATCGGTTTTTGCCAGGCTGACAGAACTGATCTTGTAATCTTCACTGGCTTTCTCAAAATGTTCTATCATGCCTTCTTCCTGTACGTATGATTTGATCACACGGATACCGGAATAAGACTCCTGTGCGATAGAAGTGATGTTGGATAACTGTGATTGAATTCTTTCACTCTTCCTGTGAATGATGTGATTCACATAATAGATGGTGAGTGCGAGAAAAGGCAGTGGGGATAAGGTATATAGCGTGAGCAGCGGGTTGACGTCAATCATGAGGTACACTACAATCACGAGCATAAAGATGGTACGGGTGGCATACATGATGGCCGGGCCTACATACATACGTACACGTGATACATCTTCTGTGATACGGCTCATGAGATCCCCCGTGCGGTGCATCTTAAAGAAGTTGAGGTCCAGCAGCTGGTAGTGCTGGTAAATTTCGTTCTTGAGGTCGAATTCAATGTGCCGGCTCATCACAATCAGCGACTGCCTTTGCAGGTATAAAAAGAATCCACTCAGTAAAGCGAACACCAGGAGCATTACGCCATAAAAAGCAAGGACTTTGGAGAAGTCAGAGTGGAAGAGAGTTTTGAGATTGGTATCGCTGATGAGGTGATAGTTATTGAGGTTCTGTGCCAGCAAATCGAAGATCTGGCGCACCATGATAGGTTGAAACACACTGAATACAATAGAAACTACTGTGCAGATCAGTCCGAGCAGGAAGCGCCATTTATAGCGGAGAAAGTATTTATTCAGTACGGCTAGGTGTTTCATTAGTCTATCAGTCGTAAGGGTCCTTTAAGCAAATTTCCGTTTTTGTGGCAGCTGTGCTGCTAAGAATGTATGTTCAGCTAAACAAAAGGGAGAGGTCTCCCTCCCCCTTTTCTGATAACTTATAAACTTTTCAAAGCTTCAATGATCTTCTGTTCGCTCTCGGCTTCACTTACGTTTTCCTTCACGAATGGCTGACCAGTGATATTTTCGAACAGTTCGATATAGCGTTCGCTTACAGTGTTGACGAATTCATCGGACATTTCGGGCACTTTCTGGCCGTCTTTACCCTGGAATCCATTTGCCATCAGCCATTCGCGTACAAATTCTTTCGAGAGCTGTTTCTGGGGTTCACCCGCTTTTTGTTTTTCTTCGTATCCTTCTGCGTAGAAGTACCGGGAAGAGTCTGGTGTGTGGATCTCATCGATTACGTAGATAGTACCCCCGATTTTGCCAAACTCGTACTTGGTATCTACGAGGATCAGCCCACGTTTAGCTGCCAGTTCTTTACCGCGGGCAAAGAGCGCGAGTGTATATTTTTCCAGCTGTTCGTAATCTTCTTTGCTCACCAGTCCCTTTGCAAGAATCTCTTCGCGGGAGATGTCTTCATCATGCCCTTCGTGTGCTTTGGTGGTAGGTGTGATGATAGGTGTCGGGAAGTAATCATTTTCCTTCAGGCCTTCCGGCATGGTTACGCCGCAAAGTTCGCGTTTTCCGCTTTTGTAAGTTCTCCAGGCATGGCCGGTGAGGTTCCCACGTACCACCATTTCTACCGGGAAAGTTTCACATTTCAAGCCAATGGTTACATTTGGTAAGGGGACAGCCTTCACCCAGTTAGGCACGATATCCCTGGTAGCGTTCAGCATGATTGCTGCTACCTGGTTCAGCACCTGACCTTTGTAAGGAATTGGACGGGGCAGCACCACATCGAAAGCGGAGATACGATCGCTGGCTACCATGACCATCTCTTTATCATTGATGGTATATACGTCTCTTACCTTTCCCTTGTAAAAAGCGGTTTGCCCGGGAAATTTAAACTTTGACTCTAACATGAAAATTTACCTTATTAAAACAATTAACGAATTTCCTTCATTCACAGGGCAATTTCTGCCACTTATGCATTCAGATGCGCAAAAATACTTTAGCTGGGATTAATTAACTAAGAAAACTTTAAAAGCCGGGAATTATTAGCGCCGGCAAATTGATGAATAAGATTTAAAATGTATTCATTATCAGGATACTGGGTAAGCCAGTCTTTTACATTCATATCAGCGGTAATAGCGGTTTCACGGGGAATGTAGCCCATACCATAAAACCGGCCTTTTTCCATCAGGATGCAGCTCTGTTCTGCGGCATCACGCCCGGCATCTACAATTATAAAGGATGGTTGTGCCTTTTGCATATGGATGATGGCAGCCCGTACCCGTAAGTTGTAATATTCCGGTAGTTCCCTTTTATCACAGGCTCCTTTGCATGTATGGCCTGTCAATGGTTTGCAGGCACCATCTCCCTTCTGGAGGAAGCAGAGGCGTGGACAGAGATCAAATTCGCGGATCAGCCCTTTCAGCATCTGGTGGCCCTGTACCAGCAGCGGAAATGAGTGAAGCGGCATGGTATACTTGCGGCGGCGTTCTATGACAAGGCGCAGGTACCCCAGCTGGTCTTCGAAGGTGTAAAAGCCGTATTTGAATTCTATGTTTTTCTGGCTTCTGTTGTATTTTGGCCACAGCCTTTTGATCTCCACGCTTTCGAGGATATTGGCCATTAGTTCCGTACCGGTCACTTCGTGAGAAATGCTGTAGATGTTACGCAGGAATTCCTGGCGCTGCCGGCTGGGATTGTTGCCGGTGAAATGGCTGTTAACCCTTTTTTTAATATCCCTGGCTTTGCCCACGTAGATAACTTTACCCTTCTGATCATGGAAATAATAAACACCGGGACCGGAAGGTAGTTTCTTCACCTGATCCGGGGGCAGGTTGGCAGGCAGGAATTGTTCCTTGCTGGTAGTTTTGAGTGCTGCAGAAATAGCGTTGTTGGTATCCAGGCTCAGGTAAAGGCCAAAGAGACGAACGGTGGCAGCAGCATCGCCTGCTGCGCGATGGCGCTGTTCAACAGAGATTTGCAGAGAACGGCAAAGGTTGCCGAGACTGTAACTGGGTAGGCCTGGGATGATCTTGCGGCCCAGGCGTACGGTACAGAGTTTTTTGGTGCGGAGGTCATAGCCTGCCTGCAACAGGTGGTATTGTAAAAATGAATAGTCGAAGTTGACGTTGTGAGCGACGAAGATATTGTCTTTTAGTAAAGCGAAGACTTCACCTGCTACATCTGCGAATGCAGGAGCATTGGCTACCATATCGTCGGTGATACCGGTGAGGGATTTAATGTAGCGAGGAATAGGTACACCAGGATTGATCAGCGATTCATATTGCTGAACTATTTGAGTACCATCATAAATAAATATGGCTATTTCGGTGATGCCATTGGCACTGGCGTGCCCACCTGTGGTTTCGATATCGACGATTGCGTACATAACTCCCTTCCTCGACAGCAAAGATAGGTGGTGGTAGGAGGACGGAAAAATTCTTTTTTAATGGCAGAGGTCTTACGGTGGTCCGGGGCACTTTTCGTTAGAAGTTCAGCCGCTGACGAAAATGAATATTTACCGTAAGCGCTAACGCAATTTATGGGCATTATTTACAAAAAAAGAGTTGTTAGCCACCAGGTCGACATTCCCGAATTCCATTTCACATAAAACATCCTGGCAACTAACAACCACAAATTTCAAAACTACCTGTTATTTATTCTTCTTCATTAAGCTATCCAGCGTCTTTACATGCGTCTGATGCGCCTGTAAAGTAGGCAGGGTTTTAGCGGCAAATGCCTTCAGCTCAGGATCACCTACATCATTGCTGGCTTTCTGGAACAGATCCACTGCATCGTTATGATCTTTTACCATTGCATCTATATAAGCCTTATCGAAATCTTTACCGGTTTTTTTGCTGATATCCTCAATATCTTTCTTGTAGTCAACACCCACGCTATCGGGCAGTGTAATGTTCTTAGCTGCAGCAATTGTTTTCAGTTCATCAGCAGCTTTAGAGTGGTCTGCTACCATTTGCTCACCAAAAGCTTTTACCTGGGGGTTTACACCTTTCTCCTGTGCGATCTTGCCCAGGGCAATTTCTTTCATGCCGGCATCGGCAGCTTTTACAGCGAAGTCAGAGGAAGACTGATCAACGGGAGCAGTTTCCTTGTTAACAGCCTGAGCGCTGTCTACAGCATCTTCATGCTTTGCTTCGGTACCTCCACCGCAGGATTGTAACATCCAAACGGTCATCAACGTGGCAGCTACATAACTTAGTCTTTTCATTTCTAACTTTTTTAGGTTCAACAATTAATTACTGGGAGAAAGGCAAAAAAAGGGCCACTGTGCCAATGACCAATCCTGGAATCGATGGAATGCCTTATGGAGAAAGGATTTCTTCAAATCAACCTCTACTGTAATGATTTTCAGAACATTGTAGACCTGTTTCTACAAAAAAGGAACAGTTCCCTTTCGACCGGTTTGTCGTTTAATTTTTATACTGTGTATGTGGCATTCCGGGAAAGGGCATTTTTAGCTGATGGCAAAATAATTTAAACTTCCTTTTTCTTTTTTTGGAACATTCATTCTATAATTATATTTTTGCACCATCATGGCACGTAACAAAGCATTCGATCCTGAAGAACGGCTGGAAAAAGCAAGAGATCTCTTTTGGCAAAAGGGGTACAATGCTACATCTATGCAGGACCTTGTGGATGGTATGCAATTGAACAGGGCCTCTATATATGATACTTATGGCGACAAGCATGCCCTTTTTCAGCAATGTCTCTCTAACTACGCCAGGCAGGCGCTGAAAGATTACAAACAATGCTGTCAGGTTTGCTCCCCGATCGCCGCTGTTGAACACATTGTACGCAAAGCCATTGAGAACAGGAAAGAAGGCCAGAGTTGCCTGATGGTGAAGACCTCCTTTGAACTGGCATCCATGGACCAGGCTATCAAAGACCTTGTTAAAAACCAGGCACTGGAACTTATTCAGGTCTTGCAGGAGTTACTTGAAAAGGCGAAACAGCTGGGAGAAATTCCCGCAGAGAAAGACCCTGGTGTGATGGCCCGCTTCCTTTATAGCAGCTTCAGCTCCCTGTGGATGATGGATGTGTTATTCAATGATAAACAGTTAATTGATCAGTTGACTGATCATATTTTAAGCAGTATCAGGAAATAAAAATTTTTTGACCATTTTCAGAACGATCATTCTAATATGTATCCAGCATTATTATCACAAGCAACCATAGGCAAATATGCCCTTCCCAACAAAGTCGTGATGACACCGACTGTAACAAAACGCCGTGTCAATGATGGGGTTCCGAATGATCTGATGGTGGAGTATTACAGCCGTCGGGCAGGTGCCGGGCTGATTATAGCCGAGGGCACCAGCCCTGTGGAGAGCGGTATGGGGCACGCACACATGCCCGGAATTTATAGCAGGGCACAGGTAGCCGGATGGAAAAAAGTAACGGAAGCAGTACATGCAAACGGAGGTAAGATCTTCTTACAGATTATGCATACGGGCAGGATCTCCCATCCTGCTAATATGCCGGCAAAAACAAGGATAGTGGCGCCATCGGCAATTGCTGCCAACGGACAAATATGGACGGCGGCACACGGCTATCAGCCATATGGTATGCCAAAAGCAATGACTACCTCAGAAGTACAGGAGATGGTACAGTTGCACGTAAAGGCAGCTAAACAGGCGATTGAAGCGGGTTTTGATGGCGTAGAGCTGCATGCTGCCAACGGATACCTGATGGAGCAGTTCCTGCATCCGGACACGAATCAGCGTACGGATAAATATGGCGGGAGTATTCCGAACAGGGTGCGTTTCATACTGGAGACAGTGGCGGCAGTAAGTGCAGCGATTGGCAAAGACAGGACGGGGATCAGACTTTCTCCTTATAGTAAGGTAAATGACTTGCAGCATCACGGGCAGATCAATGCGACTTATGAATACTTAGTGGATGCGTTGGATACGTTTTCACTTTCCTATATACACCTTGTAGATGGACACAGTCTGGGAGAACCGGAGATACCAGCGATCCTGCTGGCAGGGATCAGAGCAAGGTTTAATGGCCCGCTGATACTAAATGGAAATTTCGATGCACTGAAAGCAGAGGATACTTTGCGGAGTGGATTGGCAGATTTTGTAGCATTTGAACAGCCTTGTAACAGCGGGGTGAAATTGTCCGGTCCGCGGATGACTGCGGATTGTTTATCATAAATAGGTTGGCGTTTATGTGAATTGGGTTAGTAAGTGGTTTAGTTATGTGGAATGGGGAATTGTGGGTTAGGATTAGTTTGAGAGAGTGGAGTGTACAAAGTAAAGACGGGATTTGTGTTTGAAGGATTAGTTTGAAAGAATGGAATTACAAGGTAAAGACGGGATTTGTGTTTAAAGGATTAGTTTGAGAGAATGGAATTACAAGGTAAAGACGGGATTTGTGTTTGATGGATTAGTTTGAGAGAATGGGATTACAAAGTAAAGACCGGATTTGTGTTTGATGGATTAGTTTGAGAGAATGGAATTACAAAGTAAAGACGGGATTTGTGTTTGAAGGGTTAGTTTGAGAGAACGGAATTACAAGGTAAAGACGGGATTTGTGTTTGATGGATTAGTTTGAGAGAATGGAATTACAAGGTAAAGACGGGATTTGTGTTTGAAGGATTAGGTTGAGAGAATGGAATTACAAGGCAAAGACGGGATTTGTGTTTGAAGGATTAGGTTGAGAGAACGGAAATGCTGCTTAGGCTTAGTTTGGAAGAATGGAATTGGAACCGGAAAGAGGAATTGTGATTATGGCATGAGTTGAAAAGAATGAAGTACAAAGTAAAGAGAGAATCATTGGTCAGGTTTATTTCGGTAGAATGGCTTGCGAATTAGAGCGTGTAATTGTACAGTAGTTCGGGAAGGAAGAATGAAATACGAATCAGGAAGAAAATCGTGAAATGGTTCAGTGAAAGAATGAATTCGCAGCGGGGTTGATTGGCCCGCCGTTAGCGGCGGGAGCGACTTATCCGATCCGCGGATATGAGCACGCGGATTGTTTATCATAAAATGAGATTGCTTGCAGCGGAGGAGAATCCCGGTGACGCCCTGTCGTCACCGGGATGTGTTTTTTATTGAACCTGTTGCCAGCCGAAATACTGCTGTGCATTGTAAAAACAGATATCCTGAATCACCTTCCCGACCCACTCCACATCATTCGGCACTTCTCCATTCTCAATCTCCTGACCAAATAATTCACATACAATACGTCGGAAATATTCATGTCTCGGATAGGAAAGGAAACTTCTGGAATCTGTCAGCATCCCCACAAAACGGCTCAGCAATCCCATATTAGACAACGCATTGATCTGCTTAATCATCCCATCTTTCTGATCCAGAAACCACCACGCTGATCCAAACTGCACCTTGCCCGCTACTGATCCATCGTTAAAATTCCCGATCATCGTCGCCAGCAACTCATTATCCGCTGGGTTCAGATTATACAGAATCGTTTTCGCCAACTGGTCCTGACTATCCAACCTGTCCAGGAACTTCGCCAACGCTCTTGCCTGGGAGAAATCTCCAATTGAGTCCCACCCGGTATCTGGCCCTAACTGCCGCATCATCCGGGAATTGTTGTTACGCAAAGCACCCAGGTGATATTGCTGCACCCAGCCTTTCTCCCAGTCCCAGATAGCCAGTTGCAATAACAGTGCAGACTTGATCTGCCGGATTTCGGAAATTGTCAATTGCTTTCCCCCTCTCACTTTCACAAAAATATTATTCACCTCTGCATCTGTGTAATCATCTGCATAAATCTCCTCTATACCATGATCTGACACGGAACACCCCATAGCTGCGAAGAAATCATGTCTGCTCTTCAGCGCAGTCAATAAATCCTGATAAGTTGAAATACTTGTATTCGCCGCCTGCTCCAGCTTCCGGAGATAAGCATTATATTTAACCGGATCATCCACATTCATGGCCAGATCGGGACGAAACGCCGGCAGGATAGGAATTTCGAATCCTTCATTCTTCAATTGCTGATGATACTCCAATGTATCTGCCGGATCATCTGTGGTACACACAAGTGCTACATTCATTTTGCGTAGCAGGTTACGGGTGGTATATTCCTTCGTATGCAACTGCTCATTACAGCTCGCGTAGATAGCTGCAGCCGAAGAAGCATTTAATATATCATTGATACCAAAATAACGTTGTAATTCGAGATGAGTCCAGTGGTATAGCGGATTGCGTAAGGTATAAGGAACTGTCGACGCCCACTTTTCAAACTTCTCCCAATCCGAACGATTGCCGGTACAATAGCTCTCATGTACTCCATTCGTACGCATGGCTCTCCACTTATAGTGATCTCCATACAGCCATGCCTGGGTAATATTTTCAAACGCGGTATCGGCGGCAATCTGCGCCGGCGGCAGGTGACAATGATAATCAATCACAGGCATCTCCTTTGCATAGTCGTGATACAGTTTCCTGGATGTCGCAGTACTCAACAGGAAATGTTCATCTAAAAACTGCTTCATTATTGCTGATTAATTGTTTTTACAATGAGACTCCTCTCTTCCAGGGAATGAAATCATCCTGTCCGTTCAGGACTGATTTTGCGGGCAATGTTCCACTGGCTACCTGGATCACGTGTTCCAGTATCCGCTCCCCTGCCTGTTGAATTGTCTCGTCCCCATCTATGATCGTACCGGTATTGATGTCTATAATGTCCGGCATTTTTTCAAATAACTTTGTATTGCTCGACAGCTTGATCACGGGTGTTACGGGATTCCCTGTAGGAGTACCCAGTCCGGTAGTGAACAAAACGATGGTAGCTCCCGCACCTACTTCGGCTGTGGTAGACTCCACGTCGTTACCCGGGGTGCATAAGAGATTAAGACCCGGTTTCTTTACCTGCTGTGGGTAATCCAGCACTTCCACGACCGGGGAAGTGCCGCCTTTCTTTGCAGCCCCTGCACTCTTGATGGCATCCGTGATGAGGCCATCCTTAATGTTGCCAGGACTAGGGTTCATGTCAAAACCAGAGCCGGCATCTTCTGCCCTGCGCTCATAAGTACGCATCAGGTCTATAAAACGCAGTGCATCTGCTTCCTGTACACAACGGTCACTCATCTCCTGTTCAACACCACACAGTTCAGGAAATTCAGATAAGATGACACTACCCCCTAATGCTACAAGCAGGTCAGATGTATAACCTATAGCCGGATTCGCAGAAATGCCGGAGAAGCCATCTGATCCACCACATTCAAGACCTATCGTCAGCTTACTTAAAGGGGCGGGTTTTCTTTCGATCGTATTGGCTGCTATCAGTCCGGCAAAGGTTTGTTTAATAGCGGTCGACACCATCTCCTGCTCGGTACCAATTGTTTGCTGGTCGAGGATGTATAAGGGTTTACTGAAATTAGGTGAACGTTTGCTGATCTCCTCCTGTAACATGGTGATTTGGGCATTCTGGCATCCCAGACTTAAAACAGTAGCACCTGCTACATTTGCATGCGTAATATACCCTGCCAGCAGTCCACAGAGGGTTTGTGCATCCTGACGAATGCCGCCGCAACCACCTTCATGCGTGAGGAACTTGATACCATCTACATTAGGGAAAACTTTTTGTTGCTGATAAGCGGTTTCGTCTTCGGTATAGATAGTTTCGATAATCTGCTCTTTGCCTGCACCCTGCTGAAATTGCGCGGCGAGTTGTTTTGCGAAGGCCGCATATTTCTTAGGGCGACCATATCCTAAGGCATCTGTGAGGGCTTCCTTCAATACTTCCACATTCCTATTTTCACAGAAGACCATGGGAATCACCAGCCAGTAATTGCCTGTTCCCACACTTCCATCTGCACGATGGTATCCGAGGAAGGTGCGATCTTTCCAATGTGTGATATCGGGTTGATGCCAGGCAGTCTTACGTTGCGGCGCCAGCTGAAAATCACTGGCTGCATGTTGCACATTATTAGTACCTATCCTTGCACCGGCGGGCAGGTCCTGTTTTGCGCGCCCTACAAGTACGCCATACATCGTAATAGGTTCCCCTTCCCGGAGCGCCACTTCGGTGAATTTATGTTTGGCTGGTATGTCGTCATACAGCGTGTAAAATATGCCGTTTTCCTGTACGGATTCACCTTTCTTCAGGTCGGTCAGCGCCACCACGACGTTATCGTGCGGGTGGACTTTTAAGATACTTCTTTTCATTGCACGGTTGTTTCGGCAGATACTCTTTTGATCAATGTAGCTGCACCTTCTATAATTAAATGATTCAACATGACAGTAACTGCCTGTGCGAAGCCTTTGTATTTTGTCAGGTCTTCGCCCCATAAGGCTTCATTCTTCAAGACTTCCTGTACCAGCCCATCAGGAGATAATTGCTGCCATTTTTCTTTGAAATAGGCCGCATGATCATCCTGTATATCCTGTTTCATTGTTAGTAAATACGCGGCAAACCCCATTGCCAGCAAGGCGGGTACTTCATGCACATGCTGATAGTATTTCCTTAGAATGGGAATTACTCTCATCTTCATTTTGCTTGTATACTGCATGGTAATACTAAGCCAGCGATGCTGAATGAATGGATTGCGAAAACGATCCAATACACTTAACGCAAAACGGTGTGCTGCATCTTCGCGAATATGGATATCAGTAATTGCGGGTACAATTTCATGTTGCATGAGGGCAGAGATCACCGCCTCAAAAGCACCATCCTCCATTGCTTCTCGTACTGTTTCAAAACCTGCCAGATGTGCTAAACCGCAGGTAAGCGTGTGTGTGCCGTTCAGCAGACGCAGCTTCAATTCACGGAATACGTTGATATTTGCTGCAATGACGACACCTTCATCTGCTTTTGCAAAGGAGAGGATTTTTCTCACTTCTTCACTGCCGGTTTCTATCGCCCAGAGGCGGTAGACTTCAGACATGATCATGAGCTGGTCCCTGTAACCAAGTTGTTTTTCGGTAGCTGCCTGGTCTTCTTTTGAAGGGGCACCTGGTACAATGCGGTCTACCAGTGAATTACAGAAGTGGTTCTCTGTTTCCAGCCAATGAATAAATGGCTGCGGTAGCTGATGACGTTTTGCCTGTTCAAGAACGATGGTCTTCAGTTTTGTACCATTGTCAGGAATGAGTTCCGTTGGAATAATCACCATTCCTTTCTGGTTTACCTGGTAGCGTTTCAGTAAGAAGGCTAATAGTTTTCCGGGAAAGGAAGCGGGTGGAATTGCAAGAATATCATCATCAGTCAGGCTGATACCTACTTCAGTTGTATTGGATATGATGATTTCCATCTCCGGATTTGCTGCGCAGGCAAGGATCTGTTCCCATTGTGAAGCGGCAGACAATACACGACTGATGGAGCTATTGATGATATGATCTGAAACACGCTGTCCGTGATGGATACCCTGTACGCATTGTGTATAAAGGTTATCCTGTGCGGCAAAAGCGTCTGTACCGCCTTTATCTGTAGATTTGATCACGACAATGCGGCCGTTGAAAATACCGGCTTTGTTGGCTTTGTCTATGAAATAATCAGGGAGACCACGGAGAAGCACGCCGGTACCAAATTGCAGGACTTTTTCAGGAAGATCCGGAATAGCTAGGTGATTTTTAGACAATTGCATATAATGAGTTTGATATTTTAGATTTCCGGGCAGGCTGTCACTTACTTCTTTGCTTCCCGGATTAACCAATCTGCCAAATCGGATGCCGCCTGATAGTTTTCGAAATCGGGCGTAAGTCTTCGTCCATCCAGGTATTCGTTGTAGAACCAGGGATCACCGACTGCAAATACAGCACCCTTTCCTACCCGGGATACAGCCATGATCACATCTCCCTTATCAGTGAATATGGAGGTAGCAGGTGGCGATAGTTTGAGGGTAGAGATTTCTTTGATATAGATCTTCCTGGTGTTAGCAAATACAGGATTTCCCGCAGGCAGGTATAATGCTCCCTGTTCAAATTGTTTGCCTTCCACATGGTTGCGGCTATCTTCGTTAAAATGGATACCAAACCGCTCTGTGAGGGTATTAAACTTTTCTATCTCTGAGTTGCCTTTATCATTCTGCAGAATAACTAATACGCCTCCTTTTTTTACCCAATCATAAATTACTTCTGCATAAGCAGGGGTCATATAATTGGGTTTGGCCGTTTCCTTATCTGTATCAGGATCTACGATCAGGAAGATATTGGTCTTTGCAAGATTTGCAGCTGTCGGCGCTTCCGGCAGCATAGCAGTATGTACACCTTTGTTGCGAAAGATCTCGCCCCAGAGCGAATAACCGCCATTATCCATTTCATCCCATACATAGTGCCAGATAGTACCATCACTTTTTAGTTCATGATTGAAGAAGTTATCAATCGTGATGGTGAGTCCCTTCCCTGTTTTGGGAATAGCCAGCTGGTCCATTTCATTGGCAGCCTGCATATAGGCGCCAACACCTTTGGGATCGTTCTGAATGACTTTTTCACTGAGGTAGTATTCATAGCTGCCATCCCTGTAAGGATCGCCGCCAAGGCCTCCTACCATGACGGTACCTTCGAGGTTCACACCGCCTTCGGCTGCCGGGCGAATGAATTGCTTATTGATACCAGTCATACCTTTTTTAGCTGTTGGCAAATAACTGGCGGGCAGGTAGCCCAGGCGGATACCTTTGGCCAGTGTGTATACAAACATGCTGCTTGCAGAAGCTTCGAGGTAATTACCTTTTTTACCTGACTTATCTAAAATCTGCCACCAAACACCGCTGGCAGGGTCCTGGTAGCGCTTCACGGCTGCTGCATAACGTTGCAGGATCCGGAGCAGACTGTCTCTGCCCTGGTGACCTGCCGGATAATATTCCAGCACATCTACGAGAGCCATACCATACCACCCCATGGCTCTTCCCCAGAAATTAGGAGAACGTCCTGTGGTCTTATCGGCCCACCGCTGTTGCCGGGATTCGTCATATCCATGGTAGAGCAACCCTGTCTTTGCATCCCGGCTGTTTGTCTCCATGAGTACAAACTGCCTGGTGATATCCTGAAAGGCCTCGTCTTCATGAAATAAGGCAGCATATTCTGCATAAAACGGTTCTCCCATATATAAACCGTCTAACCACATCTGATAAGGATAGCGCTTCTTGTGCCAGAAACCACCCGCATTTGTGCGAGGCTGTTTGCGCAACTGCTCCCTTAATTTTTCAGCCGCCAGTTTGTACTTTTCTTCATTGGTTACTTTATAAAGCAACAATAAAGCACGGCCATTTTTAATGTTATCTATATTATAATCATCCTGTTTGTATGTACGGATGTTACCTTCTTTGTCCAGGTAAGCATCAATTCCCTGTTGGATAAACCGGAAGTACTTTCCATCGCCGGTATTCTTCCAGAGACCTGCAAAGCCTTCCAGTACTACACCCTGATCGTAAGTCCAGTGTGCTCTTTTACCAGTTTCCTGCAATGAATCTTTCCATAATCGCATAACGGTCGCAGCCATCTTAGCAGATTGTGCATGGCTCTGAATGGTGGCTGCCAATAAGAAGAGAAAAATTAAACCTGTTCTTTTCATGTTAATCTGCCATTTTAATTGCTTTGCTATCCTGCACATTCATTTTACCATTGTCGGTAGTGAGCAGTTTTACGTTAGTCAGTTGGATATTTTTACCCGCTATGCAATCACCTGCTTTATCTGCCTTGATGGTGATATTATTCAGGTAAATGTCACTGATCGGCATTTCTGGTAAACCCCGGATGAAGATCGCCTTTGCAGCACCATTACAAACCACATTGTTGATATGAAAATCCCTGAAGCGTGGTGTTGCTTCAGTAACAGGGATTGTTTCTACTTTTGGCGCTTCTCTCTTTTCTCCTAACAGGACTACCGGATCTTTTGCCATATAGTACATATCAAAAAGGATTGCTTCTGCAGGGATGTTTTCCATATTGATATTATTCACGTAGATCTTTTCAACAATACCGCCGCGCCCCCTGGTTGTTTTGAAACGAAGGCCGATATCAGTGCCTAAGAAAGAACAATCGGATACATACAGATTGTTCGCTCCGCCAGACATTTCACTACCGATTACAAAACCACCATGTGCATGGTATACAGTACAGTTATTCACGATCACATCAGCAGTCGGTACACCTCTTTTTCTACCCTGTTCATCTCTGCCTGATTTGATACAGATGCCATCGTCACCCACATCGAATGTACACCCTTCGATTCTTGCAAAGCGGCAGGATTCCAGGTCAAGCCCATCTCCGTTCTGCGCATACCAGGGGTTCTTAGCATATACATTTCTCAAAGTAATATGTTCACACAGTAATGGATGCAGGCACCATGCGGGTGAGTTCTGGAAAGTTACGCCTTCCAGCAATACGTATTTGCAGGAAGTGATACTAATCATATTGGGACGCAGGAAATCCTTGATATCGTTGTAGTCAGCGGCCGTTTTACCCGGAGCAATCACACCGGGCTGCTGTGCGCTGGCACCTTTTTGTGACTTTTCGGAAGGATACCATGTTCTCTGGTCTGCACCTATAATACCACCGGAGGTAGTCAGTTTTTTCCATTGGCTTTCTGTCAGCTTATCTTTCTTGACAATGCGCCATGCATCGCCACCGCCGTCGAGTATGCCCTTACCGGTGATCGCAATATTTTCTGCCCCCACGGCAGATAAAGGAGCCTGGCAGCGCATAGCCTTCAACCCCTCGTACGTTGTTTCTATCAGTGGGTATTGAGAGAAATCCGTTGTAAACTGCAAAATCGCATTGGGTGCCAGATAAAGATTCACATTACTCTTCAATACGATCGGACCGGTAAGCCATAAGCCCGAAGGGATCATCACGACTCCTCCTCCCCTGTTGCTACAGGTATCGATGGCAGCGTTGATACTTTGGCTATTGAGCGTAACACCATCCGCTTTGGCACCAAAGGCGAGGATATTCAGCGTGTCTCTCCTGAAGTGTGGTTCGTAGATCTCTGGCAGATCAAAGCGGTATTTGCCGTCAAATACCGTTCTACGGAGATATTGGTCCAGGCCGATATGCTTCTCATGTATTTCTTTTGCCACCAGGCCTGCTACGAGTGTTGCGCCGTAGGTATTGAAGTGGGTATTGTCTGTCACGCCGTTAGGGAGTGTCGTGTAGTGACCTGCGGGAGTAGTTTTAAAGAGTTTCACGGATCCCTGCACCCCCTGTTGCAGGAGGAGTGCTTCGCTGCTTTTGTGCAGGTCGATGAGGGGAACTTTGTATTGGGCGGCAAGCGCTCTTACCACACCGGGATAATCGCCATGCTGGTCTACAAAGACGCCTTTGTCGTCGAACTTACGTCGCATCACCGGCGTGATGAGCACCGGGTTGGCACCTTTTGCCCGGGCTTCTTTCACAAAGCGTAACAGGTTCTCTTTATAAGCACCCTGAGGTGCAGCATAACGAGTGGAGTCTTCTTTCTTCTGGTCATTGTGGCCAAACTGGATAAGCACCCAGTCGCCCTGTTTTAACTGCGCTAAAACAGAATCCCAGCGATGTTCGTTGATGAAGCTTTTGGTACTCCGGCCATTCACGGCATAGTTCTTTACTTCTATGCCTTCCAGGAATTGTGGAAACAATTGGCCCCAGCCTCTCTCAGGATTATCTTCCAGGGGTTTGTTTGACATCGTGGAATCTCCGATCAGGAATATACGGGGTTGATCAGCTGGCATCCAGCTGATCAATGGTAACAATAATACCAGTAAATAACGTCTCATATTCATCTGTAACAGTTTATTGGTAGCCAGGATTTTGAGTGAATTCAGCTTTATTTGTCACGGCATCTATCTGATCCTGCGGAATAGGTCGCAGGTTGTGATAGGACTGAAAGTAAGCAGCCGGATCGGGGCTGTATTTTTTAATCCGCTCTTCCAGTTTGCCGGTACGTTTCAGATCAAACCAGCGCAGTTGTTCGCCTGCCAGCTCACGTGCCCTTTCGTCCAGGATGAAGTCGAGGCTAATGTCAGCACTGGTCACCACCATTTCTGCTTCATGACCTGCGATGGCGGCTCTTTTACGCAGCACGTTGATATATTCTGCGGCTTTGGCACTATTGCCCAGGTTGAACTGCGCTTCGGCGGCAATCAGGTACATCTCAGCGAGACGGATGATAAATGCATCGCGGGCGCTTTCTTCTTCGTTGACTGAAGCACGGGTCGGATCATCAAATTTCTGTAGTGAAATATAGTGTGTCCGGTCTTTACCTCCACCACCTGTAGCGTATACCATATTTCTATCGTAGGTCCTATATTTTTTACCAGCGGTATCTGCATTGCTTACTGCATACTTAGTGACTACAATAGCGGTATCGCCCAATTTCATACCAGCTGGTGCAGTTTTCAGGTTATTGCAATACCATACCTGTTTGAACGTGGCTGCATAACGGGCATCTGCCTTTTCATTAAACAGGTTCAGCAGGAAGAGGGAGGGCATGTACCTGTTAAAAGGACGCCCATTTGCTACATCACGCTGCATACCCGGCAAGTCATCATATTTCATAATGAACATCAGGTGACCATTGTTAGCGCCCCGGGAATGACCGTTGGGATATAACGTGGCATCCACACGGTCATCGAACACAAGATTCTTCATATAGTTCACAGCCCACACCACTTCTTTGTTCTGGAGGTTGCTCATATTCCAAAGGTCGGCATATTTTGCCTGTAAGCTATATCCATAATTATTAATAACAGAATCTGCGAGTACAGCAGCTCTTGCATTGAGGCCGCGGGTCAGGCACATCCTTGCTAAGAAAGCCTGTGCAACCGGCTTCGTGGCACGACCATAGTCAGTCGTTGTTAACGGCAGATCGTTAATCGCCACATCGAGGTCCCGGAAGATCTGGGCATAAAAAGTATCTACGGACGTACGATTAGCGGTCGTTTGAACACCTGTTGTTTCATCGACGGTAAAATGAACACCTCCCCACATTTCAACGATATGCCAGTAGTAGAAGGCGCGCATAAAGCGCAGTTCCGCATTGCGTGTCTTCCTGACAGCGTCAGTATAACCCGCTTTGTCAATACGCCCAATCCCGGTATTGCACAGGTTGATGGCAGCATAAAGTTGTTTCCACAGTCCACTCATCACGGTATTGCTGGCCTGTAAATTTATGTATTGCGTGATATCGGGGTATTTATCACCGGTACCGCTGGTCCACAGATCGGTGCCCATTTCAGAGATGCTGTAACCTTCCTCTTTGCCATACCACCAGCGATTGTAGGTGTAGACGGCATTTACAAGGGTTTCAAATCCTTCGGGGGTACTGAATACCTGATCGGTGGTCAGGCCCGATGGGTTGTATTCTTCCAGTTGCTTGTTACAGGCAAAGCTGGTGAGTAATATGAGTAGGATATAATAGCGTTTCATGATTTACTTTTTTTAGGATCAGAATTCTACATTAAGGCCGGCGACATACATTTTAGTAAGCGGGTTGCTCAGGTCTCCTCCTCTCTCCGGGTCGTAGTCTTTCACTTTGCTGAAGGTGATCAGGTTTTTTCCGGTTACGTACACCCGGACATTGCTGAGATGTACTGTTTTCAATGCGCCTGCAGGTAAGGTATATCCGAGTGATATGTTCCTGATCTTTACAAAAGAGCCATCCTGGTAACCTAATGTTTTGATGAATGGCGTACCGTCTTTTGACACGCTGGCATTCGGTCTTGGATAGGCGTTAGTAGCATGATCCGGCGTCCAGTAATCTAAGGGAGCACTGTTTTCAAGGCCCTGCGGATCGAACTTGGCAGCGTATTCCGAATAAATATATTGTCCTATGCGCGCAAAAACATAGATGTTCAGGTCGAAGTTGGCGAAGCGGATATCGTTGTTAAAACCTCCGCTCCAGGTAGGAACCTGTCTGCCCAGTACCATCCTGTCCTGCGTATTGAGGGCACCATCACCATTGAGATCTCTTACTTTGATATCTCCGGGTTTGTAGCCGAATTTAGCCGCTTCTGTAGCTTCATCTGTCTGCCAGATACCCAGCTTCTGATAATCATAATAAACTTTTACAGGGTAACCAATGAACCAGCCGTTGGCTACATCGTTGGTTTTAGCGTCTGCCAGTGCTACGATCTCTTCTTTGTTTTTAGAGAAGGTGATGTTAGAAGTCCAGGTCAGTTTGCTGGTACTGATATTGGTGGTATTCAGACCTATTTCAATACCCCTGTTGCGGGTCTTCCCAATATTCTGGATCACAGTGGTCACACCTGAGGAAGATGGTAATGTCCTTTGCAGCAGCAGATCTTTGGTACGTGTATCGTAGTAATCGACGGTAGCGCCTACCCTGCCATTGAGTACACTAAAATCAAGGCCCACATCTGTGGTAGCAGAGAGTTCCCATTTCAATCCCCTGTTCCCGATCTGGCTGCCGATGCCATAGGCGAGGGCAGCATTGGTATCATCATAGGAGAAAGGAATCTTGCTCAGGTAACTGGCAGTTGAGTAAGGAGACACTGCATCATTACCAGCTATACCGTAACTGGCACGTAGCTTCAGATCGCTGAATACCTTCTGCCCGTGCATAAACGATTCATCACTGATCCTCCAGGCAGCTGCGGCAGATGGAAAGAATGCCCATTTATTGCCGGGAGCCAGCTTGGAAGATCCATCGGAGCGACCTGTGAGGGAAAGTAAATACTTACCTTTGTAATTGTAATTCACACGTCCGGTGAAGGAAATGAGTTTACTGGAGAGGTAGTTTGTGCGAACGGCGATACCACTTACGCTATTCGCGAGTGCATAATAAAGTTGCGAGGGTAACAGCTGGCCTTCACCCTGAAGAAAACTCGAATCACGCTGATCGGAGAGCAAGCTGGCTACACCGGTGATACCAATGGTATGCTGTCCGAACTGGTGTGAATAGTTGGCTACGTTTTCCCAGCTAAGGTAGCGCTGCGCACCTGTGTTGTACTGGGAACGGGAGGTAGAGGCAGTAGACCTGTCAATGGAATTTTTAGCAGCAAAGATACCCTGCCGGGCGTTGTCCAACGTCACGCCCAGGTTAGAGCGGAGGGACAAACCTTTGAGCGGTGTTAGCTCTACGTAAGCATTGATAAATGTCCTTGTAACACGGGCGTTGTTCTGATAAATGTTAGGCTGTTCATCTGCCAGCGGATTAATGGCAGAGCCATTGTTAGGGAATAGCACGAAGTTGCCGTCTGCATCGTATGGCCCGTTGAGGGGTACGATCTTGTTCGCCTGGTTTAAAGGGTCACGGCGTGCATTCTGATCATAGTAGGTCACCTGGCTTTGCATACCGGCTTTCAGGGTATTGCTGATAGTCTGATCAATATTCAGACGGGCACTGTACCGACGTGTACGATCCAGCTTCAATATACCCTTTTCATCGAAGTAGTCGAGGGAAAAATAAACTTTGGTTTTATCGGAGCCTCCGGTTACACCTACCTGGTAGTCCTGTTGTAAGCCATTATGAATAAGCAGGTCAGCGTAATTAGTCCAAAGATTATTCTGAATAGCGTTGACTTCGGCAGCATTGAAGATGAGCGCGTCATCGGCTTCAGAATTCCATCGGCCGGTAGTGTGGTACGCTTCCCGCTTGAGTGCAACGTACTGTGGCCCTGTCATCATAGCTGGATAGCCGGCTACTTCGTTTGAGCCCAGATAAGAGTTAAGACTTACTTTCGGCTTGCCGGTAGCACCTTTGCGGGTGGTTATGATGATCACACCGTTCGCACCTCTGGAACCATAGATGGCTGTAGAGGACGCATCTTTGAGCACTTCCATGCTCTGAATATCGTTGGGATTAATGTCCTGAATATTTTGATATTGTACACCGTCTACGATGTAGAGCGGGCCATTGTCGGCACGGATAGAGCGGTTACCTCTAACGGTGACGTTTATCTTTGCACCGGAGGCACCACTGCTTTTGGTGATATCGACACCGGGCAGTTTACCCTGAACAGATTCCATTACGTTGGTAGTAGGTACTTTCCTGAGTTCAGCTCCTTTCACAGAAACAACGGAGCCGGTGAGGTCTCTTTTCTTTACTTCACCATAGCCGATTACGACCACTTCGTCCAATTGCTTATTATCTTTTGTCATGACAATACTCAAGCTTGTGTTTCCTTCAATATTGCGGGAGAGTGCTTCATAACCCAGGTAGGTGAATGTGAGCACACCCTGTGGATTGGGAACATTGATGGAGAAATTACCAGAGGCATCGGTTTGTGTACCGGTAGTGGTGCCTTTGAGTTGCACGCTGACCATGACGAGTGGTTCACCAGTGGTAGCATCTGTGATTTTACCTTTCACTACATGGGATTGAGCAAATGTCCAACTGACAGTGCATAGCAATAGCCAGCAAAACATCAGTAGTTTTTTCATAACGTATCGAATTGTTGTGTGTTTTTCAAATGGGTTATCAAATCCAACATGGAATAAGCATTGCAACAGCAGCAATACAGGCAGGCACTGGTTTTTGTATCAGATTAGTAGACCGTAACCGTATCCCCGAAACAATTCTACAGCTATAATTTTATTAAAGGAAGGGAATGGACGGATTTATTTACGCAAACGTTTGCGGTTGATGTCAATCATTGGATTTTTGTTATTAAAAATGGGGAAAACAAATTACTTTACACGCAAATCCTCAATACCTCTATATGAAAAAATGGTTTTTATTGTTTTGTTTGGCAGGAAGTGGAACTGCCATGGCCCAATCTAATGACACATTGCATGCTTATGATACATTGCATGTTAACAGTTTGAGTGTTGGCGGTAATATTAATTCCGCATTTCCTTTGAATGTAGCCAGTAAAGCCCGATTTAGTAATCAGGCCCATTTTGGGGACTCGTTTGATGATACTCCCTATGGCTGGGGCATTCAGATCGCCAGACCCACAAATCAGGGTGATACCCGTTTCCATTTATCGTTTGTCAGGGCAGGTCAGTGGGTAGCAGGTATGGGCTTTTTGCAATCAAGCAACACCTTTGCTATTCAGAATTATGGTAACAATAGTGTAGCAACGGGCATTTTTATTACATCTGGAAGTAATGTGGGTATCAACAACCGCACTCCTTCTACCACACTGGATGTAAATGGTGTCATTTCTATGAGCGGGAACTATTTTTATATGAATGGGACTGGTAGCATGTATTCAGATGCGAATAATATAGCTATGTTTACAAATGGCGGGTATATATTCAGTAACTATACGAATTCTAAAACGCGCGCGCAGATTTCATCCGGAGGTACTCTTTTTCTGTATGATACAACCACCAATACTGTCAAAACTGCGATTAATCCCAAAGGTACCTCATACCTGGGAGGAGGTGGCCTGGCTGTCGGAATGACTACTTTGCCCGCAGGTTATACAATGGCAGTAAATGGTACGATCGGCACGACTAAGTTAAAAGTAACGCAGACATGGGCAGACTTCGTTTTTTCTCCCGACTACAAGCTACCTTCAATAGCGGAAGTTGAAGCGCATATCAGGGACAATCACAAATTGCCTGATATCCCTTCAGAAAAGCAGATTGCGGCAGAAGGGCTGGATGTCGGTGAAATGCAGAAATTGCAAATGCAGAAGATTGAAGAACTGACTTTGTACATCATTGATCTGAAAAAGCAACTGGAAGCACAGCAGAAAGAAATTGATGCGTTGAAAGCGAAGTAATATTTTTCACATCGGATTTTCCGGAAGGGTTTGCCTGGTGGCAAACCCTTTTTCTTTTATTTTATTCTGAACCAGTCATAATCCGCATATCCTGCATCATTGATCTGTGCAGGACGGGTACAAAAGAGTCCGACTTTAGCTCCGATCCAACGGCCTGGTTTAGCAGCGAATGTTTCCTTTATCATCGTAAAGTCTTTGCCATTCATGCTATAACTAAACTGACAGTGGGCACCAGCAGACACCTGCACGCGAAAATAACAGGTACTATCAGCAAGTGTAGTGATGACCTGCTGGCTTTCGGCTTTGCCTTTGTCAGCATTTTTACAGGTACTGTAAACTAACTGCAATTCCTTTTGCTTTTTGAGAATAGAAAGTGAGGCGTAATCTGACCCCATAATAATGAGACCTGTGCGCTCGCCTTCTAAACCTGGATTGGGAGTGAATTTGCAAACGGTGGTTACTGTGAAGGAGTCATTGGGGAATTTCTGTAACAACAGGTTGGGAACTTCCCAATAGTTATACAGGGAATCAGGAAGTTTTGCGGAGAAAAGTCTTAAGACACCTCTGGACGGAGCGGACATGCCCCAGACAGGGAGAGGATTTGCCTGCCATTGCCATTGCAGACCGATTTCGCCTGAATTGAATTCATCTGAGGTAGGTGGAGTTTTAAGAGAGCTACCTGCGAGCGGTTTTTTCCAGGTGATAACGGGTTCTCCTTTGCCATCACCATCTTTGTCAATACCAATCACCGGCCAGTCGTCTACCCATTTCATCGGCTGTAAATGTACGACACGGCCATAGGCATCTTTGTCCTGGAAATGCAGGAACCAGTCGGTACCAGCGGGAGTAGTCACCCATGCTCCCTGATGGGGACCGTTGACAGAAGAAGAGCCCTGGTCCAGCACAATCTTTTCTTCATAAGGTCCTTCAATCTTCTTTGATCTTAAAATAAGTTGCCAGCCGGTACTGACACCGCCGGCCGGGGCGAAGATGTAATAGTAGCCATTGCGCTTATAGAGCTTGGGGCCTTCTAAAGTAGGATTGGATGGATGGCCATCAGCAACAAGGATGCCGGCATCGGTCACAGTGGTACCTGCAGCATTCATATGATGAAGGGTGAGAACGCTTTTGATACCCGCACGGCTCCCGGCATATGCATGAATGAGGTATGCCTGGCCATCATCGTCCCAGAATGGGCAGGGATCAATGATGCCCCTGCCTTCTTTGACAAGGATAGGAGCTGACCAGGGACCTTTGGCAGACCTGGCTTTAATCATGTAAATGCCAAAGTCGGGATCCGGGTAGTAGATATAAAATTCGTTTTTGTGATACCGGATAGCAGGTGCCCATACTCCGCCCCCATGCTGCACTTTTGAAAAGTGATCGTAGGGAGGCAGACGCAGCAGTGCATAACCGATGAGTGACCAGTTGACCAGGTCTGTAGAATGAAGGATGGGTAAGCCTGGAATGCAGTTAAAGCTGGAGGCAGTCATGTAGAAATCAGGACCGGCGGCACAGGCATCAGGGTCAGAGTAATCAGCATTGATAACGGGGTTTCGGTAAGTGCCATTGCCGAGATCCTGTGCATGGGTGCCTAAATAGAGAAAGCACAGGATGAGTGTACAAAAAGTGGATGGTGTCATTGTTTTTCAAATACGTGTAAATATGACACTAATGTAGGAGTTTTTTCCATTGAATATGACCGATCGTTTCCAGATAACGTTAAAATAAATTATATTTACGAAGACGTTATGAAATTTGAAGCAGCCACTATAAAAGATATTGCGAACGCACTGGGCCTATCCACCTCCACCGTTTCACGCGCATTGCGTGACAGTCATGAGATCAGTACAGCTACGAAACAGCTGGTATTGGAGTATGCTACCCGTATTAATTATCATCCGAATCCTATTGCGCTGAGTCTGAAAGAAAAGCGAAGCAGATCTATTGGTGTGATCGTAGCAGAGATCGCTAATAGTTTTTTTTCACAGGCTATTAATGGGATTGAGTCGGTGGCCAAGGACAAGGGATATAACGTAATTATTTCCCAGACACATGAATCGTTTGAAAAGGAGTTGATGACCTTGCAGTACCTGGCATCCCGATCGATAGACGGGCTATTGATTTCGGTAAGTAGTGGCACACAGAATCTGGAACATTTGAAGGCATTGCATGACAGGGGATTTCCTATTGTATTTTTTGACAGGATTGTGGAAGACCTGCAAACGCATAAGGTGATGGTGGATAACTTCAGGGGAGCATACGATGCGACTTTACATTTGGTGAATAAGGGGTATAAGCATATCGCGGTGCTGGCAGGACCGGAGAACCTCAGTATCAGCAGGGAGAGAGTGGCCGGGTACCTGGAGGCGCTGGCACAGTCGAGGATGAAACCCTCGAAATCAATGATTAAATATAGTCAGTTTGCAGGTTTGTATATTAATGAAGTGGAACAATCGGTGAATCAGTTATTGAAGCTGAGACCTAAACCAGATGCGATCTTTACGGCATCAGATAAGTTGACTACAAATTGCATGAGGGTGTTCAAGGCGAAGGGAATAAAAATACCTGAAGATATGGCGCTGGTGGGTTTTTCAAATTCAGATTTAATAGAGTTACTACATCCGCCATTGACGGTGGTCAGGCAACCCGCCTTTGAAATGGGGCAAATAGCGACGGGCATGTTACTGCAGCTGGTAGAGAGTAAGAAACCGGTCAGGGAGTTTGAGCGAAAGATATTAGCGACAAATCTGATTGTGCAGGCTTCGTCATAATGTTCGCCCTGAGGTAACAGGCAATTTGATTTAAAATGTCTATAGAAGCTTACCTGCGGGATGGCAATCCCCACAGGTAAACCAATACTTAATCAGGCTGTCTGTAGGTTATCCACTGTCAGTTTTGCTAATGCTACTGTCATTTCAGCTAAGCGATTAGAAATACCTACTTCATTGTCATACCACGCTACCACTTTCACAAGATTACCTATACTACGGGTTAGGGTACCATCCATCACGGATGAGTGTGTATTTCCTAAGATATCAGCAGACACCAGTGGTTCTTCCGTGTACTCCAATACACCTTTTAAACTGGTAGATGCATATGATTTGAAAAGATCATTGATCTCCTCAGCAGTTGCCGGTTTGATCAGATTAACAGAGAGCTCGGCAATGGAGCCATCTATAACCGGTACACGATAAGAGAATCCATCCAGTTTACCTTTCAGGCCTGGCAGCACATCGCCGATAGCCTTAGCGGCGCCGGTCGTAGTGGGTATGATGGATTGAGTGGCAGCCCGTGCCCGCCTGTAGTCTTTGTGAGGACCATCCTGCAACATCTGATCCATCGTAAAAGCATGAACTGTACTCATAAAACCTGAGGTAATACCATACTCTTTTTCCAATACATAAAGTAAGGGCGCGATACAGTTCGTGGTACAGGAGGCGGTAGACAGGATCTGATCATCCTTATCCATAATTTCATCATTTACGCCCACGACTACTGTCTTTACACCACCCGTAGCGGGGGCTGTGATCAGTACTTTTGACGCCCCCGCGGTGATATGCGCCTGTGCGGCTTCTTTCTGTGTAAACCGGCCGGTGGATTCGATTACCACATCGACTTGTAACGCCTCCCATGGAAGCTTTTGTGGATCTTTCTCACTGAGAAAAAGAATTTCCTGATCATTGACTATAATTTTATCATCATGCTGTAAGATCGTACCAGGAAATTTACCGTGGGACGTATCGTACCTGAGCAAATGTGCCAGTAGTTTTACATCTGTAAGGTCGTTGACAGCCACTACCTGCACATCTTTCTTGTCCTGCAATGCTCTTAAGGTCATTCTGCCTATTCTGCCGAAACCATTAATGGCGACTCTCATAACTTAATTTTTAGCGTGATAAATGTCCACCTCATCATGAGGAACATGATGCAGTAGCTATGTTAGAAATTTATTGGATTCTAAAACGTACTTATTAGTCAGAAAAAGACGTTCTGAATGTTCGCCTGTAATCACCCGGCGTCACATTCATATGTCTCAGAAATACTCTCCGCATTGAGACTACTCCTCCCAGGCCGCATCTGGCAGCAATTTGCTCCATGCTGTAATCGCTATCTTCCAGATATTTTCTCGCTATTTCCACGCGTAGTTTCTCTACAAACTTAGCAGGCGTCATACCTGTTTCGCGGGTAAACACACGGGTGAAATTGCGAAGACTCATATTCACGTGAGTGGCCAGTTCTTCTACTCCTAATTCTTTATCAAGGTGCTCCAGCATCCAGGGACGAAGTTTTCCGGCAAGGGAGTTGGCTACACTGTGAAGTTGGAGCAGGTTGGCGAATTGGGACTGGTAACCGGGTCGCCTGAGGTAAAGCACCAGTTTGCGGGCTACCTGTATGGCGACTTCCCGTCCATAGTCTTCTTCGACCAGGGCCATAGAGAGGTCAATCCCGGAGGAAACTCCACCAGAGGTATACACATTGCCATCTTTGGTATAAAATGGGTTAGTATCCACGCAGATATTAGGGTACATCTTCTGGAAAGTCCGGCTATGTTCCCAATGTGTAGTGGCAGTTTTACCTTCGAGGATGCCTGCTTCTGCAAGAGCGTAGGTACCTACGCAAATGGAGCCGACACGGCGCAGGCGGGGATAGTGGATTTTGAGCCAGTCGATGAGCCGTCTTTCTCCCGATTGAAGAAAAGCCATAGGGAAACCAGCCACGATAAGCGTATCGATGGGTTGAGTGATTTCGTCCAGGGTAACGGGACAGGTCATGGTGATACCACTTTTAGTGCGAACGGTCTTATCATCTCCATAGGCAGCCAATAGAATGTCGTAACCGGTATCTTCGGTGCCGGGACCTTCGTGCAGAATATTGTCAGCAGCAGCGAAAACGTCGCAGGGCCCCGCTATGTCGAGCATGAAGGTACCTGGCATAGGTACAATGACTACTAGTTTTTTTGCCATGGATGTGAATTATGAGTTAAAGGTAAGAGGTTTTAACGGTGGCGGAAAGGTCATAAATAATACAGATCCGGCCAAAATAATACCCTATATACTGTTGTTCTGCAGGGGCGGGAAAGATGGATTCCTTTAAATAATAAGCCACCTGGTATGTCCACATAGCACAGGCACTTCAAGTTTAACCACCTGTTCATTTTCAGGCAAAATACTGTACTAAAAACGAACATGTTATTTATTTTACGATATGTACTCCCCTGATACGACATCGCAAAAAGTGTGGCATTTGTTTCGTATGGCAAGCTCTATCCGCTAAACTGATCATATGCTAAAAGGGATCTTTATCATTGCCTGGCGCAACCTTCGAAAAGACCGCCTCTTTACCTTACTGAATCTCCTGGGCCTTTCCACTGGGTTATCCTGTGCACTCCTGATCTTTCTCTGGATCAGAGACGAAAAACAGATCAACCACTTCAACACCAAAGACGACCGTCTTTACCAGGTCCTCCTCAACATAAACGACAACGGTGTGATTCATACCATGGATCAAACACAGGGTCTGTTGGCTCAATCACTTAAAAATGATGTTTCCGGTATTGAATATGCCACCTCCATTCTCCCCTCCTCCTGGTTCAATAACGCAGGTATACTGACTTTCGGAGAAAACCACCTGAAGGCCGGCGGACAATTCATTAGCAAAGATTTCTTCGAGGTATTTACCTGTAGGGTACTCTATGGAAATGCTGCTGCTGATAAACACAGTATCCTGATCTCAGATAAAATGGCACAGAAGCTATTCCATCAGGAGCAGCTTGCCGTTGGCAAAACGGTCCATTGGGAACAGGGTGAATTCAGTGATGATTATGCCATTGCCGGCGTATTTCAGGCACCTCCTGCCAATGCAACAGAACAATATGATCTGCTACTCGACTACAATCTTTTTCTCGATAAAAGAAAGGAACTAACACAATGGTCCAACATCGATCCTAAAACGTATATCATCACAGGGAAAGGTGTAGATCCTGCTGTTCTGCAATCCCGTATCAAAGACTTTATTAAAACAAAAGATCCAAATACCAACGCCTCTTTAATACTCGAAAAATACGCCGACACCTATCTCTACAACAAATATGAAAATGGCCGTCAAAGCGGAGGAAGAATCGCCTATGTACATCTATTTGCTATCATCGCATTATTTATCATCATCATTGCCTGCATCAACTTTATGAACCTCAGTACTGCCAAAGCAGCTACCCGGGTAAAAGAAGTGGGTGTAAAAAAAGTAGTAGGAGCCAGCAGATGGCTGCTTATCATACAGTACCTGACTGAAAGTATTTTACTATCGCTACTTGCCCTGTTCATTGCCATAGTATTGATCATCCTGCTCCTGCCGGTGTTCAATCACATTACCGGCAAGCAATTGCAAATCTGGCCGGAAGCCTCGCTGATATTTTCTTTTATAGGCATTACATTACTAACAGGAGTGCTTGCGGGTAGCTATCCGGCGTTATACTTATCAGGTTTCAAACCGTCTGTTGCGTTGAAAGGCAAACTCCGCACTGCTTTTGGAGAAGTCATAACCCGCAGGGGATTAGTGATCTTCCAGTTTGTATTGTCTGTAAGTTTCATCATTTCAGTGCTCGTTATTTATAAACAAATGGCATATATCCAGCAGAGGAACCTGGGGTATAACAGAGCACACCTCATACATTTTGAAGTACCAACTGGTAAAATCGAAAACATGGCCTCTTTCTTAGCACTTCTTAAAAACCAGGTGGGCGTGCAGGATGCCAGTAGTTACTATCACAACTTTACCGGTAATCATGGCGGCGTAGGTGGTATGAGCTGGCCGGGCAAAGTAGATAACTCTGATGTGAATTTCAGTAACCTTGAGGTAGGCTATGGCTATCTCGAAGTAATGGGTGTGCAACTTGCCGCCGGCAGGTATTTTTCGAGAGATAGCCGCGCGGACCACGAAATTATTTTCAATGAGACCGCCATTCGTCAAATGGGTCTCAAAGAGCCTATTGGCAAAACAGTGCGCTTCTGGGACACGGAGAAGGTGATCGTGGGTATCGCCAAAGACTTCAACTATGAATCGTTATACCAATCTGTTAAACCGGCTTTTTTCCAGAGCTACCCGGTAATGCCCAACTTTGTCGTAAAATTAGCTCCAGGCAGCGATGAAGTCACCATTTCGCAGGTAAAACAATTGTATGAGGAACACTTTCAGGGGTTGACGTTTGATTACTGCTACGTAGATGAAGACTATCAGGCCTTGTATGCATCAGAAAAAAGGGTCAGTAATCTATGCAGGTACTTTGGAGGATTAACGATTCTTATCTCCTGCATGGGACTATTTGGCCTTGCCGCATTCACCGCACAAAGAAGACGGAAAGAAATCGGCATTCGCAAAGCAATCGGTGCTTCAGCCGGAAATATTGTTTCGTTGTTATCGGCAGACTATTTTAAATTGGTTGGCATTGCAATGGTCATTGCTTTTCCGCTGGCGGGCTGGATAATGCTGAAATGGTTACAAACCTTTGCTTACCGGATACAGATTGGTGCAGAAGTGTATATAATAGCGGGTGTTGTTACATTGCTCATTACCTTTACAACTATCAGTTATCAAAGTATAAAAGCAGCGCTGACTAATCCCGTGAAGAGCCTGCAAAATGAATAGTTTATGATTAAAAGAACGCTGCGCCGGTTCATCAAAGAACCACAATCCACTATTCTTCATCTCATTGGTCTGGGTACAGGACTTGCCTGTGCTTTATTGATCTGGCTATGGATACATGATGAACTTCAAACAGACCGCTTCCATAAAAACGGTGACCGCTTATATCAGATAATGGTGACACAACCGATAGGTACCCTGAAAGAAACCGGGCCTGGTACTGCAGGTGGTTTAGCACAGGAGCTTAAACATTCGATACCGGGTATTGAACAAGCTGTGACAATGGCACCGCAAATGTGGTTTGAACCCTTTAGCCTGAGTGATGGAGATAATACCATTAGTGCAACCGGCAATTTTGTTTCGAAGGATTTCTTTTCTGTTTTCTCATTTGAGTTACTGCAGGGAGATAAAAACAAGGTGCTAGCAGATAAACATGCGATGGTTATCTCAAAGTCACTTGCATTGCGCTTATTTCACACTACTGAAAATATAATCGGTAAAACACTTACCTGGAAACTATTTGATTTCAAACAACCTGTTACTATTACAGGTGTGTACAGTGATATGCCGGAGAATAGTACGATCCATATGGATTTTGTTTTAAACTTTGGTGCATGGGTAGATGAGATACCAGTTTCCGGAGATCCCGGAAATGGCACTGGTCCTTTTGACACGTATGTACTACTGAAACCTGGCACGGATATATCTCATGTACAGGCAGCACTGGGTAAATGGCCATTCCAGGTCCAGCTCTCTCTCCGAAACTTTGCAGACAGGTATTTGCAGGAAGGCAGCAGAAAGACGTATGTACGTATGTTTAGCCTGATTGCGATTTTTATTTTAATCATCGCGTGTATTAATTTCATGAACCTGAGCACAGCAAATGCGGCGGGGAGGATGAAAGAAATAGGTATCCGCAAAGCGATCGGGGCATCAAGGGCAACGCTTATCAGGCATTTCCTCGGAGAATCTATACTGCTCAGTTTTATGGCATTAGCGTTGGCCATTGGAATAGTCATACTGTTATTGCCAGCTTTTAATACAATTACAGGCAAAAAATTATCATTCAACCTGGATTATGTAACAATTTTGATCACGCTTTTTACAGGACTTCTGGCAGGTAGTTATCCTGCATTTTACCTCACCGGCTTTCACCCGGTTATTACCTTAAAAGGGAAATTCTTACAGACAGCTGGTAATGCATGGGCAAGAAAAGCGTTAGTGATTTTTCAGTTTGTAGTATCAGTTACTTTTATCATTGCTGTGCTGGTCATTTACCATCAGATAAAATTTATCCGGCACAAAAATCTTGGTTTTAAGAAAGAAAATGTCATTTATTTTCAGGCAGATGGCCCTGCAATGGAACGTAAAGATGCACTGATAGCTGGTCTCAAACAGATACCTGGGGTAATAAATGCGTCCGGTATGATGCGTAACATCATTATGCCGGCAGGAACCCCTGATTCCCATATACAATGGGATGGCAAGAATAAAGACAATGAAATCAGGTTTACCCAGATGCTTGTTAATTATGATCTACCTGAAACGCTGGGTATGACACTGCTGAAGGGCCGAACTTTCAGCAGAAATTTCGGTACTGATAAAGATGGGGTGATATTAAATGAAACAGCTGTAAAAACCATGGGCTTAACAAATCCTGTTGGCAAGACAATTTATACAGAAAACGTTCCTGTAAAGATTATTGGTGTAGTAAAAGACTTCCATTTCAACTCCCTGCACGATGCAATTCAGCCCTACATATTCCGGCTCTGGCCGGAATATGCCATCATAACCATGGTGAGAATCCGGGATGTAAGTGCTATTGAACGTGTGGCAGCTTACTATAAGCAATTCAATCCCGGTTATAGTTTCAATTACAAATTCCTTGACGACGCAGTACAGGCCCAATATAAATCAGAAGAGGTAATTGGTAGCCTTTCAAAATATTTCGCCGGGTTAGCCATTCTCATTTCATGCCTTGGATTGTTTGGGTTAACAGCTTTTACTGCTGAGCGGAGAAAGAAAGAAATCAGCATCAGAAAGGTACTGGGTGCTTCCGTAAAACAACTTGCATTTTTACTCTCGGGTGATTTTTTACAATTAGTGATTATCTCTATTATAGTTGCATTTCCGCTGGCGGCCTGGATAATGGAAAAATGGTTGCAGGGTTTTGCTTATCGCATACATCTGCAACCAGGTATGTTTATACTGGCAGCGTTGGCGACGTTGATTATTACCCTTGGTACAATTAGTTTCCAGTCGATGAAGGCTGCTTTTTCAAGTCCGTTGAAAGCGTTGCGTTCGGAGTAATGGTCTTTTCTTTTTTACTGATAAAATCGAGTAGGAAGTGAGGGATTAGTTCCCTCACTGTCCTCTCACACCACCGTACGTACCGTTCGGTATACGGCGGTTCCTTAATTTAATTTTCGAGCATTCAGGTAGCAGTCCGTCAGGGATAGG
>NZ_JBCNKF010000040.1:0-72474 GCF_039596155.1 Chitinophaga sp.
CTTTTAAAATTTACCCACATGCAAGAGTTAAACATCGTAGAACTGGAAAACCGCGTAGAACTGGCGGCAGCTGCAGCAGCAATCGACATCACGATCAATTGCTAGTCCGGCAGGGTGCTATTCAAAAGAAATAGCCAATTGAACACCATTTTCAACCTTTTAAAATTTACCCACATGCAAGAGTTAAACATCGTAGAACTGGAAAATCGCGTAGAACTGGCGGCAGCTGCAGCAGCAATCGACATCACGATCAATTGCTAATCCGGCAGAGTGCTATTCAAAAGGAATAGCCAATTGAACACCATTTTCAACCTTTTAAAATTTACCCACATGCAAGAGTTAAACATCGTAGAACTGGAAAACCGCGTAGAACTGGCGGCAGCTGCAGCAGCAATCGACATTACGATCAATTGCTAATCCTGCAGGGCGCTATTCAGAAGGAATAGCCAATTGAACACCATTTTCAACCTTTTAAAATTTACCCACATGCAAGAGTTAAACATCGTAGAACTGGAAAACCGCGTAGAACTGGCGGCAGCTGCAGCAGCAATCGACATCACGATCAATTGCTAATCCGGCAGGGTGCTATTCAAAAAGAATAGCCAATTGAACACCATTTTCAACCTTTTAAAATTTACCCACATGCAAGAGTTAAACATCGTAGAACTGGAAAACCGCGTAGAACTGGCGGCAGCTGCAGCGGCAATCGACATCACGATCAATTGCTAATCCGGCAGAGTGCTATTCAAAAGAAATAGCCAATTGAACACCATTTTCAACCTTTTAAAATTTACCCACATGCAAGAGTTAAACATCGTAGAACTGGAAAGCCGCGTAGAACTGGCGGCAGCTGCAGCAGCAATCGACATCACGATCAATTGCTAATCCTGCAGGGCGCTATTCAGAAAGAGTAGCAAAATATCACCTCTATTTAACAACCAATTAAAACCTGATAACATGCAAGAAACAAATATCGTAGAACTGGAAAGCCGTATCGAACAGGCAGCAGCTTCCGTGATTGATTCTATCACAATCAACTGCTAATCACGGCAGCCTGTAACCACCGGCAGGAGCACGCGGAACCCTCAATTATAACAGTCTAAAATCGATTCATATGAAAAGATCAGATCCTTGTTATAAGTCATTACCCAAAGTTGGTGTTGGTGTATGTTACCCGGCAATATATGATCACTAATGATGGGCATTTGATAAAAATGCCCATCATTTAAAAACCCTTCAAATCAGTTGATATGAATACTCTGCAAACAGAAAATTCCTTGTTGAACTATGATTACACAATTACCAGTGCATCCAACAACGAATTTGTACTTTCCTACGAGGGCAGGTACTTTAAGATAGGCGAGTTCATGTATCAGATCTTAAGGGAAGGCCAGCAAGCCAAATACCTCGAAGACTTACAAGCCCGACTTGGTAATGTCAGCCTGGCCGGCCTGAAAGAGATAATCGACACGAAGATTCTGCCCATCTTCAAAACCACAGAAAGCAAAGCCAGTGCAGCGCCCGACGATGGATTCTGGTATAAGAAACAAGTTCTTTCCAGCAGGCAATCCACCACACTAGCCAAACCGTTATCTTTCCTGTTTGGCAAATCATTCTACTTCCTGTTCCTGTTACTGACAGGTGTGAACATTGCCCTCTATTCCCGCACGCACACCATCGTGGCCAACGATGATCTGCCACTGGGAACTGAGATCCTGACCTGGGTCGCCTCTTATTTTTCCCTTTTCTTCATCATGTTTGTGCATGAACTGGGACACACGGCCGCCGCCTATAAGTCAGGTATCAACGCACGAAGCATCGGCCTTGGCTTTTACACCATCATGCCCGCGATGTATACTGACCTGACAGATGTATGGACAGTATCCAAAAGCAACAGGATCAAAATTAACCTGGCAGGGATCTACATCCAGCTGATCATCAACCTCGGCCTTGTAGCAGCCTTGCATACGATAAGTAATGACTTTGCGCAAAGCTTTGTATGGAAGATCTACATCTTCAACAGTATCCTGATGGTGGCCAACCTTGTACCACTGCTGAAACTCGACGGCTACTGGGTACTATCAGACTTCCTGGGCGTGCCCAACCTGATACAGACATCCAATCAGCTCCTCCTGAATGCGGTCACTAAAAAGGACCCTTTCGAAGAAGAGAAGCCGCGCGATTATAGTGTCAAAAAGATCTTACTGATCGTATATACCCTCATTCGCGTATCGTTTATAGCATTCGTCACCTTCATGGCATTTGCCTTCATATATGCCTCCATATTGAAGACCATCGCACTGATCAGGTATATACCTTACTTAAGTTTTAATTTCGAGACGGCCATTGAAGTGCTCAAGCGCATAGTGACCATAGTGATCATATCACTGTTTACCCGGAAGTACAGGAAGCTATTTTCAAACGTCATATTAAAACGTGTAAAATGGTACAGAGCATAAATAAAAATGCGGATGAATGCCTGATATTCTTCAACCCCATGAGTTCAGACAGCCGCTTCTGGACAACCAATATCCCCAGGGAATTATTGGAGCGTTTTGAGGTCATCTTTTATGAATATCCAGGCTACAACAGGCCATTTATCAAGCTGGAAAATTTTAAGGAACTGGCCCGGTTTATCGACAAGGAAGTATTGGAAAACATTCATAAACCCATACACCTGGTTGGTTACAGTTATGGCGGTCTCCTGGTACAGCACCTGCTGAATCTGAATCGTCACAATATCAAGTCAGCCGTACTCATAGCCTGTGCGAACAGGATCCTGGCAAGAGATAAAGAGCTGTTGTCTGTACTGAAAAAAGTGAGTGATGTAGATATGTACCTGTTCTGTAGGGTGCTTAGTCTCTTCTCTCACGGATACGAAGACTTTAACAAGAATCCTTTGATCGGATTACAGAAGTTTTCAAACCTGAAACTCTCTATTCCTGATAAGGTGCCTATCATCCAGCAAATGAATCACATTATTCGTACCGCACGCATTGAGATTCAGAAGCAGCCTACCAGGACCATGCTGATATATGGATCAGAAGACAGGATGATCGATATGGACACATTGGATAGCTTACATGAATATTTGGAAAATCTGAGTTTTAAGAAGTTGACTGGCGAGGCACACATCATCGATCCGGCAAAAATGTTTCACCACATTCATCAATTCCTAAAAGAAGAGGAATATGCAATCTAAAAGTTTAAGGCTCGAAATATTCGAGGAAAGCAAACAGGAACTGAAAGTATCATTTGAAAAAAAGTGGGAAAGCCACAGTCTGCAGACGTTTCAGTTCCTGTCTGCCAACCTTTTCCGATGCTTTCCTGATATGCCGGAGTCTGCGCACAAGAAGGCCTACTTCGACATCCTTTCTTACAAAGTGCTACAGGGAGTAGACACCCAGTTTAGCTCAAATTTCAGTGGGTTGGATGATTTTAATGAGTTTAATTTTGAGGAGATTAAAAAGCACTTACCTGCGTTGTTTGTTTCTCATCATATAGGTTCTTATCGATCCGCCATCGCGTTCCTGGTGAAATATAATATCAATGTAGTGATGATGGTTGATCCATTGGCTTACAGGTATAGTTTGGAAAAGATGCAGCATCAGTTCCAACAGGTGAAAGATACTTTCAACTCTACTTCTGATTTTATCATATTTCCTTCAGACAAGGCGGACCTCACGTTGCAGATCATGGGGAAGGTAAAACAGGGCTATTCTGTACTGGCTTTTATGGACGGTAATTCAGGTGCGAACGGCTACCTCAATAGGGATAACAGTATGCAGATCCCATTTTTCGGACAGGAGATGTATGTAAGAACAGGTTTACCCACTTTATCATTCTATCTGAAGATTCCGATTATACCGATGTTATCCTACTATGATGACAACTTAACGCCCAGGTGGAATGTGTATGACCCCATTGTACCGCCCACGGGAGAGAGGAACCCGGCTGCATATGTAGCACAAAGTACCCGTTATCTGTATGGTATATTGGAGAATGCGCTGCAGCAATACCCTATGCAGTGGGAGGGCTGGATGTTTATGCACCGGTACCTGACTTTAGCACCTGTAGACGCGGGGATCCCGGATAGTCTTTCTAATATCGGGATTAATGATAAAGCAGGATTGTTCATGCTCGATGGCAGGTACTATATACTCAACAGAGAAAATTACAAACTAATGGAGCTGGAGGAAGAAGTCTTCCATTTGTTTAATAATAAAAACCGCGATGCTATTCTGGAACGTCCATTGGCAGATGTTCACTTGCTTTATAAAAACAGATTCTTAATTCATAACTAATCACCATGAAAAAAATATTCACAGCCATGTTGTTGTTGACAGCAGCTACGGGCTTCGCACAGCGGAATTGTTCTATCAAGGTCAATGTAAAAAATGTGCTGATCAATAAAGGAGATTTCTATTTTGCACTTTACAATAAGGAAGGTGACTTTATGAAGACGCCTTATTCAAAGATCAGGATACCGGCCAGCCGTGTGAAGAACGGTGTAATCTTTACGAAGTTGCCTGCAGGAGATTATGCAATAACTATCTTCCAGGATCTGAACAGCAATAAGACGCTTGATAAAGTAATGTCAGTGCCTGTAGAACCGTATGGTCTTTCGAACAATGTGCCCGCGTATCCGACTTATGCAAGTACTAAGTTTACAGTGACAGATCAGTCGTCTATTACTGTTAGCTTACGTAATTAGGACTTGTCAATATATTGATTTCTGGAAGTATAGTCCTGTCCAGTTAAATGTTAGCTTGTACAATTAGACATATCAACATATTGATTTATTATCGGCCGGGAGCGTACAGTTCACCCCTTGCTTCCTTACATATACTTACACTGATATTACTACTGCCGCTTCACTTTAGGGAAGGGGCAGTCAGGCTTTTAAGCCATATTAGACGGGTTAGTTATCCTCCACCCAGCAGCAATTCCTTTACCGTTTCATTACCCGGCAAATCGACCGCTACAGCTACTACTTTACCCCCGGCTGGCAGATGGGTTGCTTTATAATACCAGTTTACGCCATTCCTGCCTAAAACAGCTTTACCTCTTTCTAATTGCGTTCCAGTGGCATCAATTACCCTTACATCCACTTCTGCCACCCTGAATTCATCTTTCGCAGTCACGACTATCGTGGTGTCTTCCAGCTGGATCTGCTGTATTTCCGGTGAATTGTAGGCGTCTTTTACCGCCATGTTGTAGGCGTTCTGCCCGGAACCGGCTTTGGATTTATAATACGCTTTCACTTCGGGATCGGTCAATATGGCTGTGGCATAAGCAGCTGCGATCTTCATCTTTTCCCGCGCTAACAGCTGTTTTTGCGTTGGCTTTTTCTTTGACGGGCCGCGTTTTTTCGCCAGTATAATCTGGTCGTCCCTTTCGTAGATCGTGAATTGATTGCCGAGGGAACCCCGGACAAATTGGAGCAACATATTGCCTTTAACTAGTGCCATAATAGACAATTTTTAATGGGGTGAAAAACAATATTCAATTTTAAGAAATAGTAGTGATATATAGCACGTTTTCGATACAAAATGAGTATTAATACATCACTTATTTATCACTATAAGTACACTTCAATATCCAATCGATATTGAAGTGTACTTATAGTGTCCTTATAGTGTACTAATGATGATATGATAGCATAGATGGCGCGCACCGGAATGGGAAGCGCCTGTCCAGGTAAGTTCCAGCCTTATTTATATAGATTCCTTACCAAATTATGTAAGACGGGTACTTTATTATGCTCTTTCAATAGGGATGGACATGCATACTGAAAGAATGCTGTAATTGCCGGGGATGTTGATGCTACCTTGCCGCCATTAATCGTAATGATCCATGGGATATAAAAAGCATTCGGCTTAGAATAGCTGCATTGCACCGACAGTTGGTTGCCGGCTTCATTTTCCAGTGTTACGCTGATCCAATTGGTAGTCGTGCTAAAAAAATGATTCAAATCAGGGAGCAAATTGTTGAGTGTAATCGAGTCAATGGTCCTGATGCTATCGACAGTTACAAGGAGCTTATCGAAGTCGATATTGTTTCTGTGAAAGTAGAAGTCTGTTTTAGTCCCATCAGTAGTATTTTGATAGGCTTTTATATCTGCTTTACATTTTTGGTAATCTGCTTCTGAGAACTCCAGGTCTTTGATGACTGGACATCTGTTATATTTTAAACATACTTCTTTTACGAATTGTGCCACTTTCTCCCGGCTTAATTCTTCTTTTTCAGGTTTTAAACTGGTAGTGTGTTTTCCTCCCCACGAAGGATTATCAGCCAGTACAAAAACATCATGATCTGATTTGTAGACCAGGTTATCGGAATAGGAATGAAAACATCCGTTAGAGCCTTCTGAGAAGATCACAGTTGTTACCTGGTGCTGGATAAAACTGGTCAACAGGTCTTTTGTCGTCGTGACTGTTTGGGTCTGCTTCACAATATCGTAGTAATATAACGAATCAGGGGTGGTATAAACGACGGTGTTTTTATTAATTGAAATGTTTTCTGAAGTAGTCACTGTAAATGGCAAGGAAAAGGCATATTTCCATTTTTCTTTAGTCTGGATAAATATCATGTTGCCTTTTGCTCCATATATTTTATCAGTATTCAAAGTATAAATGTAGGAGGGCGCAATATCTTCGGTAGCTATCGTTTGCAGGGGATACTGTTGAAGGTGTCCTTTGGTATCTACTTTACAAATACCTGCATTGGCCAGTACGAACAGTTGCCCGTTCCGGGTGAATAGATCACTTATTCCTTTGATGGTTGCCGTAGTTTGTAACGGTTGTAATTGTTCATCAGTTTTTACAACCTGTTGGGAGGAGTTGATCAGGTATAAAGCAGTATTAGCTGCATCGCTACTAAATGATATGTAATCAGGCAGTAATTTCCAGTGGATGCTATCTTTTTTAGTGTAGAAAACCATGCCCTCTTCAATTACAAGGAGCAGGTCCTTATAAATGCACACTTTGTTTATCGTTGGCCGGCTACTCTTATCGGTTTTATTGTATGCCTGCTGGTCTAGTGGGGTAGGGATTTTCTCCCAGGAGTAGCAGTTATCTTTGGTATAGGCAATGGTGTTCCATACTGACCCGATCATTCCTTCATGTTGCTGATTAAAAAAGATCGTGTGATAGCGTTGTTTTGCATCATATACCGCCAGTTTTTTCCAGGTAAAGCCATAATCTTTTGAATAAACAACGCCTTCGCCGCCGATAGTCATCCAGGCTTCTCCATTGGGAAGGTTCCATGCACAGTCAGCCCAGCCTGAGGTGCCGAAGTCTACTTTGGACCAGCTTTTTCCGCCATTTTGTGTATGATAAATGATATTGTATTTGCGATCATTATAAATAAACCCTGATACGAAGCCGGTATCACGATTAAAAAAGTTAGCATTATCCAGTGTATTTGAGATGGGGGATGCAATCTGAGAGAAATGCCATAGCCCATTCAGCGAATCGGTCATGGCTACCTCCCCGGCTTTTGTACAGATGATCAATTGCTCATCTGGCAGCACATAGAGCTTTTGTGCAGAGCTCTGGAAACGCAGGGGGATTTGCTGTGCAATAATCTGGCAGGAGAGATGGATAAGCAGCAGGAGAACAATGAGGATCTTTTTCATATACAGCAGGTAGTTTTGTGGTATGATTCAATTTATAATGAAATTCCATAATTTGGAGAAGGTTGATGGAGGGAGTGGGGGCTATTTATATACCAGGAGGGGCAACTATTGGTAAAATAAAAAAGCCGGCAAATCTGCCAGTCATGGTAGGAAGATTTATCCTCCGGCTTTTTAATAATAGATTATTTGTTAATAATTTATTGACAATCAATATTATGAATCGATGAATATCAATCTGAGAGACGGCTTTCTATTAGTGCTTTACGTCAAATTCTAAATCAGCTAAAGGATTTACCTTTTTATCGGAATGAAAGTTAACTGATAATAAATTTTGACCGATTACTAAATACCTGACGAAAACTAAATCATTTGGCCTTTTTTCATCATAGTAAAACACATGTGAAAGTGCTGCAGGATGTGTTTCTATATAATAAACCCCTTTAAATTTATATCCGGCAATCTCCATGGGAATTTTCTTCAGATCTTCGGAATGGTTTTTTGTTTCGTTTATAAATCTGGAGGGCGGTTCGTTTCGATTAAAGGTTACAGTCAAGTCTCCATTCTCTTCTTCGTGACATTTAAAGTCTCCTGCTGGAGTTTCTTGGATAGGACGCCAATGAGCATGGCCGGAAGTGTCTCCCAGGTACAAAGCGATGTACTTTGCAGTGATATCCAACTTGCCTTTATTTTGGCAAGAGCCCATTAATGGTAGAACAATTAAGAATATTAACCAGATATTTTTCATCATAGAGAAGTTTCGTTTAATGTATGGCACGGCTTGCGATGGCCGTCGCATTATAAGTTACATTTGGATTTAATGGGTCATTATAAGGTCAAAAGCATGCATTATAATCAAGTTTCCACCTCGGAGTACATTTTGGGTTACAATTCATTTTTATTTTATTTAACCGCTCTTTTTCTTCCTTCATCAGAATATCCACAACTGTAAAAGAAAACAGCCAATTCCGGAGAAACCGAAATTGGCTGAAAATGTGTTTTTGTAGCCCGGACAAGAATCGAACTTGTATCTAAAGTTTAGGAAACTTCTATTCTATCCATTGAACTACCGGGCCGTCACTTCAGGAAAAACCCTCCTTTAGCGGAGTGCAAAAGTAAAGGATTTTTCCAAAATTCCTTCACACAATTAATTAATTATAGATTTTCTCAATCTGATCTGCATATTTCTGGGCTATCACCTTCCGCTTCACTTTCAGCGTACCCGACAGCTCTCCGTTTGCAATCGTCCATTCATGTGGCAGCAACTCAAACTTCTTTACCTGTTCTATGTGGCTGAAATAAGCATTGTACTTTTCTACTATCTGTTGAAAGAGTGTCTGGATCTCCGGCAACCGGCACAAGGCCTCGTGGTCACTGACCTGGATCCCTTTCTTCTGTGCCCAGCGTTCCAGCTGTGCGAACGATGGTACGATCAGCGCCCCGGTGAACTTCCTGTCTTCACCTACGACCATCATCTGCTCAATGAATACCGATTCCTTGAACTTGTTTTCGATAGGCTGGGGAGCAACAAATTTCCCCCCGGAGGTCTTGAACAGTTCCTTCTTGCGGTCTGTGATCTTCAGGTATTTATTATTCACCAGTACCCCGATATCTCCTGTATGAAACCAGCCATCTTTAATGGCTTCCGCAGTGAGGTCGGGGCGTTTATAATAGCCGATTGTCACGTTCGGGCCTTTGGCCAGGATTTCACCATCTTCGGCAATTTTCACTTCTACATTGTTGATCAGCGGGCCTACGGTACCAAACATGCGGTCTTTTTCTTCCGTACGGTTTACGCTGATCACGGGAGAGGTTTCAGTCAGTCCATACCCTTCCAGGATAGGTATTTGTGCAGCCGTGAATATCTTCAGTAATCTTACCTGGCAGGCAGCAGAGCCTACTACGATCACGTCAATGTTTCCACCCAGGGCTTCCCGCCATTTGTTGAATATCAGTTTGTTGGCAATAGACAGTTGCACTTTGTACCACCAGCTCTGTGCCTGGTTGATATCGAATTGCTTGCCCAGGTCCACGGCCCAGAAGAACAGTGCCCTTTTGATGCCTTTCAGTTCCAGTCCTTTGCCCATGATCCTTTCATACACTTTCTCCAGCAGCCGTGGTACGGTGGTAAAGATGCTGGGTTTTACTTCCCGCAGGTTATCTGCAATGGTGTCCAGGCTTTCCGCATAGTAAATGGGAACACCGGCGGTCATATAGATGTACGAGACAGTGCGTTCGAAGATGTGGTTCAGGGGCAGGAAGCTCAGTGCCTTGGCAGTAGAATTGACTGGCAGGCAGGGAATACAGGCATGTACATTGCTCATGATGTTTTCATGGGTCAGCATCACGCCTTTGGGAGTACCGGTAGTTCCTGATGTATAAATGATAGTTGCCAGTTGGGCAGGATCAATACTTTCTTTGATAGCAGCGATCTTTGGGAAGTCTGCCTCGTCGGCCATTGCAGGTATTTCTAACCAGTGCCTGGCATTGGGGACCTGGTTAAAAGAAAACACCTCTCTGAGGTGTGGCAGTTTGCCCCGGATGGCCGAGACCTTGTCGTAAAGGTCTTTGTCACTCACAAAAAGCAGGCTGGCGGCAGCATCATTCAGAATATATTCCAGGTCGTGCTCGCTTAAGGTTGGGTAAATGGGAGCCAGTACGGCGCCCGCCTGCTGGCAGGCCAGATCCGTTATGAGCCACTCTGGTCTGTTGGGCGATAAGATGGCTATCTTATCAACTCCTTCAGGCGTATGGTCTCCATTGCCAATACCTAATTTCAGCAAGCCAGCACTGAAGCGCAGTGTCAGATCGGCTACATCCTGTGTGCTATATTTTTTCCAGGCGTTGTTTTCTTTTCCTACCAGCATGTCAGCTTTGGGAAAGTGTGCCAGCTGGTATGCGATAATGTCGAATAATCTCCTTGGCTGATCAGTCATGTTGCTTTTGATTTATTACAGGCCTCTTTGTTCTTTCTCAGCTTGTAACTTCTCGTATTCTCTGAGGGTATCTCCAAAAGGGTCGCGATGGAATGCATTGAAGTATTGGAATGCAATAGCTAATCCCCATCCCAGACCAGGCCATACCGGCCATGGAGTGCCTCCGTAATAGTGCCCGGAAGTGGCATACCAGATAGCCCAGAAGAAGAGGTTCATAACGAGGTATACAATCAGGGAATTCTTAAAAGCAGTTCTGGATTTTGCAATCTTCCAGAGCCTTTCATCCCTCTGTTGTGTAGTTTCCATATGTTTCGTGGTTTAAGAGATAGGCGCGTATCTAAATATAGATATTTTTTTTGAATTATCCGGGAGGAGGTATTACAACCGTATGCGAGTGGTTGTATTGATACAGGGAACCCGAACACCGGGAAGCCTGCCTTACATAGCCGGCAGACCCATAGTTTTTTCAGGTACTATTCGAACAATTACAGGGGTACTTAGGTGTGAATTTTAAGCCTGCTGTTATCAGAAAGCAGGTAAAATGCAAAATGAGTCGCTGATCTTATGGCTGCAATAATATTTCAGCGGAAGAGATTAATTTTGGTTAGACAGCCAGACAGACTACGAACAACTTATAACTACCAGATCAGCGCATTACGACATTCCACGGAATTACACATAAACTTATTGACGATCATTACCTGCAACGATATTCAAAGATTGTGTCTTAATGGTTATTTAATTGATGAAACCCAGGGCGTTTTGTTTAATAATGCACTCACCAGTCCCTGGTGATATATTTATCTTTTATCAGCAGGGACCGGTGAGCTGGTTTTTACGCAACGTTATTGATGGGATTTCTCAACATCCGGCAATAGTCCTGTTAATAAACCTATCAATGGCAGATAGGCGCATAACTGGAATACATAATCTATGCCCTTGCTGTCTGCCAGGTTGCCCAGTACTGCAGATCCAATACCTCCCATGCCGAATGCAAGGCCGAAGAAAAGGCCGGCAATCATACCCACTTTTCCCGGTACTAACTCCTGTGCGTATACTAAAATAGCCGAGAAGGCTGAAGAGAGTATAACACCTATAAATATACTCAGTACACACGTCCACATCAGATTGGCATGTGGTAACAACAGTGAGAAAGGGGCGACACCGAGAATAGAGATCCAGATTACATATTTACGTCCGATGCGGTCGCCCAGTGGGCCGCCGAAGAAAGTACCTGCCGCCACTGCAAAGAGAAATACAAACAGGTAGATCTGCGAGGCCTGTACACTCACGTTGAACTTATGCATGAGATAGAAGGTGTAATAACTGGTCATGCCTGCCATGTAGAAATACTTGGAAAATATCAGTACCAGCAAGATGCTCAGCGCAAAAAGTACTTTCCCGTTTGACAATTGATTACCTGTATGTACCTGTACTTTTTTGGGTTTCAGGCGATGTGTATTCAGCTTATACCAGGAGCCGATATTGATCATTACCACGATAGCGAGAATAGCCAGTACAGAGAACCAGCTCAGGCTGGATTGTCCATGTGGTACGATGATCAGGGCTGCCAGCAATGGTCCGAGTGAGCTGCCGGCATTCCCACCCAGCTGAAAGAGTGATTGTGCCAGGCCATGCTGCCCGCCGGAAGCCATGTGTGCCAGCCGGCTGGATTCGGGGTGAAATACAGAAGAACCGACACCGACCAGGCCTACAGAGATCAATACAAAGTAGAAGTGATGTGCCTGCGAAAGGCAGACAAGGCCCAGCAACGTAAAGCCCATACCGATGATCAGGGAATAGGGTTGTGGTTTCTTGTCTGTATACAGACCTACCAGGGGTTGTAACAGGGAGGCGGTGAGCTGGTAAGTCAGGGTAATGTACCCTACCTGGCTGAAGTTGAGACGCAATGAGTCTTTTACAATCGGGTAAATAGCGGGGATCAGTGACTGGATAGCATCATTGATCAGGTGTGAGAAGCTGAGGGCCAATAAAACGGAGAATACGGTCCTCTCGGCAGCCTGTTGTACAGGCGCTTTGGCAGTGGCGATCTTTTCCATAAAATGTATCAGTGAAATAATAGGTAATACAATCCCTTGCTGCTTTCCGGCAGTGAAAAGCAGTTTCAATAGAAGTTGATATTACCGGTTGAAAATGACGGTATAAATACCGTTTTGTAAAAGTGACCGGATTGGCTGGATGCTGCGTCGATCAAGGCAACAATTAATAGCTATCGTTAACGCCGATCTGTAAAGATGGCCGGAACTACCAGATGAATGCTGCTCCATCTTCGCGATTGTTATCCACTGCGAATGCCGATCTGTAAAATTATCGAACCTTCAGGTGCAAAACCGATCAACAGTATTGATGAATAATTACCTACTCAACATGTAAGTTAATTGCTGTCATTGTGGTCAATGATCTTCTGTACACATTGCCATGCTTTCTGATCATCCTGCGCCACAATACTATTCAATAGATTTTTGTGCAGTTGCTGCGTATTCGTAAAAGTATCAGTTGTTTTAAATCGTTCCAGGAACGTGGCCTTCAGGTGCATGGCAACGGTTTTGTACAGATCCGTCAGGATGCTGTTGCCGGAAGCCTGTGCAATGGCAAGGTGAAAATCAATATCAGCCTCAATACAGGCAGCTACCTCATTGGCAGCGCCGTATTCCTTCCTCTTTTTCAGCGCTTCCTTCATCCGCTCTATGTCCTGATCAGTCCTGTTGAGCGCTGCTTTCTGTGCTATTTTCAGTTCCATCAGCTGTCTTACCTCGTCCAGGTCTTCAAACTGTGCGCGTTTTAGCCGCTGGGGGAGGGGTTCCACAATGCCTGTCTGCTCTTCGACAAAAGTGCCCAGACCCTGCTGTACTCTGAGTACCCCACTGTTTGCCAGGATGCGTACGGCTTCCCTGATGGTAGAACGACCTACCCCGAAGGTCTCCATAAGCGCCGGTTCGGTAGGTAATTTTTCCCCGGTTTTATAAGTTCCCAGGGAAATCTGTTCTTGTAGCCGCTGCGCAACCTCGTCTGCAAGGCTGTTTCGCTTAATTGGTAATAGCTGTTTATTCATCATATCATCTGATGATTCAAAGGTAGTAATTCCTTTTAAATCCTCACATCTTTTTTTATTTATCTTTGCGCCTCTTGTAATAGATTTGACAGATGAAAGCATTAAACTTATTTATTCGTTATAGGTTACCACTGGGTATCATTCTTTTGTTGGGCGGGATTGCGCTGGGTGTTTCGGTAGGTTGGTGGGAAGCCACTATTGTGCTGTTGCTGGCGGTGATCTGTCTGGTTACACATTTTATGTTTGGCCCGATGCGGTTGGTACAGGAAGCGGTTGAAGCTGGTGATATCGATGGTGCCATGGCGATGATGAATACGATTAAATTCCCTAAGCTGTTATATAAGCCAATCCAGTCTGTTTATTATTTTATGCAGAGTAACCTGGCCATGTACAATAAGGATCTGGACAAGGCGGAGGCGACTATTCGCCAGAGCATCAAGTCTGGTAGCCCGATGAAGGAATATGAGGGCATGCAGTATTTCCAGCTGGGTACCATTGCTTACCAGAAGAATGACCTGAAGGAAGCGGATTCAAACCTGAAGAAAGCGGTGAGAATGGGCCTGCCTGATAAGGAGAATACCGCTGCTGCGCTGCTAACGCTGGCATCAATTGCTATGAGCCGCAGGGATTTTAAGACTGCAAAGGACTTTTTCCGCAGGGCAAAGGCGCAGAAGCCGACGACTGCCCAGATCGTAAGCCAGATCAAGGAAATGGACAAATATATTTCCCGTATGCCTGGCTGATGCCGGCTATGGAACTTTGAAAAGGGTGCTCCGGTGGGGGGCACCCTTTTTTATTGGACGCAATTCTTACTACTTTCAGGGATATCACCAGCGCATTCCCCTCTGCCAGGCATTTTCATTCCTGAAATAGTACCCCACTTCCCGCCCTTACGACAATCTTTAATAGCCAATTAAATATTACATTTGCAGGAAATACGAACCCTGCATGTTTCATTTTGACCAGATCTTAGCCATCACCTTTACACTATTTGCTGTAATTGATATTGTTGGTTCCATACCTGTTCTCATTTCCATGAAAGAAAAACTCGGACATATTGACTCGGGCAAGGCTACTTTGGCTTCCGGTGTACTGATGATCCTTTTCCTTTATGTAGGTGAGCCGTTCCTGAAATTATTAAGTGTAGATGTTCACTCTTTTGCCGTAGCAGGGTCGATTGTGATCTTTGTGATCGGGTTGGAGATGATCCTGGGCGTGGAGTTCTTTAAGAGTGAGAAGGATACTAAAACAGGGAGCCTGATTCCTATAGCATTCCCGCTGATCGCGGGTTCCGGTACTTTGACCACGATTATGTCACTGAAAGCGAACTTTGACCAGTGGAATATTTTTGCGGGTATTCTCATTAACCTGGTGATCATATATATAGTGCTTCGCTCTCTTTCCTTTATTGAAAGGATCCTGGGTAAAGCGGGGTTGATGGTGGTGCGTAAATTCTTCGGCGTCATCCTCCTGGCGATCGCAGTGAAGATATTTAAGAGCAATCTTAACCTGTAGTTTTTGTAATTGAGATATAAAACGTTAGTTTTGCCTTCCTTGCTCAAAGAGAGAAGGTGTTTTGGCCTCGTAGTACAATGGATAGTATAAGAGTTTCCGAAGCTCCAGATACAGGTTCGATTCCTGTCGAGGCTACAAAGGCCTGTAAGCAATTAGCTTACAGGCCTTTTTTCTAATGATCGGGTGGTACGGCTTAAAACGTATTTAAAAAATTCATATAAGCTTCCACACTCCCCTCTATCCGATCAGGGGTAGCAAAATATTCCAATCCATAAAAAGCGAAGAACGGGCGAAAATCAGCTTTTATGTACCTGAAAGTCAGTTCAAATGGTGCAGTGAGCTGCTGCATCGTGTACTTGTATTCGCCATCAGCACTATATTCTGCTTCATCAACACCCACGGATATAGCCAGTGTTACACGTTTGTCCTTCATCTTATACCCGCTTTGACTCCCGTATGCCCAACCATGAGTCAGCACTTCGTCCAGCCATTTTTTTAATAATGGCGGAGAACTAAACCAATAAAAAGGAAACTGGAAAACGATACGCTCATACTGTTCCATTAACATTTGTTCCTTTTGCACATCTATATTTCCTGATGGATATAATGCATACAGATCGTGTATTACATAATGATCTGGCCACTTACTTAATGCTTCTACCCATCTTTTATTCACTACCGACTCTTTCAGGTTCGGGTGAATCACAACAACCAGTACTTTTTCCATTTATCTTAGATTTTTAACCTCGGCAAAAATATCTAAGTTGCATAACTTGTAACTGCCTGCAACCTGCTGTTAGCAGCTAACACTCGTGTAAGTATGACCAAAATTAAACCGACATCAACACATGATGAAAACAAGCGTCTGCTGGAAGCAGAATGCCTGGAAATATATGCAGCTAACCAAATTAGTGGCCAATGGACCCTGGCAATTTGCAGCTTCCTGGCCACAGGTAAAATGCGCTTTGGCGAACTGAAGAAAAACCTGCAGACGATCACGGACCGTATGCTCACGCTGGAACTGAAGAAAATAGAAGAGAAAGGATTGATTACACGCAATGTGTACCCGGAAGTACCCGTAAGAGTAGAATATGAGTTGACAGCGCTGGGTATGGATTTATTACCTATCATCAGAGAGCTGGAAAAATGGGGCAAAAAGCATAAGGAGCACTTTGCGGCAAAAAACACATTACCGGCCCCGGCTATTGACAACCGGTATTAGTTATTATTGACGCCCGGCAATGCCAGTAGATTGAACAGTGGTGGTTCCAAATTTCCCCCTACATTTGTGCCGTATGTTCAAGCGTTTTATTTGTACTGCCATCCTCTTTTTGTCTGTACAATTACTTTGGGGCCAAAACTATCAATACCATACATTCAAAAACATCGCGATCGGGCCGGAAGCAACTACCATCAATGCTTTCGCCCAGGATAGTCTTGGCCTGATGTGGCTGGGCACCAACAATGGCCTCTATAGCTACGACGGCTTCTCTATACAACCCCACCTTGGCAACGACACTTCTCATAAAACCTTTGTCTACGATATCATCGTTATCAACAAAGAATTGATATGCCTGGCCATGGAAAATGGCATCTTCTTTTACAACTATCAGAAAGATCTATACGAACCCAACCCGGTACAGTTCCCCACCGACGTACGTACCCTGCTACTGGAAAACGATAACCTGTGGATAGGCTCGTTCAAAGGACTCTTTAAATATAATCTCACCCACAAAAAATTAGAAAGTGCCGCCTATAAAGGCCTTTCGAACCACACCATCTATTCCCTCACCCGCACCAGTGCCGGCGATATCTTTATTGGTACCTACAATGGGCTTTATTGTCTTTCTGCCGATAAATCACAGATCCGGCAAATCCCATTATCCGACCTCCATAAGCGCAGCAACCTCTTTGTGAATGCTTTGCTGGAAGACACCACCCGGAATATGGTTTGGGTAGGTACGGAAGGTGGCATCTATTATTATAATTTTACTACTGGTCAGGCCGTTAAATTGCCCATTCTCCAGGACCATTCTGTCAAGTCGCTGATGACTGATAGCAGGCATAACCTGCTGATAGGTACAGATGCCGGGTTCTATATTTATAACCCGGCTACTGAACAGTTGGAACATATCGTACATGATGCCCGTAATAAAGGCTCTATCGTTAACAATATTATCTGGAGCCTGTTTACCGACAAAGAAGCCAATGTATGGTTAGGAACTGATTACGGTATCTCCCTGCTGCAAAGCCAGAAGCGCCTGCAGGTGATCCCTATTTTTGAGATCACCCACGAAAAGGATGGTAACCGGTTCTATAATATCTATAAGGACAGTTTTGGTACCTATTGGCTGGGTGGTAATAATGGAATTATACGGTCATCTTCGCCCACAGGTACATCCGGCGCTGCTTCCGAAGGACGTGATCCCCTCTCTGCCTGGTATAAGATGGGAGATAAGACCCTGCCTATTTCACACAACCGCATCCGCGACATCTTTGAAGATAAAGACAGGAATGTATGGGTCGCTACCGATGGGGGGATCAACCGGTACAACCGGCAGACAAAGGCATTCGTCAATTACAATATTATCGACAGCTCCCAGACCCGCAATGCCAACTGGGCTTACAGTATACAGGAAGACGATCAGCAACGGCTATGGATTGCCACTTACCTTGGAGGCATCTTTGTAGTAGACAGATCCATGCTGACAGGCGTCGCTCACACGGCTTCAAAATCGCTGGTGGCTACTCCCGGAACAACAACCGGAAATTTGGTGCCTGGCTCAAACCAGACTGCCGGCCCACTGGTCGCTGCTTCCCACATCGCTGTCCACAACCTCGCCGCACACAACGGCCTCGCCGGCAATTCCGTGAATCAGCTCACCAAAGACCAGCAGGGCAATATCTGGGCACTGATCTATAACAGGGCGATACATAAGATCAATCCCCACACCTTCCAGGTGGAAACCGTAATTGATGCTTCAAAACACCCCTCTTATCTCATTTCCGACGACGCGGGGATTATCTGGATCGCCTGCCAGGGAAGTATTGTTCAAATAAAAAACGGCCAGGTCAGGTCCATTCCTTTTAAAGCCGACCAGGTTCTCAGCATGGAGCAGGTGGAAGGAAATATCTGGCTCTCCACCAGCGAAGGGATCTGGATGCTTGACAGAAATACGACCACCCTGCAGCGCTTTAACAGTAGTCAATCTGCTTTTACTGCTATGTACTACGACAAAGACCTGCACGAGGTATTGATGGGAGGCGCAGATGAACTGGCCATCGCGTCTCCGGCTACCCAACCTGCTACAGGCGCCGGGAACCGGTTGTACCTCACCGCCCTTTATATCAATGGTAAGTTATCAGCATCTATAAGATATAAGGATGAGATCCGCCTGAGCCACGAACAGAATAACCTGGCTTTTGCCGTTTCTGACCTGAACTACTCCGATCCCGAAGGGACTCGCTATGTATACCGCATCACCCAGATCGACGATGACTGGAATACTTTGCCACTCAATAACAACCTGGTTACGTATAATAATCTCAGCTACGGACACTATACCCTGTTGGTGAGCAAACTTGATGCATATGGAAAACCATCTGCCAGCCCGCTCAGCATGTCCATCACCATTGTTCCACCCTGGTATTACACCAACCTGGCCAAAGCGATCTATTGCCTGATCGTGGTCGGACTGGGAATTTGGGTGATCAATTTCTTCAGGGTAAGACACAACCTGAAGATTGAACGTATCGAAAAGCAAAAGACCGTAGAACTGACCAACCTGAAGATCAACTTCTTCACTGATATCTCTCATGAGCTAAAGACGCCCCTGAGCCTTATTCTGGCACCCGTCAGCCAGATGCTGGCGGAGACAAGAAGTCCGCTGAAGAAGAAGCAATTGGAAGGGATACAACAAAATGCACTGAAATTGAACGCTTTAATTCATAGGGTGTTGAAGTTCAACAGGGAAGATAGCAGTGCACTCTCTGCACTGGTAATGTCAAAGCTGGAACTGGTTGCATTTGCCCGTAAGCTCTATGAATCTTTTATTAACAAGCAGCTATCTTACTCCTTCACCTGCAACAGGGAGGAGATCTATATTGATACCGACATCATTAGAACAGAGGCCATCATCAGCAACCTGCTGTCCAATGCCAGTCGTTATACGCCTGATGGGGGAGCCATCCACCTGGATGTCAGGGACCAGGGGAATACGGTAACGATCAGCGTGACGGATACGGGTATCGGCATTCCCGCCGCCGATCTTCCCTATGTTTTTGAGCGGTTCTTCAAATCTTCTATTACAGCCAGAAACAAAGAAGGTTCCGGCATTGGCCTGTACCTGGTAAAGAGCTACACAGAACAGCTGGGCGGATACGTGAACATTGAGTCAACAGAAGGAGAGGGGACTACGGTCACCGTGACCCTGCCTGTTCCGGAAACCACACCCCTGTTCCACCCGGAACAACCCGGGCATACCGTACTGCCCGGTGAGCAGGAACCTACCGGTCAAATCATGCCACCTGCTGGGGGGAAAAAGATCCTCGTAGTAGACGACAACCAGGAAATAACTGAATTTCTCCAGCAGGCGCTCAGCGCCCGATACCAGGTGAAAGTGGCACACGACGGTAAAAAAGGAGAGTTCCTCAGCCTCGAATGGCAACCAGACCTGATTATTGTAGACGTGATGATGCCGGTGATGGACGGCCTGGAAATGAGCAAACGTCTCAGGAAACAGGTGATGACTGCGACCATCCCCATTATATTATTAACAGCAAAAGACGACAGGAAGACTGAACTGGATAGCATCGACCTCGGTGCCGATGCCTTCATGTCCAAACCTTTCGACATCAACATCCTGTTCTCCCGGATCGAACAACTCCTGAAGCGCCGGGAAGAAATGGAAAATCAGTTGAGGATTTCGTCTCTCACCGACCCTAAAGAAGAAAAAACCTTGTCACGGGATGAGCAATTCCTGTCCGACATCACCCAGATCATAGAAGAAAAAATGGATGACCCCCAGTTCAATGTGCAGGTGCTCAGCGAACTGAGTTTCACGAATTCCAAACAACTGTACCGAAAAATAAAGCAACTTACCAGCCTGACCCCGGTAGAATACATCCGCTCTATCCGGATGAAAAAAGCGGCCGTTCTACTCCAGCAGAATAAATTCTCCGTGGCTGAAGTTATGTACATGGTCGGATTTTCAGAGGCGTCTTATTTCTCGAAATGTTTCCAGGCAGAATTCGGACTTACTCCTTCTCAATTCATTAAGAATAATTTATAAATATTTATTGTCAATATTTATTCCCTTTGTCTGAATTTTATCCTATTATGTCCGATATCAGCCGCCCTTGAAATCGAATCTTAAATAGTTTAGAACCGTACAAAAACTGATACGGTTAATTATGTCCCTAAAGGCAATTCCACTCCTTTGCATGTGTTTGTATTTTACAGCCACGTTCGCTCAGCAGACTATCTATGTAGATAAGTCCGGGGTCATGCGTTGGTCAGGTAATCACCAGGAGGCCTCCTTTTATGGCGTGAACTATACCCTTCCTTTTGCCCATGCTTACCGTTCAGTAAAAGATCACAAAGCAGCCATTGATAAAGATGTATATCATTTTTCCCGACTTGGACTGAATGCTTACCGGATACATATATGGGATGTAGAAATTACAGACTCCCTCGGAAGGTTACAACAAAATGAGCACCTGGATCTGCTTGACTACCTGATTGCCCGGGTGCAGCAAAGGGGTATCAGCGTGCTGATCACCTGTATGACCAACTTTGGGAATGGCTACCCGGAAAGGAATGAGCCAACCGGCGGGTTCTCCTACTTATATGACAAATGTGACGTACACCGGCATCCCAAGGCCATTGCCGCCCAGGAAACGTATGTTCGCCAGCTGCTCTCTCATGTCAATCCGTATACCGGAAAGGCTTATAAAGAGGAGCCTGCGATAGTAGGCTTTGAAATCAATAATGAACCCTGCCATACGGGCGACCCGGCGCTGACCAAAAAATACATCAGTACTATGGTCGCAGCTATCAAATCAACAGGTAATAAGAAACCGGTATTTTATAATGTCAGCCACAACCAGGAGCATGTGCCGGCTTACTATTCATCTGATATTCAGGGTACGACTTATCAATGGTACCCTATTGGCCTGGTAGCCGGGCATACCCGTACCGGCAACTTTTTGCCCTATGTGGACCAGTACAATATCCCTTTCTCCAACGAAAAAGGATTTGCGACCAAAGCGAAAGCTATTTACGAATTCGATCCGGCAGATATTACCTATAGTTATATGTACCCGGCTATGACCCGTACATTCCGGAGTCAGGGCTTCCAGTGGATCACCCAGTTTGCCTATGACCCCATCGATATCGCGGCTTATAATACTGAATACCAGACCCACTACCTGAACCTGGCCTATACACCCAGGAAGGCGCTGAGTATGAAAATCGCGGCAGAAGTAGCGAAGACAGTAAAACGAGGGGAACATTTCCCGGCCTATCCGGCTGATACTGCTTTTGGTGATTTCCTGGTGAGTTACATGCAGGATCTTAGTCTGCTCAACACTCCCACGCAATATTTTTATTCCAACAATACAGCTACTCCACCGGTAGCTCCGGCACAGTTAACCACTGTTGCTGGTTATGGCAATTCTCCTGTCGTAAAGTACGAAGGCACAGGCGCGTATTTCCTCGACAAACTGGAAAACGGGGTATGGCGGTTAGAACTGATGCCCGATGCTGTTCAGGTGGCTGATCCTTTTGCCAAACCTTCTCCTGACAAGCAAGTGGTGAGCATCGCCTGGAACAAGTGGCCTATGCAGTTGCAGCTACCAGATCTGGGAGATCATTTTATGATCAGGAATCTTCATTCAGAAAGAGATACCATCGCCGAAAAAGGTGCTTTTTCCGTTAGTCCTGGTGTTTATATACTGATGAAAGAAGATACCAGGCGATGGTCTGCTTCCTCTGATTGGGGGCATATTAAACTGGGTGAATATGTAGCACCGCCTGCTCAGTTAAAGCAATTCGCGGTTATACACCAACCCCGTACAACGGTGGAAGGTGGTAAAGACATTGCGATACGCGCAGAGATCGCAGGACCTGCTTTCCCTGACTCTGTGATCCTGCAAACAGATCGCGTCTCTTTCTGGTCAGATCGCAATCCATATATTCGCCTGGAGCGCGTACACGGGTATACCTACCAGGGTACAATTCCAGCCAGTATGGTAAAAGGAAGTGAATTAAAATATACCATCACTATCTTTACTAACGGAAGAAAATATACGTTTCCACAACAGGAAGCAGGCGCTCCGCTTGACTGGAACTTCACTGTTACCCGCTACTGGGAAACAGTGGTCACCACACCGGCAGACCCTGTCATACTGGATGGAGAGCTGGAATGCTTCTCAATGACCGATAAGTCTTTTATGTCTGCATCCCGCTACCGGGAACATCCTTATACCGCTACAGTGCAGCGATATACCATGCATGTGAATGATGATAATGCCAGCTTTTTCTGGAGAAAAACAGTGAACAATGAAAGGGACTTACAGGCTGTTAAATACCTGTGCATTTATATTCCGGCCACTACCATCAAAGCATTGAATGTCGGGTTCATTACAACAGATGGATACACTTATTCGCAGCATCTGCCGATAGACAACAAGCAGCATATTTATAAGGTGCCTGTAGCCACTTTACAACAGGATAGTACAGCATTATTACCGCGTCCATACCCGGTCTTTCTGAACCGGTATTTTATACCAAAAACCAACATTGACTTTAACATTAATAACATTGAATCACTAAACATTTCCACATCAGACAAGGTGCCAGATAACGCTTCAATAGACATCGGAGCTATTTGGCTGGAGTAATCAGATCGTTTAAAAATTTTAATTCCACAATATGAAGAAATCAATTTTCCGCAAATTCCTATTCTGCCTATGCATGGTGATGAGCAGCCTGGGTGTTTATGCCCAGGAACAAAGCCGTACCGTAAAAGGTACTGTGACCGACGAGGGCGGGAAAGCACTTGAAAGAGTGTCTGTATTAGTCAGCGGTACGACCACCAGCACCCTTACCAACGCCTCTGGTGGGTTTACGGTGCAATTACCTCCGGGAAAAGATGTATTGGAATTCACCTACGTAGGTGCTGCCAAAAAAATGGTGAAAGTTGAAGGAGACACACTGCATGTAGTGATGACCTTCGAAGACAAAAAACTCGACGAAATAGTCGTGATCGGTTACGGTACCAAGACGAAGAAGGACATGACCGGTTCCGCTGTCAGCATTAGCAGTAAAGAGTTTAACCCCGGGTTGGTAGGTTCTTCTGAACAGCTGATCAGTGGTAAATCTTCTGGTGTGCAGATCATGACAAATGGAGGTTCTCCGACCGCAGGTAGTACCATCCGTATTCGTGGTGGGGCCTCTTTGAGCGCCAGCAATGCACCACTGATCGTACTGGATGGGGTGCCGCTGGAAACAGGCGGTATCAGCGGGAATTCATCCAACTTCCTCAGTATGATCAACCCGAATGATATTGAAAGCATCACGGTACTGAAAGATGCCGCATCTACGGCTATCTATGGTTCACGTGCATCTAATGGGGTGATGATGATCACTACTAAAAAGGGGAAGGGCGACCAGTTAAAGATTAACTTCTCTACAGTGGTTACCCTCCAGCAAAGAAAGAACGTGGCCGATATGATGTCGCCTGCGCAATTCAGATCCGTGATCAATGCTGAAGGAACAGATGCTCAGAAAGCCCTGTTAGGTAGCGCCAATACTGACTGGCAGAAAGAAGTATTTAAGAATGCCATGGGTACAGACAATAACCTCGGTGTAACCGGTAAGATCGCGAAAGCCATTCCTTTCCGCGCTTCCGCGGGTTATTACAACCAGCATGGTAACCTGCAGACGGATAAAACACAACGTTTCACAGGATCACTGGTAGTGACGCCCAGCTTCTTCGACAAACATTTAAATCTGACATTGAACCTGAAAGGTGCTGCCAATAATAACCGGTTTGCCAATACAGATGCTATCTGGAATTCCGTGGCCTTCAATCCGACACAGCCTGTCTACTCCGGTAAATCAGCTTTTGGCGGTTTCTATGAAAGTCTTGATAACAGCGGCATACCTGCTACGGGGGCTAACCGCAATCCGGTAGGTTTGTTGGAACAGGAAACAAGAAAAAGTGATGTATACAGAAGTATCGGCAACTTCGATGTAGACTATCGTTTCCATTTCCTGCCTGATCTGAAAGCCCACGTAACGGTAGGTTATGATTACAGTAAAGGGGAAGGTTCTGTATGGATCCCTGCTACTTCTGCAAATGGCTATAATGTGGGCGGGTCTAATAATTCATATTCACAGACGCTGAAGAATAAATTGTTCACCGGTTACCTGAACTACAGCAAGAATATCAACAACGTTCACCGTTTTGATGCAACTGCCGGTTATGACTACCAGCACTGGAGTGCAAAGGCGCCGGCTATCACTTACTACAATGAAAAGGGGCAATTGCAGTCTACCGCCAAAGCGTCAGATGAGCGCCACGTATTATTATCTTACTATGGAAGAGTGAACTATACCTTATTCTCCAAATATATGATTACAGGAACCGTGAGAAGAGACGGTACATCCCGCTTTAGTCCTGAGAACAGGTGGGGTACTTTCCCTTCCGTAGCAGTAGCCTGGAATGTAATTGACGAGAATTTCCTGAAATACAATAAGGTACTTTCCAACTTAAAATTAAGGGCCAGTTATGGTGTGACCGGACAACAGGATGGTATAGGCAACTATAGTTACATGTCCGTGTATCAGCAAGGTAACAGCTATGCTAATTACCGCTTTGGGGATGAATATTTATACGTATACAGACCATCTGTGTATGTCTACGATCTGAAATGGGAGACAACAAAAGCATTTAACTACGGTGTAGACTTTGGATTCCTCAACAACAGGATTGCCGGTTCTGTAGAGTATTACACCCGCAAAACCTATGACCTGCTGGCGAATGTATCTGTACCTGCAGGTACTAACTTTGACCAGACTGCTACTACCAACGTAGGTAACATCGAAAGTCACGGTTTTGAGTTCCAGCTGAATACGACACCTATCAGTCAGCGTGATTTCAAACTGGATGTGAACTTCAATGCAACCAATCAATATACTAAAGTGACCAATATTACACTGGTAAAAGGCGCAACCACAGTCGGTACTTATGCGGGCCCCGCTGTAGCCGGCAGAGGTATCCAAATCCTGACACCCGGTTACCAGCCCAATATGTTCTATGTGTACAAGCAGGTATATGATGCTGCCGGCAAACCGCTGGAAGGTGTCTATGCTGATCTGAACAAAGATGGTGTGATCAACGAACAGGACCTGTATCGTTATCATTCTCCCGCTGCTACCTGGATGTTAGGTTTTAATACGCAGGCGACATATAAGAAATGGTCTGCCGGATTCACCATGCGTGCTAACATCGGTAACTATGTATACAACAATACAAAGATGGGATTGAGCGCCTGGGAAACCGTACAGTATGTAGATGCTGCGCTGAACAACCTGCATAAAGATTACCTGCACACCGGTTTCAAAACCCGTCAGTATTATTCAGACTATTATGTAGAGAATGCCTCTTTCCTGAGAATGGATAATATGTCTGTCGCTTATAACTTTGGAAAAGTAGCAAAGCATGTGAATATGCGCATTGGCGCCATCGCACAGAATGTATTCACTATTACGAAATACAGCGGACAGGACCCGGAAGTAACCAATGGTTTTGAAAGTGCATTCTATCCTCGTCCACGTACTTATTCCATCAACATTAATCTTGAGTTCTAACGTTTATGAAAAAGATACTATCACTCATATTAATAGTCAGCCTGCTGGCATCCTGTACCAAGGATCTGAACCAGGTACCCAGTGTGGAAGCGACTTCTGAATCTGTATATACCTCTCTTGCCAATTATAAATCTGTATTGGCAAAACTCTATTCCTCATTTGCCGTAGCGGGTATTGAAAAAGGAGATGGCAATGCGGATATGGCCAGCAGCACGGCATCGTGGGGGTATTTGAGAGTATATTTCAACCTGCAGGAAATACCCACTGACGAGGTGGTTTATACCTGGGCTGGTGGCGATAATCTTACCAACATCCAGTACATGACCTGGGGCGCTTCAGATACCTGGGTAAGTGCCATGTACTACCGTATATATTACACAGTGGCACTTTGTAATGAGTTCCTGAGAAATGCGACTGACGAGAAGATCGCTTCTTTTTCTGCAGCTGATCAGGCATCACTGAAAGTGTTCAGGGCAGAAGCCCGTTTCCTGCGTGCATTGGCGTACACACATGCGATGGACCTGTACGGGAATGTCCCTTTCGTAACCGAAGCTGACAAAGCAGGTGCTTTCATCCCTCCACGTATCAAAAGAGCAGATCTGTATGCTTATATCCAGTCTGAATTGCAGGCGGTAGAAGAAGTGCTGCCAGCCCCGTTACAGAACGAATACGGCCGTGTGAGCAGAGCTGCTGCATGGACATTGCTGGCCAGGAATTACCTCAATGCCGCTGTATATACCGGAACGGCAGATTATACTAACTGCCTTACCTATTGCAATAAAGTGATTGCAGGTGGTTATACGCTGGAGCCGGTTTATAAAAAACTTTTTAACGGAGACAATGACAAACGTACTAAAAATGAGATCATCTTCCCGATTGAAGCAGATGTAACGCATACCACCACCTGGGGCGCTACCACTTACCTGGTGAATGGTCCTATTGTAGGTAGTATGAAAGCCGCTGACTATGGTGTAGTATCAGGCTGGAACAGTATTCGCACACTCAGGGAGTTCGTTAGTTATTTCCCTGATCAGACAGGTACCGCTGATAAGCGTGGTGATTTCTGGACGAATGGGCAGACATTGAATGTAGATGATCCGTCTTCTTCCAGCCAGGGATATTCCATCGTTAAATTTACCAACCTGAATGATGATGGTAGTTATACCACAGATGGAGGTTTGGTAAACACTGATTTCCCTATGTTCCGCCTGGCTGATGTATACCTGATGTATGCAGAAGCCGTATTAAGAGGCGGTAGCGGTGGTACTGTGGGCGACGCAGTGAACTATGTGAACCTGATTCGTGAACGTGCATATCTGAATAAAACAGGTGATATCAATGCATCTACCTTAACGCTTGATTTCATCCTGGCAGAGCGTGCCCGTGAACTCTTCTGGGAATGCACCCGTCGTACAGACCTGATCCGCTTTGGCAGGTTTACAGGTGGCAATTATTTATGGCAATGGAAAGGTGGCACCGTGAATGGGGTGGCTGTTGATGCAAAGTATAACCTGTATCCAATCCCGACAACAGACCTGGCTTCCAATCCTAATCTCATCCAAAACACTGGCTACTAAACACCTTTCCATGAAAAGAATACTTAGCTATATACAATTACTGGCGCTGGGCATGCTCTTGTTTGCCAGTTGTAAAAAAGATGGCTCACAGCCCGTATTAAGCGGCTTTACAGATGCATCGCTGACAGCAACATCTACACAGTTAGCGTTATCACAGTCTGCAAAAGATAGTGTGGTATTGCAGTTGATGTGGGATGCAGGAAAATTAAATGTTTCCGACGATTACGCGGTAAAAGAGGCGCTTATGCAAACGACTGTGCAGTATGCAGTAGATGCCGGTTTTAGCAACATCAAAAAAGAAGTGGCCGTGACCAGTTCATCGCTCTCCTATACCAGTGCTGCATTAAACACATTGGTATTAGGGTTTGGGTTGACGGCCGGTGAAAGCGGTACTGTATACGTTCGCGTAAAATCCGTACTGACTGCTAATACAGCTGCCAGATACAGTAATACATTGACACTCCGCATTACGCCTTATGAGGCGGTGAGTGATGCTGCATACTTATACATGGCCAGCACAGATCTGACTTCCTTCCCCTGGAAATTGTGTGCGAGGAATAAGGATGGAAAGTATGATGGGTTTGTGAAGGTAGACCAATGGCACAATTTCCTGCTCACCAGCGAAGAGAGCAACAGTGCTGGTGTGATCTATGGCGGCTACCCTGCAAACGGTAACCAGTATGTATTGTATAAAGGGAGTGATCGCTGGAATTGCTGGACGGCAAACGGTGGTTACCTGTATATCACTGCCAATACAAACGCACTGACCTGGAGCGAAACAGTCGTCAACTCACTCAGTGTGGTAGGTGACTTTAACGGCTGGAATACGACTGCTACCCCTATGACCTATGATGCTGCCAATAAGATCTGGACAGCAACCATTACCACTACCTCAGCAGAGCAATGGGGCATCAAAGTCCTGATCAACCAGAGCTGGAGCTGGTTCTTTGGTGCGGGTGATGAAGCCGGGGTATGTACGCTGTATACTGCGGATAACAGCGGATTCCCGTACACGAAGGTAGGTACTTACACATTGAAACTGGACCTGAGCGATCCACATAAATTTAAATATACTGTAGAATGAAACAGTTCAGAATAATAGTAGCCATCATGTTGTTGCTTGCATGCAATAAGAACGACGGGGCTACAACCATCAATACAGATACGTCGGGCTTTGCCAAAGGTGCAGATATCAGCTGGATCACAGAGATGGAAGCCTCCGGGAAGAAGTTTTATAATAGCGCCGGTACAGAAATGGATGGTATCCGGTTATTGCAAACGTTGGGTGTCAATTCAGTGCGCCTGCGGGTTTGGGTAGATCCGGCTGACGGTTGGTGCAATAAGAATGACCTGCTGGTAAAGGCGTACCGGGCGAAGAGCCTTGGCATGCGGATCATGATCGATTTTCACTACAGCGATAGTTGGGCAGATCCTTCCCAGCAGGCCAAGCCTGCCGCCTGGGCCAGTATGAACTTTGATGCATTGAAAACAGCGGTAGCGGGTCATACGAAAGAAGTGTTGACACTGTTGAAAGAGAAAGGGATTACGCCTGAGTGGGTACAGGTGGGCAATGAAACAGGCAACGGTATGCTATGGGACGACGGGAAGGCATCTGTGAGTATGGCTAACTATGCAGCGCTGACCAGTACAGGTTATGATGCAGTCAAGGCAATCTTTCCGGATGCCAAAGTAATTGTGCACCTGCAGAACGGCCATGACAATTCTCTCTTCAGGTGGCTGTTCGACGGATTGAAGGCGAACGGCGGTAAGTGGGATGTAATTGGAATGTCGCTGTATCCAACCAAAGATAACTGGCAGACATTGAATACAGCCTGCTATCAGAATATGCAGGATATGATTTCCCGGTATGGGTCTGATGTGATGATTTGTGAAGTAGGGATGGATCAGCAGCAGGCCGCCGCAGCAAAAGCGTTCCTGGCAGACCTGGTAGCGAAAGCAACATCTGTATCCAACAACAAGGTTTTAGGGATATTTTATTGGGAGCCGGAAGCGTATGGCGCCTGGAAGAACTATACAATGGGTGCATTCGACGACGCGGGTAAGCCTACTGAAGCGCTGGACGCATTTAAATAAAGAGAAGATATGATGATATTACGATGGTGCCTGCTCTTTGTATTGCTCGCAAACGGCATGCAGGCGCAGGACAGAAAGGAGTTTTTGCTGCAGAAGAACTGGCAGTTTACCAAAGGCGATCCACCAGGGGCCATGGCGCCATCCTTTGATGATAGAGGTTGGCAAACGGTGTCCGTGCCTCATGACTGGGCGATATTTGGTCCGTTCGATCGTAAGAATGACCTGCAGGAGGTCGCGATCAAACAGAATGGAGAAACCGTTGCCAGTACAAAAACCGGCAGAACAGGGGGTCTGCCATACGAAGGGATAGGCTGGTACCGTAATCATTTTGATGTACCCGCTGGCAGTACCGTATCCCTGTTGTTCGATGGTGCGATGAGCGAGGCAAAGATCTATGTGAACGGGAAGGAAGCGATTTACTGGCCGAATGGTTACAATTCATTTTATATAGATGTTACACCCTATCTGACTGCAGATGGGAAGAATAACCTGGTAGCTGTCAGGCTGGAAAATAAACCACAGTCTTCCAGGTGGTATTCCGGCGCTGGTTTGTACAGGAATGTACACGTGATCACTACGCAGCAGGCGCATGTGCCGGTATGGGGTACTTATATCACTACACCCTTTGTATCGGATGCATATGCCGCTGTCAATCTGAAAACTACTATTGAGCATACAGGAGATGCAGACGTCAGGGTCGTAACGGAATTGCTGAATGCAAATGGAGTGGTGGTGGCTAAGAAAGAGAACACCCAGAGAATAACGCATGGCAAACCGTTTGAACAGAATTTCATCGTTAACCAGCCTGCATTATGGTCTCCGGAAACTCCTGCATTGTATACTGCCAGATCGGTGATCTACGTGAATGGGGTACAGACCGATACTTATACCACTCAGTTTGGTATACGTGATATCCGGTTTGTAGCAGACAAAGGATTCTACCTGAACGGGAAACTGCGCAAATTCCAGGGGGTATGTAATCACCATGACCTGGGGCCTTTGGGGGCGGCCATCAATGTAGCCGCGTTGCGTTATCAGCTTACACTACTGAAGGAGATGGGATGTGATGCCATCAGGACATCACATAATATGCCTGCTCCGGAGCTGGTATCCCTGTGTAATGAGCTGGGATTGATGATGATGATAGAACCATTTGATGAATGGGACATTGCTAAATGTGAGAATGGGTATCATCGCTTTTTTGCCACATGGGCGGAAAAGGATATGGTGAATATGATACGGCATTACCGTAACGATCCGAGTGTGGTGCTCTGGAGTATTGGTAATGAAGTGCCGACACAATGCAGTCCGGACGGCTACAAGGTAGCGTCGTTCCTGCAGGACATCTGCCACCGGGAAGACCCTACAAGGCCGGTGACTTGTGGTATGGACCAGGTAAGCTGTGTATTGAGCAATGGCTTTGCGTCTATGCTGGATCTGCCGGGATTCAATTACAGGGTGCACCGGTATAAGGAGGCGTATGGAAAATTGCCACAGAACCTGGTGTTAGGTACAGAAACGTCTTCTACAGTGAGTTCAAGGAGTGTGTACAAATTCCCGGTAGAAAGAAAGGCAGATGCGATGTACAAGGATCATCAGTCCTCTTCTTATGACTTTGAATATTGCTCCTGGTCTAATTTACCAGACGAAGATCTGGCGATGGCGGAAGATAATGAGTGGGCTATTGGTCAGTTTGTATGGACAGGTTTTGACTATTTAGGAGAGCCTTCACCCTATGATGTGGATGGCTGGCCCAATCATAGTTCAATGTTCGGTATCATAGATCTGGCAGGTATTCCAAAAGATCGTTACTACCTGTACCGGAGTGTCTGGAATAAGAAAGCACCTACGTTGCATATATTGCCACATTGGACGTGGCCGGGCCGTGAAGGACAGGAAACACCTGTATTCGCTTATACCAGTTATCCTTCGGCGGAGTTATTTATTAATGGGAAAAGCTATGGCAGGCGATTTAAAAATGATTCTACCGTACAGCATCGTTACCGGCTGATGTGGATGAATGCCGTGTATGAGCCTGGAGAAGTAAAGGTGGTCGCCTATGATGAGCAAGGGAAAGTGGCGGCAGAAAAGGTGGTGCGTACAGCAGGTAAACCCCACCATATTGTACTGGAAGCCAACAGTAACAAAATCGCTGCAGACGGGAATGACCTGGCATACATACGGGTGAAGGTAGTAGATAAGGATGGGAATGTGTGTCCGGCGGATCAGCGGTTGATCACCTTCACTGTATCGGGTGCAGGTATTTACAGAGCTGCTGCCAATGGAGATCCGACTTGTCTTGATTTATTCCATCTTCCTCAGATGCATGCTTTTAACGGGGAATTGACCGCCATCGTTCAGTCAAAAGAACAGGCAGGAGAAATCAGGGTAGAAGCAAAGGCCAAAGGGCTAACGCCCGGGAAGATCCTGTTAAAAAGTGGTAACTGACTTGTAAATATAAAAGGCGCCGGCAACACGGCGCCTTTTATGTATTAAAATATAACGCATAAAGCATTGTAATTATAATTAATATTAACCTGGCTGCCCCTATCCCTGACATTCCCTTAAAAACTTCACTAAATATTAAAGTTCAGATTAACGTAACCCGAAAAATCTCGTTATTTTTAAAATACTGACAAAGGGACAGGCCTATAAACGTCAAGCAACAGGCATTCTTAATCATTGCATGACACGTATAATCTACTTGTGAAACTTAAACGTTTGTTAAACTAATGACATCTACCTATTCATTACATAAGATTTTCCATCCGGACAGCTTTGGTTTCCCGGCCGACGCCTATAGCCGTTTTAAGTTTGGGGATGATGCCGTGGCAGCAGCTTTTGGTACAGCTCTTGCCGAAGGATTTATCAGGGATCACCTGCGTTATGCCACGCTGGATAAGCAACTGGTTGTTGTTTCCAGTCCATATGCGTTTATTCCCACGGCTACTTTTGCCATGAAGAATCATTTCGTATTCCGGTTGAACAGGTGGTTGGCAGAAATGGGTTATCCTATTTTACAGGAAGCCAAAGTGCACCGTACGATCACCTACAAGGAGGACTATGGGGAGTTGAATGCGTCGCAGCGGCTGAATCTTATCGGCAATGATGCGTTTCATATCGATAAGTCGTTCCTGGATGGAAAAACCGTAATTTTCCTGGACGATATCCGGATTACGGGCAGTCATGAGAAGATGATCCTGCGTATGGTAGACGAATATGAGCTGAAGAACGACCTTTACCTGTTATATTTCGCAGAACTGGCCAATCCTTCAATTCATCCGAACATAGAAAATTATTTAAATTATCACTATGTGAAGTCTATCTTCGATCTTGAAAAGATAATACAAGGGGATAGTTTTATGATAAATACAAGAATTGTGAAGTATATCCTCAATTATGACTATGATTCGTTTTGTATCTTTTTACAGAATCAATCAGACAACTTTGTAAATCTGTTGTACAATATGGCCCTGGGCAACGGGTATCACACCATTGACGCTTATGCCCGTAACCTTGGCTTCATCAAAAGATTCATATATCCGACAAATAATATAAAAGCTTAGAAAATGGCAATTAACCTTCAAAAAGGACAAAGAGAGGCAATCAATGCGCCTAAGTTCACAATCGGGCTTGGTTGGGACACCAATAGCTCTTCCACGGGTGGCAGCTTCGACCTGGATGCATCTGTATTCATTCTCGGTGAAAATAAAAAGATCTTATCAGACTCCCATTTTGTATTCTATAACAACAGGAAATCTCCGGATAACGCGGTGGAGCATTCCGGCGATAACCTCACTGGTGAAGGTGCAGGCGATGATGAGCAGATCCATGTAGATCTGTCTAAGATCGATCCTAATGTGACGGAGATCTGTGTGGTAGTAACCATCCACGAAGCAGAACAAAGACGCCAGAATTTTGGCCAGGTAAGGAACAGCTATGTACGCATTGTAGATTCGTCCAACAACCAGGTATTGCTGAAGTATGAACTGGAAGAAGATTTCTCGATAGAAACAGCCGTTGAGTTTGGCCGCATCTACAAGCGGAACAACGAATGGAAATTTGAAGCTGTAGGTGCCGGTATGAAAGGCGGTTTACAGGATTATCTGAATAAATACAACTAATCGGACATGGCTATCAACTTACAGAAAGGACAGCGCATCTCCCTCGAAAAAAGCAATGGTACCAAACTGGAGAAGGTTTGCGTAGGCATCAACTGGGGAGCTATTGAAAAGAAGGGTTTATTCGGACTCGGCAAAACCAGGGAGGCTGTAGACCTGGATGGTAGCTGCGTATTGTACAACGAGCAAAAACAAGCCCTTGAAGTTGTCTATTTTGGTAACTTGCAATCTAAGGACAGGGCAGTAAGACATAGCGGGGACGACCTTACCGGGGATGTAAATGGTAATGACGGACTGGATAACGAGGTGATCACGCTGGATTTTTCCATCCTCAATCCTTCCGTAAATTATGTTGCTTTTGTGCTCAATAGCTTCAGGGGACAGGATTTTGGTTCCATCCCATTTGCATCGATCCGCATTTATGAAGGTACACCAAGCCGGGTGACCGAAGTATTTGCGAAATATGACATAGCACACGATGCCGCTTTTGCAGGACATGTGTCTATGGTAATGGGCGTATTCTACAAGAAGAATGGTGAATGGAAATTCAATGCCATCGGAGAAGCGACCAGGGATAGAAAACTGCAGGAGACTGTTGATACAGTCACCCGCCAATACTTATAAGACTTAAAAATTTGCGTATATGGATATTAATGCAAATACCACCACTGATGTAGTCGTTGCCACCCCGCATATAGACCGGGAAGGAAATGTAGACCTCACGACCGTGACTTCGGAGGAAAGCAGGAAGTATGATGAAGTGAGCAAGTCCCTTGTACCGGGCGATGTAAACGCGATCCTGAACTATGGTGCTGACGTGGAGAAATCCATGGACAAGTACAGCAATGACTTCCTGACTTCTGTACGTACCTTCAATTCCGGTGAAGTAGGGAATCACATCAATGACCTGCTGACAGAGCTGAACTATATAGATGTAGATGAACTGGAACAGGGAGGATTTAAATCCTTCATGTCTAAAATCCCCTTCTTCAAGAAGCTGGTAGTAGACGTGAAAGCCATGTTCCAGAAGTATGACACAGTTATTGCCAATGTAGACAAGATCACGAACAAGATCAAAGCGGGCCGTATCAACTCCCTGAAGGATAATACTGCCCTGCAGACGATGTTTGACAACAACGTGAACTACATCAAGCAGATGGAAGAGCTGATCATTTCCGGTCAGTACAAATACAATCAGCTGAGCATTAAGCTGGCTGAGATGGAAGGTAACCCGACTGCATACCAGGATTATGAGATCGCCGATATGCGTGAGTTCCTGCACCGCCTGGACAAGCGCCTGGCAGATATGAAGATCGTACGCTTCATCATGATGCAGTCACTCGCCCAGATCAGGGTTGTGCAGAACAACAACACTGCCATCGCAGAAAAGGCACAGTCCATCGTATCTACTACCATCCCTGTGTGGAAAAACCAGCTGACCATCGCTGTTGCGCTGCAAAGACAGAAGGCGAATGTGGAAATGCAGAAGAAAGTAGCGGATACTACCAACACTATTCTGCAGAAGAATGCTGAAATGCTGAAGCAAAACAGTATTGAAGTAGCGAAGCAGAATGAAAGCACAGTAGTATCTATCGATACCTTGAAGCGTACTACTTCTTCCCTGATCGAAACGCTGAACGAAGTGAAACGTATCCATGATCAGGGTACAGAAAACAGGAAGCAACTGAACACAGAATTGCAGTCACTTGAAACAGAACTGAGAAAGAATGTAACCAACATTTAGGTACTCATTTTTGCAGTTGATACTCAGGAAAGAGGTGTTGTTAAGCATACACCTTCCCGATACAATGGGAGCATGAGATGAAGCGATTTGTCTTTTATGCCAATTCGGAATCATGGGATTACCTGGAGATAAATTCTGCCAATTGCCCTGCGGCCGGCTTTTGGAATAGAAAATGAGTAAGTACTAATCAACAATAAGGAACGCCAGATAATGGAGGAGAACCGGGCTATCATATTAAGTGAGTCACAAAGAACGATCAGCAAGTTACAACTGCTGTCTGTCTTTTTTGAAGATGAAATAATCTATAAGATCTTCCTGCGTACGCAGGTGATCCATAAATTATTTGAGAACAATGCTGACCTGAATGTGAATAAACTGGAACTCTTTCATGTTCAATATTCGCTGACCATTATCGAACTACTCAGGAAAATCAAAAGTGCCAACGAGCGAAATGTATTGATCCTGCACGATGAGATACAGCTCAACAGGGATCTGATAGACAAACTGAATAGCAACGTATTCACCGAACAGAGTTATAACCTGGAAAAGCAGCGACAGGCACTGAAAGTAAACCAGTCCCTGCGCAGGCTTTTCCAGTTATTGTCAGAAGAAAAAGATGAGTCGCCTTTTTCAAAGAACATCCATGCATTCAGCGCCCGTTTTGCGGCCGATTTCTTCTTTGATATCCCCTTTGACCTGGTTGAAAAACTAACAGACTACAATCCTGCAGAAGTATATCGTAATGCATATGCTACCATTCACAGGAGGCTGATGGGCATCCTGAACAAGGTGGAATTCAAAAGCGAATTCTATTGCGGGTTGACAGCTGGCAGCCTGATACTGGAAGTATATCATATTGTTGGAGTAGACAGGTATTTTGTGTTTGTACCCTCGCGCAATTTATTCCTCTTCCTGGAACTGTCAGATATTGCAGGCATAGACCTGCATAACAATATTTCCAAGAAGGCTAAAATCATACAGGAGATAGCGGATAAGAACGATCAGCTGCTAAGTACGGCCAGCGTAGTGAAAACGCAGATCCCACCTGATATTAAGAAGCTGATATCAGATTATCACAACAAGATTGATGATGTGAACTTCCTGCAAAACCTGAGCGATGTTGACATTGAGGCAAATATCCTTAAAGCCATGTTGAACACAGATAGTTTGTAACCATGCAGTTGTCCGAAGCTATTCAGTTTATACAGTGTGATGTATTGCAGCATGCGCCTGTGAGCCAATGGGCCGACCTGGGATGTGGCAGTGGATTGTTCTCTACCGCATTGTCGCATTACCTGCCCGTAGGAAGTACCATTTATGCAATAGATCATAAGCCGGGTACAAGGATAGCAGGACATGGCATAAAGATTTATGACCTCGATTTTGTAACAGATCCTTTGCCCTTTGGGCAGATAGATGGGATATTGATGGCGAATTCGTTGCACTATGTAATGGATAAGGGGGCGTTTCTGCAAAAGCTGAAAAGGCACAGCGCAACTTTATTAGTGATTGAATACGATATAGAAAGGCCGGTACCGACCTGGGTTCCTTTTCCGGTTAGTTACAGAAGTTTACCCGCTCTTTTCCCGGATAAAAAAATTGAAAAATTAAGTGAAAGACCTTCTGCATATGGGCAGGGAAATATGTATGCAGCGCTGATTTATTAGTATCTTTAGGGGCTATGACCATAACCGAAAAACTACGCCTCGCCAGCATCTCTCTATTTGGTCTCTCGATAGGAGACGCCTTTGGAGAAACCTTCTTTGGCAATGAAGACCTCATCACCAAACGACTTATTTACAAAGAAATAGAACCTGAGAACTGGTGCTTCACCGACGATACTGTCATGGCAATCGGTATCTACAAACTCCTTGAACAGGAGGGAAAAATAGACCAGTCAAAGCTCGCCACCATTTTTGCAGACAACTATAAACTGGATAATTACCGTGGTTACGGGGGTACTGCCCATGCTATTCTACGCGCGATAGGAGAGGGAGAAGACTGGAAAACCGTGAGCAGCAGTGTCTTTGATGGCATGGGTTCTATGGGTAATGGCGCCGCTATGCGGGTAGCACCCCTGGGGGCTTACTTCCACGATGATGTAGAAATGCTCATAGAACAGGCACGTTTGTCAGCAGAAGTGACGCACTTCAATGAAGAAGCTATTGCCGGAGCGATCGCCGTAGCACTGGCAGCCAGTATCGTGATTCAGCAACCTAATATCACCCCTGCGGAATTTTTTGCATTTATCATTCAGCACACACCAGACAGCGATACCCGGTCTAAAATTAAAAAAGCCGCCACATTACCAGCCAATTACGATATCAGGACCATCGTTTCTATACTTGGTAGCGGGCTGAAAATGCTGGCCCAGGATACGGTTCCTTTTGCCCTCTGGTGCGCAGCCCACCATCTCCATGATTTTGAAGCTGCCCTCTGGACTACCGTGAATGGCCTGGGAGACCGGGACACCACCTGTGCCATCGTCGGGAGCATCGTCTCCTTACCCACTGGTACTGAATCTGTTCCGAAGGAATGGGTAGCCCGCACGGAAGATTATAAAACCACACAATTTTTCAACAGTTAATGGGGGTAACTCCTTCTTTGTTCGAACCTTTTTTTTCTACAATTTGCACCCTCTATGAACAAAGACGATTTATTCTGGCTCATTTCCTCTTCACCTGCTATCCAGATGCTGCGCCTGCGCAACACGCATTGGATACTTCCATTCCTGTACAGCGTGTTCAAGGAAGAGAATCGTTTCTCTATCCCTGAGTCGCAGCTGGTACAAATGCTGGCTGAAACGCTCAGCTTACAGGAAGACGGCGTGGAAGACCTGGAAGAAGCAAGGATCAACTTTGGTGAAGACGAAGAAACACGTAGCCGAAAATATATACTCAACTGGGTACAGAAACGCATCCTGCAGGACCTGCCGGATGCCGAAGGGAATACCCGCTACCAGCTGAGCGCTTATACTGAAAAAGTTTTCCAGTGGATGCAGACCCTGCAGTTGCGTCAGCACGTAGGTACTGAAAGCCGCTTTAAGCTCCTTTTCAACTCTCTCCGCGATATCGTGGAGAACACAGAAGATGACAGGGGGAAAAAGCTGGAGATACTCAAGAATAAGCGTGCAGAAATTGATAAAGAGATCAAGGCCCTGGAACTGGGTATCACGCCGGACAGGTACAATAATGCACAGGTCCAGGAAAGGCTGGAACTTTTTACCCGGCTCTGCTATGAACTGATCAGCGATTTCCGGGAGGTGGAAGACAATTTCAAGCAGATTCACCGCACCATCGTAGAGCAGCATACCCGTGCTGAACAAAGTAAAGGAGCCATCATCGGATTTGCATTTGAAGCCTACGACTCCCTGCGTAACAGTAATCAGGGGAAGAGTTTCTATGCCTTCTGGGATTTCCTCATTTCCCGTGCCGGCCAGGAAGAATGGCGTGAACTCACTGAACAGCTCATGCACCTGGTGGGAGAGCGGGGGATCCAGGCAGATGAGTCCTTCCTCACAAATATCAAATCCCTGCTGCTGGAGCAGGGCAAGAACGTATATGATGCCAACGATAAGATGGCGGAGAAACTGAGCCGTATCATTTCGGAAAAGGAAATTGCACGTCACCGCCGCCTGCGTAAGCAGATCAACAGTATCAAGGAGCTGGTATTCGGTTTCAAAGAGGAAGAGGAGGACGTAGATGCCGGTATCAGCATTGACGACAGTGCTGAGATCAGGATGATCCTGGAACGAAAGCTCACGCTGGACCAGAAGAAAACACTGGCAGAGGTGAAGCAGCCAGCAGCTGCTACGGAAAAAATTGAGGATATGACGCGCTTCAGCCGCCTGCTCAATACCTCGCACATCAATAAAAAATACCTGTGGACAAAAGTGGAAAGCGTGCTGAAAGACAAGCAGACGGCTACGCTCAAAGAAGTACTGGAAGCCTCTCCACTGGAGTATGGTCTCGCTGAGATCATCAGCTATTACGACTTTGTAAGGGAAAAAGGCGGTAAGGCCTACACCGTACAGAATACCACAGAACTGATACCTCTCAATGCGGAACAGACCCGCTTTTTGGAAGTACCTTATCTCTTATTCGGAAAATAAATTAGTATGAGTACACCTGTCAAAATATTACCCTACGCTTCTTTAGTAGTCAAGTTGCTTAAAGGACCGGTAGAATATGTGGAAAAAAGTGCCTGGGAGAAACTGTTGCAATACAAGGTGGAACTGATCATCTTTTTGCAGCAACTGGGCCTCACACTGGTGCTGGACGAGCAGGACGGATATGCATTTGTAAAGCATGCCATGTCTGAAGACGAAGAAGCTTATGTAAGCTGGGTACAGCGTCGTTCTTTCAGTTACGAGGAAAGTATTATGCTGGTGCTGCTACGCGAAATGATGGCAGAATTCGAGATCAGCGACTCCTCTTCCCGTGAGTTGATCAAGAAGAGAAGAGAGATCAAGGAATATGCAGAATTGTTCTTTAAGGAAGGCGCCAGCCGCATCCGTTTCCTGAAAGATATAGACCGGCTGATCGACAAGGTAGAGGAAAACGGTTTCCTGCAGAAGATAGAAAACCACGATCTGATCGATGAACAGAAGTTCCGTATCAGGAAGATCATCAAAGCTAAAGTAGACAGCGAAGCGCTGGAACAATTCCAGCAACAACTGCTCGCCCATCAGGAAAGCCCTGTGGAAGCCGAGTAAGCTAAACCAACTAATCCAATGCAACTAAACGTATTCAGTACAGATAGTCAAAAGACCGGCTTCCGCCTGCAATATATGGAAGTGTTCAACTGGGGCACCTTTGATGAACACATTCATACGATCAGGCCAGAAGGAGAGACGAGCCTGCTCACCGGTGCCAATGGTAGTGGTAAGACTACCTTCATCGATGCCCTGCTCACCCTGATGGTGCCGGAAAAGAAGTATCGCTTTTACAACCAGAGCAGTGGTAGTGAAAAGAAAGGTGACCGTACAGAAGATTCCTATGTGATGGGAGGTTATGGTATGGTGAACAACGAAGCAACAGGGGTCACTAAAACCCTGTACCTGCGTGAGAACAAAGAAGAAGCTTACAGTATTCTGCTGGCCAACTTTGCGAACGAAGCAGAACAGTTTGTGACCATCTTCCAGGTGCGTTATTTCGTGAATGGCGATATGCGTAAGATCTTCGGTGTGGCACACAGAGCGATGCACATTGCTGAAGACTTCCGTCCATTCGATCTGGGAGGCCAGTGGAAAAAACGTATTGATCAGCTTTACAACAAAGGTGCGCGTAAACAGGTAGAATGGTTTGATGCCGCCAGCAAATATGCACAGCGACTGGTGGATGCCCTGGGTATGCAGAGTATACAGGCATTACAGCTCTTTAACCAGACGGTAGGTATCAAGGTATTAGGGAACCTGGATGACTTTATCCGTACCAATATGCTGGAGCCCCGTAACATGGAAGAGCAGTTCCAGGAACTGAAAAAGCACCTGACCACCCTGCTGGATGCACAGCGTAACATTGAAAAAGCAGAAGAGCAGATCCGCATGCTGGAGCCTATTAAGGAGCACCATGCGAACTTTGCTAACCTGTCGGCTAAGATCGCGGGTTACAAACAGGACCTGAATACAGCTGCCATCTGGAACAGCTTTACCCGTAGCCAGTTGCTGGGACAGGCCTTGCAGGAGAAGAGAGAAGAAGTGACCTTCCTGCTGCGGAATATCGAAGAGTCGAAGCGACAGATGAATGAACTGCTGGAGCAGGAGCGTACTACCCGCAATCTGCTTGAGCAGAACAAGGCTGGTCAGCGCTTGCAACAGCTTGAAAAGACAATTGAAGAATTACGTCAGAAGAAAGTTGCGGCCGAAGCAAATCTACAGGAATTCACCAGCTGGTGCGAAACGCTGCATATCAGGGATAATGAAATTAATGATGAGGCGACCTACACCCGTCTGCTGAAAGAAGCCAGTCGCGCAGCACTGAAGCTGGAAACAGAACAGCGGCTCAATGAAGAAGACGAGTATAGCGCCAAACGTGTAAAAGAGAAAGCAGATAGTGAAAGAGAAAGTCTGGAGAAAGAAATAGAGCTCCTGCACCAATCTAAAAATAACATCCCGTCTCACCTGATGCAATTGCGCAAAGACATGTGCAATACATTGAGGATAGATGAAGGTGAGATCCTTTTTGCGGGTGAACTGATCCAGGTAAAACCTGAAGAACAGCATTGGCAGCCTGCTATAGAGAAGTTGCTGCATTCCTTTTCATTGCGCCTGCTGGTGCCGGACAAGCATTACAAGAAGGTGACCAGTTATGTGAATAACAATAACATGCGTACCCGGCTGGTGTACTACCAGATTAAGGAAACGGCGCTGAACCTTTATCCTGATGAGAATACAGTGTATGAGAAACTGGATTTCCATCCTGATCACAAACTCACTGAGTGGGTGGAGCAGCAGATCATTCAGCACTTCAACTACACCTGCGTGGAAAATGAAAAGTCCCTGCAGCGTTATGATATGGCCATTACCATCGAAGGGCTGATCAAGAACAGGGATCGCCATGAGAAGGACGACCGTTCCGGCCGGAACGATGAAGCCCGTTATGTAATGGGATGGAATAATGACAGGAAGAAAGAGGCACTGATTGCGAAGCGTAACAAGCTAAATGAAGCGATTACGTCCAGCACTGAAATATTACAAACCTGCAAAACCCGTTCTGCACGCCTGCAAAAGCAATTTTATGCGGCCGGCCGCTTAAAGGAACACAAAGGTTTTGAAGAGTTGAACATTCCTAAGATCCAGAAGAACATTCATAAAGCAGAAGAGCAGATTGCCTCGATGCGTGATGAAAACAATGAGCTGGATGCAATGACAGAACAGCTGCAGGATATAGAACGTTCAAAGCAGCATGTGCAGGATGCACAGGCTACCCTGATCAGGAACGAAGCGCTGGCCCAGCGCACCATCTCTGATATGGAAACAGAGCAGGAAAACCTCCAGCAGCTGTTGCAGCATATCACCAATACAGATAAGGATGCACTGCTGGAATTTCAGCAGCAACATAGCCAGGAGCTGAGTGAAGTGACGCTGGATAACATTAACAGCATCTACAGGTCACTGCGTGAGCGAAAGGAACAGCAACTGAAGCAGGCAGAAGAGGCCAGTCATAAGGAAGAGGTATTGCTGAACCGCAGCATCAATCGCCTTAAGAACCCTTCTCCTGAGTTATTAGCACGTTTTCCTGACTGGAGTGCAGATGTACATGCCATGTCAGAAGAGGCGAAAAATGCGGGTGAATACATCGAATGGCTGGATAAACTGAGCAATGATAACCTGCCTCGTTTCAAAAAAGATTTTGAAAGCTATATCAACGTTACCATCACTTATAAGATCGGTGGTCTGAACGAAGAGATGGAGAAGTGGGAGCGGGATATCTCCAATACGATCCAGAAGCTGAACCAGTCGCTGAGTGGCATCAACTTTAACCGGCTGCCGGATACTTACATCCAGTTGGTAAAACGACCTGTACCAACGGGTACCGAAGTCAGGGAATTCAAAAGCCGCTTACTCGATGCCTTGCCACAGGCTGCTAACTGGCAGCAAAGTACCTTCGAAGAAAAGGCAACGCACTTCAGGGAAAGAGTGATGCCATTGATCACGGCACTGGATGAAAGCGAAACGTATCGTAGTCGCGTAATGGATGCCCGTAACTGGTTTGAATTCTGGGCAGACGAAAGGTACCGTACCACCAATGAGTCCAAGAAGATCTATCGCCAGATGGGGCAGTTGTCAGGTGGTGAAAAGGCACAGCTCACTTATACCATTCTCTGTAGTGCGATTGCATACCAGTTTGGCATCACGAGAGAGGGTAAGAACACCCGCAGTCTCCGCTTCATAGCGGTGGATGAGAGCTTCAGTAACCAGGATGAGGAAAAGGCTACCTACCTCATGGAGCTGTGTAAACAGCTGCACTTACAGTTGCTGGTAGTGACGCCGAGTGATAAGATCTCTGTCGTACAGCAGTTCATTGCGCACGTACACCTGGTACAGAGAGTGAACAACAGGCACAGTGTACTTTACAATATGACAGTAAAAGAATTACAGGATAAAATATCCGACGCTGAAGTCGCCTGACGAATGAAGGGGTCGCTGGAACAGCGGCCCCTTTTTTTATATATTGCAGTAAATTCGAAGCACAGTGATGATATCTGTCGGACTTTGTACCTACAACAGTGAAAAATACCTTCCGGAACAACTGGAAACTATCATTCACCAGACCTTACGTGTGAATGAAATCGTAGTGATCGACGATGCATCTACTGATCAGACCATCCAGATTTTAAATGACTATGCCAGGCGTTACCCTGATCTTTTTCGCATTATTCGCAATGAAAAGAACAGGGGAGCGCGTAAGAATTTTGAACGTGTGCTGGCAGAAGCGAAGGGAGAGGTGATCTTTCTAAGTGACCATGATGATTGTTGGTTGCCCGGCAAGGTGGCCAGGGTAGTCGCCTATTTCAATGCGCATCCGGCAGACAAAGTCGTGTTTACAAATGCGCTGTTCATGGATGAGCATAGTGCCACGCTGCCTGCCACGCTCTGGGATGTGGTAGGTTTTACGGCGGCCGTAAGGGCGCATATACAGGCGAAGGATGATCTGCTACGCTATTTGCTAAAGCACGGGCGCATAGTAACGGGTGCAACGCTGGCAGTAAAAAAGGAATGCCTTGGGCAGATCCTGCCTTTCCGCCTGATGCACAAGATCTGGCATGATGCATGGATTGCCCTTGTAGCTGCAAATGCGAAGATGCTGGGATATATAGAAGAGCCATTGATCCGCTACCGGGTGCATAGCCAGCAACAGGTAGGATGGGGGTACATGCAAAAAATTAACAGTATTATAGCAGGGAGCAATCCTGTGCCAGACCTGCAAAAGAAGGAGCTGGAGGGAGAAATAGGGGATGAGGAGCTGGTAGCACTCATTCATTTAAGAAGAAAAAGAGTTAGATTGGTGAAACGTCTTTCGCGCTATATAAAGGTAGATCCTGTAATTCATAGAGAAATACTTCAGGAACGTAAGGCATCGGAACAAGCATTCACCCGTGCAAAGTCACTGCCGGTGAGATTGCTGGAATCATTCAGAAAAATGTTTAAATAGTTATGATCAGGGCGTATAAATTATACACGGGCAATGACGGCCATTCTTATGTACAGGTAGGTACAGTCTCGAACCTGCAGGTGAATCCTGCTGCCTCTATTATGTTCAACGAAACACCGGCGCATAGTTTTTATGACTGGCATCCGGCACCCACTACACAGTATGTGATCACACTTTCCGGCACCTTATTGTTTGAAACCGGTCCCGGTGAAACATTTACCTTACAGCCTGGCGATATCCTTATTGCTATGGATACTACCGGCAGTGGTCACAAATGGCAACTGATAGATGATCAGCCATGGAAGAGGGTATATGTTGCTTTCACTGACGAAGCGGAAATCAACTTTGTACCGGATGCAGTGTAAATGAAAAAAGCAACCCATTACAGGTTGCCTTATTCTCCACATCCATCTATAGGTTTTTACTATCGTCTCATATTATTGGGCCTGGTATACACCAGCTGCATGACATTAATATTGCGCATGGCAAATGCTGCCTCACAGTAACAGAGGTAGTAATTCCATTTGCGGATAAATGCAGCGCTCATGTCTGGCCGCAAGTTGTCATTGAAGGCATCGAACCATGCCTTCAATGTTCTTGCGTAGTCTATCCCCAGATCTTTTAAATCTACCATTGTCAGATCGCCGGTGCTATTCACAGCATTATTGATGGCGGCCACAGATGGTAACAACGACCCCGGAAAGATATGTTTCTGAATCCAGTCTACCCCCTTTCTCAAACTATCATACCTTGAATCCGGGGCTGTAATTACCTGTATCGCCAGGATTCCGTCTTTCTTCAGTAATTCATGACATTTTGAAAAGTACACAGGCAGATAATCATGGCCCACTGCTTCCAGCATCTCGATGGATACAATTTTGTCAAAGCTGCCTTCCATCATCCGGTAATCCTTTAACTGTATACTTACTTTGTCTTGCAGGCCTGCTGCTGCAACCCGTTCTACAGCGAGTTTATACTGCTCCTGCGAGATGGTGAGAGAGGTCACTTTACAGCCGTATGTCTGCGCCATATAAATGGCATTGCCTCCCCAGCCACTGCCTATTTCCAGTACATGATCATCTTTTGTAAGGCGTAACTGCCGGCATAATCTTTCGTACTTGGCCAGCTGCGCTTCCTGTAACGACAGTCCATCTTTATAGTAGTATGCACTGGAATAGGTCATTGTCGGATCGAGAAAGCTCGCAAAGAAGTCATTGTCCAGGTCATAATGCGCAGAGATATTTTTGCGGGATCCCTTTATAGTATTCGCTCTCCTGTTATGATATAACCTGTTGAACCAGCTGAACAGATTATAAGCAAATTGTTTTGTTTTGCTGCCAGACAAGCCGGGGGTATTCTCTACATTATATAATGCCCATTTGATGACATTGGTGATATTGTCTGTATCCCACAGCCCGTCTACATATGCTTCGCCAAATCCAACATCACCATATAACAGTATCCTGCTATAAAACGCAGCATCATTGATCCGGATATTTGCACTGATATTACCTTCGCCATTTCCAATCGTCAGTTTTTCGCCATCCTGCAATGTCAGGTGTAGTAATCCCTGGTTCATACCAGCCATTACTTTCAGTACAATATCCTGGTAGATACTCTTACTTTTTTTAGCATATGGAAGCGTTCCTGTTTGCATGTCAGTATAAATATGGGAGTGCCGTTACCATCAACAGCTGTTAATAGTTTCCCTTGTTAAGAAATATATTTATGATTTATAAGGTCGATATAAGTCACGCTGCAGGTGTTTGTTCGCTGCTTTTGCGTGGTACGGCAACTTCTTCAGCCATAAGCGAAGTGCCTGCCAGTGGATCATCCAGATCACTTTGAGCGTAATAAGCGGAAAGCTGAAAAAGTAATATAACAGCATTCCATCTGTTAGTGGTTTTCTTTCTCCTTTTAGTGTACTGATTAAAAATCGTTCTCCACTTTTGTGGCAATCATCTATGCGTATATTCAATTGTTCGCCTGGTATACTTAGGTCAAAATCAAACTGCGTATCCATGTCTGAGAAAGGCGAGACGTAGAAGTACTTGCCTGTATACAACCGGAATCCTTTCTGGGTATGTGTTGTATGGTCCAGCAGATATGGTTTCAATTCTCCGAAAGTATTGCATACTTCTACCACCGCACAAACAGGATGGCCCTGCGTATCGTAACAGTAATAGAAAGAGACCGGATTAAACTGATAGCCTAACGTGCATAAATTAGTCAGCAGCATGATACGGCCAATAGGCGTTGTAATGCCCTGCTGTTGAAGGTATGCAAGTATCTGCTCCCGTACGTTTCCAGTGCCGGTCTGCAGGTGATCTTTATCGCGGAAATTAAATAAGTTAAAACGGTTCCTGCTCATAAAGCGCAGGTGCCTTGACAGGTAATCCACTTCATCCAGATCGATGTAGAACATGAACACCTGGTAGTTGAACTGGTGGCGCTTTGGCGACAGCCGGTGGTGCATTACCTGTGCCCTGTATAAACATGAATGAATAAAGGTCCCGCTCATGAAAATATCTACGGAATTAAATGCTGTATGGATTAAATAACGGTACGCTTTAACAAATGCGTACAGAGATTTACAGCACTTGTAAATGCATCTTCGTGGAAACCATATTTAAAGTAGCTACCGCAATAGTAAACGGGGCCATTTGCGTTCAACGCAGGTAAAGCAGACTGGGCTTCTATAGCCGCCAGATCAAACAGGGGGTGCTCGTAGTCTATTTCTTTAATGATCTTACTGTTATCCAGTTGTGCGTGGGGATTGATAGATACAAAGTAATTCTTCTTTTCTGATACCCCTTGTAGTTTATTCATCCAGTAGATAGTACTGGGAACCATTTCACCATTTTCTTCCTGTATGCGATAGTTCCAGCTGCTCCAGGCAAGTTTGGCAGCAGGCATGGTTTTTTCGTCGGTATGTAGTACTGCTTTGTTGTACTGGTATTTAAAGGCGGAAAGTAATTCCTGTTCCCTGTTCGTAGGTTCAGCCAGGAGTGCCAATGCCTGGTCGCCGTGGCAGGCCAGTATGGCCCTGTCGTATTCTTCTACAGTGCCATCTGCTGCATGTACGTTTACTTTTCCGTTGGGCATACGTGTTACCTTTACAGCTTTCCTGTTGACGTGAATACGGCTCCTGAACGGGGCGATGAGTATCTCCCTGTAAGATTGACTGCCTTTGTCCAGGGTATACCACTGGTGTTGTGTATGCAGGCCAAGAAAGCCGTGGTTGTAAAAGAAGCGGATAAGTGTAACCGCCGGGAAATCCAGCATCTGCTGCATGGGAGTAGACCATACTGCGGCGCTCATAGGCACGAGGTATTTCCATAGCATGTCGTCACCAAAGCCACCTTCCCGAATGTATTGCCCGATGGTATGGTGAGCGTATCGGGGATCATCCAGGATCTTTACGCTCTCTTTATTGAAGCGTGCAATCTGCATGAGCATCCTGATATAAGAAGGATTGAAGATGTTTTTGCGCTGGGCAAACAGGTGATTGATACCTGAACCGCTATATTCAAGACCGGAGGGTACGTGTTGCACACTGAAAGACATATCTGTCTTTTTTACGGGTGCTTTGATCTGTTCGAACAGTTTACAGAGGTTGGGATACGTTTGGTAGTTGAATACCATAAACCCGGTATCTACATATACGGGTTTTCCATCTTCATCTACAGTCACTGTGTTAGTATGACCACCTACATAATCGAGTTGTTCATAAAACGTGATGTCGTCAGTAGGGTGTAGGAAATGTCCGCATCCCATACCGGCAATGCCGGTTCCTATGATTGCTGTTCGTAACATATATTTTGTAAAAATCTTAATACCGTGTAGGTGGATAATTGTCCGCCCGGGCCTTTCAGGTTGTAATCGAACCCGTGGGTAGCCCAGGGCAGGGATAAAAAGAAATATTTAATACCGTTTTCCTGTAGTTTCTTTTCCAGCCTGGTGCTATGCTCGTACGCGACGAGTACATCATTTTCACCATGGAGGATTAACGTAGGTACGGTGTTTTTGTTCACAAATTCAACAGGGGAGCTGGCGGCATAGTTGGCAGGTACAGCGCTGTAAGTGCCTCCCAGATAGTTTTCCATTACTTTTCTGGAATCCATTACCAGCGGGCTGGCAGGCAGGGAGTAACCCCATACCATATCAGCAGGGCCATAGAAATCTACTACGCCTTTTAATCCAGGTACCTGTTCGCGGTAGGCTGCCAGCAAAGCAATCTGGGCACCTGCAGAACGGCCCATCAGCACAAAGTTATTAGTATCTATTCTTAATTCGGCTGCATGTATGCGCAGGTAGTCCATTGCCTGATATACATCTTCCACAGGGGCGGGGCAAATGTTTTGCGGTGCCAGCCTGTAGTTGATGGCAGCTACATGGTAGCCATGGTTTGCCAGGTAAGTATTCAGTTCAGGAAGATCCTGACTATTGCCGCTGCTCCAGGAGCCGCCATGTACAACTACCACACAGGGGTGATTGCCGGGATGAATGGCAGGGTAGAAGTCCATGTGCAGGTCGCCGCAGTAGGGCAGGCTTTTGTATGCAACAGGTGCTTCTTTATAACCAGAGAGCAATACCGCAAGACTTAGCGGAGTGGCAGCAGAATGGGTGCCCAGTGCTTTGTCCATCGCTTTGGGTAGTTGACTGGCTACATCATATGCCCTGACAAGTGGAGAGAGGAAGAGGACGATGGCAATAACGCCTAATACTGTTGCTATCGTATTGTATTGATGAGCGAAGAAGCCACTTAATAGCACCAGTAACGTAATAGCAATAAAGACCCACGCAAACTCAGCTGCGCCAATGGCGAGTTTCCAGAGATTGTAGGTAGGTGCTTTGAAAACTGTGAGTAATGAAGTCAGCAGTAGAAGCGTAATTAAAATAAGACGGATCATACGGTGTTTTTGCGAAACAGGTAATGACTGACAATCCATTCATTCCCGTTGTTATAATTCCATAGTTCGGCGCAGGCCATATAGAACAGGCGCCAGTACACCCACCATTTCAGTGCCTGATCTTTTCCGTAGGTGGTTTCGAACAGGGGCATTATTTCCGCTTTATGATCATCCATATTGCGCAACCATGCTTCTGCTGTTTTGCCGTAATGTGTGCCGGTTACATGCCAGTGCTTACTGACAGAAAGATGGTCATTAAAGTAGAACATCAGGTCATCGCCGGGCATTACGCCGCCGGTAAAAAAGTACCGGCTCATCCAGTCGGTTTCATCCTTCACTTCAAAGAGGTAGGTATACTCTTTATGTGTAAAGATATGAATGAAGAGCTTCCCTTCTGCTTTTAAAAAAGAAGCGACTTTTTTGAGCAGCAATTGGTAGTTACGCATATGTTCAAACATTTCAACAGAGACCACCCTGTCGAACTGCCTATCCGTATGAAATATATTCATGTCAGCAGTAATCACCGTGAGGTTGGTGATGCCGCGTGCAGCGGCTTGTGCGTCGATATATTCTTTTTGTGTGCGTGAGTTGGATACAACTGTAAACTGACTACCCGGGAACTTTGCCGACATGAAGAGAGACAATGATCCCCAGCCACAGCCGAGTTCCAGTACATCCATGCCATTCGACAGTTCTGCTCTTTTGCAGGTCAGTTCCAGCATATCTTTTTCCGCTATATCCAGTTCAGTAACACCGGGTAGCCAGTATCCGCAGCTATATTTCAGGTATTTACCCAGGCAATATTGATAGAATGGAGTAGGAACTTCGTAATGCTGTGTATTGGCTTCCGCTGTACTTACAGCAATGGGAGAAGCTTTGAGTTGCTCAATCAGTGACATAAGGTGGGCCTGTTGTGCTTCGGCATCTCCTTTGTTTTCGTCATCCAGCCTTTGCTTCAGCAGTTTTCGGATGCCTTTGCGCAATAATATATCAGGAACGGTATTTTTTTCAATGAGGGTATCGTACCACATGTTGAATATGATTGAAAGTAATAAACACAATATGTAAGAGCGGAATCTTATGAGCTGGCCGGGAACCAGGGAATGAAGGCACTGGTGCTGCGCTGATAGGCTTTATAGGCTTCTCCTTTGGAACGCAGTGACTGCTCTTCGGTGGCTGGTATGCCTGTCACTTTCAGCAGCAGGTAGAGGATGATGAGAGGGCTGATCAATCCCAGGTATCCATAGGGAGATCCGAGAGCAAAGATGCTGTATGATACCCACATCATCCATTCAAAAAAGTAATTGGGATGCCTGGAATACCTCCATAGCCCGGTATTGCATACTAAGCTTTTGTTTTTAGTTTTGAATACATGCAATTGCCTGTCTGCAATTGCTTCGCCTGTCACACTGATCACCCACAGTATCATGCCTGTATATTCTGCAATGCCTATAGCAGTTTCCTTGTTGAGTGCACTAATGATGAATGGTACGGATAACAGTACATTTGAAAGCCCCTGAAATTGAAAAAACCAGAAGAACTTTTTGTCTGCATGTGGTGCCCATTCCTTTCTCAGTTGCTGATAGCGACCGTCTTCTGTTTCCATGTGGGCTGAAACCCTGATGAGCAGATGCGTGCCGAGCCTGATACCCGCAATGATGACCATGCTACAGATCAGGTATTTGCGGATATGATTACCACTTGCCAGTAACAGGAGTAATATGCCTATGACCGGAAAGTTATAAGACCAGAAGATGTCTACTACGCCTGCATTGTGAATAGCGCGTGCCCATCCCCATACCATGGCCATGATCATTCCACATACCAGGATAAGTAGTAAGACGATTGTAAGGTTATCCATGTTTTTTTCCGAATAATTCTTTAAGACCTTCTGCTGGCGGGAGGCGGAAAAGCTGGACCAGCATATAAATACAACTGGCAATACTGCCTAATGTAATTAATAACAGGAGCCAGATCCCTTTGCTGATGATAGTTTTTTCCTTGTAACAGATCCATATAAAAATGACCAATACATTCGTATAGAAATCCCAAAGTGTGGCCCGCATCCAGGGTATACTGCCGAGGAAATTCCATTCTTTGAACAGGCTGCTTTCCATACTGGTCGTGATCACTACATAACACATCCAGATTAATAATGCGCTGAATAAAATTTTCAGAAAAGTGATCATGAGCAGCCGGCAGATTTGCTAACGCCGGTATGATAACATACGTAAGAATAAATACCTTTGGTTTCAGCGTACAATTGAATACGCTGGTTCAGGCTGCTGTAGAGGATGCATGGAACCGCCATTTATCCATTTTTCTAACTGGTTAACGATAATTTAGTTTGCCTAATTTCTATAATAGCAGTATCTTTTCTATACTATCACTTTTTTTAAGGACGAACCCGAATCATAAACTTAGAATTTTAGAGTAATATGGCAGAAAGAAAGACTAATTCGTCTAATTATCAGAATCAATCGTTCCTGGAGAGCAAGTGTCCGCTGAATGAATTGTTGTTTTCTATGAGCCGTCGCTGGACTACAGATATTTTATTTTGTATAGAAGCGGGCAATAATAGATTTTCAGGAATCAGGGAAGAGCTGACTTATATTACGGATCATATCCTTTCAGACCGGCTTAAAACGCTGGAGAAAACAGGACTGATCACCCGGCAGCAGTTTCCCGGCATGCCACCTAAAGTTGTTTACTCGCTAACAGAGAATGGAGTGGAACTTTGTGGTTTACTGGAAAAGTTGTGTGAGTTTTCCAGTGTCATTTACGACGAGAAAGCAGTCGCCGTATAGTATTGCCTTGAGTATTTCACGTTGTGAAAAACGCTCTGCGTAAGCATACTTTTAGTATCTTACTGCAATACAACCCACACCATGAAGAAATTACCCCTTTGGTTTTGCATGGCTGCCCTGTTGATCTCCCGGGCACATGCGCAGACACCCGCTAAAGAAGACCCCCGGTTTGCCGGATTAGATAAAGAATTTAACAAGATCCTGAGTACCTGGCATGCAGCCGGTTTTGCTGTTGCCGTGGTGGAAAAAGATAAGATCATCTATGCCAAAGGATTTGGTTACAGGGATTACGAACACAAAGTACCTGTAACCCCTCATACCGTCTTTGCTGTGGGCTCCAATACAAAGGCATTTACAGCAGGTCTGCTGGGCATACTCAGGGATCAGGGGAAGCTGGATTTCGAACAACCTGTGCGCAATTTTCTGCCGGAACTGGTCTTTGCTACCAATGATCTGAATGAGCAGGTGACGCTTCGCGATATGATGACCCATCGTACGGGCATTCAGCGATATGACTATTCCTGGCTTTTCTTCCCGCCCAAAAGCAGGGATACTCTTTTGTATCGTATCCGATATTTCAAGCCACACACGCCATTGCGTTCACGGTGGGAATACAATAATTTCATGTATCTGGCGCAGGGGAAGGTGGCGGAGAAACTGACTGGCAGAAGTTGGGAAGAGAATATCCGCCAGTACTTTTTTGACCCGCTGGGGATGTCACATTCTGATTTGTCAGTCACTGACATGGAAAAGGAGCAGGATAAAGCGTTGCCATATAGTGTGGCATTGGACGGCAGTATCAAAAAACTGCCGTACCGCAATATAGATGTGATAGCCCCTGCGGGGAGCATTAATAGCAGTGTATTGGATATGGGGAACTGGGTGAGTATGTGGTTAAATAGTGGAAAGTACAAAGGGAAAACAGTGTTGCCGAAGACTTATGTACGCGAGGCCCTCGGTTTACAGATGGCTATCTGGTATAATCTGCCGGATAAGGCACATCCTGATCTGCATTTTAACGGATATGGACTCGGCTGGTTCCTGCGTTCGTACAGGGGGCACTATCAGGCAGAGCATGGAGGTAATATAGATGGTTTTACTGCCCTGACTTGTTTATTCCCTTCTGATAGTATTGGTATTGTTGTGTTAAGTAACCAGGGTGGTTCTATTGTGCCGGATATAGTACATAATATACTTGCAGACAGGGCACTCAGGTTAGGTAAGATAGACTGGTATGGGGAGGCTGAAAAAAGGCTGCATGCGCCTCCTCCTCCTGCTGCTTTACAAGTCAGGAAGGACACGGTTATTATTAAGGGCACAGACGTGCATCGTTCACCAGGAGAAATGACAGGTACTTATACAAACAACCTGTATGGTAGTTTTGAAGTGTTCGTGAAAGATGATTCGTTGTTTGCCAGGCTTCCGTTAGAGACGGTGTATCTGAAGCATCGCGGATATGATATATTTGATGCGACGAGCAGCACTGATTTTACGGTAGGTAGTATGGCGGTTATACATTTCCTGATGGATGATAACGGGGCTATCAACAGGCTGGGTATAAGGCTGGATGACGAAGAGCCAGCGGTTTTTGTAAAGCAGAAAAGGAACTAAATAAAAACTGTCCTGAAAGCGGGGATTCATCAACGGGGATGAAGGCCATTTTCAGGAAAAAGAGGCCGGATCAAAATTGAATTGCTCCGACCTCTTTTTTTTATTGTTTTGCGACGAGTTTAAACTGAATATTTACCTGCGAATTAATCAACTTATCCTGCATCGACTGATCTGCCCTGTAAGTCATTCCCCACAGGGTTCTGTCTATGTTAAAATTCGCCTCCGCCCTGATCACACCTTTTTCTCTTGTAATAAAGGCCGGGAATGAAATGTTCTTGGTCGAATCTTTAAGCGTGAGATTACCCTGTACGGTATAGTTCGCATCTTTCATTAATACTTCATTTCCTACAGACGGTTTGAAATTTGTCACACCAGTAATTTCAAAAGTCGCCACCGGATATTTCTCAATATCAAAGAACATCGGTCCTTTCAGTTCGGCTTCCAGCTTGTGTTGCAGCATGGAATCGGTAGGTGCCAGATCTATGTCGGCGAGCGTACTCATATTGATCTTAATACTACCTCCTGTTACCATTGTATCTTTTACATACAGTTTGCTTTCCAGTAGTCTGAAAATACCGGTATGCTTGCCTGTGGGCTTTGTGCCTATGAACTGGACCACACTCACGGTAGTATCCACATGATATGATCTCCCTTCTCCTTCCGCAACGGACTGGACATCCTGGATCGTTGCTTTGTCCGCTTTTGGCGCCTGTTCGCAGGCTGCCAGGAATGTAAGTAAAATGATTGGAACTATATATTTCATAAACTATATTATTCGCATCTCAGCTGCCAGTCACTTCCCGGTTGCCTACCCAAACGAAACGTCTGAGAATAAATTCCGGGTTTGTAAAACTTGCGTTCCCTGCGGGATTACCGCCGGTCACATGGAAATCGGAAAAAGCTGCGTGTTGGTTTACCCAGATAAAGCCGGTAAAATTGAAAGAAACCGGTGTAAACACGCTATTCATAGCCTCAGTTATTTTTTCCTTTGTGTCCGGGTTTACGGCATATGCAGCACAGGTAATAGCTCCGTGTTGCTGTGCCATCTGACGGGCCAGTTGAATAGACTCGTCTGTATCTTTTGTTTTTACGAGTAACAAAACCGGGCCAAATAATTCCTGTTCGAAGATGTGCCTGTCTGCACTGTCTACCTGCAGGATGGCTGGCGTAAAACCTCTGGCGTGTGTGAACTCTTCGTTCACCAGTGGCTGACCTTCCAGGATTACTTTTGCACCCAGTTTGCCCGCATTGTGTGCCCGTTGCAGGGTGGTATCGTTTTGTAGTGCTCCCAGTGTACCGGCGCCCATTTTAGGATTTGTAACCAGTGCGGTGACCGCGTTTTTGAATTTCTCCACTACTTCATCAAAAGAAAGCGTGCCATTAGGTGTTTCTATGCCTCCTGCCGGTATAAAGAAGTTCTGCGGGGCGGTACACATTTGCCCGGAATAGAGGGAGACAGAAAAGGCCAGATTCTGCATCACAGCATCTATGTCTGTTACGCTATCCAGGATGACAGAGTTGACGCCGGCTTTTTCGGTAAAAACAGACTTACCAGGCAGGGATTCCACATAGTTCCCGAACTGGCTGCCCCCTGTATAATCAATAAGTTTGATACCAGGATGTTCACACAGCGTTTTGGTGATCGGTGCAGCAGTGGTATCAGCGGCCAGCTGGCACAGGTTAGGGCTAAAGCCTTTCTCCTGCAATACCTGCTGTATGGCACTTACCGCAATTGCGATAGGTAGTATGGCCCTGGGGTGAGGTTTCACGATCACAGGGTTGCCAGTTACAAGATCTGCATATATACCGGGTAGCGAATTCCATACCGGGAATGTGGAGCAACCGATTACAAGGCCGGGTCCTTTGGGCATTGCTCTGAAATTCTTTTTGAGTTGCAGGGCAAATTTCCCCATGGGTTTCTCCCATAACTGTTCGGCAGGGTAGCGGTTCAGCTCATGGTAGCCCATAGCGATTGCTTCGAGCGCGCGGTCGTTGGCGTGCGGTCCTGAAGCCTGGAAACTCATCATAAAGCTTTGACCGGTCGTGTGCTGGGTAGCATCAGCGATGTCAAAAAAATAAGTTTGTATGCGTTCCAGTGTTTCTACCAGTATATCGGCCCGTATATCCACAGTTGTATTACGCCATTGGGGAGCGGCAGCAACAGCTTTTTCTACAAGATCGTCCGCAGTGAAGAGGGGGTAGGTGATGCCCAGTGGCTCCATGGTGTATGGAGATACTTCCTCACCGGCCCATCCGGATTCACCGGTTTGCAGGAGTTGTGAGAATGGCTTGTTGAGCAGTGCTTTGTACCTGTTGCGGCCTTCTTCGGGGGCTTGCTCGCCGTAAGCTTTGGGGTGCTCAGGATACTGCGAGAAAAAGGCCCGTTCATGGTTTGCCTTTACGGCTTTCTCGATGGTGCTTTGGTGTTTGATGGTAAGCATATGTGGAATTTGAATAATTAGCTTTTCATGTAGGGGCTTACACTATCTGTAAGCCCCGGGTCGAGATTGTTACCATCCTTGGGGCGTTATCTTGCCAGAGAGAAGCGATTGTCGTTGTAGTACTCATCTGGTCTCAGCTTCAGAGGATGGCTGCGCTGATATTGTAAAAATGCGTCGTATTCTGATTTATGCAAATTTGTCCAGGCTTTAAAGGCGGACTGGTTGCTTACCGGACCAAAGATCCACTGTGTGTAAGCATCGAACAGGCCTTCTTTCAGCAGGGTGCGCTGGTAGTCAAATAATGCGTATGGGAATTTCACACCTGAGAAGTTAAACCAGTCCAGCAGGAACCTGGTTCTGACCATCACGAGTGTTTCGGGGTCTATACCCGTCATCACAACGGATGTCTGTTTGCCCATGGAAGCTTTGTAGGCGTCAGCAAATTCAGATGCTGAGGGCTTCCTGCTTTTGCGCTCACTTTCCAGGTCAGCGAGGGCCTGGGTCATGAGACTCGGATCGTTATATAATTTCTTGTAAGCGTCTATCAGCATGGTACGTACTTCGGCAGTACGTTCTGTGTAGCTTTCCAGGTTCACAAAGATTTCACCGTAGATGATGATCCAGGAAGGGTCTTTCACATAAGAATACGCTCTGCAGGCGTTGTAATAATTGCCAGGGAAGGTGGGATCTTTTTCAATACCCTTCAGCCAGTTGGCCATACCACCCTCATAGATTTTCAGGAACATCAGCAGCTGGCCGTTGTCATTATACAGTTCTCCGCTTTCGGGGAAGCGTTTCAGGCCTTTTTCGTATAATTTCTGGGCTGTTTTCCATTCCTGTTTTGCCTGGTAGATATTACCGGCTATCTGGTAGAGTTGTGCATCTGCGTCCTTTTTATTCAGCAGGGGCTCGATGGTGCTCTTGGCTTTGCTCATATCGCCCTGTAGCCAGTAGGCAAATCCCAGCTGTTTTTTAAACTGGGTATTGTCTGGTTCCATTGTAATGGCCTGGTTCAGTACCAGAATGGCGTTGGAGTAATCTCCGCTGCGAATGAAGCCGGTAGCAGTGTTGAATAATTCATTGGCATCTTGTGCGAAAACCGGTATGGTCGCGAAAAAGAAGCCAATACATATAGCTATTTTCAATAAAGAAGCCCTCATGTACATCCTTGATCTTTCGTTTGCTGTAAAAATAGTGAAAAATGTGCCAAACCTTGTTGTAGGCTGGAAATAACGGAATATCTATGTTATTTGGAGAGATGATATAACGTTACGGCAGGGGGAGCGTACCTCTTACGGCAGCCTGCAGCTACTGTAAGAGGTAGGAAATAATTTAAAGTAAATGAGAGAGCAGTCCGTCCCGCAGTTTAGGTTCGAACCAGGTGCTCTTGGGCGGCATTACATTTCCGCTATCTGCAATGTCAAATAATTGCTGGATGGTTACAGGATACAGGGCAAAGGCCACCTTGTATTCACCGCTATCTACCCGTTTAACCAGTTCCTGCAGTCCCCTGATGCCGCCTATGAAGTCGACGCGCTTATCCGTACGCTGGTCTTTGATACCGAGTAGTTTGTCCAGTACATTGTTGGAGAGGATAGTCACATCCAGAATGCCGATGGGATCGTAGGTAAAGGTTCCTTCCTGTGCCACCAGCCGATACCAGCTGCCATCCAGGTACATGGTGAACTCGTGGAGCATGGAGGGAGCCTGTGGCAGATGCCCGATCGGCTCAACGACAAAGTCGTATTCCAGTTTAGAGATCAGCTCGTCTTTGCTCAGGCCATTCAGGTCTTTGACTACCCTGTTATAGTCAAGGATCGCCAGCTGACTGGCGGGAAAGATGGTGGTAAGAAAATAATCAGCGGGATCATCCAGGCCGATGCGTTGTTGTTCTTCCAGTTCTTTTTGTACCAGCGAAGCAGCGGCTGCACGATGGTGTCCATCAGCGATGTAGGTATGTGGTACTTTGGTTTCGAAGAGTGTAGTGATATTGTCGTTGGTCGCTTTATCATCCACCACCCAGATGGTATGCTGAATGCCGTCAGTAGCAGTAAAGTCATACGCAGGCGCATGATGTGCCATCCACTGATCAATGAGTGAATTGATGAGCGGAACATCGTTGTAGGCAAGGAATACATTGCCTGTCTGTGCATTGGTGGTTTTAATATTGTTGATCCTGTCCTTTTCTTTGTCAGGACGGGTGAATTCATGCTTTTTGATAATTCCGCTATTATAGTCGGAGATGGAGGATACACATACAAGTCCTGTCTGGCTACGGCCGTTCATGATAAGGCGATAGATATAATAGGAGGGGGTATCGTCCTGGAAGAGGGTGCCTTCTTTGATAAATCGTTGCAGGTTTTCGGCAGCTTTATCATATACAGTTTGGCTATATACGTCGGTGTCATCGGGCAGGTCGATTTCTGATTTGGAAACGTGGTAAAAAGAGTAGGGGTTACCGGCTGCCTCCTGTTTGGCTTCCGAAGCACTTAACACATCATATGGTCGTGCTGCAACTTTCTCAGCCAGTGCGGGCGTGGGTCTTAATCCTTTGAACGGTCTGATGATTGCCATGATATACGGTATTGTTAGTCAGGTGAATGTAAATGTAAATAGGCAGATGAGCAAATTCAAGGCCAACAGTACCCGATGGGGTATTTGATGTGTAGGGGGATGGTGCAAAAGCAAAAAGCTCCTGCTTTTGACAGGAGCTTTTGCATTTTTATAAAAAGTAAGATTAAGCTTTCTTCAGGCTGAAATATTTCATGGCTTCAACCAGCACTTCTACACTTTCATATGGCAATGCATTGTACAGCGAAGCACGGAAACCACCTACGCTGCGGTGTCCTTTTATACCTACGATGTCTTCCTTTTTGGTGAATTTCAGGAATTCATCTTCCAGTTCCGGTTTATCCATGATAAAGCATACGTTCATGCGGCTACGGTCTTCCTTAGCCACAGTACCGCGGAACAATGGGTTATGATCGATCTCATCGTACAGCAGGGCTGCTTTTTTCTCATTCAGTTTTTCCATAGCGGCGGCACCGCCCTGGTCTTTCAGCCAGCGAAGGGTGAGCATGGAAATGTAAATTGAAAATACGGGAGGGGTATTCAACATTGAACCGTTTTCAACGTGGTTGCGGTAGTCCAGAATCGTTGGAATCTTGCGGGTTACCTTGCCAAGAATGCTTTTGCGTACAGCTACCATGGTAACGCCGGCAGCGCCCATGTTTTTCTGTACACCTGCATAAATGAGGGAGAACTTGTTGAAGTCCATTTGTCTGCTCAGGATATCACTGCTCATATCGCCTACCAATGGTACATCTACCTGTGGTATTTGTTGCCATTGAGTACCATAGATGGTATTGTTGGTTGTGATATGCAGATAAGTTGACTTAGGGGAAACATTGAATTGTTTGGGAATGTAATTGTAGTTACTTTCTTTTGAACTACCAGCTACGTCTACGAAACCAAACTGTTTTGCTTCTTTAATCGCCTTATTGCTCCATACACCGGTATCGATATAAGATGCCGTACCATCATTTTCAAGTAAGTTCATAGGAACCTGCAGGAATTGCTGCGTAGCACCACCGTGGAGGTAGAGTACTTCGAAGTCATCTTCCAGTTGCATCAGTTCGCGTACGAGATTACGTGCCTCATCCATGACAGCCTGAAACAGTGGAGTCCTATGCCCTATTTCCAATATGGACATTCCTGACCCCTCAAAGTCAATCAAAGCCTTACTAGCCTTGTACAGAACCTCATTTGGTAATACGGAAGGTCCCGCGTTAAAATTGTGCACCTTCATAGGTCGATCTAAATTAAATAAATTGTTAGCTTGTTCCACTTTGCTTCTTGGTTTTGTCAGAGGAATGGATTAAAAAATTGAAATGGCATTTCAAATCAGATGCTGATAATGTGTAGGATAAGGCTAAAAAGATAGTATTAACAAAGATAATTTATATTTTTTTAAAATCGAAATTAATTGAAAACGGTCCCGGGTTCTTCAACTTGATTTTTTGCACAAAGCGTATGCCAGCTATTCCTCTACCCGTCCTATCATTCTGCCTGTATCTGGCAGTGGCATTTTTTCTTTTATTTTTTTCCGGATCATGTTACTGAGTGGTGGCTGGCCTGCATCTACCCAGGCTGTATACCAGCAGGAAGCTACTGCATGAATGGCCGCCTGCATGCGACGTTCTACCATATCGCCCAGCAGTTGCTGGTATGCTTTCGTATAGGAAGTAGCGTAAGTACGCACCAGTTTTCCTTTCCTGTTTTCGTAGGCATAACGGGCATCTGGCGGTGTACGCAGGCTCAATGCTTTTTCCAGGGAAAGTACCGTATCTGCTGCCATGGCACTGCTACTCACCACCTGCCATACAAATGCGGGCACATCCCGGATGTAAACAGCTTTGCCACTCCAGTAACTGAAGGTAGCATCTGCCAGCAGCTCCGGAATGCGTGATTCCCAAAGTCCGTGGATACCTTCCTGGCCTGTGAACTGGCCATTGTGATTAGAGCAGGCGTGGAGTGGAACATGGGCATCTGCCACGTAATGGCCCAGATCAGCACTGAGATGAAGTACTTTGTCAAGATCTCTGTCCTGAAAGGCTTTGGATAACCGCGATATGATCTGGGGGATGTACCAGGGTACGATCCCGTATTGTTGCAGGCTGTCTTCCCCAAACTGTAGCAGGGCAGCCTGCCAGCTTCGGGGCATCCAGTCGTACGGCGGAGCTCCGTAATGATCGAGGTCTATATAGTGACGCGGTCCCTCGGCTGCTACGATATATCTTCTTTTATCTGCATCTGTAGCATGGGCTTTCAGGTAGGCCTGCTGCGGTTTGTAGAGCACAAGCATGGCAGTGGGAAGGGAAAATACCGCCAGTTCATTGATCCGCTGATGGGCAAAGAAGCCCCAGCCCATGGTCGTGAATGGGAGGATTGTACAAACAACAATGGAAACCAGTCTTTTCAAAAATATTATTATTTATGGTGATTTTCCAGGGAAGTCACCCCGCCGCTCACGGCAAACTTCATGGCCTCTCCTGCAGAGATATTTGTGAGGGGTTTTACCTTGTGGGCAGGTACCATGAATACTTTACCGGTGATGGCATAGGCATGCGGTACGTACACGGCCATGTAACCTTCCAGGCCCAGGGTGGAGACATCTGGCTGGGTGATGAAGCCCATCTCCCATACATCCACACCATATATCTGGACGAGCACGGGATGATCGAACTTTTTCTTTTCTCCAACAAATGCGTCGAAAACGTCTTTGACAGATGAATAAATATACTTGATGAAAGGTGTCTTTTCCAGGATGGTGTCAAAAAGTGCGAAGATCCTTCCCAGAATAAAGGAAGAACTCATGTAACCCACTGCCACGACCAGCAGTAAAACCAGTGCAAACCCTACTCCTTTGTACCTGAGGTAGCTGAAAGGGGCTTCCTGGGGGACCAGTTCCTTGGGGAAGATGTTATCGATGGTAACAAACAGGTAGTACAAAGTAAAGGCAGTCACACCGATCGGTGCCAGGATCAGCAGACCCTGGAAGAAATACCTTAAAATCCTCGATGCCAGAACTTTAAAACGAATTTTTGGAGACATAATAGTTGTTGTAATAACTGGTGTAAAGGTACTATATAATAGGGAATGTGCTTTTTAACTTCAACTTATCTACATTAAATAAAATCCAACTGGAAACTTTCAAAGTATAAAAAGTTTCCATAGTTTTACATTGACCTTATTCTGAGAAGAGATTTGAGATTTCTTGCCCCTGCAAAACCACTATCCAATGGAAATACAGGAACGTATTCTGGATACCGCATTCCATTTGTTCAGCCAGTTTGGCACCAGGTCCATCACTATGGACGACATCGCTCATAAAATGGGCGTTTCTAAAAAGACCCTTTACGCCCACTTCGCTGACAAAGATGAATTGGTTACCCATGCGATTTCACGTTATCTGCGCTCGGTAGAAAATGACTGCAAAGTAATCCGGACAGCGGCCGAAGATGCCATTGAAGAACTGCTGCTGGTGATGCAAATGCTGGATAAACAGTTCAGGCATATGAAACCCTTTGTTCTCCTTGATCTGCAAAGATATCATTCCACTGCCTACCAGGCCTTTCTCTCTTACCGGGATACCAGCCTGCAAAGCACTATTCGCGACAACCTGACAAGAGGGATCAGAGAGGGGCTTTATCGTCCGGACCTGGACGTGGATATACTTACAAAGTACCGCTTGTCTACCGCAATGCTGTGCTTTCAGCCGGAGGTATTTGCCCCCGGACTCTACGAGATGAATAAAGTACAACATATCCTATTGGAACATTTTCTATATGGGCTTGTTTCCAGTAAGGGATTTGAAAGGATTGAAGCCTATAAACTACAACTATCGTAAAACCAAATGACCTTTATGCAAGCGAACAAAAAGCGGACAGGATGGATAGGAGCCTTGCTGCTGCTGATTTTTCACACGGGAATGGCCCAGTCTCCCGTCACTACGCCGTTAGCGCCTATGTCGCTCTCTGCAAAAGAAGCGGTCGACTACGCCCTTGCTAACCAGGCAACCGTGCGAAATGCTAAACTGGATGAGCTCATCCAGCTGGCCAAGAACAAAGAAGTCAGCGGAATGGCGCTGCCACAGCTCAGCGGTGCCGGATCCTTCCAACACAATCCAATTGTCCAGAAACAGTTGATTGATGCCTCCAATTTCTCTGACACTGTACCCAAAGGAACACTCGTACCGTTCGCGTTTGGTCTGAAATTCAATGTGCTGGGGGAAGTGAAATTCAACCAGGTACTCTTCGATCCAAGTGTACTCGTAGCACTCCAGGCCCGCAAAACACTGGAAGAACTTTCTCACAGAGGTGTACAGAAAGCTGAGATTGATGTCAAAGTGAATGTTTACAAAGCTTACTACAATGTGCTTTCTGCACATAAGGCCCTGAGCATTCTCAGGGGCAACTTAACTACGCTTGAAAAACTATTGGCTGAGACAAGAGAAACCTATAAGAACGGGCTCGTTGAAAAACTCGATGTAGACAGGCTGGTAGTGCAGGTGACTAACCTCCGCACGGAAGAGACCCGGTTGCAGAACCTTTCGGAAGTAGGCCTGGCAGCACTCAAATACTCCATGGGGATGCCCATGCGTACAGAGCTGACACTCACTGATACGCTTTCTACGGCAGACCTGAAATCAGCAGTGGCTGTAGAAAACTTTGACTACTCACAGCGTATAGAATATCAATTACTACAATCACAAAAGGCAGCATACGAATACGATCTTAAGCGCTATAAATACAATGCACTGCCAGTGCTCTCGCTCTTCGGTACAGGTGGTGTGAGCCGCGCGAGTGATGTGTTCAACTACTTTGACAATAAAACCTGGTACGGGTATGTGGGCTATGGTGTGAACCTGAGCTTTAACATTTTCACCGGCTTCCAGCGCAGGCGCAAGGTAGATCAGGCATTCCTGCAGGTAAAGAAAACAGAGATCTCTATTGAAGATGCCAAGCTTGGTATTGATCTGGAACAAACACAATCTATTTCCAACCTGCGTAACAATATCGTAGCGCTGGAAGCTCAGGAAAGCAACATGCAACTGGCACAGGAAGTATATAATACTACCCAGATAAAATACAGAGAGGGCGTAGGTTCCAGCCTGGAAATGAGTAATGCAGAAAATGACCTGCTCACCGCTCAGAACAATTATTTCACAGCACTTTACAATGCCAGTGTGTCCAGGATCGATTATCTGAAAGCCTACGGCAAATTATAGTCGTCGCAGTATTAATCTTAATTCTAATTCATTCTATATGTCTTATAAATATCACGCCGCATTACTGACGCTGCTCGCCTTCATGGCATGCGGTCAACCTACAGCTGAAGAAAAACTGAAGCAGTTGAAACAACAGGAAGCGGACCTGAAAAAAGAGATTGCGCAGCTGGAAAAAGAGGTAAATAAAACTGACACAGCCGCAAAAAAAATGAAGTCAGTGATTGTTACAGCTGTAAAGGATTCAGTGTTTGAACATTATATCGATATACAAGGTGCTGTAGATGCACGTGAAAACGTGAATGTCAGTTCCAAGGTGCCCGGTGTGATCACCGCAATTTATGTAAAGGAGGGGCAGCAGGTTTCCAAAGGTCAGACACTGGCCCAGGTAGACGATCAGATACTGCGGGCAAATGTGGCCGAACTCCGTACGCAGCTGGATCTTGCCACTACCTTGTACGAAAAACAGCAGAATCTCTGGAAACAACAGATTGGTTCCGAAGTACAATACCTCAATGCTAAGAATCAGAAGGAGTCGCTGGAAAGGAAAATGGCGACCCTGAATGACCAGCTCTCACAGGCGAGGATCATTTCTCCTATCAATGGCACTGTTGATGCGGTGATTGCAAAGCTGGGAGACAATGCGGCTCCTGGTTCCACTTCGTTCAGAGTAGTGAACAATGCTGATTTGCGCGTGTTGGCCAATGTGGCAGAAGCTTACGCAGGTGTGGTGAAAACGGGAGATCCTGTCGTAATACGGTTCCCGGATATTGATAAGCAACTCCGCACAAAGATCGGATTTGCTGCGAAAGTGATCGATCCGGTGAGTCGTACGATCAAGGTGGAGGTGCCATTGAGCAGTGATCCTGCACTGAGACCCAATATGATTGCGCAGATAAAGATCATAGACTATACAACCCCTCATGCACTGGTAATTCCTGTAAATGTGATCCAGTATGCGTTGGGCAAATCCTTTGTAATCGTTGCAGAAAAATCCAAAGATGGATTGATCGCTAAGAGAAGAGAAGTGCAGGTAGGACGTACCTACAATGATAAAGCTGAAATTAAAAGCGGATTACAGGTGGGAGATAATGTAGTAACAACAGGTTATCAGGGATTGAATGACAATGACCTGATCCAGTTATGATCTTAAAAATACTGTTGTATGCAAGATAATCTGAACAAAGAATTTAAGCCTACCAGCTGGGCAATTGATAATAAGGTGAGCGTGTATGTCGCCACTATTATCATCGCTATAGCCGGTATATTATCTTATCAAAGTTTACCGAAGGAGCAATACCCGGAGGTCGTATTCCCGCAGTTCTATATCAGCACCATTAATGATGGTACTTCTCCTGAGGATATGGAAACACTGGTGACAAAGCCCATTGAAAAACAACTGGGTGGTATCTCCGGGGTAAAGTCTATCAAGAGTACGAGTATGCAGGATTACTCTGCTATCACGATTGAGTTTGAAGCGGGAGAGAATATGGAAACGGCACGTCAGGAAGTGAGAGAAAAAGTAGATGATGCGAAGAAAGACCTGCCGAACAATCTTACACAGGAACCACAGATCATTAAGATAGATGTATCCCAGATTCCGATTATGAACATCAACCTGTCAGGTGATTTCGATCTGCAATCATTGAAGAAATATGCAGATGAAATGCAGGACAGAATAGAGGCCCTGAATGAGATTACCCGTGTGGATATTGTGGGGGCACTTGATCGCGAGATCCAGATCAATGTAGATAAGTACAAAATGGATGCGGCGCAGGTGAGCTTCGATGATATCGCAAATGCGGTGGCTTCTGAAAACAGGACCATTTCCGGCGGACAGGTATCTATGGATGGACAGAAGCGTACCCTGAGTGTGAAGGGTGAATATAAAGATCCTTCCAAGTTGCGTAATATAGTGATCCGCAGCGCTTCCGGTGCTACAGTATACCTGCGTGATATTGCAGATGTGGTAGACGGGTTTGAAGAGCAGGAGAGCTATGCGCGTCTGGGTGGTAAGAATGTAATTACCCTGAATGTGATCAAGCAGAGTGGTAAGAACCTGATCGATGCCTCTGATAAGATCAGGGTGATCATCGAAGAGATGAAGAAGGATTATTTCCCGAAGGGATTGAATGTGGTGATCACGGGTGACCAGTCTAATTCAACACGTGTAACGCTGCATGACCTGATCAATACGATCATTATTGGCTTCCTGCTGGTAACGGTGATCCTTATGTTCTTCATGGGTGCGGTAAATGCGATCTTTGTAGCGATGTCGGTGCCGATTTCTATGTTCATTGCTTTCCTGTTGATGCCGGCTTATCATTTCACCCTGAATATGATGGTGTTGTTCTCGTTCCTGCTGGCATTGGGTATTGTGGTGGATGATGCGATCGTGGTGATAGAAAACGTACACCGTATCTTCTATGAGCGAAAGGACCTCGGTATTGTGAAAGCCGCCAAGATAGCGGCGGGAGAGGTGTTTTTACCTGTGTTTTCAGGCACGTTGACGGTGTTGGCGCCGTTTGTACCATTGTTATTCTGGCCGGGTATCATTGGTAAGTTTATGTTTTTCCTGCCGGTGACGTTGATCACAACACTGGGTGCTTCGCTGGTAGTGGCATATATCATTAACCCGGTGTTTGCGGTGGATTTCATGGACAGGCATGAAGGAGAGAACCATCCAAAGCCAACGTGGAATAAGAAGTTTACCTATATGGCCATCGTGTTCGGTGTGATTGCATTGCTGGGGTATGCGAATGGTAGTATCGGTTTAGGCAACTTTGTCATCTTTATATTCCTGCTGATCTTACTGGAGAAGTTTTATCTGGGTGGATTGGCACGGCGCTTCCAGAGCAACTTCTGGCCGAGGGTACAGGAAAGATATAAGCGCATATTGAAATGGTGCCTGGTTGGATGGAGGCCGATATGGATACTGATCGGCACATTTGGTTTGCTGATCTTTAGTATTATGTTGACAGCGATCAGGAATCCGAAGGTGGTATTCTTCCCGCAGGCAGACCCGAACTTCATCTATGCTTATATAGAATTGCCAATGGGTACGGATCAGAAGTATACTGACAGTATCACGCACATAGTAGAGGGCAGGATAACAAAAGTGGTTGGTGCAAACAATCCGATAGTAGAATCTATTATTTCCAATGTAGCGGTAGGGGCGGGAGATCCGTCGCAAATGGATATGAGTGTGCAGCCACATAAGGGGAAAGTGACAGTCGCTTTTGTAGAGTTTGGAAAGCGTGACGGGCATGATACAAAGCAGTACCTTGACAAGATCAGGCAGGCGGTGAAAGGTATACCTGGTACTGATATTACGGTAGAGCAGGAGCAGGGTGGCCCGCCGACAGGTAAGCCGATCAACATTGAAATAGCGGGCGATGAATTTGAAGAATTAACGTCGACAGCTGACAAACTGAAGCGATATCTGGATTCGCTGGAGATAGGTGGGGTAGAAGAGTTACGGTCAGACTTCCAGAGCAACAAGCCTGAGATTGTAGTGAATATAGATCGTGAGCGTGCGAACAGGGAGGGTATTTCCACTACTACTATTGGTATGGCGTTGCGTACAGCATTGTATGGATATGAGGTATCCAAGTTCAGAGATCCGGAAGATGATTATCCAATTATGGTAAGGTTCCAGGAGACGCAGCGTAATAATATCAATACGCTCATGAACCTGAACTTAGTTTACCGCGACATGAATATGGGAGGAATGATCAGGCAGGTGCCATTGAGTGCGGTAGCAGATATTCATTATTCCAATACGTATGCAAGTATCAAGCGTATCGATCAGAAGCGTGTGGTGACATTGTACTCAAATGTACTCACAGGATATAATGCAAATGAGGTGGTACAACAGATACAGACTGCATTGGGTGATTTTGCAAAGCCGAGTGGTATACAGATAAAGATGACGGGGGAGCAGGAGGATCAGGCAGAGACAATGAACTTCCTCTTATTTGCCATGATTGGTGCATTTGGATTGATCCTGATGATCATGGTGACGCAGTTCAATTCAATCGGGCGTCCGTTGGTGATCTTTATGGAGATCCTCTTCAGTATCATTGGAGTATTCCTTGGCTTCTCCGTTTTCGGAATGGACATATCTATCGTCATGACGGGCGTTGGTATCATGGCGCTGGCAGGTATCGTGGTGCGTAATGGAATAGTACTGGTTGAGTTTACCGATCTGTTGGTGCAGCAGAACATCCCGGTATATGAAGCGGTGGTGGAAGCGGGGAGAACCCGTATGACGCCGGTATTGCTCACGGCGATAGCCGCAATTCTTGGGTTGATTCCGCTGGCCGTGGGTTTGAATATAGACTTTGAAACCCTGTTCTCCGAGTTCCATCCACATATCTTCTTTGGTGGAGACAATGTGGCGTTCTGGGGACCATTGGCCTGGACGATGGTATATGGGTTGGTATTTGCCACTTTCCTGACATTGATCCTGGTACCGGTGATGTATGCGATGAATAAGCGGTCGATTGATGTATTGGATTACAAAGGATGGCCGAGGGGATTGAAGTATATTCCATTCTTTGTCGTGCTGGTGAAGGTGTTTATGAAGAAGGAGACGATCAGGAGGCTGCACGCACCGGATTATGTATCAGATAAACCGTACAGGTTTTTCAGGGGTAGGGAAGATGAGGAGATATCCCATTAAATGGGTAGGGTTGAGGTGTGTGAAGGGCATGTAGTAGATAAATTAAGTAAGTGTACACAAAATACAGTGTAACAGTTGTAGGTTTAACAGCATACCGTCCTGTTTCGTCCGGGACGGTTTTTTATATTAAACTTTACTATATTTCCAGTTTTTTTGGTATCTTAACAAACTTTAACAATTAACAACTGTAGCAAATCATTATTTTTGGGCCTAAAGCGCCATTTTTGTTAATCCGGGTAACAACAACGCTATGCGACGCAACCATGAAATAGATTACAGCATCTATGGTGAAGAAATACAGATTGTCGAAATAGAACTCGATCCACAGGAGACTGTCGTGGCCGAGAGTGGGAGTTTCATGATGATGGACCAGGAGATCCAGATGCAAACCATGTTTGGAGACGGTTCACAATCAAATCAAGGCATTTTCGGGAAGTTAGTATCTGCCGGTAAGCGTATGCTAACTGGTGAGAGTCTTTTTATGACTGCATTTACGAATGTGGGGCAGGGAAAGAAGAAAGTGAGTTTCGCAGCCCCCTACCCGGGCAAGATAATCCCCATGGATCTGTCTCTGATGGGAGGGAAGTTGATATGTCAGAAAGACGCGTTTCTGTGTGCAGCGAAGGGAGTAAGTATCGGGATAGAGTGGCAGCGCAAGTTAGGAACGGGGATTTTTGGTGGTGAGGGGTTCATCATGGAGAAGCTGGAGGGTGATGGTATGGCTTTTGTTCATGCAGGTGGGTTGGTGATGGAGAAGAAGTTACTGCCCGGACAGGTATTAAAGATAGATACGGGATGTGTGGTCGCGTATACTTCCGAGGTAGATTTTGACGTTGAATTTGTACGAGGAATTAAAAATATGGTATTTGGTGGTGAGGGTTTATTTTTTGCCACTTTGAGAGGCCCTGGAAAAGTATGGGTACAATCCTTACCCATTAGTCGTTTAGCAAGCAGAATCGTTTCATATGGAACAGTTCGCCAAAAGGAAGAAGGTAGTATACTTGGCGGATTGGGTAATATATTTGACGGAGATTGATAATAATTAAACTGAAACAGCAAATTTAGTGTTATAACTGGCATAAATCAGAAGTAGTAAAACTGGTATTGTTAAAAACCGCCTTATTGAATAACCGTTATTAGCAGGTGTTTTATAGAATTAACATCATTCAACTGACAAATAAGCGTCAAATAACTGTTGTAACTGGCAGACAAAAATTGATAAACCGGTCATTGCATCCAGCATACTGATTGACAGTGAAACAAGTGGTACCCTTCCTCAGGAAGAAGACCTATGATTATAAGAATTGTTTATTGAAAACTAGACTATCATACGAAATACTATTTAACAGCAGGGAATATTGACTAACCGGTGATTTTTAAATAAACTGATATTATTAACAAGCAGTATTAGCAATTAACAGGAAAAGAAATTTAGCAACTATACATAAAAAGATAACTGCCGCTATTGCAGAGTGGTATTGCTTTCTGCATGATAGCGACGGGCATTATAGACCAAAAAAAAGTAATTGTACACGTTACGGATTCTGTGATACACCAAAAGGGCTATTGAATACTCAATTTTTTTAAGTAGAGTCTTCGTTAAGAGCAGAATCTGCCGGGAAACAATGGAATTTGAATTATGTTTGATTTATCACGGGCATTTGCCGAAGAGCAGGACCAGAAAGACACGTTGAGAAATTATAGGAATCAGTTTTATTTTCCGCAGCGGAATGGAAAGGATGCGATCTATTTTTGCGGTAATTCCCTGGGCCTGCAAGCAAAAAATGTACAACCAGCCATTATGCAGGAGTTGGAAGATTGGCAGCAATGCGCTGTTGAGGGGTATTGGGGTGCCAGGAATCCATGGTTGTATTATCAGCAATATTGCAGCAGGCCGATGATGGAGATAGTAGGTGCCAGCCAGGAGGAACTGACAGTAATGAATACACTAACTGTCAATCTTCACTTGATGATGATGACATTTTACAAACCAACAAAGGAAAAATTCAAGATATTAATGGAAGCAGGTGCGTTCCCCAGCGATCAGTACGCTATGGAAACGCAAGTGAAGCTGCATGGCCTGGATCCGGCGATTGCGATAATAGAAGTAGCACCCCGTGAGGGAGAATTTTTGATACGCGAGGAAGATATTTTTCAGATTATTGATCAGGAAAGTAGTAGCTTAGCGCTTATATTGTTGGGGGGAATAAACTATTATACCGGCCAATTGTTTAATATGCAATCCATTACGAAAGCAGCCCATAAAGTGGGGGCTGTAGTCGGGTTCGACCTGGCACACGTAGTAGGAAACGTACCTGTGAAGTTACACGACTGGGAAGTAGATTTTGCCGTGTGGTGCTCTTATAAGTATTTAAATGGAGGCCCCGGCGCAGTAGGAGGAGCATTTATACATGAAAGACATGCCCGAGACAGGAACCGGCCAAGATTAGGCGGCTGGTGGGGCAACGAGGAAACCATCCGTTTTAAAATGGAAAAAGGCTTTGAGCCTAAAAACCGTGCAGAAGGCTGGCAAATAAGCACAGCACAGGTATTTAACATGGTAGCATTGAAAGCCTCACTGGAACTGTTTGAATCAGCTGGTATGGCAGCTTTAAGAGAGAAAAGTATAAGACTTACCGATTATCTTGAATTCCTGTTAAAACATATAGAAAACATAAAATTTGAAATAATTACGCCTAAAAATTGTAAGGAACGCGGCGCCCAATTATCTTTGCTATTCCATGACAGAGGTAAAGAAATCCAACAAAAGATGACGGAAGCCGGTATCATTGTGGACTGGCGAGAGCCCGGAGTCATACGGGTTTCACCGGCGCCCTTATATAACTCTTATGGAGACGTATTTCATTTTTATGAAATCATAGCAAATATTGCTTAAAACGCTTAATTAGTAAGTACGATGAATTTTGAGAGAAACGAACGCCCCCGCAGGCCCTACTCTCCTCCTGGTACAGAAAAAGACCAAGATCCCAATAAGGAGAGACCAGGCGGTTACTTCAAACCCGATTTTAACAATGAAAGGGAGGGCAGACCTGGTGGTTACAACCAGGATCGAGATGACAGACCTAATTTTAACCGTGACCGTGGCGAAGGCGGCGGTGGCTATAATCGCGGTGATCGCGATGGTGGCGGCGGTGGATATCGTCCACGTGACAACGGTGGCTATGGCGGTGGCGGCGGTTACGATCGCAGCGGCGGTGGCTACGGTGGTGGCGGTGACCGTGATTTCAACCGTGAAGGCGGCGGCGGTGGTTACAATCGTGGCGGTGGCTATGGCGACCGTGATGGTGGTGGCGGCTACAATCGTGGCGGCGGTGGTGGTTACGATCGCGGCGGTGGCGGCGGTGGTTACGATCGCGGCGGTGGCGGCGGTGGTTACAATCGCGGCGGCGGCGGTGGTGGTTACGATCGCGGCGGTGGCGGTGGTGGTTACGATCGCGGCGGTGGCGGCGGTGGTTACAATCGCGGCGGCGGCGGTGGTGGATAC
>NZ_JBCNKF010000041.1:0-69820 GCF_039596155.1 Chitinophaga sp.
CACCACTACTCCCGGTACCCCATACTCCCCATACACCAAACATTCCCCCTCCGGCGTTATCAACGCCGACGCCGCCAACTGCCTCGCATCCGCAAAATTAGAACTCGCCACAAAAATCGTATTCTCCATCGCCCTCATCATCGTCGCCTTCTCATGGTAAGAATTCCCCTTACTCCCCCACTCCACCGGCAATGCCCCCGCCACATCACTCGCTACAAATTGCGGATGAAATACAATCTGCGCCCCCTGCTGCGCCGCCCATCGCACAGACTCAGGATACCTAAAACCTTCATGACAAATTGTAATACCAATCTTCACACCATCAATCAGAAAAATACGCCGCTCAGTACCAGGCACCCAATAACTTTCTTCCGTTGGATCCAGTTGATTTTTACTTTGATACCCCAGCACCTGCCCATCAGCATCTATTACAAACGCCACATTCAACAACTCTCCCTCTGATGAATACCAATCCATCGGCATCACAATAGCCACCCTATTCTCTGCCGCAATCACACACACCCTCTCTAAAGCACGTTGTAACTTTTCAGCTGTACGCTCCGCAGGCACATACCCCATACCCGGATAACCAGGTATAAATGACTCCGGGAAACAAATAATTACCGCCTGCTTCTCAGCAGCTTCTTTGACTAACTTTTCTGTCCAGGTTAACCCATCCTGTATTGATGAGGGAAACGGCGGGGAGGCTAATGCGATTTTCATAAAAACAAATGTATCCAAAAAACAAAAATCCCCGCTCTTAGAGCGGGGATTTTCTGTTGTCCTACCAGGATTCGAACCTAGACAGTCTGAACCAAAATCAGATGTACTACCATTATACTATAGGACAATACCTCCCTCATTTCAACAACTCGCTGTTGTTATTTGGGATGGCGAAATTAGTAAAATTTTCTAACCCACCAAAAAAATTTAAACTTTTCCCAAAATTTCTGTCTCCGGCAACTGCTCCATACACGCATGATCACCTCTGAAACAAGGCTTGTTCCCAAATATACTACAAGGCCTGCAATATAAATCGATCTGCGCTGCCCGCTCCAATTGCTGGCCATATCCCATAAATCCTGCAAACGGATGCGTAGCTCCCCACACCGATACCACCGGCACCCCAAATAAGGAAGCAAGATGCATATTCGCCGAATCCATACTGATCATCACATCCATCTGACTAATAATAGCCAACTCTTCCGGCAGTTTAAACCTCCCCGCTACCACTATGGCCTGTGGATAACGCACCGCTAACTCCTGCAGCTTCGCTACCTCCCCGGCACCACCTCCCATCAGCAATATTTTGGTATCCACACGCGCCACCAGCTCTCCTAATAATGCCGCTATTTTATCAAAAGGATACGTTTTCTCTTTATATGTTGCAAACGGTGCCAGACCAATCCATTTAAAACTTCCTTTAGCCTCCATACCCGCCGGCAAATCACGACGGCCAAATACTGGCGGTGTTGCACTCATATCCACCTCATATCCTAATGAACGAAACACATCCGCATACCGCTCTATCGTGCTCCTCAATGGCTGCAATACCTTATTTTCCCTGGCAGCAAGCGCTTTTTTTCCGGCGCGCCCCTTATCAATTACTGCCACCTTACGCCCCGTTAACCTAAAGAACGTCCGCACGATCTGTGAACGCAATACCTGGTGCAGATCCGCCACCGCATCTATACGATACGCAGACCGCACAGCTTTAAAAAGCCGGTATAACCCTTTCACTCCCTTATGCTTCCCCTTCAGATCAGCCGGGAAAAAATGTAACCTGGGAATTCCTGCACACAAAGCCTCCCAGTTCTTGTTTGATACAAAAACAATTTCCACATCAGGATGCGTCTGCAATACCCGCTGCATCACGGGAATCGTCATCGCCACATCTCCCATAGCCGAAAAACGAATAGCCAGTAACGTCCTCATAGGCTAATTGGAGGCACTCTTGTAGAGCACAGGGTTCAGTGAAGGATCATTGTACATCTTCATCTGCTTGTACACTTTCATATACTTTTTACCGCCGGCAATATCTTCCAGCAGCAGGTTGATCGCTGTCCCCAGGTCCCTCCTTTGCTCCAGCAGCACATCCAGCTTACGCTGACAGGCTTCACGATGCGCAGGGGTTGCATCTGTACGGGTTGCTTCCTCCCTCATATGATAGATTTTCAGCGCCAGGATAGACAAACGGTCTACTGCCCAGGCCGGACTTTCAGTGTTAATGGAAGCTCCTGCCACAGGCGCTACATCACTATATTTTTCAAGGAAATAACTATCAATATATTCTACAACATCAGTACGCTCCTGGTTGGATTTATCAATCCAGCGCTTAATCTCCAATGCTTTCACCGGATCAATCAATGGATCACGAATGATGTCTTCCAGGTGCCACTGTACTGTGTCAATCCAGTTTTTCAGATATAACAGATGCTCTATCGCTGTTTTTTCGTAAGGGTTCCGGATAGGTTGATATACGCTGTTATGTACATGATAATCAGCGATGCTCTGATCAAATATTTGATTGCAAAGTTCTGTAAACATGAAGCAAATGTATACAAAATGGTTAAATAGGTGTATAGAGATTTTAATACCCGGAACTTTAACATTCAAGTAACAAATGGTGCTTACATTTAATTCGCATTTTAGCAACCTTATATCAAACTATATGTCTGATAACCCATCCAGGATTCTCTTTGGCCAGTTATTTGAAGCCAACAGGGAAAAAGTGTACAGGTTCGCATACAAACTCACTGACGACCGTTTAAGGGCGCAGGAAGTAACGCAACAATGTTTTATTAAGTTATGGGAAAACATACATAAAGTACAGGCAGGACAAGACGTATTCCCCCTGCTATTCGTTTTTGTAAAACATATTGTTATCGACGAAACCCGGAAACTCTACCGGGAACGGAAATCTCTTGCCCATATTTCGTCTTCCGGCCATTCCCCGGAGGACCAGACCTTATTACACAAAGAATTCCGCGAACAGATCCAGAAACTGATTGAAAAAATGCCGGAACAGCGCCGGAATATCTACCTTTTGAGCCGTGACAAAGGGAAGAGTTATAAGGAAATAGCCGATCAGCTCAGCTTATCACCAGCTACTGTAAGAAACCATCTCAACCTTGCCCTGCAATACATCAGAAAAGAGATGATGGCACACTACGACATGTGATTTACCCAACTCAACCCATATTATTATGTACCGTCAGGTCATTATTGCTTTAGCCATTTTGCTGTATTTTACAGCCTGCCACAAAGACAAGGACGTCGCCCCTATCACTCCTACAGGCCCCGTCACACAATCGGAGATCAACAACTGGATCCTGGATAGTATGAAATACTTCTACATCTGGAACGAGACATTGCCTGCAAAAGCAGATACCAGCCTGAGTGCACCCAACTTTTTCACGACCCTGAAATACAAGGATGACAAGTTCTCCCTATTATATAAAATAAATGATTACTTCACCTATCCCAAATATATGCTGTACCAGTTTGGGATTGACTTTACCATCATCGCCTCCGGAGATAGTGCATTGGGAATTATTAAGCTGGTTATTCCAGGTTCTGTGGCTGACGTAAAAGGTATCAAAAGAGGAGATGCTTTCTCGGCTGTAGATGGAACCCCTGTTACGACCACTAATGCTACGACCCTCAGTGAAAGCATGCTGGCAAAATCTTCTTTTACCCTTACCATGCAATCAGGTAGCGCTATTACTATTCCTGCACAGGGTCTGTCAGAAAACCCTATTTACCTGCAGGATACCTTCCTTGTGCAAAACAAAGTGGTCGCATATCTCTTTTATAACTATTTCAATGATTCTTACAATAACGCTTTGCAACAGGTGTTCCAGTCTTTTAAATCTGCAGGTGTTTCCGATCTGATACTCGATCTCCGGTATAATCCCGGTGGCAGTGTGGCAGCCGCTGCCATGCTCAATGCCATGATCGTTCCAAATATTTCGGCCTCCACCCTGTTTGCAAAATACAAGGGCAATAGCCATCTTGGATCCTACAATATTACGTATGAATCAGCCCTTGCTGTGCCGGAAAGCGGTTCCGCGATTAACTTTTCTTCTCTGTCAGACAAGCGGCTGGGGTTATCCAGGATATTTGTACTGACCGGCCCAGGTACCACCTCTGCTGCAGAACTAACCCTCAATACCCTAAAGCCCTATACACAAGTCATCCAGATTGGTGAAACTACTTACGGAAAAGATAAAGGCGCTGTCATCATCAGCGATAACCGTTCTCCTCAGCGGGTGCCATGGACAATTATGCCACTGACCTACAGATTGTACAATGCTAAAGATGTGGGTGAATATACCAGTGGAATTGCACCTGATTATACCATCGATGAAATGGCTACACAGCCCCTCTCTCCACTCGGTGACCACAGAGATCCACTTATAGCCAAAGCAATTGCCATCATCAGCGGAAATGGCCGGCTGGTAAACTCCTCTCCTGTTATAAAACACTATTTTGATACCCGATTGAAGCCTGCTTCCATGGAGATTTTAATTTGCCCAAGATAAAAGCCGACTGTAGATACAGCTGGCTTTGTATGCTTAAATGGGGATTGTTATATAATGTCAGGTAAAGTCGATACTGTTAAAACAGTATACTTAAATCAACATTTATCAAAGAAAAATTTGAATGGAAATAAGCAAAAAAAGAAAGAGGGCTTTTTCATCAGGTGCATATTTAACGATTCTCTTCGAAAAATAACAAGGGGCCAACAAACAATAATAGACCAATATAAAGTACCGCTGTAGACACAGCACACTCGTTTGCTTTGCTATTTTAATTGCTAAGTCCTAAGCAGGTTAATAATAAATTCTATTGTAAGAGCGTAGTGACCTTAACCAGGATTTTGTTTGTGGTAGCATCTCCTCCATTATCATAATATTGAATTAGGTTTAAGTGCCCGTTGTAACCCGCAGAAGTGTTCAAAAATGAAAACATAACCACATTGCTGGCAGCCTGCCTGATAAACTGACCAGTAGCTGGATCCTTCAATTTGGCCACGTAAAAAATACCTTTGCCTAAAGAATCCACATGTCGCAATGTAATCACACGGGGATCTAATTTCCCTGGCATTACATTTTTAATCGTCATTATAGAATCGGCCAGTTTATTACTAACATATGTATATACACAGACATCCACACCATTCGGGTAAGGATATATGGTTGTATTCAAACTATTGATGAGCTGAACCTTCACAGAATCCGCTCCTACCTCACCGCCATTAATAAACCCATTAGCACCTAATGCCAGCGAAGATATTACCTTTACTGAAATAGCCTCATTTTGAGGTATTTTAACTGTTGTATCAGCTACCAGGGTATCCGAACCCGCTCTGTAGATGGCTAATTTTCCGGCCGCACCTGCCTTCAGCATAAAACCTGCCAGCGAACCATCCGCCAAAATCTTACCCAGTTTCTTTCCATCGAAGTATACATCCAGGTCCACAGCATCGGTCGTACCCACCTGTGAAACAGCAACACTTCCAAAATAGTTTTCTTCCGGCAATGAACCTTTACGGCATGCAACGAAAGTAGTAATCCCCAGAATAAGCAGTAAAAATCCTTTTTTCATGTTATTTATTTCAAATTAAAAAGTAACGTATAAGGCAATTTGCCTTATACGTTACGAGGTAAAGACTATCTTAATCTAACCCAGGTACCGGAAGAAGCCCAGTTACCGTTAGCAAAAGCACCAGCTGTACCTCCATCAGGAGATGCAAAAGTTGTTTCGAAGTTAGAGATGCTTGAACGATCAAATGGATCGGCCAGGTTGATATAACCGTTAGCAAAGTTTGTTACAGAAGAACCTTGAGTTCCAGCAGGAGTTACAGCCGCCTGGCTAGTACCATTTACTTCTGTCAGGAATGGATAAGAGAATGCTTCAGCATAAGTGTTGGTGAATGTACCCTGTGCGTTACCGAACTGAGTATCTCTTGATACACCATAATAGAAGCCCAGGAAGATACTGTTGTTGATTGTGTAACGGGCATTTCTTCTCAGGTGAGCAGCGCGACCGTATTTACCAGTACCAGAAGGCGCACCATTTGTTTTCAGTGAAGTCCAAACGTTAGACACACCTACGATAGTTACGTAGTTGTAAACTGGATTGGTCAGTGGAGTAGCTGAAGTACCAGTAGCGTTGTTATCGCTTTCAAAACCATTAGACTGGCTCTTGTCAGCACGGGTTGTATCAGACACACCCAGTGCATAGGAGATAGTACCACGGTAACCGTTGTCAGTATCAAACATATCATCCAGACCGTCGATAGACAGCAGGTGAGATGCATTTACTGTACCACCAAACCACTCGAAAGAGTCATCCTTTGATTTGAAAACTTCAACGTAGTCGATAGTAGTACCGCTACCTACACCAGCCAGTGTAAGACCATTAATTTCATTATCAGTTGACAGTTCATAACCACCGTACTCGATACGAACGTACTTGAGGATACCAGAGTTGTCTGCATCGTTTGTACCTGTGGAACCACCGAATGTGGCATCAGCAGGAGGATTTGTTGGAATACCTTCTACCTGTACACGGCCAGTGTGGTTAGTGCTGGCGTTACCTAAGATAACAACACCAGACCAGTCGCCTGAAGCTGGAGTAGTAGCCGCCGATGTGAATACGATTGGGCTGGATTCAGTACCTTCTGCAAGGATTTTAGCACCACGGGTGATAACCAGACCACCACCAGGAACACTGGAAGAAGAGCTCAGGTTACCATAAATTTTTGTACCAGCATCAATGATCAATACGTCTGATGAGTCAACATAAACCAAACCACTCAGGTGCCATGCAGTTGATGCTACCAGATGGATGGTATCTTTTACAGTATGGCCGGTTCCTAATACACCACTTAAAGTTGGGTTAGAAGGAATAACGCCAGGTGCTGATACTGAACGAGGAGCACTGGTAGTTGCGTCTTTTTTACAAGAGCTCATCATTGCAGCGCCCAGTACGGTTACGGACAAGAGGGCTAATGCTAAGGGTCTTCTTTTCATCTTTTTTGATGTTTTCTTAAAGGTTAAAAATTGCATACCTGATCAGGATATATTAGTGAAACGCGTTTACTCAAAACTTGTAACTGATAGTAGTACTGTAGGTGCGGCCTGGCTTCGCTTCATAATTGATCACATCCAATCCTTTTTTATACATCAGTTGTTTCGTCGAAGGATCCTTCTTGTTTGCTGTAACATCCGGGTCATCTTCAAAACGGTTCTGGTATACAAGACTGGCCTTGTTCAGAATGTTGGAAATATTAAACTTGATCTCGCCTTTACCTTTGAAAAAACGTACTGCTATCTGACCATCCAGGCTTTCCAATGGACGTTCGAATAATGAGAATTTATATGCTTCGTCAGGACGGAACATCCTGTTTGAAATGTAGTTGTATACCAGGCTTAAAGACACTGGCTTGATATCGTAGAAGGCGCCCGCATTCACTATATAGTTACTCGCACCTGTCTGGGGCCTTTTCTCTCTCTTGCCGATGGTTTCTACCGGCGTTACTTTCAGCGAATTATTTGGGTCCAGTGAGTTGTAATTCACTTTCATAGGGGTCACGTATGCATCGAGCATAGTGAAGTTGCCATACAATGTCAGGTTACGCAATACCGGCACATCTGTAAATGCCAGTGATTTACGTACTTCCAGCTCCAATCCATAATTCTCTGCCTTCTTGTTATTTCTCAGCTTATATAAGCCACCACTCTGCTCATCGGCGTATATTTCCATAGAGTAGTCAAACTTCTTGTAGAACAGGGACACGGAAATAATCTCTCCTGCACCGGGATACCACTCGTACCTGAAGTCCACATGCTGTGCCATGGTAGAACGTACCAGTTCACTTTCATAAGCTCCACCCAACTCAAAGTCATACTCACGAAAGAAGGACAACTCCCGCAGGTCAGGACGGATGATACTCTTTGCATATGCAGCACGCAGGTTCATAGAAGAGGTGAGACTATAAGTCAGGTTCACAGAAGGGAACAGGTGCAGGTTCTTCTCCCTGTTCAACAGCTCGCTGTAATCAAATTTATTATCACCATCCCTGGTACTGTTGATGTATTTGAACAGGGAATCCAGTGCAGCATTTGTTCGGTTCAGATTGTAATATTCAGCCCGTAATCCCGCTACCAGCCTAAAACGGTCCCCAATCTTACTGTCGATCATACCATAGCCTGCATGCAGTGCCGCGGTACGATGAAAATCATCACCAAATTTGTTGAAGTAAAAGTCTACATTATTGTTACTGCTGAAGGCTGTTGCCAGTGGCTGATAATAACCATGGTTATCGAAGGTAGTTCCTACATTCAGCACATAGAACAAACGATCTTTGCTCCATCCTGCATAACCAGCTTTTGCAGTGGTATTGATAGCTGTTTTACCAGCATTGATGCGGAATGGTATAGATACAGATGCATCCCAGTTATAATTATTCTCCAACGCACGGCTCCACCAGCGTAATGCACCAGTGTTGATCGCATTGCTGTAGGCACTTGTGATGCTATATTCAGCCAATGATGAGGAGTCAGACTTGATAAATGGTGAAGTCACCTGGTGATTATCCGGCTTCTGCCTGTCCAGGCGCAGATAGCTACCCATCCATTTGAACTTGATACCATGGTTGCCGAGGTTATGTTCGCCTTTCAACTGATTCTGCCATAAGGTAGTTTGAGCAGTGAGGTCATAATACCCCAGCTGTATGCCCCCATTACCTGCCGAACCGGAACCAATGATAAGCTGCTCATCCAGTGTTCGCAGGTACAGGCTCTGAAATCCCACACGATGCCTGCTGTTCCTGAACCCAAGACCTAACAGTCCACCAACATTGGTAGTAAAGCCAAAACGCTGTCCCTTATAACCTGCATATTCTGATGCCGGCCCATCCAGCTGCCCGGCAAAACCATCCCGGCTCATTCTTATATCCTGCGTGGAATAGGTATTGCGATAACCGCCGGATGCCACAAAACCAAACTGGTTAGAACCCTTGCCATTGAATACCTTTCCACCTGATAACTGATAATTCTGTGATACAGGTGCATTGTACTGGTACAAACCCCAGTTGTTGCTGAACTGAGAGGCCCCTTTGCCGGTGGCATTGTACTTATTGATTACATCCGTTGTACTCTTCCAATCCAGTGACCCTAACAGGTTCCTGTGCGAAGCTACCGTAGCAAAAAACTCCCTGTTCTCTCTCTTCAAAGACAAGTATGGTTTACCAGTCGTCTTGTCATTATAGCTACCGCCCGCACTGATATTTAAAAAACTGGTGTTGGGAATATCCAGTGTATTAACTTCTACCAAACCACCACCAAATTCAGCACTCCGATCAGCAGTAAGTGTCTTCACTACAATTACATTCTCAACAATGTTGGAAGGCACAATATCGAAGCTAAAGTTCTTCCTGTTTAGCTCTGTACTGGGCATTACCTGACTATTCAGCACCGCCTGGTTATAACGTTCACTGAGACCACGTACCACTACATATTTGTTTTCCATAGTAGACAGACCGCTCACCCGCTTCAACACTTCACCGATATTTTTGTCAGGTGTACGGTTGATCTGTTCAGCACTGATACCGTCTGTAATAGAGGCACTGTTTTTCTGCAGGGCATATAAACCTTCTACAGATGCTTTTTTATAACTACCAGTCACGGTTACCTCCCGCAGCTGTGACTTAGAACTTTTCAAAATGATGTTCAGCGGTGTTACTTCTTTTCCATTTACAGTTACGTCAGTGACCTTGCGTGTATCGAATGACACATAACTGAATGTAAGCGTATAGGTACCAGGTTCCAGGTTTAACTCATAAGTACCATCCACGCCACTCACAGTACCCTGGCCATTATCAGCCTGAATAGTTACACCGGGTAAGGGCTCATTCTTTGCATCCAACACTTTGCCAGTTACATGACCTTTGTCTGTGCCGGACAATTTCATCTGTTTACCCTGTTTCAGTGCTACCGTTTTATTATTGTAGGAAATATCAATCGGCGCATAATCATCCAGATATCGTAATACATCAGATAAAGCGCTGACATTGAACTTCACTTTTTCCAGTGAACAATGCTGTAAATATTCCGGGTCGTAAGCGAAGGTGTAACCAGTTTGTTGTTCAAGCGATTTTACAACAGCTGCTGCATTTGTGTGTTCAAGGTTAATAGTGACCTTGTCATTCAGAGATTGGTAAGACTGCGCTAACAGCGCCACAGGGATTCCTGCGAGTAAAAAACACAACAGGAAAGCCTTCCATGTTCGCATAACTTCCCCATTACAAAATCTTTGTGTAGATTTTTGCATACTTTAGAATTACTTTAAGTTTAATAATGATGTTCGGGTTGTCCCCTAAGGTGGCGTTTCAATACGCCAGTACAGTTAATATTGATGTGTCTCTTTAATTAAAGATCAATTCCCATTTATACTTCTTATACAGTTTTAGTTTTAGTTGTTTTTTGTTGGTGTAACTATCGCATATGTGTTATTTCCTCTTTTCTCGATTTTAAATCCATGTACATATTGCATCACTTCGAGTATATTTTCAACCGGTGTGGAGGCCGGGAATGTTCCTGATACTTTGAGATCCTTCTTAATCGATGGGTCTATAATAATCTTACATCCGGTACGGGCCTGTATACGGGCGAAGGCATCGACCAGCAGGGTTTTATCAAATACCATTTTGCCCTGTCTCCAGTCATTCACTTCCTGCAGGTTGAAATTGACAGGAGCGAACGAAACCAGGTCATCACGCCATGCTATCATTTGACCGGGTTGCAGTATGCAGGAAAAAATGGAGGTAGCTACCGATACTTTCCCTTCTAACAGGCTTACCTGGATACTACCATCTGCTCTACCCGTGGTGCTAATGTTAAAGGCAGTTCCAAGAGCGGTGGTTACCAGGCTGCCTGTATGTACACTAAATGGTCTTGCCGGGTCACTCTTCACCCTGAAATAGGCTTCACCCTGCAACCATAACTCACGGGTACTGTCGTTATATTTCTGATTATATACTAATGATGAATGCGGGGCCAGCCATACTTCAGACCCATCCGTCATTGCCAAACGTTTGATGTCTTTACCAGGATTGGCCAGCGTATCCCATGTGAAAGCGACTAAATTCTTCCCTATTGCACTACGCTGCAACTGCCACATCCAACCTAACACAGCAAGCAATACCGCTACTGCGGCAGCCACACTATACCATCGACGGAAAGGGTTCCGTTTCATACTTATTACAGGAGTCGCTATACTCTGCTCATACATCTGCTCAAACCAATCATCTGCTGCAGGTGTTTCCGGTTGAGACAGATAGGCTTCTACCAACTTCACTTCGTCATCTGTGCAGTTCCCTTTAAAGTACTTTTCCAGTAGTGAATTGTCAATGTTCATTTTGGTGGCGGATAAACTATGCTGTTTGTTTTCTGTGGTCAGCATAGATAGTACGATGCAAAATAGCGGGAGTACTAATCAAAAAACGGAGTTAATAATTGCTTAACATAGGGACAAAAAAAAGCGTAAGGTAGATACCTTACGCTTGTTGTTAAGATTGTCATGTGAATGTTCGAGAATGCAAATCGTGTAGGCTTTTAATGGTTTACCATGGGGCTTAAGATCCTAACATATCTATAAGCCCCCACCCAATGAGAAAAATATCTTGAATGATTTATAAAATCAGTAAATGTCTTTTTGAATTTCATTTGAGTCTTTCGGTTACTTCGATACAACTGTACGGGAAATAATCACTATACAGCCGCGCGGGAAACAACTTCGCTACATGCCCGGGAAATAAGCTGTGCTACCTCCAGGAATTGGCCTCGCCATACTTGCCTGGGCAATGACTTCACTATTTATGCTCAAAGAATAACTGCTATGTCTATCCAGGCAAATTCGCTGTTCATACTCAAATTGGCGCTTACCTGTCCGGGAAACGACTCGTTGTTAATGCTCAGGAAACTGACTGCTACATCTATCCGGGAAACAATGACAAGGCTACGCTATGCAACAATACTTGTTTACACATTATCCGAAAGTTGTTGACACTCATCCATCCTTATCGATCTGTAATTCTGTGGGCCTTCGCGTCTGTAGTTGTGATGACTATGATGAATTACCCATCAGGTACACACAGTGTTGACAAAGGGTCTTCTATTCATACGTGTTTGTCAAGGGTTACACACAAACCAATTCGTCGGGTCCGTCCGGAAGTCTCTATGCAAATTACATCAATTCACTGAAATTTCAACAGCAGCCGCATAATTTTCCAACCATTTTACATACAACTTTTGTGTCACATTACACCTTTTTGTTGTCTTCTTTAGTTATTTGGACCGCGCCATTGCTATAAAGTACACCGGAATACCTAACAGGATAATACCCAGGCCCGATATAGCATAGTTGAATTCGAATTTCAATAATAACAACGCTAATGATGCTGCAACTATTATATACAACAAAGGTAATACAGGATAACCAAACGCTTTATAAGGTCGGGGCATATCCGGCTGCTTACGGCGAAGGATAAAAATACCCAGGATCGTGATCACATAAAATATCAGTACCCCGAATATCACCATGGTTAACAAATCTCCGTATTTCCCGGTCAAACATAATAAAGAAGCCCAAAGGCATTGAATCCATAATCCGTTGGCTGGAACATTAAATTGATTCAGCTCGCCTGCCTTCCTGAAGAACAATTTGTCCTGCGCCATAGTGTAGTAGATACGGGCGCCGGCCAGGGTTAATCCATTATTACAACCGAAGGTCGATACCATGATCATGATCGCAATCACTATCGCTCCTCCATTACCAAAGATATGTGTAGCTGCTGCAACAGCGACGCGGTCTTTGGGTACAAATGCAATTTCCTGTAATGGTAATACAGCTATGTACATCAGGTTGGCGCTTACATATACTATGGTTACCAGAAATGTACCCAGGAATAAAGCCCTGCCTATGTTCCGCTGCGGATTCTTAATCTCCGCCGCTATAAACGTGATATTGTTCCAGGCATCACTGCTGAACAATGACCCCTTCATTGAAATCGCGACTGCTCCAAATAAAGCCAGACCCGACAACGCCGTTGTCACAATCTGCCCGTTTGCATCCTTCGTCATACTCACTGCATCCCAGGCATGTTCCCAGTTAGCCGACCACACTTCTGCCTTCGCTCCCAGGAAAAAGCCGAATACGATCAAACCAAACAGCGACACCAGTTTTGCCAGCGTAAATACTGTCTGAATGATCTTTCCGTTCCTGATCCCTCTGGTGTTGATCCAGGTGAGTACCACAATGGAAATGATCGCCAGCACCTGCGCTGCCGATACGGTAAATAACCCGAGATCCAACAGGATGTTATCCTCACTGAAAAATGGAATGATAAAAGCTGAATATTTTGCAAATGCAACAGCTACGGCTGCTATCGTACCGGCCTGAATCACACCAAATTGTGTCCAGCCAAATAAAAATGCTACAAAGGGATTATAAGCCTCTCTCAGGTACACATACTGACCACCTGCCCGTGGATACATACCCGATAATTCACCGTAACTAACAGCTGCTATAATGGTCACAATTCCACCTAATACCCACATGAGGGTCAGCCATCCGGCACCACCAATGGTCCTGGTGATCTCTGCAGATACAAGAAATACACCCGATCCGATCATCGATCCGGCTACGATCATGGTTGCATCCAGCAAACTAAGGCTGGGACGGAAAGCCGTCTGGTGATTATTAGTGTCCAGGTTACTCATAATAGATTTTAGTTGATTTGTTGTATACAGCCAGTAACCACGTGGAATTACTCATAAAAACAACTGGCTTGTAACTACCAAAAATCCCGTTCCGTAAACGCTTCAGTACTACTGAAACTTCACGGAACGGGATTCCAAGTTAAAAACTTTTTTATATGTTTTTGCTATAGCAACTATTTATTTTTTCTCTTCAGTTGCATTTGCCTCGTTCAGGCCTTTAATTACTTCCGGAGTGATGTCATACTTTTTGTCTTTGTACAGGATATTGCTTGCACCTGTGCGGTAAGACATGATGTATGCATAGCGCTTGTCGCTGTTGAATTTCTCAAGGAAATCGTTCAGGCGCTTCTGCAGCTCTTCGTTGAACTTGTTTTCCTGTTCAGCATACTTGGCACGCATATTCTGCGCTTTGCCTTCCAGTTGCTGTTGTTTCTGATACAAGGTACGCTGAGCAGCCTCACCTTCTGACTGGGTCATGGTGTTAGCTTTACGTTGGAAATCAGCAGCTTCGTTCTGCAATGCACGTACATTCGCCTGCAGTTCGTTCTCTATAGCCTGTTGATTAGTTTCCAGCTCGGTTTTCTTTTGCTTGAAATAGTTGTAATGAGCTTCTACAGTATCAATATCCACATAAGCAATAACGAGACCGTTTGAAGCGGCCGACGCGCTGGTACCTGCTGCAGGTGTTGTTGATTCGGTATTCCCCTGTTTAGCAGGTTGTTGACAAGCCATAAATGTTCCGGCTGCGAATGCTGCCAATAATCCGCTTTTCACAATTTGTTTAGTGCGCATGTTGTTAGGTGGATTTTTTAATCTCCTTAAATACATTTTAAAAATTAAACGGCTAAAATAAGGTTTTTACGTTATAATACTAATGTCTACAGTTTCTTAACAACTCTTTCACATTTAAGCACAACCCTCGCTCCCCTCATTCTCTAAAGCAGACAGGATGGCCTGTGAACAGCTTCAGAAATTTATTTATGCTGCAGTGTCACTACTTTGAAACTATCTGACTTTAACACATTCCCGTAAGCAACAAAACTATAACTCTTGCCTGCCTCAATAGTGAAATTAGCTGCATTGTTATACAACCTGCTCACTGAATCCGACACACTCCTTATATCAAGTGTATGTGCACCGGGTGTAATCTCTTTGAAAACACTTGCTCCCAGGTAACCTATGTTGGTATAAGCTCTTGTACTGTCCACATCAAAATCCAATATAATGGAAGCACCTGTAGTAAGGTAAGAATCACTCAGATTCACCACCCGCAAGTAGCCCACCGTTTTGCTATTTGTGCCCACCTGGTCTTCTGTAGCCAGTAGCTGCAATACACCATTACGGTTCCTTTCAAAGAAAACGGAATAATGATGGTTGTTCCGCAGACTGATTTGTCCCTGGATCAGGGTATCCGTCCTGTTCCCGGTAGGAAAGAAGTACAGATTATAACGCTTTGCAGTAAAAGATTTATAGTCAGTGTATTGTCCCAGCGTCAGACCGGTGCCCAGCGTGGCAGTATCCAATACCACATCATAACTGGCATCCGGATTGGCAATAAACACATTTATATATGAAGTAGTAACAGGGATAGAACTATCGCTATCCTTGTTGCAAGCCCAGATCCCTGCTATGACGACCAGTAGTACAATGAGTTTTTTCACAATCAAACCTGTTTATAAAATTGCCCGAAAGTTACACGTAAAAAAAATGTCCCGGCACTACGCGCGGGACATTTTTTTATAGTTTGAGCGTTTCGCTTATTCTTCTTCGTCGAACTGGAACACTTCTTTGGAAGATGCCAGGATATCGTATTCTTCTTTGGAACCTACGATCATGTTTTCGAATTCGCGTAAACCTGTACCTGCAGGGATCAGGTGACCTGTGATCACATTCTCCTTCAGACCCAGCATGTCATCTATCTTACCGTTGATGGCAGCAGAAGACAGTACTTTGGTAGTTTCCTGGAAGGACGCAGCAGAGATCCAGCTATGTGTACCCAGAGACGCCTTGGTAATACCTTGCAGCAGCGGGCTGGAAGTAGCTGGTTTCGCATCGCGGTACTCTACCAGTTTTCTGTCCGAACGGCGCAGCAGAGAGTTTTCTTCTCTTACCTGGCGCAGGGTAACGATCTGACCAGCTCTCAACACGGTTGAATCACCAGCTTCTGTTACTACCTTCTTATCGAATATATGGTCGTTTTCTTCAAAGAATTCAAACTTATCAGTGGTATCTCCTTCGAGGAAGCGGGTATCACCCGGATCTTCGATGTTCACCTTACGCATCATCTGGCGTACAATCACCTCAATGTGCTTGTCGTTGATCTTCACACCCTGTAAGCGATAAACTTCCTGAATCTCATTTACCAGGTACTCCTGTACGGCAAATGGACCTTTAATAGAGAGAATATCAGCCGGAGTGATAGAACCATCAGACAGTGCAGTACCCGCTTTCACGAAGTCACCGTCCTGTACCAGGATGTGACGTGTCAATGGAACCAGGTATTTCTTGATCTGACCTTCACGGCTCTCGATGATGATCTCACGGTTACCACGTTTGATGTTACCGAAGGCAACAACACCATCGATCTCAGATACGATAGCAGGGTTGCTTGGGTTACGTGCTTCAAACAGTTCAGTTACACGTGGCAGACCACCCGTGATATCTCTCAGCTTACCGAGGATACGTGGGATCTTCACGATTACCTGACCTGCTCTTACAGCTTCACCTTCTTCGATTACGATATGTGAACCTACCGGTAAGTTGTATGATTTCACTTCCTTGTTACCATCTACGAACAGGGAAGGGATCTTATTCTTATCCTTGGTTTCGATAACCACTTTCTCACGGTGACCTGTCTGCTCGTCAGCCTCTTCACGGAAGGTGATACCTTCAATGATGCTATCGAAGCGGATGTTACCAGCGATTTCAGATACGATAACGGCGTTGTATGGGTCCCATGTACAGATAATATCACCTTTCGCTACCTTCTGGCCATCTTTTACCAGCAGAGTAGAACCGTAAGGGATATTGTTGGTGATCAGCAGACGATCGTTCTTCACGTCTACGATACGTAATTCACCTGTACGGCCAATTACCACCTGTACTTTATCTCCTTCGTTGTTTTCGTATGTAGTGGTACGCAGACCATCGAACTGTACGGTACCTTCGAATTTAGCTTGTAAGCCGGTATCAACAGATGTAGAACCAGCCACACCACCCACGTGGAAGGTACGCAGTGTCAGCTGAGTACCAGGCTCACCGATGGACTGTGCTGCGATGATACCTACTGCATCACCACGCTGAGTCATATAACCGGTTGCCAGGTTCTTACCATAACACTTCACACACACACCTCTGCGGCTTTCGCAAGTCAGTACAGAGCGGATCTCAACAGTGTCAATTGCACTTGCTTCGATACGGTGAGCAATATCTTCGTCGATCAGACCACCTGCTTCAACGATCAGCTCCTCAGTGTGAGGATCAAATACATCCTGCAGAGAGGTACGACCGAGGATACGATCATATAATGGTTCTACGATCTCTTCATTGTCTTTCAGCGCTGAAGTAGCGATACCACGCAGTGTACCACAGTCTTCCTCGTTGATAACTACGTCCTGTGCAACGTCTACGAGACGACGGGTCAGGTAACCAGCATCCGCTGTTTTCAACGCCGTATCCGCGAGACCTTTACGCGCACCGTGCGTAGAGATGAAGTATTCCAATACATTCAGACCATCCTTGAAGTTGGACAGGATCGGGTTTTCGATGATCTCTGAACCAGTTGAACCACTCTTACGTGGCTTGGCCATCAATCCTCTCAGACCTGCCAGCTGCTTGATCTGCTGTTTGGAACCACGCGCACCGGAGTCAAGCATCATGTATACAGAGTTGAAGCCCTGCTTGTCATTCGCCAGCTCACGGATCAGCGTTTCAGTTACTTTGGTATCCACACGAGACCAGATATCGATAATCTGGTTATAACGTTCGTTATTCGTGATCAGACCCATATTATAGTTATCCCATACTTCGTCAACCTCGCTGGCTGCACCATCAATCATCACCTGTTTCACCTCTGGGATGATCAGGTCATTGATGTTGAAGGACAGACCACCACGGAACGCCGTACGGAAACCTAATTGCTTGATATCATCCAGGAACTTCGCAGTCTTAGGGATGTCAGTATATTTGATGATGTCACCGATGATCTCACGAAGAGATTTCTTCGTCAGCAGTGCGTTCACATAACCAGCTTCTTTTGGAACGTGCTGGTTAAAGATCACACGACCTACAGTGGTTTCGATCAGCTTGTTCACCAACTCACCCTTCTCGTTACGGATAGTGGCCTTTACGCGGATGTTAGCGTGCAGGTTCACTTTCTGTTCGTTGTAAGCGATGATTACCTCTTCAGCAGAATAGAAGGCCATACCTTCACCTTCTACTTTTTCAGTAGGGGTAGATTTCTTACCCTTGGTGATATAATACAGACCAAGTACCATGTCCTGTGAAGGCAGGGTGATTGGTGTACCATTCTGTGGGTTGAGGATGTTGTGTGAAGACAGCATCAACAGTTGTGCTTCGAGGATCGCAGCATTGCTCAACGGTACGTGTACCGCCATCTGGTCACCATCGAAATCCGCGTTGAACGCAGAACACACAAGCGGGTGCAACTGGATCGCTTTACCTTCCACCAGTTTAGGCTGGAATGCCTGAATGGAGAGACGGTGCAGTGTTGGAGCACGGTTCAGCATCACCGGGTGTCCTTTCAGTACGTTTTCAAGGATATCCCAAACTACTGCTTCCTTCCTGTCTACCAGTTTCTTCGCAGATTTTACCGTCTTAACGATACCTCTTTCGATCAGCTTACGGATAATGAATGGTTTGAACAGCTCTGCCGCCATATCTTTTGGCAGACCACATTCATGCAGCTTCAGTTCAGGACCTACCACGATTACGGAACGACCGGAATAGTCAACACGTTTACCGAGCAAGTTCTGACGGAAACGACCTTGTTTACCTTTCAGTACATCGGAGAGGGATTTCAGTGCACGACCACCTTCCGCTTTCACCGCATTTGATTTACGGCTGTTATCGAAGAGGGAGTCAACCGCTTCCTGCAGCATACGTTTTTCGTTACGCAGGATCACCTCTGGTGCCTTGATCTCGATCAGGCGTTTCAGACGGTTGTTACGGATAATTACCCTGCGGTACAGATCGTTCAGGTCAGAAGACGCGAAACGACCACCATCCAACGGAACTAACGGACGCAGTTCTGGTGGAACAACAGGGATATATTGCATCACCATCCATTCAGGACGGTTTTCAACACGACCATTTGCTTCACGGAAAGCTTCTACAACGCTCAGGCGTTTCAGGGCTTCCGCTTTACGTTGCTGGCTGGTTTCAGTAGCAGCCTGGTTACGCAGCTGGTAAGAAAGGCTATCCAGATCAATTCTGGCCAGCATCATTTCTACCGCTTCAGCACCCATTTTCGCGATGAACTTGTTAGGATCATCGTCACTCAGCAGCTGGTTATCCTTTGGCAGGGTATCCAGGATGTCGAGATATTCTTCTTCGGTCAGCAGATCGCCATAGTTAAGGCCTTTCTCCTGTTTAGCACCCGCCTGGATAATCACGTATCTTTCATAATACACGATAGTCTCCAGTTTCTTGGAGCTCATACCCAGCAGGTAACCGATCTTATTTGGAAGAGATTTAAAATACCAGATATGAACAACAGGTACAACCAGACGGATGTGGCCCATTCTTTCGCGACGTACTTTCTTTTCTGTCACTTCCACACCACAACGGTCACATACGATACCCTTATAACGGATACGTTTGTATTTACCGCAGTAGCACTCATAGTCCTTTACAGGGCCGAATATCCTTTCGCAGAACAAACCATCACGCTCCGGCTTATAAGTACGGTAGTTGATAGTTTCCGGCTTCAGCACTTCGCCATAGGAACGCTCCAGGATACTATCCGGAGACGCCAGACTAATGGTAATGCTATTAAAGTTTGATTTAGGACGATTTTCTTTCTTGATGGCCATTGTATGTTGTTTAAAGAAAATTCACATGGAAAAAGAGTTCCGGCTTTATAAGCTGCAAGCCACAGGCCGCCCGCCCCTTGTTCGGGACTGCTTCCTGCAGCTTGGAGCTATTTATAGCTTAAACTACTATTCAAATTTCAGATCCAGACCCAGACCACGTAACTCATGAATCAATACATTGAATGATTCCGGTACGCCTGCTTTCGGGATGTTATCGCCTTTCACGATAGACTCATAAGCTTTGGCACGGCCTACAATGTCATCAGACTTAATGGTTAACAGTTCCTGCAGAATGTTGGATGCACCGTATGCTTCCAGTGCCCACACTTCCATTTCACCGAAACGCTGACCACCAAACTGCGCCTTACCACCCAACGGTTGCTGGGTAATGAGAGAGTATGGTCCGATTGAACGGGCGTGCATCTTATCATCCACCATGTGGCTCAGCTTAAGCATGTAGATAACACCCACGGTAGCTTTCTGGTGGAAACGCTCACCGGTTTCGCCATCATACAGGTAAGTATGGCCAAAGCTTGGCAGACCTGCATTATTGATATAATCTGCGATCTCCTCTGTAGTAGCACCATCGAAGATAGGTGTAGCGAACTTAACGCCCATCTTCAGACCAGCCCAACCCAGTACAGTTTCGTAAATCTGACCCAGGTTCATACGGGAAGGTACCCCGAGTGGGTTCAGTACGATATCTACCGGTGTACCGTCTTCCAGGAATGGCATGTCTTCATCACGTACAATCTTGGCAACGATACCCTTGTTACCGTGACGACCCGCCATCTTATCACCCACTTTCAGCTTACGTTTGCTGGCCAGGTATACCTTAGCCAGTTTCAGTACGCCCGCTGGTAACTCATCACCAATGCTGATGTTGAACTTCTCACGTTTGTAACGTCCCAGTTCTTCATTATACTTGATGTTATAGTTATGCAGCAGTGTGTTGATCTGATCGTTGGTTACATCGTCTGTAGTCCAGCCCAGTGGATTCACGTTCTGGAAGTCGATGTTAGCCAGGTTCTTGGAAGAGAACTTAGAGCCCTTAGAGATCAATACTTCACCGTAAGTGTTGGTGATACCCTGAGAAGTCTTGTCCTTCAGCAGTGTCAACAGCTTACTCATCAGCACTTCCAGCAGGTCTTCTTCGTTCTTCTGGTGTACTTTTTCCAGTTTCTCCAGTGCCGCTTTTTCACGGGTCTTGGAGTTCTTATCTTTCTTAGCGCGGCTGAACAATTTCTTGTCGATTACCACACCTTCTGTGCTTGGAGGTGCCTTCAGGGAAGCATCTTTCGCATCGGAAGCCTTGTCACCGAAGATCGCACGAAGCAGTTTTTCTTCAGGAGAAGGATCAGATTCACCACGAGGAGTGATCTTACCGATCAGGATGTCGCCTTCCTTGATGTGTGCACCTACACGGATGATACCGTTCTGATCCAGGTCTTTGGTCGCTTCCTCACTTACGTTTGGAATATCTGGTGTCAGTTCTTCTTCACCCAGTTTGGTGTCACGTACTTCCAGCTCATATTCATCGATGTGTATGGAAGTGAAGAGGTCTTCACGGCCTACACGCTCAGAAATTACAATCGCATCCTCAAAGTTGTAACCCTTCCATGGCATGAACGCCACTTTCATGTTACGACCCAGGGCCAACTCACCACCGCGGGTTGCATAACCCTCAGTCAGGAAGTCACCAAATTCCAGCTGCTGCCCTTTCTTAACGGCAGGACGCAGGTTGATACAGGTGCTCTGGTTGGTCTTAACGAATTTAGTCAGGTGATAGATCTTCAGATCATCTTCGAAAGATACCAGTTTCTGCATTTCGTCACGCTCGTAACGAACATGGATTTCATTGGCATCAACGAATTCAACCACACCACGACCTTCTGCAGTGATCTGCAGACGGGAGTCGCGGGCTGCCTTTCCTTCCAGACCAGTACCTACGATAGGTACCTGTGGATTGATCAGCGGAACTGCCTGACGCTGCATGTTTGATCCCATCAACGCACGGTTGGCATCATCATGCTCAAGGAACGGAATCAGGGAAGCACTCAGACCCACGATCTGGTTCGGAGCAACGTCCATATATTCCACTTCACTTCTATCGAGGATTGGGAAGTCACCGGTTTCACGGGATTTCACCTTATCATTTACGAAGTTACCCACTTCATCCAGCGGCGCGTTTGCCTGCGCGATCTTCACACTATCCTCTTCTTCAGCGCTCAGGAACTTCACAGCCTCCATATCAACTTTACCATCCTGTACCTTGCGGTATGGTGTTTCGATAAAGCCCATATCATTCACCTTAGCGTGTACGCAAAGGGTGGAGATCAGACCGATGTTTGGACCTTCCGGTGTTTCAATAGTACAGAGACGGCCATAGTGGCTATAGTGTACGTCACGTACCTCGAAACCTGCTCTTTCACGACTCAGACCACCGGGGCCCAGCGCGGAGATACGACGCTTGTGCGTGATCTCAGACAGCGGGTTGGTTTGATCCAGGAACTGGCTCAACTGGCTGGTACCGAAGAAAGAGTTGATTACGGAAGACAATGTCCTCGCGTTGATCAGGTCTACTGGTGTAAATACTTCATTATCACGAACGTTCATTCTCTCGCGGATGGTACGGGCCATACGAGCCAGACCAACACCGAACTGAGCATATAACTGCTCACCTACGGTACGTACACGACGGTTAGACAGGTGATCGATGTCATCGATTTCCGCCTTGCTGTTTGTAAGCTGTACCAGGTACTTGATGATCGCGATAATGTCTTCTTTGGTCAGCACCTTCATGTCCAGTGGTGTAGGCAGACCCAGTTTCCTGTTGATCTTATAACGGCCTACATCTCCCAGATCATAACGCTTGTCAGAGAAGAATAATTTATCAATGATGCCCCTTGCTGTTTCATCATCCGGCGCATCAGCACCGCGCAATTGACGGTAGATGTGCTGAACGGCTTCCAGCTCGGAGTTGGATGTATCTTTATTTAAAGTATTGTAGATGATGGAGAAGTCGCCACTCACCTCTTCTTTCTGCACAAATACACTCTTCACACCCATGTCAACGATTGTCTCAATGTTTGCTTCGTCGAGGATACTGTCACGCTCCAGCACGATTTCGTTACGTTCGATGCTCACCACCTCACCGGTATCTTCATCAACGAAATCTTCTACCCAGCTTCTCAGTACACGGGCGCCCAGTTTCTTGCCAGCGTATTTATCGAGGCTCTTCTTGTCTGCTTTTACTTCATCAGCCATCCCGAACAGTTGCAGGATGTCCTTATCTGTTTCGTACCCGATAGCACGTAACAGCGTAGTTACGGGGAATTTCTTCTTACGGTCGATGTACGCATACATCACATTATTGATGTCTGTTGCGAACTCCATCCACGCGCCCTTGAACGGAATCACCCTTGCAGAGTAGATTTTAGTACCGTTCGGGTGGATAGACTGACCAAAGAACACACCAGGAGAACGATGCAGCTGAGATACAACTACACGTTCGGCTCCGTTGATCACGAAAGTACCTCTCGGAGTCATGTAGGGTATGTTCCCAAGGAACACGTCCTGCACAATCGTCTGGAAGTCTACGTGCTCCTCATCGTTACAGCTCAGGCGCAGTTTGGCCTTCAGCGGTACAGAATAGGTAAGCCCACGCTCAATACATTCCTCTATGGTATAACGCGGAGGGTCTACAAAGTAGTCCAGAAACTCCAGATTGAAGATATTGCGGGTATCTGTGATCGGGAAGTTCTCCTTGAATACTTTAAAAAGGCCTTCATTGTTACGCTTGTCTGGTGTGGTTTCTAACTGGAAGAAATCCTTGAAAGATTGAATTTGGATAGCCAACAGATCCGGTGTCTCAGTTACTTGTTTGATCTTTCCAAAGTTTATTCTTTCACTTGTTTGGGCTTTTTTTAGAGACATATTCGAAGTTAGCAGTTATATTAACTTATATAATATTGTGAGGTGTAGATCACAACATGAATCGGGGAAATTAAGGATTCTTTGCCAATTACCCTCAAAAATTTCTGTCTTCTCCTAATTGTCAAATCCACCGACCCGGTGATTTCCCCCTTTTGACGCTCCGAAAAAGACACTTTCCCAAAGGGAAGAAGGCCAAAAGTGCCAAAAGCACTTTTGACCTTTATAAAGAGGTATCTTTAAGCAAAGAATTACTGAATTTCAACTTCAGCGCCAGCCTCAGTCAGCTTAGCTTTCAGGTCTTCTGCTTCAGCCTTGCTAACACCAGCTTTCAGTTCCTTTGGAGCACCGTCTACCAGTTCCTTAGCTTCTTTCAGACCAAGACCAGTCAGATCCTTAACGATCTTAACTACGTTCAGTTTGCTAGCACCTGCAGATTTCAGGATAACGTTGAAGGCTGTCTTTTCTTCTGCAGCAGCAGCTTCGCCACCACCTGCAGCAACAACAACTGCAGCAGCAGCTGGTTCGATACCGTATTCGCTCTTCAGAACGTCTGCCAGTTCTTGTACTTCCTTAACAGTTAAACCTACTAATTGTTCGGCTAATGCTTTAACGTCTGCCATTGTATAATGTTTTTAAGAATTTGAATGTTAGATTGATGATTTATATTGTGACTTGGAAGCCATAATTTATTAAGCGTGAGTTTGTTACACCCACTACCAGCTTATTCAGCTGCAGGAGCAACAGCTTCACCTGCGCCCTCTTTCTTTGCCTTCTCGAGCAAACCAGCGATAACACGCTTAGCAGGAGATTGCAACAGACCAATAACGTCTCCAATGAGTTCGTTCTTAGTCTTGATTTTAACCAGGTTAGCCAGTTGCGCATCGCCAGTGTAGATTTCATCACCTACGAAAGCAGCTTTCAGCTCAGGCTTTTCGGTTTTCTTGTTGTCCTTACGGAAAGAAGAGATGATTACAGCTGGTTCCTTTGGAGAATCAGAGAACATCAGGGCAGTTACACCATTCAGTGCTTCAAACACACCTGCATATTTTTCAGCATCCAGAGATTCCAGTGCCTTCTTAATGAGGGTGTTCTTAGCCACCTTCATTTCCACGTTCTTGTCAAAACAAACACGACGCAGATTGTTAACCTGCTCAACAGTCAGAGACTCAGTGTTTGTGATGTAGAAGTTGCTATATTGAGAGAACTTACCTTTCAGCAGTTCAATCACTTCATTTTTTTGATCTTTGTTCATAGCTTTTCTCAGTTTGTCGATCTGCCAGCCGGCGAATCAGTTAGTTTTGAACAGATTTAGTGTCAACCGTGATGGCAGGGCTCATTGTGCTCGCCATAGCCAGGCCTTTCAGGTAAGTACCCTTAGCAGTAGCAGGTTTCAGCTTGATAATAGCGTTGATCAGTTCCTGAGAGTTCTGCTCGATCTTTTCAGGTGCAAATGATACACGACCAATAGAAGCGTGAATGATACCAGCCTTGTCTACTTTGAAGGTGATCTTACCACCCTTTACCTCGTTTACTGCTGCCGCTACATCGTTCGTAACAGTACCAGTCTTAGGGTTAGGCATCAGGTTACGGGGACCCAGGATCTTACCCAGCTTACCGATCTTAGGCATCACAGCAGGAGTTGCTACGATTACATCGATATCAGTCCAGCCAGCTTCGATCTTCTGGATATACTCATCCAAACCAACATGATCAGCTCCAGCTTCTTTCGCAGCAGCCTCTTTGTCAGGCGTGCAAAGTACCAGAACGCGTTTAGTTTTACCAGTACCGTGGGGAAGCGTTACGGAACCACGGATAGCCTGGTCTGCTTTCTTGGGATCAACGCCCAGACGGATATGTAAATCGACAGAGCTGTCGAATTTAGTGCAGTTAATGTCTTTTACAATTGTGGACGCCTCCTTCAGGGAGTAGATCTTGTTCTTGTCCACTTTTGTATCAGCTACTTTTCTTTTCTTAGTTGCCATTGCAAAATGTTTTAAAAAGTTAACCCGTTATACACAGGTGAAACAATTAGTTGCTCCATGGAGCGTTACCATCCACAGTAATACCCATTGAACGGGCAGTACCAGCTACCATCTTCATGGCGCTCTCTTTAGTGAAACAGTTCAGGTCAGCCATCTTATCGGTAGCGATAGCTTCAACCTGAGCCCAGGTAACTTTACCAACCTTGTTACGGTTTGGCTCTTTGGAACCACTCTGCAATTTGGCTGCTTCCAGCAACTGTACAGCTGCAGGAGGAGTCTTAATTACGAAATCAAAAGACTTGTCTGTGTAAACTGTCAGCAATACAGGCAATACCTTACCAGCCTTATCCTGGGTACGGGCATTGAACTGCTTACAGAACTCCATGATGTTCACACCCTTGGAACCCAAGGCAGGACCAATCGGAGGTGCAGGGTTGGCCGCGCCGCCTTTAACCTGCAATTTCACGTACGTAGCGATCTCTTTTGCCATGTTTAAATAATTTATTTGGTGAAACGTCTCGTCTCTTGCGAGACTCCCAAAGCTAAAAGGAGAAAAAAATTACCTTTTGAAGGGGATGCAAAGGTATATAATAATATAATAAATCACAAAAAGAATTTGCTTTCGGGCATCCTTTTTGCTATTATCATCTATTTGGGGTTAAAATTTTACAATTCTATTGCAAAACTATACCGGTATGTATGCATATAGGGAAGGTTAACAAAGAGTTCCGGCACCCCTCTCTCGCAAATCTAATGGAATTTACCGGAATTCCCAGCCTCACTGACATAAATTTATTGTTGCCCCCGCCCTCAACCTTCTCCACTTCCGCTATGTTATTTCTTATATCGCCTTTCATTTTTCCACCAAAATCGCCGACCTTACCAAAACCATTATTATTCACTACCTAAATATCTAAAATCCACCTCATTATGAAACGTCTGTTGCTCCTTTGTCTCCCCATCCTCGCCGCCGCCCCCCTCTTTGCACAAGATCAGGCCGCTGCACAACAAGCCTGGATGGATTATATGACCCCGGGAAAAGTCCACCAGATGCTCGCCCACTCCGATGGCACCTGGGACTATGAACTGACCTTCTGGATGGCACCCGGCGCCCCTCCCTCCAAATCCAATGGCACCGCCGAAAATAAAATGATCCTCGGCGGCCGCTACCAGGAATCCGTCCACAAAAGCAACATCGACGGTATGGAATTCGAAGGCCGTGGCCTCCTTGCCTATGACAACGCCAAAAAGATCTTCCAGAACTCATGGATCGACAACATGGGCACCGGTATCATGCTCCTGCAGGGCACCTGGAACGATGCCTCCCACTCCCTCACCCTCACCGGCAAAACCTACGATCCCATGCAGGGAAAAGATATCGAGATGAAAGAAGTCATCACCATCCAGGACAATGACCACCATACCATGGAAATGTACTACGTCAAAGACGGAAAAGACATTAAAAGCATGGAAATGCACCTCACCAGAAGGAAGTAATTCCCACTGCCGCTTTTCCCGCCACCCACAGGCCCACAAAGAAAAAACCGCTATTTGCAAAATACAAATAGCGGTTTTTTTCTTACTTCTTCCTGTACGCCCAGTAAAAGAACTGCGGCAATACCATCAAACTTAGCAACATACACACAACCAATCCCCCCACTATCATGATCGCCAACGGCTTCTGTATCTCCGATCCCATACCATGACTCAAGGCCGCAGGCAATAATCCCAAAGACCCCATCACCGCAATCATAAACACCGGCCTGATCCTATCCCTTACACCATTCTCTATCGCCTCCTTCAATGGCATTCCCTTCTCCCAGTAACTCTTCATCACCGATATCAATATAATCCCGTCTATCGTACCCACACCAAATAAAATGATAAAACCTATCCCCGCCGAAATACCAAAAATTGTATGCGTTATCCACAAGGAAAAGAACCCACCCATAAATGCAAACGGCACCGTGATCAATGACAACAACGTATCCTTCAGGTTATTGAAATTGATATACAACAAAAACCCTATCAGCAATAATGATATCGGTACGATATACGCCAACCTTCCCGTCGCCCTTTGCTGACTCTCAAACTCCCCTGCCCATTCCAGTTTGTAAGCTTCCGGCAACTTCACCCGCTTCTTCACCTTCGCCTGCGCCTCCGCTATCGTACCCCCCAGGTCTCTACCCCTCACCGAGAACCCTACCGCTATATAACGACTACTTCCCTGCCTGTAAATAAACGCCGGCCCCGTAAAGAACCCGATATCCGCAATCTCTGACAAAGGCACTTTGGCATCGCCCGCCGCCGGTACCAATATATTCCTGATCTCCTGCTCCGATTGCCTGAAATGCTGATCATACCGCACCCTGATCTCAAACATCCGCTCTCCCTCATAGAACGTAGAAGCCGCCTTACCCCCTATCGCCATCTCTACCACCGCCTGCGCATCTTCCATACTTATTCCATATCTCGCCATTCTCGCCTCACTCAACTTAATCCTCAGCTCCGGTGCACCAATATTCCTGAATACATTCACATCCTCTATTCCCCTGATTCCCCTGATCACCGCTGCTATACTATCCGCCGTCCGCTCCAGCGATGGCAGATCATTGCCGTACACCTTCGCAACCAATGCACTCTTTACCCCAGCCACATACTCTTCCACATTATCCATGATCGGCTGACTAAACCCAAACACGATTCCCGGGTATACCCGCAACTTCGCTTCCATCTGCTCCAACAACTGCTCCTTCGTAATATGATGCTTCCACTGCCCCTCATCTTTCAGCTGCACATGGAACTCAATGTTGAAAAAACCGGTAGGATCCGTACCGTCATTAGGCCGCCCTGTTTGTGTGAGCACGAACTGTACCTCATCAAAACTCCGTAGCTGCGCCTTCATCTCCTTCGTCAGTCGCACCGATTCATCCAGATTCACACTACTTGGCAACGTCGCCCTGATATATATAGCCCCTTCATTCAACTTGGGAATAAACTCCGTTCCCATACTGCCAAACCCCAGTATACAACCACCCAGCAATACAAAGAACCCGATAATAGTACCCTTCCTGTACCTGGTCGCAAACTGGAACAACCTGAAAATGATCTTCCTGAAAAACTCTGTAACAGCACTATGCTTATCGACCACATTTTTATTCAGCAACAGCTTACACATTACCGGCACATACGTCAGGCTCAATAAAAGAGAGCCCAGCAATGCATATCCCAATGTAAACGCCAGCGGCGAAAACATCTTTCCTTCCACTTTCTGAAAAGTAAAAATAGGCATCAACGCTACGATCAATATCACTTGTGCAAACAGGATAGACTTGCCCACACTTTTCGCTTTATCCCGTATGAACCCATCCTTTGGCATAGCGTTGAATGCCTCCATGCCCATCTCGCGGGCACGTTTGTCCATACTGGCGAATACATGCTCGACTATCACCATCGTCCCCTCCAGCAACAAACCAAAATCTACTGCACCAATGGAGATAAGGTTAGCCGACAGCCCCTGGATCCGCAACATCAGCAAAGCAAATAAAAATGCCAGCGGAATCACGGATGCCACGATCACTGTAGTTCGCCAGTTATATAGAAACACAAACACAACAATGGATACCAGCAAAATCCCCTCTATAAGATTATGTGTAACAGTTGTAATGGTCTTATCTACCAGCTCCGTTCTGTCAAGGAACGGCTCTATCTTTACATCTTTTGGCAGGATACGCGTATTCAGATCTGTAATCCGCTCCCGCAATTTCTCAATCACCTTGCTGGGATTCTCTCCCCTTAGCATGATCACAATCCCCTCTACCAGATCATCATCCCCATTCAACCCCACTCTTCCCAACCTGGGTTTGCCCGTCACAATTACATTCGCTACATTCTTTACTAATACCGGTGTTCCCTTTACATTCGTGATCAGGATATTTTCAATATCAGCCGTCTTCTCCAGCAAGCCCACACCACGCACTACATACGCCTGGCTCCCTTTCTGAATCACATCTCCACCTACGTTAATATTACTTTTACCAATCGCCTGGAATACATCCAGCGCCGTCAAACCGTAATTCGACAACTCTGTCGGATTCACCCTGATCTCATAACTCTTCTCTTCCCCACCGAAACTATTTACATCTGCCACCCCAGGTACAGATAAAAGCTCCCTGCTGATTACCCACTCCTGCAAGGCAGACAATTCACGGATAGGCCGGTCCTTACTCCTGATCACATACCTGAAAATCTCTCCCGTAGCACCATAAGGCGGCTCGATCTCCGCATCTGCACCCGCCGGCAGATCAACATTGCGCATACGGTTACTCGCGTACTGTTGCGCATAAAAATCCTCTACATTATCCTCGAAATTTACGGTCACTACCGACAAACCAAAGAGCGATATAGAACGTACATCCGTCTTCCCCGGAATCGTACTCATTTCCTTGGTAATAGGTAATGTCACAAATTTCTCTATCTCCTCTGCACTTCTGCCCGGCCATTGTGTTATAATTCGTGCACGGGTATTCGTTACATCCGGATAGGCTTCTATCAACGTATTCTTAATGGCAACTACACCAGCTACAATCAGGAGGAAAGTAAAGAACAATACCAACGTATGGTTCTTCAGTGCAAAGCCAACTATCTTTTCTACGAGCTTATTCATACTATCTTCCTTTCAGCTGGTTATAGATCAGTAACTGGTTGCGGCTGATGATGGTGTCACCTTTGTGCAATACATCTTCATTCACATAGTAATACTGCTTATCGTGCGAGAGTGGTGCAATGGTTAATTCGCGTACGTCACAGTCATTGTGATACGCTACTACATGGTAATTATCGTCGTCAAAGATCACCGCATCCAATGGCACAGCCAATGCCTTCTCTTCCATGTTCATATGTACATTCACACTCACCATCATATCCGGTTTTAACTCCAGCCCGGCATTGTCTATTTCCACGACTGCCTTCATCACCTTTTCTTCCGGATCAAAGATGTTGGAGAGGCGCGCGATCTTACCTGCAAATACCTTCCCGGGATAAGCAGTCGTGCTGATCGCTACTTCCTGTCCTGCTTTTACCATTCCCAGCTGTGCCGCATACACATTTGCCATGACCCACACCTTCTTCAGATCAGAAATGATAAACAGATCATCATCACCGGCATTCACCTGGTAACCGGTTGTCATTTTCTTTCCCACGATATAACCACTCATCGGCGCATGGATCAGTAATACTCCTTTATCCACACTGCCGCCCTGTATAGTGAGTGTTTCCCTGATCCTGTTTATTTCCAGTTTACCCGCGGCCACTTCATTCTGTGCCTCCAGCAGTTCCTTGTCGGATGCGATGCCGTCATCATGCAGGCTGGTCGTCGCCCTCAGCTGCCTTTCAGACAATGCCAGCGCGGCTTCCGCCTTATGCAGCTCTGCTGACTGATCACTCAGTTCTGTAGTTTTTATTTCTGCCAATACCTGTCCCTTGGTCACATAATCCCCGAGATTGAAACGTACATCTCTCACTACACCACTGGCCAGTGATTGATAACGGTACAGGTGGTCCTGATCATAGCTTACACTCCCTGTCAGTTCCAGTTCTCCGTGTACAGGTGCTTCTGACAGTGGTGCCAGCCGGATCAACGATTTCAGACTGGGAGAAATAATGCAGGTATTCGGTGCCTGCTCTGTAGTTGTGGTGGTAGATGAATTGTGACAGGCAGATAACAATACCATTGCCAGTCCTATGTAAAATATGCGGTACATAATGCGTTGTTTATAACTCCGTTCCGGTTAAGTAATTAAGCGTAGCCTTTTTGATACTGATGTTCTTAATAGCAGCATAGTATTGCTGCTTGCTGTCACGGAATGAGCTGAAGAAGTCCAGGAATTCCAGCAGGCTCATATTCCGGTTTACAAAGTTGCGGCTGATACCCTCTACCATTGTATCGAGTTTATCCAGGTAGTCCGTATCGATGCTCTCATACAATCCAATCGCTTTGTGCAGATCTGTCCATTCTTTAACCACCGCATTATTTACTTCTGTAATCTTATTCTTTTCAAGCAGGTCACTTTGCTGCACGGCTAATTGTGCGGCTTTGATATTGCCTTTGTTCCTGTTAAAAAAAGGCAGGTCCATGCTGACGCCTACACCCATAAAGTTGTTCTGTACATTTCCTGCTCTTTCATAGTTAGCATTCAATGTCAGGTCAGGTACCGCATTTGCCTTTTCCACAGTCAGTGCCGCCACGTTCACCGCTTTCTGCTGCTGAGCGGCCATGATGCCGGCATTGTGTTGTGTAGCTTGTGTGAGTAACTCCTGTAACGGATGTTGTTGTAATTCGCTGACCATTTCTGCGGTAGGCGTTGGATCTTCCAACACCAGGTAAACGGTGGGGTTCAATGCCAGCAGGTTTTTCAGGTGTTCCTGCTGCGCTGTCAGGTCTTCATGCGTTGCATTGATATCCGACTGCAATGAAATCTGCAATGCCTTGATGCGATACATTTCTGTCTGTGAAATATTCCCTTGCTTTAACATGGCTTGCTGGGCTTTCAATAAAGTATTTACTACTCCTATTTGTACTAACTGGTCGCCCTGTATTTGCTGGAGATATAGCAAGGAAGCTTCCGTCTGCCGGAAGTCGGCCTTCAGCGATTGTAACAGGTCCAGGAAATTACCGGCAGCAAAGTCTTTATTGCGGGATTCCAGGTCAATGTTCTTTTTGCGCTTACGGGCAGTATAGACTAACTGTTCCAGTTGTGCAGCAAAAGTCCTGTCCCGCCAGAAATTACCAAATAATGGGGGTGTTGCCTCCGTAGTACCATTGGTATACAACTGTATATTATCAATGGTCAGGTTAGGATTGGGCCATGCTTTTGCCTGCAGGATCTTTGCCTCTGCAATGGGGATTTCCAGTTTTCCGGCAAGCAGTGATAAATTATTTTCGAGAAAGATCTTTTCGGCATCTGCCAATGTATAACGTACAGTATCCATCTGTGCCTGCGCTACAGATGTGATGACTGCCAGATATAGGAAAAGAAATAATACACGTTTCAAATACATGATCGTTGCTAAGATTTAACGCATGTAAAATTGCAACGGCTGTATTAGGGGCTCGTTAGATGTAAATTAAAAACTGATTAGATTTAATGTGTAGTCGTGAAGGAAACGTTAAATGTACTGCCCTTACCGGGTTCACTGCTGACTGTAATATGTCCTTTATGTGCCTGGATGATCTTCTGTGCCATAGATAGTCCAATACCAAAACCGGGATATATACGTGCATTATTTGCACGGAACAATGGCAGGAAAATACGTGCAGCATCATCCGGGGAAATACCAATCCCATGATCGGTAATAGTTATTAACAACTGTTCCTGCTGGCAATCCAGTACGACTTCTACAGGTTGATTACTGGAGAACTTAAAAGCATTCTTAATGATGTTCTTAATAGCCAGTATCAGCAATTCCCGGTTACCGGTAATTTCCAGTCTGGTTGCGTCTTCCGGCAATTGCAGCATCTGCACATTCAGTAACTGTTCCGGGTGTCTTCTGGCCCATTCTTCCCGCAGATCCCACAGGAGTTCATCTAGCCGGATATGTTCTTTACCTGCATGAGTATCAGTATCTGCCTGAGTGAGTTCCAGCAGGCCATTGGTAATGGTTTTTAACTTGGCTGATTCATCCAATACAGAGCGCAGGGTTTTGACATAGTCATCCTGGTTACGCTGTTTCTGGAGAATGACTTCCAGTTCGGTGATAATGGCGGTTAACGGGGTGCGCAATTCATGCGATGCATTGGAGACAAAGGATTGCTGCATTTGAAACGCCTTTTCCAGGTGTTCCAGCAGGTCATTGAAATTACTGGCCAGTTCATCTATTTCATCATCGTTGCGGCTCTTTTTCACACGGGCGTGCAGGTTAGAAGCACGAATATTTTTCATCTGCCTGTTGATATAGTTAATAGGGCGCAGGGCACGGTAAGAAAACCACTGCCCCAGCAGGAAGACCATCAGCATACCGAGTGCAAATGTGCCCCCTAAGATCCAGAGGTTATGCATCAGTTGTGCCTGTCCGGCTTCGTTGCCGGCGGTAACGAAGATGACGAAATTGCCCTGGTTATCTGTATAATAAAGGCCTACAGCGGGTTTGCCTCTGAGATGAAAACGATATTTCTTATGGTAGCGTACAGCCTGAATAATGGCAGGAGGTATATTGACGGAACCAGGTTCGATGAACACGGGTTGATTGGCTTCGTCGTAGATCATACCATCTTCGCCGGGGATGGCCTGTATATATTTCTTTTCAACGTCTTTCCATTTTTTCCTGGCCAGTTCGTCTTTTTCAAGGAATACCTGTGCAGTGATAAGGGCACGATCTTCCAGCTGACTAAAGAAGGTATTGTTCACATAACTCTGTAGCAGGAGATATACGAGTATAAAGATGACTAGCAGGATGCAACCCGAGATAAGAGAGAATTGCAGCGCAAGCCGGTGACGTATTTTCATAACCAGTTATTTCGTCTTCATCACATAACCCATGCCGACTACGGTATGAATTAACCTGTCGCCGGAGAATCCTTTTTCAATCTTATTACGGAGGTAGTTGATATATACATCGATGGTATTGGTACCACTGTCGAAGTCCAGTCCCCATACGGTTTGTGCAATGAAAGCACGGGAGAGGACTTTATTGCAGTTCTTCATAAACAGTTCGAGCAGGGCATATTCCTTGGCGGTGAGGATGATCTCTTTGTCTTCCCGGGAGGCTGTTTTGGTATCGAGGTCCAGGGTGAGGTCCATGAAGTTCAGTTTGGTAGCGGAGGCTTTGAACTTGGCGGTGCGGCGGTGCAGGGCGTTCGTTCTGGCCAGGAGTTCACTGAAGTGAAATGGTTTGGCCAGGTAATCGTCTGCGCCGGCATTGAGGCCGTCTACGATATCGGGGGTACTGTTGAGGGCGGTGAGCATGAGGACTGGGGTACGGATACCCTGGTCGCGGATGCTTTTGCTTAATTGCAGGCCGTTCATATATGGGAGCATCACATCCATGATGATCACATCGTAATCGTGCTGCATGATTGCTTTATGCCCGATTTCTCCATCGTAAGCTACTTCCACCTGGTGTTGTTCTTCTTCCAGTCCTTTTTTGATGAAAGCGGCGACTTTGGGCTCGTCTTCTATCAGTAGTATCTTCACCCTGCAAAGGTACCGATTACTGAAAAATAAGAGATTATAATAAGATTAAAAGATGGTAGGTGGTGCTATCCTCTATTTGTCAGCGCATATCGGGGCATAAAAAAAAGCCGCTCCTTGCGGAACGGCTCCTATTAAAAAACCTAAAATCTTTAGCTGATTTTTTCAACCTGCATGAAGTTCAATTCCACTGGGGTAGCACGACCGAAGATCTTCACAGTTACTTTCAGTTTCTTCTTGTCTTCAATTACTTCTTCGATAATACCGTTAAAGTCATTGAAAGGTCCATCGATGATCTTGATAGTTTCTCCTACGATGAAAGGCTCGCTCATGGTCAGTCCGGAATCAGACAGTTCATCAACTTTACCTAACATTTTATTTACTTCAGCTTTACGCAGAGCGATCGGCTTTTCTTTACCAAGGAAGTGAATAACACCGGAAACGTTGCGGATGGATTGGATTACCTCATCGGTCATTTTACCATCGATCGCTTCGATCATTACATAACCGGGATAAAAGTTCTTTTCGCGCATCACTTTCTTACCGGCCTGTACTTTATACACTTTCTCAACAGGTAAGAAGATTTGTGTGATTACATTTCCCCAATCAGAACGACGCACCTCAATATCCAGGTATTCTTTTACTTTCTTTTCTTTTCCACTTACCACTCTCAGTACATACCATTTGGTATCCTGAGTCGGAACATTTGTTTCTTCTGCAGGGTTATTGGATGCTTCAATCATTATTAGAACATTTTATAGTACTGTGATAACACCACGTTAGAAAGGGCGTCCATACCCCAAACAATGAGGGTAATCACCACAGTAGCGATCAGGACAATCATTGTTGAGGATTGCAGTTCCTGCCAGGTAGGCCAGGATACTTTATGCACCAGTTCATGATAGGATTCCCGGAAGTAATTTCTGATCTTGTTCATTGGTTTTAAATTAACCGTTTGAAAACATGAAAGGTGAAAAGCGAATGGCGAATGAAATTCACAATTCACCTTTCACTTTTCACCAATTTTACACTGCACGGGCACAAGGATTCGAACCCTGATCAAAGGTTTTGGAGACCTCTATTCTACCATTGAACTATGCCCGTGTATAAAGCCATTAGCAGTTTGCTTATTTCAGACCGAAACCGAATTTACTAAAAAATCTGATTAACGGCTAGCAATTTGCGAATTGCTAATGGCTTTTATGCTGAAAAAAGTGATTACTTAACGATTTCAGTAACCTGACCAGCACCTACGGTACGTCCACCTTCGCGGATAGCGAATTTCAGACCTTTTTCCATAGCGATTGGAGCGATCAGTTTCACAGTCAGACCGATGTTATCACCAGGCATAACCATTTCAACACCAGCTGGCAGTTCAACCTCACCAGTTACGTCCGTAGTACGGAAGTAGAACTGAGGGCGATACTTCTGGAAGAATGGAGTGTGACGACCACCTTCTTCTTTGCTCAGTACGTATACTTCACATTTGAATTCAGTGTGCGGAGTGATAGTACCTGGTTTAGTGATAACCATACCACGACGGATATCTTTCTTTTCAATACCACGCAGCAGCAGACCAGCGTTGTCACCAGCTTCACCTTCGTCGAGCAGTTTCTTGAACATTTCAACACCGGTACAAGTAGAAGTCAGTGGCTTTTCGATCAGACCAACGATTTCAACTGGTTCACCAACCTTGATTTTACCACGTTCGATACGACCGGTAGCAACGGTACCACGACCTGTGATAGAGAATACGTCTTCTACAGACATCAGGAATGGCAGATCAACTGGACGAGGAGGCAGAGGAATGTATTCATCTACAGCAGCCATCAGCTCATCTACAGCAGCAACCCATTTCTCTTCACCAGCCAGAGCGCCTGTAGCTGAACCCTTGATGATTGGAGTGTTGTCACCATCGTAGTTATATTTGCTCAGCAGCTCGCGGATTTCCAGTTCTACCAGTTCCAGCAGTTCAGGATCGTCTACCAGGTCAACTTTGTTCATGAAAACAACGATACGAGGTACACCTACCTGACGAGCGAGCAGGATGTGTTCTTTAGTTTGTGGCATCGGACCATCTGTAGCAGCAACCACCAGGATAGCACCGTCCATCTGCGCAGCACCAGTGATCATGTTCTTCACATAGTCAGCGTGACCTGGACAGTCAACGTGAGCGTAGTGACGATTAGCAGTCTGGTATTCTACGTGTGCAGTGTTGATGGTAATACCTCTTTCCTTTTCTTCAGGTGCAGCATCGATCTCATCATATCCTTTCTTCTCAGCCAGACCCTTGCTTGCCAAAATATTTGTAATGGCAGCAGTTAAGGTAGTTTTACCGTGGTCAACGTGGCCGATGGTACCAATGTTTACGTGGGGTTTATCCCGCTTAAAGGTTTCTTTTGCCATTGTATTTTTTTTAGATGGTTTGTAAAGATTGTATTGATTGTGTTTTGTTAAAACGGTTTTACAAACTTGTACCGCTGATGAGAATTGAACTCATGACCATTACCGGCACATTTACCGGAAACCGCTCTTCCACTGAGCTACAACGAAATGTTGGATTCCGGACTATCGAATAAATCCGTTTGAGCTGTTGAAGAGAATTGAACTCTCGACCTCTTCCTTACCAAGGAAGTGCTCTACCCCTGAGCTACAACAGCATACTAATTACTTTTAAAGAACTTTATATCGCCCACCAGCCCTCCGGTTCTTTTACAAACCAGTTTGAACGACGAACAATATTCATAAAGCTTTGGAGAATTCTACCTGAACGGAACCAGTGTAATACTTCTGCAAAACTTTCCGCCCAAGGTTATCACGAAGCAATTTCGTAACTAACTATGAGCGGGAGACGAGGTTCGAACCCGCGACCTACAGCTTGGAAGGCTGTCGCTCTACCAACTGAGCTACTCCCGCATTTGTTAAAATAATATCAGAAAGAACTCTTTAATTGTTATGGCGCTCTCACTTTTATCCCCTCTTCTTAACAAAACTGTTCCGCCATTGCTATTGGGCAAAGGCGGAACATTTGCACGTTGTGGGCAGGACAGGATTCGAACCTGTGAAGACGTAGTCAGCGGATTTACAGTCCGCCCCATTTGGCCGCTCTGGAACCTGCCCATTCTTTACTCCCGAAATACCTTACAAACCTCTTCATCCGTTGCGGGACTCGTGTTATTATGTTTGCTTCGGAATTTCTCCGGAGCCAGCAGAGGGATTCGAACCCCCGACCCACTGATTACAAATCAGTAGCTCTGGCCAACTGAGCTATGCTGGCATACCAAGTATTATATCTGGTGTACTTGCTCTTAAGTGCTTCTTTCGTTGCTTTATTAGCTCCTCAGTCGCTGTCTTAAGAGGGTGCAAAAATAATAGTATTTTGTAACTTTCAAAATCTTTTTTTTCAGCACCCGTACTTTTTTTTAGTACCTGATCGTTTGGGCTTAAATGCCCTACAGTAAAGAACTTTACTACCTTTGCCCGATCCCTTTTTTGTTTCGGGATGGCAAAGGTAGTAAACAGATTATTAATTCCAAAATATTTTTAAGATTTTACTGAAATTTTTTCTCCTTAGTACGTTTGATCTGGTTAACGACGGAGTCAAATGCGAGGTCAAAGGATTCTTCGAAGGATTTGCTTTCGTGCTTTACAAATAAGTCCTGGCGCGGGATGTGCACTTTTATCTCGGCTACTTTATCCTTAATTTGATGGGCTATTCCATCCAACTTTAAGAAAACTTCCACGCTGATGATCCTATCATAAAAAGTGTTGAGCTTCGCGATTTTTTTGCTCACATGATCAATCAATTTGGAATCCGCATCAAAATGCACAGTTTGAATTTGAACGTTCATAGCACTAAATTTTTTTTAGTTATAACAATCTTGTACATGCTCGTAACATTACGTCATAGGCTTTCAATCAGTTTTTACTAATGGCATGAGAGTGTATTGACAAATGAAAAACAACATATAAAGAACTCATTACTAATTTAGTGAATTAAGCGATTCTTTCCATAACCATTTAGTAATATTTTGTTAATATATAAATGCAGGAAAATTGAAAATTTCACCTCCCTGCTATAAGCCTGCGTAAACAATGTTTTCCCTACCCCCTGGGATGCGCCTTCTTATAAGCCTCCTTCAGTTTCTCAATGGTATTATGCGTATACACCTGCGTAGAAGCCAGGCTGGAATGCCCCAGCAACTCCTTCACCGCGTTCAGATCGGCCCCGTTGTTCATTAAATGTGTTGCAAATGTATGCCGCAAGGTATGCGGACTCTTTTGATTGATCGTAGTGATCTGGTGAGCAGAGAGATAATGCCGCACCACATTGTATACATACTTTGGATATAATTTACGCCCCGATTCCGGATTTACAAGTAACACTTCCATATCAAATTCTGCCAACTCCTTCCGCTTGCAATCCCGGTACTCCCCTATCAAAGCAGCCAAAATCGGGCTGATTGGCAGGATGCGCTCCTTATTTCCCTTCCCCAGCACTTTAATCGTCAACCTGGATATATCCACATGGCTCACCTTAATAGCTATCAACTCCGATAATCGTATTCCTGTATGATACAGTAACTCAAAAATCAGCCGGTGGGTTTTCCCCTTCAGATCATCTCCGAATATAGGCTTATTCTCAGCCCCCTTCCGCAGACTACGATTATCTTCAATTGCCAGCATCCCCTTTTCTTCTATAAAATGCGGTAACCGGCTACCTACCTTAGGCGCCGTCACTTTTGTCATGGGAGTTTGATCAATCTCCCCCTGCCGCAATGCATATTTGAAAAACGATTTGAGCGTGGAAATTTTCCGGTTAACAGTTTTCGCTATCATCCCCTCTTCCATCAATCCAGCCAGCCACGTACGGACATGTGAATGCGATATGCCTGGTAAGGACACATCGCCATATTGAGAATGTAAAAAAGTGAAAAACTGGATAAGATCCTGCTGGTAGGCAGCAAATGTATGCGCCGAATAGCGCTTTTCAAGCTGAATATAAGCCAGGAAACGGTCTACTACCGGGGGTAATACTTCGCTCAACACAAAAAAATTGATGATTGTAAAGTTACGAAAACCTTACAATCATCACATATTTTGCGTTGGAATTATCCGTAATCAGGTATTAAGCATCAAATTTACCTGTAGCCAGCTGCTGCTTGTAAACAGCTTTCAGAACTTCAGTACGACGCTTAACAGAAGGTTTTGTGAAAGATTGACGGCTTCTCAGCTGTAACAGGATACGCGCTTTCTCAAATTTCTTTTTGTATTTCTTGAGCGCCTTGTCAATATTTTCGCAATCTTTAGAATCGATAATTAACATAATAAATACCTCTTTTTTTCAGGAAGGCAAAGATAAACCATTTAATTCAAAAAAAACAAACTAAAGTTTGAATTTTATGGGTGCCTGTCGTCATCATTCTCCTCCACTTTTTTCCATAATTTCGTTTCATGTTTACAGGAATAATTGAATCACTAGGCGAAGTTATAGCTACAAAGAAGGAAGGAAGCAATATGGTTATCACCGTCCGCTCCTCCCTCACTCCCGAATTAAAAGTAGACCAAAGCATCGCCCACAATGGGGTTTGCCTCACCGTTACCCACATTGACAACGACCTCTACCAGATTGTAGCGGTCGCTGAAACCCTTCAGAAAAGCAATATCGGCCTGCTTACCCCAGGTCAGAAAGTCAACCTGGAAAGAGCCATGCTCTTCAATGGCCGCATTGACGGGCACATCGTGCAGGGACATGTAGACGCCACCGGCGAATGCCTCTCCTGCACCCCCCTAAATGGTAGCTGGGAATACCGCTTCCACTTCCCTGCCCAGTTCGCTGGTCTCATCGTGGAAAAAGGCTCCATCTGTCTTAATGGTATCAGCCTCACTGTTTTCAATGTGACCAACGATGAATTCAGCATCGCTGTTATTCCATATACCTACGAACATACCAATATATCGTCTGTTCACGCCGGCAGTATCATCAACCTGGAATTCGATATCCTGGGTAAGTACGTCGCACGGCAGAAAACAGTCAGCTAGGCCTATAAAAATACACGTATGAAATTGACCTCAACCCTGGCCATCCGATACCCGGTGATCATGGCCCCCATGTTTCTGGTAAGTAACGAAGCTATGGTCAGATCTGCCATGGAACAAGGCATCGCCGGTACATTCCCGTCCCTCAACTACCGCCGTGAAGGGGAGCTCAAAGAGGTCCTCGACCGCCTCAACCTCCACCGCACCCACACCCCACAAGGAACCTATGGCGTAAATCTCATTGTTCAAAAAACAAACCCACTCTATTCTAAACACCTCCAGATCTGCGCCGACGCCAAAGTTCCCCTCTACATCACCTCCCTGGGTAGTCCGAAAGAAGTCATTGCCGCCGCCCACAGCTATGGCGCCAAAGTACTCTGTGATGTCACCAACCTGGCCCATGCCGAAAAGGCCGCACAAGCTGGCTGCGATGGCTTCATTGCCGTTACCGCAGGCGCCGGTGGCCATGCAGGCCCCTACCCCATGCACGTACTCATTCCCTCCCTCCAGGAACACTTCCCCGGCAAAATACTCGTGGCCGCCGGTGGCATTGCCCACGGCAGCCAAATAGCCAGCGCCCTCCTGCTCGGCGCCGACGGCGTATCCATAGGTACCCGCTTCATCGCCAGTCATGAAGCATCCGTAAGCGATGAATACAAAAACGCCATCCTCAGTTACGGCATGGACGATATCGTGCTCACCGAACGCCTCTCAGGTACCCCCTGCAATATCATTAATACCCCTGCCGCCCGGAAAATCGGGTACAAACAAAACTGGTTCGAAAAACTCCTCAATAACAACGCCCGTACCCGCAAATATTTCAAAATGCTCGTACAACTCAGGGGCATGAAAAAACTGGAACAGGCCGTAAAACCCGGGAACTACCAGCAATTATGGTCCGCCGGCCAAAGCGTTGAACTCGTCAAAGACATCAGCAGTATCGAAGAAATTGTCCATCACCTGATCACAGAAACGAAGCTCACCCTGAATACTGCCAGAGACATCAGCGAAACTTTCTAATAATCAATTCATTATACTACACAAGTCCACCTTTAGTCCACGTTGACAAGGGCGCTCCTTCGATGAAGCCCCCATATCAACACGTCTCTAAGAGGTCACTAAACCATCACCAATATATCACCTCAATATCCAATCGATATTGAGGTGATATATTGGTGCCCTTTTGGTGTACTTATAATGCTGGATTGGTAACGTCGACAACATATAGCGATACTACCGTCACATCAAATTTGGAACGATTTTTTATACCTTTCCCGCATGAAACCATTCCTCACCACCTGCCTTATTTTCCTTACCATCCTGGCCGCCGGCCAGACAAAAGAAGTGAAGTCCATCAAAGCCGTTTACGACTCGACCGCCCTGCCAGAACTTTATAATAAAATTCCTATAGGCCTCTATATCGCCTACAGCAATGGTGAAGTAAGATCCACCAATGGTTTTCTGCACGGTAACTACAACTGGAACCGGGTCAAAGTGGTACCCAGCAGCGGTGCCTTTCAAAATGGCTACCTGCTCCTGGACAGAAAAACACTGGTCAGCCAGCAATATACCATCCAGCTGACCATTACTGCCGCAGATATCCCACAGTCTATTACGACTGATCTGACGCTGCCGAAACTGGATAGCATCCGCTTTCATCATTATGCCGATAGCCTGAAACGGGGATTTCGTTATTATCTGAATGTAGAGGGAATCTATAGCTCCGGTAGAATATTCCCGCTGGATACCAGCGCCGTAAGCATCGAAGTAAGTGAAGGTAAATTATTAGGACAGGACCTGCTGATTAATGACAATGAAACTGCTGTTCAATCTGTAAACGTGACTGCTATATACAAAAATGATGAGCGCCTGAAGGCACTCACCACTATTCCTGTTAAAAAATTAAATGAGTGAACGGGACTTTAACTCAAGGTATTTGTTGACCAGGTGCACACTTAACTGCTGCGGCGTTGTGAGCAGGGATAAGATCCCGAACTGCGCCAGCTCACGCACCATTTGCTTTTTCTCGTAGGCAAATTTCTGCGCGATCACCTGCCTGTAAATATCCTCTACTGTTACCGCCGTATCCTGCGTAATTTTCTTTAATTCTGTATTCTCGAAAAATACCACCAGCAGCAAATGATACTTCGACAACCGGCGTAAGTAAGGTATCTGTCTCTGTAAAGCGGATAATGACTCGAAGTTGGTAAACAACACCAGCAGGGAACGCTGATTGAAATGACTCCGCAGGGTTACCACCAGTTTTTCGTAATCACTCTCCTGCCACTGTGTTTCCTGCGCATACAAGGTATCCAGTATCTTGTTGAGCTGAACTTTCTTACTGCTGGCTGGTAATACATCTACCTGCTGCTCCATCAACGTTACGAGTCCTGCTTTATCCCCTTTCTGCAAGGCAATGTTGCTGAATACCAGTGAAGAGTTAATGGCATAGTCCAGTAATGTCATGCCCTCAAAAGGCATTTTCATAGCCCTTCCCTTATCAATCACACAATAGATCTGCTGCGACCGCTCCTCTACATAATTATTTACCATCAATCCACCTCTGCGGGCAGTCGCCTTCCAGTTCACCCTCCTCACATCATCTCCACGTACATATTCTTTGATATGATCGAACTCCATACTCTGGCCGATCATCTTTTTCTTATGCACACCCGTTTCGCCTGTGCGATTCTCGAATGTGTATAACTCAAAGTTGCGTAATTGTAAAAATGACGGATACACGCTCACCGTTTCCCCATTCTCCTGCACAATACGCCTTTGCACCAATCCGATCGGGCTCCTGATAAATGAGTTGGTATTGCCAAACTGGTATTCTCCTCTTTCCACCGGGCGCAGTGTATAGGTAATTTCCTTTGACTCTCCCGGTTTTATCAGTGCCTTCTGTTTGAAATCCCTCAGCTGGAACTGAAAGGGCAATTCATCCAGGATAGTGACTATAACAGGAAAACGAAAATTGTTTTTTACATGCAGCCGGATGGTGTTGTCATCTCCATTACTGAAGCGCTGCGCCATCACCCTCGACAAAGGGAATGGCTCCCTGCCTGCGGTAAACAGGAAAAACAGGTCTACCAGCAGCATCAATCCCAACCCTGCTACGATCAACAGGCCGATCGGATACAACACCGGGAAAAAATACGCCAGTATGAATAACAACGCCAGTGCACCTAACATTGTATACAGGCGGGTGGTAAAGAATAATGCCAGATATAGTTTCTTCATATTACCTCGGTACTTCTACGGCTTTGACGATCTGGGCGATCACTTCGTCTGTTGTGATGCCCTCCATTTCACGCTCAGGTGTCAGCATAATACGGTGACGCAGTACATGGGGCAGCATGTTCACAATATCATCCGGTGTTACGAAATCGCGGTTATTCATAGCCGCGGTTGCTTTTGCACAATTCATCACGGCAATTGAAGCACGTGGAGATGCACCCAGGTACAGGGAAGCATTTACACGGGTCTCCTGTGTAAGGGCGGCAATGTACTGCAACAGTTTATCTTCAATATGTACTTTCCTTACCAGTGCCTGGAATTCGATAACCTGACTGGCAGTCACCACTTTATCCACCATCGTGGTCAGATCACTTAAACCATTGAATAAGTGCATAGACTGCAGCATGGTGATCTCCTCATTCAAAGAAGGATATTTCACCTCGATCTTAAAAAGGAAACGGTCCAGCTGCGCTTCGGGCAGGCGATAAGTACCTTCCTGTTCAATCGGGTTCTGGGTAGCAACAACCATAAATGGTGCCGGCAAAGGATGCGAAGTACCATCGTTGGTAATCTGCCTTTCTTCCATCACTTCGAACAGGGCAGCCTGTGTTTTGGCAGGAGCACGGTTGATCTCATCAATCAACACCAGGTTACTGAAAACCGGGCCACGCTTATATTCAAAGTTCCTCGTCTCCGGATTGAATACGGAGGTACCCAACACGTCGGCTGGCATAATATCAGGCGTGAACTGTAACCTGGAAAAATCAGCGTCAATACATCTCGCCATCAGTTTTGCCGTCAGTGTTTTTGCTACTCCCGGTACACCTTCAATCAATACATGTCCCTGTGTCAACAAACCGGTGATGAGCAGGTCCACCATTTCATGCTGACCGATAATTACTTTTCCTATCTGTTCCCGTATAGCTGCTACACCCTGGTGCAATGCAAAAAAATCTGTACGGGGATGAAATGTTGTTTCCTCCATTATTTAGTATTTAAATAAAACGCCTGTATTTTACTATAAAACTCCTTCAGGTATGCATCGGTGATCTTATCTGCCAGCTGCACAAAATGGATGCTGTCAATAATTGCTTCTATATCTGCCAATGGCAAACCTGCTTTGTGTGATAAACGACGAATGAACTCATCGCTTAAAATATTTGTGTTCAGATAATATCTTGTACGAACAAATTCCAGCCATTGCAGTGTGATCTTTTTCGCCAGGTTCGCATTGTCATGCTGCTGGTAATACAACTGCCCCAAGGCCTCCACGAATTCCAGTGAGTTATTCGTCAACATCACTTTGTCAGGAATAATTCGTTGTCTTCTTTTACTTTCAAAAATGGCATACAGCGCCAGCAATGCCACCATCAGCCACAAGGCCCAGCGCAAGGCAGGATAACGCATCAGCACACTCCACTGACTGAAGTCCCCACTGTGCGGATACTGGTTATACTTATAAAATTCATCCCAGTACACAGCAGCATATCCATATGTGTACGCTGCCGTTTTCTCCAGTAAGCCAAGATTCTGCTTATATAGCAGGAAGTAGTTAGTGAGGATAGAGGGTTGCAACAGCAGAAAAACCTGTCCTTTACCGACATTGATCCTTATAAAATTTGCTCTGTGGAGGCGATCAGTACCAAGGATGGTTGTTCTTGCCGTATCGAGCAAGGTAAAATAACGTCCATCCCTTATGGAATCCCTTGCATACACCGAATCGGGCGACAGTGAACGATTGACGAAATGCTCTTCCGCATGTGGCTTTTCAAAAATGCTGCCGGCAGATGTCTCCGAAATCTTTGTATATAATCTGCTAATGAGTATACTGTCCATGTCTACCGCAGCGATAAACAACTGATTTCCCCTGTCCGCAAACTCAACCATCGCATCCACATCCTGCACACTGGTGTACAATTTGTTTGTCACCAGGTAATAGATGACACCTTCTCCACTAGCCAGGGTCTGGTCTTTCTTTACGCTGGCAGCAAATGGTTTAGAGACTACGCTGGGATGTCCTCCGTCATAAAACGACGGCAGTGATTCGAACATGACATAACAGCCGCCGGGAGCTTTATCCTTGTAAGAAAATGTTTGCTTCTCCAGGTGCAGGTCTTCATCACGAGAGAAGGACTGCATGTTGGAAACTACTATTACGATGAAAAGTAATAGTAAGAATATTGAAGCGATGATTATTCCAATCGTTCTTTTCACCGGATATAGCCTAATTCGTTCAAAAATTGTTTAAACTGCCCCTGAATAGTCGAGAATTGCTCACCATTCAAAGGCACTTCACCGTACCAAATATATTCGTAATCTACAGTCAGCCTTGCAAACGGTTTATGCCACTGCGTCTGCGACAAACTGCGCAGGTAAGCAGCATTTGTTTTGTCCTTACTGTACACGATGATGTCTTTGTCGGCCAGTACCCGTATTGTCTGCAGGTACATCAGGCGTACTGCCAACCGTAATTTTCCTTCGGCAATGGCCTGCTGAATATGAGATTCGTAGGCAATGGCTTCATGGTCTATTTCTTCCAGCTGAACGTCCTCCTTAACAGCTTCTTTTTTATCCCACTTAAATACATACCCGTTCCTACGGAGATATACAAAACCGGCACCTGCCATAGCTGCCAGCACCAAGATGACAATCAGCCACCAGAATACGCGGAAGAAGTAAAAAATCCCCAGGAAAATTACATTCAGCCACTCTAAATTCATTTTGGAAGGGGCCGCCTTACGGGAACGCTGATGATAGACCAGCTCCTTGTCCTTACTGAACTTCTCTCTTACATCGGCAGGAACCTTGCGGATCAGCAGGGAAGATGCCTGATCATAATCGTCTACCGTATCTGCGTCCATAGGTACTGCTTCGTCATACAGCGGGGTTGCCGGGGCAATGGCCTCTGCTGTATCAATATCGGCCGAAACCTTTGGAATAAGAGCCGCTCCCGGACCTGCAGAATCGACTGCTACATCCTGGGCGTAAAGGCCTGCTGGCAATAGTAGTAATGCAATGAATAATGCTTTCAATCCTTCCCTCATTTCACAGGTTTTATAACTTTGCCGGCTTCATCTAATCTGAATCCCCTGTGGTATACGTGAATAGGGTATACCACGAAATAACCTACTATAAATACAAGCGAGAGTAAAAGTATACTTACACTCAGCGCTATCGGCATTTTGGTATGACGTGTCACGAATCCTTCCAGGAATGCAGCAGTCAGGAATACCGGAATCAGGCAGATCATCATCTTGATTGCATCTCTGGCAGTTTTCTTCAGGGCGTCCAGTCGCTTACGGGTACCGGGAAAGATCAGTCCACTCACCATTACAAGACCTGCGGCCCCTGTAATGACGATAGAAGAAATTTCCAGTGTACCATGGATCCAGATCACCAACACCGACTTTAGTCCCAGCCCCTTGGCAAAAAATAAATATTGGAAAGCCCCCAGCATCACGCCATTTTTCATGAGGATATACAAAGTGCCAATACCGAAAAAGATACCACCAATAAAACAGCTAAGTGCTACATAAATGTTGTTGTACGCGATTTCAGTGAACATAACAAATTCATCACCGGTACCGTACACGCCAAAGGGATCTCCGTTACTGATATTCTTTTCAGTCATGCTCACATACTCATCACCCAGCACGCCTCTTACGAAAGTTTCGTCGTGGGCAGCAGAAAATGCGCTCATGATACAGAATAAAAGAAAAAATATGACGGTAAATAATAATAATCGATGATATTTACGGAAGATCAGGGGCAATTCATATAAGAAGAATCGCTGGAAACGGCCATCCTTTTCCTGGCGATTGCCGTAGATCCGTTGGTAGATGTCTGCTGCCAGACTATTGATGTAACCTGTGACCTTGCTGAAACTGTAGAAAGTTTTGGCATATGCCAGGTCATCCAGCAAACTGGTAAACCGTGCAGCCATTTCATCCGGATCCTCGGTTGGTTCCTCCTGGTATTTTTTCCAGCGGGGTAAATTTTTCTTTATAAAAGTAGTCTCACGCATGGGTTATCCATTATAACAAACATATACATTAATTAGTAAATTTGTACATGGCTAATGTAAAAATACCTACATCCTTCAATATAGAGCTGGAATTCCAAACGGCCAACATACTCATGCGGTTTCTGGCCTGGTTCATTGATATTATCATCAGGGCAGCTTTTATCATAGCTATGTATGTAACCCTGAACAATCTGAACCTTGCTTCGAATACGCAGACTGTGCTGCTCATTCTCTTTTGTGTAGTTCCAGTTTCCATGTATTACCTGCTTTTCGAAATTACAATGAACGGGCAATCGCCCGGAAAAATGTTGCTCGGCCTCAAAGTCAGGAGTATGAACGGTGGTAAGCCAAGTATCAGCCAGCACCTGATCCGCTGGGTGTTCCGTCTTATCGAAACACCGTGGGGTTTTTTCTTCCTGAATGGTGCCGTTCCTATAATCTCAATGGTACGTTCCCGTTATGACCAGCGCCTGGGCGATGTGGTAGCCGGCACCATTGTAGTCAATACCAAAAACAAATCGAGTATACAGGATACCATTTACCGGGATATGTCTGCATTGAATTATGAACCTCACTTTCCCCAGATCCTTCGCCTGTCTGACAGAGATATGAACAAGATCAAGGTATTGATGGACCAGGCTATCAAGTCTGGTAACAAGGACCTGGTAGGCAGGGTAGCAGCAAGAGTAAAAGAAGTGTTAGTGATCGAAACAGACATGGATCATTTCCAGTTCCTGGAGACGGTACTAAACGATTACAACTATTACACCACCCGATAAATTACCTTGTCATCAGGTTTTTCCTGTAAACAACAGTCGTTTGGGTCCACTTGTCGTGCCATGGAGTTCCAAAACCAGACCATACCTCAAAAGGCACTTCACGGGCATAGCTTCTGCCAAATACATATTTCCAGGTCATTGGTTTTCCATCCAGGCGGATGGCAACTGTACCGGTAATTAATTTTCCAACGGTACGTCCCTGCATAAGTCCCTCCATCATCACATAGTAAAGTGGCCTGACAGCAAAAGCGAGCAGGTAAGAGACGCCATTGACAGTGCCATCATTCTCGTCCAGCCACCCGTCAAAATCGCTTATAAACATGGATAACACTACCCCCAGGCACAGTGCAAAGACAAACAGGAAAATAAACGATAAAACCCAGTCAATCATGTAATTGGCTAGTCTGACTCCCTTGTCTGCTGATGGTGGAATAATTATTTCATCAAACTCTTTTAGGATGTCCCCCTCCGGAAAGTTATACATAACAATGTAGATTTAAAAAAAGAACTGCCGGTCCTGTGAGCAACCGGCAGCAGATCAATATGGCAAAAAAACAACAAAAAACGACTAGAATGCAGGCTTGCCGATGCTTTCAATCTGGTTATCCAGCGTATTATCATCGCCGTTAGGCCCTTTATAACGGATGCTCTTGTCAAATGCAAGGATCGCGTAGAAAATGAATGGCAGGAACATCAGGCCAAGGGCAAAGAGGGTATCTTTTCCAAAATTCCTTGCCAGTGCCAGTGAGCCACCAATCCAGATAATGAAAATACCTACAATACACACGGGCGGGATCAATAAAAGGATCCATGTCCATGGTTTGCCGATGATACGGCAGAATACGATGAAACCATAGATAGGGACGATTACGGCCCATCCTGGCTGACCTGCTTTTTCATATACCATCCAGTGACAGATGAGAGAAAAAACGCTAACTGCCAGTCCGGTAAAGATGAAGCCAAATCCTAACAAAGCAAAGATGCTACCTAAGCCATTGCCGTAAGCTGAATCCATGAGGTTAATTGATTTTTAGGTGAACGGTTAATTTTTAACAATATAAATATTCTTTTTTAAAAGAATATAATATTTTTTCAGAAAAGTCTTGTCGGGGATACTCATAAAATGGCTACAACAATCCAAATGCTGAATGGGGGATCTCAAACATATAGCTACAATAACAGAATGTGTCCCGAACAATGATTTTGTATTCTCCAAAATACTGCAATTTTTAAGATTTTCATAGATTCTTTTAAAAAGTGTTTGGAAGTTATTGCAATTGTCCTACATTTGCAGCCGGCAAGGCTTATACGACCAGCTCCTGCTGAACTCCCCCAGGACAGGAATGTAGCAAGGGTAGGCGGTTGTAGCGGTGCGATGTAAGTACCTTGCCTTTTTTTTCTCTTTTTTATTCCAGGTCATCAGGCGCTCGTCAATAGCTGATTGTCACTATTCTCTTCATACGAATGGCCTGTGTGGTATGACCCAAGTAATTTTCAGCTTTTTCCTTATTGATTTCAAATTTAAGATTCATCTATAAAGGTATGGGTCTATATTTGCAATACATTATGCTTGACAATGTGTTAATTGTTGCATAACTTACTTCGTTGAATTAATTACAAAATCATACTAAATACATTTCACCATGAAATTCTTCATAGATACAGCGAATCTGGCACAGATCAAAGAAGCGCACGACCTGGGTGTACTCGACGGCGTAACCACCAACCCTTCCCTAATGGCAAAAGAAGGTATCAAAGGTGAAGCGAATATCCTGAAACATTATGCAGACATCTGCGAGCTCGTAGACGGTCCGATCAGTGCTGAAGTTCTTTCAACTGATTTCCAATCAATGGTTGAAGAAGGTAAGAAACTGGCTGCTATTCATCCAAACATCGTGGTAAAAGTACCCATGATCAAGGACGGTGTTAAAGCGCTGAAATATTTTACTGACAACGGTATAAAAACAAACTGTACACTGGTATTCTCTGCAGGTCAGGCTATCCTGGCTGCTAAAGCTGGTGCAACTTTCGTGTCCCCATTCATCGGTCGTATCGATGATTCATCATGGGATGGTGTGGAACTGATCGCTCAGATCGCTCAGATCTATAGCATTCAGGGCTTCAAAACCGAAATCCTCGCAGCTAGTATCCGCAACGCCCTCCACATTGTGAAATGTGCAGAAGCTGGTGCTGATATTTGTACCTGCCCGCTCGATTCAATCCTGGGCCTGCTGAAGCACCCGCTCACTGACATCGGTCTGGCTAAGTTCCTGGAGGACGCTAAGAAAATGTAGTATACTTTTAGATGGTATATAAGTCCCCGGTGTAGTAAATACATCGGGGATTTTTTTTGCACATCCCCTACCCACCGGCTTTTCATCAAAAAAGAAATTCTTTTTCAGGAACCTCATAAATTCCTGCCCTAAACTTTCATTTTTTTCTGAAAGTTTTATAACTTTGATATGCATTTATAAACTCCGGCGTTTAAAAACACAATGCCTACCCAATTGGCATGCTATTTCTTCCTTTATATTCATTGATCGCTAAATGATGTTTTTATGATTCAGCCGAATGTTCCAGATACAGGATTACCCCGTGTTGTTATTGTTGGAGGAGGTTTTGGAGGTATTAATCTAGCCAAACAATTAAAAGGAGCCCCGGTACAGGTGGTTCTCCTTGATCGAAACAATTATCACCTATTTCAACCCCTATTATACCAGGTATCTACCGCAGGCCTCGAAACGGATAGCATCGCTTTCCCGCTCCGTGGTATCTTCAAACATCAGAAAAACTTCTACTTCCGCATGGCGGAAGTAACAGGTGTACGCCCTGCCGATAATATCCTGGAAACCGGTATCGGTGAACTGCACTACGATTACCTGATCATTGCTACCGGTAGTACCACTAACTTCTTTGGTAACAAAGTGATTGAAGAACATGCTATTGGTATGAAGTCGCTCATCGAAGCTGTACAGATCCGTAACTACGTGATCAAGCAATTTGAGGAGAGTCTGCTACTGAACGATGCCGACGAAATTCAATCTAAACTGAACTTCGTTATGGTGGGCGGTGGCCCTACCGGCGTGGAACTCGCGGGCGCCTTCGCTGAATTGCGCAAATATATCATGCCAAAAGATTATCCGGAACTGCCGGTATCACTCATGAAAATCTACCTGATAGAAGGTAGCCCACGCGTACTGAACGGCTTTAGTGAAAAATCTTCCCAGAAAGCGTTGGATGGATTACACAAACTGGGGGTGAATGTCATCCTCAACACCTTCGTAAAAGAATATGATGGCGAAACACTCACACTCAGCAACGGAGAAAAATTACACAGTAAATCTTTACTCTGGGCTGCAGGTGTAAAAGGTGTGCCGCTGAATGGCATCGCTACTGATATCATCGCTCCCGGCGGACGCATCACTGTCAATGAATTCAACCAGGTGAAAGGATATGAAAATATCTATGCTGTAGGTGATATCGCACAGATGTTGAACGATCCTGAACACTTCCCTAAAGGTTATCCAATGGTGGCACAGGTTGCTATTCAGCAGGGTGTGAATGTTGCACACAATATTCGCCTGCTGGCCAAGGGACAGAAATCCGCCTTAAAACCGTTTAAATATAAAGACCTCGGCAGCATGGCGACCATTGGTCGTAACAAGGCGATTGCAGAGTTTTTCGGCATGAAGATCAGCGGGTATTTTGCCTGGATCGTGTGGATGCTGGTGCACCTGATGAGCTTATTGGGATTCAGAAATAAACTGGTCGTGTTTACTAACTGGTTCTACAGGTATTTTACTTTTGACAGAGGTACGAGAATTATTATAAAAAGAGGCGCTGCGAATATTGTGAAATTGAGGCAAACAGTGCAGTCATAAAAAATAAAAGGGGGATATTTTTTCAAATACCCCCCTTTTTATTTTTATCTGTTCAATCTTGAATTCAATGTAACCGTCGATACCAACTCATCATACCTACCTCCCAGATCTTTATAATACAGCAGGATGGTATAACTATTTTCCGTCTCCCACCAATCACCTTCCGTATCCGCCGTACTCGGCCTCGCATACGGGTCCCTGGTATCCAGTAATGCATATTCATAATTATAAAAACCCTGCTTCAAAAACATCTTCCCTTCATAAGCCCTTGTCTGCGGGTTATACACCATCTTATTTGCATCATTATACTCATAATTCGTCAACTCCCCTATCAGATACAGATCATAGCCTGCATAAGGCTCCGGTGCCGGAAATGTAAAATGCGTAGTAGCATAATCTCCCTCAAAAAAAGGATCATAATTGTCGATGGTAGCTAAAAAATACAAGCCGTTATAATCCTTCACATATGAGTACATTGTATTTCCCCTCGGATAATCCGGCATCACATATACATCTGTTCCGTCAGGATGATACTCAGACCGCTTCACTCTCTCCGTCTGCAATCTAAAGCTACGCAGATCTATCCATCTCCACTCCTTCCCTGCCGGAAACTGTACATCCAGCTCCGCGTTATACTCAATGGTATTTCCCTTTATGAACATTGGCTTGGGATTCACAATCGGAATATCCCACCTGTAATTCTGCAGGATCACCACCTTGAGCTGATCAAATGGATTCACCACGTTCAATCCTCCTGTACTGACTACAAAATTCACTTTCTGATTTGTCTTGAATACCTTTGGAGACACCGGTTGCTGTATCACACCACTTAACCCGCCCCTGTTACTTACTACCAGCAATCGCTTGGTAAATGCCAGCTGCGATGTATCACTGTCTGTATATACCTTCAGCAGGTAATTACCCGCTTTGATCGGCATACAGTTCGCATTGGGCAATGAAAGTGTATAATGTGTGTATCGCTGTAGCGCTATACTTGAAAATTTATAACTCGTAATCCTGTTTTCAGAAAATCCTCTCAGGTATTCCAGCTGATTGATATTAACAGGTGTCCAGTCATAATTACACAACTGTAATGTATAATAGTAGTCTTTGACATCTGCATCCAGGTCATCAAACGACAGGTCCACTGCATCCCCACCATTCAGGGAGATAATGGGAAATGCGGTTTGATCTCCGGACTGATTCAGCTTTACAGACCTGATATTATTGTAGTAAATGTGACCAGGTCCGTAGGTGTTGTCCTGTGCTACTGCTGGTAAAAAGAATAACAGCAGCCCGATTACAGGTATACAGAAGTAGGGCTTTATCATCATAACTTATCTAATATGGAATTGTTAAGGTACGACCTTTTCACCGGCTAGCGGCAAATCCCCCTTTTACCCATCTAAAAATTTGATACATTTGTCTCATGCGTTTATCATCCTTCATTGCCGGAAGGATCGCTTTTAACCGGTCCGGCTCCTTTTCCAGGTTCATCATCAACATTGCCGTGGTAGCTACTGCTATCAGCGTGGCTGTTATGATACTGGCAATCGCACTGGTAAACGGTTTTCAACTGACTATCCAGCAAAAGATCTTCAGTTTCTGGGGGCATATGCACATTAACCAGTACCAGCCTAATGCCGGTCCCCTTACAGAACAAATTCCCTTCGATGCGGATTCCGCTATGGTCCAATACCTGAAAAATGTAAAGGGCATTAATACTGTTAACGCTTACGCCACCAAATCGGCCATTATCAAGGCAGAGAAAGATCTTTCCGGGGTGATTTTCAAAGGGATAGATCGTCATTATAACTGGAATCACCTGCAACAATTTATGCAGTCAGGTAGCGGCATTCACTTCAATGACAGCAGCTATGCACCGGAAATCATCATTTCCAGTACCATGGCGAAAGAACTACAGCTGAAAGTGAATGATCCCCTGATCATTTATTTCATACAGGGTGCAGGCCTCCCACCCAGGGCCAGAAAGCTGAAGGTGACAGGGATCTATAAAACGGCTGTGGAAGAATATGACAAAACCTACGTGATCGGCGACCTGGAACTGATCCGCAAACTAAATAACTGGCCTGCAGGTAGCATTGGCGGCTATGAAATATTTGTGGACGACTATCGTAAAATCAATACAATCGCAGAAGAGGCGGTGAATGGGGTACCCGATAAATTATTCGTCCGTTCTATACAGGATATCTATCCCAATATCTTTGACTGGCTGGAACTACAGAACAAAAATGAGGTCATCATCCTTATCATTATGACCATTGTAGCAGTTATCAACATGATCACCGCTATCCTGATCCTCATTCTTGAACGCACCAATATGATTGGTATCCTGAAAGCACTCGGTATGCGCAATAGCAGGATTCAAAATATCTTTATTTACCAGGCGGCCTATATCGTGCTGGCCGGGTTGATAATAGGCGATATACTGGGTGTGGGTATTGCACTGTTGCAAAAAACCACCGGCTTCCTGAAGCTGGACGAAGAAAGTTACTACATGTCAGCAGCGGCCATCGACCTGCACTGGTACCAGGTGCTCATTATCAACATGGGGACTTTTGCAGTATGTCTGCTCATCCTTTCGGTACCGGCGATGGTTACACGGAAGATTACACCTGTAAAGGCATTACAATTTAAATAAGCAACCTTCCACAGATTATACCTGCTGCTACAGCGGCATTCAGTGACTCTGCGCCACCCAGCCTGGGAATGGTCAGCTTGTGTGTCGCAGCCGCAATCACGGCATCACTCAGACCTTTCGACTCATTGCCGATCAGGATCACCCCTTCTGCCAGTTTCCGGAAAGTAGTAATGTCTGTACCATGCAAGGTAGCAGCATAAGAAGGCACTTCGTCTTTATGCAGTAATGATAAAAGATCAGTTTCGATAATATTGACCCGGGCAATACTGCCCATGGTTGCCTGGATGGTTTTGGGGTTATACACATCTACACAGTCAGGTGTGCAAATGAGCTGTTTGATACCGAACCAGTCTGCTATCCGTATCAGGGTACCCATATTGCCGGGGTCCTGAATGGTTTCCAGCGCGAGAGATACACTGCCTTTTAGTACCAGCGGTGCTGCCGGCGGTATATCCACCAGTGCCAGCGCCTGATTGGGAGTTGTGAGGGCAGATAATTGTTTCAAGACATGCGCCTCTACTTCTATCACTGGTACTTTTCCCGTTAAGATGTGCGCATGCCCGCTGATCCACTCTTTCGTAGCATACACTTCTCTCACCGCCATTCCCCCGAAGATCAGCTCAGGAACGATCTTATCACCTTCAGCAATGAACTGGCCAGATTTTTGACGGTATTTTTTATGCTGTAATGATTGAATATACTTAATTTGCGCCTTTGACAACATAGGGCCAAACCTACATGAATTCTTTTAATCGGCAAAGCCACACAGGGAAAGGTTCTATGTACGTCATGGAATTCTTGCTATAAACAATAAACATTGTATTGACTTGATGCAGCGGCCACCCTTTCAGAATCTTCTTCTTGCAACGATAACCATACTGGTGCTGGCTGCCTGTTCCAATACAAAATACCTGCAAAAAAACCAGCAACTCTACATCGAAAACACGGTGAATGTAAAGGGTGATGCTACCTCCGCCGAAAAACAGGACATCCGCGTATCCCTTTCTTCCAAGCAGCTGATGATGCAGCAGGCCAATACCTCCTTCCTCGGTACCCGCATTAAAGTATGGCTGTACAACCAGAAAAATAAAGAGAAAAAATCCAACTGGTTCTGGAACCTCATGCTTTCCAAGCGAAATCTGGAAGAACCTGTTATTTACGATTCTGTCAAAACCAGGGAATCTGTAAAAAGGATGCTGAGCTACCTGAATAACCAGGGCTACTTTTACGCAACAGTTGACTATAAGGAAACAACAAAGCGTCAAAAGACCAGCGTGACCTACCAGGTAAATACCGGCAAAAACTTCGTGATCAACCGCATTACTTACGAAATACCCGATTCTGCTATCCTTAAATTGGTGCAGGAAAATGAAAAACTCTCCCTCATCAAAACAGGCATGTCTTATAAACAGGAACTGCTGGGCAGCGAAAGGGAACGACTCATGCGGGTAGTACGCAATGCTGGTTATTATAAATTCGACCGGGATGCGATCGAATTCGAGATCGATACACTCCACAAAACGCTCTTCCGCAACCTCATGAACCCTTTTGAAGGGATCATCAATGTATATAACGAAAAGAAAGGACAGGATAACCCGAAAATGGATATCGCTGTAAAAATCAGGAACCCGGACGACTCCAGTACCCGCTATCAGCAATATCACCTGGACAGTGTGTACGTTTATCCGGATTATCCCAGCTACGGTAATACCAACGATACTTTATTCAAGCGCCTGGTACGCAATGACCTCATCATCCGCTACCGCCAGAATATGTTCAAACCGAGTGTGATACAACGCTCTATCAGCCTGCACAACGGACAGCTTTATTCTCAGCAAAAGACCAACGATGCCATCAGTCATTTGTACGATCTGGGTGCATGGCAATTCGTGACCCTGCAGTTCCGAGAAAGCAAAACAAAACCTAATACGCTGGAGACCTACCTCTTCCTGGCCCCTAAGCGCAGACAGGAACTGGGAGCCAACTTTGAGGTGAGTACATCATCTGACTACCTGGTAGGTAGTGGTATCAGTCTGAACTATAAACACCTGAATGTAGGCCGGTCAGCCACCCAGCTGAATGTGAGTTTGAATGGTGGTATTGAACTGATCCGTAACCTGGGTACCTGGATGTTGCAGTCACAGGAGATCGGCGGACAGGTCAGCCTGATCTTCCCACGCTTTATCACGCCATTCCATATTGCATCTAACCGTACCGGGGTAAAAACCCGCCTCACTGCCGGGGTTGACTACCTGACCCGTACAGCGAAATTCTATATTTCGAATATCAACGCCTCTTTTGGGTACGAGTGGAAAGAGTCCGCTTACAAAGCATGGAATGTGAAGCCAATTTCACTGAACTATGTAGGTGTAAACCTGAATCCCAACTTCAGGGCGACTACTGTAGCCAATAACCCTTACCTGAAACGTAGCTTTGAACCAGCTTTCATAGGCGGGGAAAACGTAACTTACATCTATAGCAACAATGACCCGCTGCATAAACTGCATAATTCCTTCTTCCGGGCGAATATCGAGGAATCCGGTGCATGGCTGAATGGTATCAGCAGCCTGATGACAGCTGCATTTGGCGGCCACAACGACCTGGAATCGCTTACCAATATGGAGATTGCCAACTTCATCAAAATGGAAGCAGATTATCGTCATTACTGGAACCTGACCCCACATACTACACTGGCTACCCGCATTTATGGCGGGGTGGGCATTCCCTATGGTAAGTCAGTTGTAATGCCTTATATCCGTCAGTTTACAGCCGGTGGGCCCAATAGTATACGTGCATGGAGATTGCGTACATTAGGTCCTGGTACCTTTAAGGATACATCTGCTACAGCAGCCACTTTCCCTGACCAGACGGGTGATATGAAGCTGGAGGGCAATATTGAATACCGTTTTGACTTATTGCGGCTTTTTAATGGAGGTGTGAATCTGAAAGGCGCAACTTTCCTGGATATGGGTAATATCTGGATGATGAAGAAAGATACAGTACGTGCGGGCTCTGAGTTCAGGTTAAGTAAATTGTATCACGACCTGGCCATTGGTACCGGGGTTGGTTTGAGATTGGATTTTTCGTTCTTCCTGATACGACTGGATTGGGGAGTACCAGTGAAAGTTCCTTACTTTACGGGGAACAAGGACGGATGGTATCTGAGCGAATGGGATCTGGGTAGCAGTACATGGAGAAGGAATAATATTATCTGGAATGTGGCGATTGGATATCCATTCTAAAATTTTGAAGTGCATTTTTAAAAGCCGCTTGCCGGGCAAGATATAAATAGTTAGTCTAATCAAATAGCAGCCATGATACCAACAAAAAAGCTTTCGCCGCAGGTGAAAGCTTTTTTGTTGGCTGATCTATAATGTCTCATTTTTTACTTTCTCTATAAAATCTTCCATGGTATACGCATCTTCCAGCTTAAACTCCCCTATTCTCGTCCTGCACAAACTGCTCATATACCCACCTACACCCAGTGCTGCTCCAAAATCATTTGCCAGTGACCGGATATAGGTCCCTGTACTACACTCCACTCTGAAATGCACTACCGGCAGCTCAATGGAAGTGATCTCAAAAGTCTTGATAAAAACCTTCCTCGGCTCCACCTTTACTTCTACGCCCTTACGTGCCAGCTCATAAATCGGCTTACCATTTTGCTTGATAGCGGAGTGAATGGGCGGCAACTGCTGCAATTCACCAATAAATTGTTTAGTCGCTGCATGAATGACTTCGGGTGTCAATGCATCCAGCGGTTTGAAATCTGTAGGCTCTGACTCCAGGTCGTAGGTAGGCGTCACAGCTCCCAGAGTAAACGTACCTGTATATTCTTTCTCCTGTGCCTGCACTTCATTGATCTTCTTTGTCATCTTCCCGGTACAGCAAATGAGCAGTCCGGTAGCAAGCGGGTCCAGTGTACCGGCATGGCCGGTTTTTGCTTTCGTAGTATTCCTGATTTTACGCACCACATCAAAAGAAGTCCAGGTCAAAGGCTTATTGATCAGTATGACCTGTCCTTCTTCATATTTATTTTTTACTTGTTGGTTCATGCCGCAAAGATATTTTACTATTTTCACACAATTTTCAAAACATATGTCGTTAATACAACACGGTAATGCAGACGTTAGGTATCAGCAGCAAGTTGATAACTCCGTACACTACGTCCTGCCTTTCATAGAGACTGCGATGCCCATTACGCCGGACCTCCGGATCATGGAAATCGGCTGTGGTGAAGGCGGCGTATTAATTCCTTTCCTGGAAAGAGGATGTCATTGTGTAGGGGTAGACCTTTCCGACGATAAAATTGCCCTCGGTCATCAATACCTGAAGCAATATGTAGATGCAGGTCAAATGCAGCTGATCAACAAGAATATTTATGACGTTGATTTTCTGGGAGAGTTCAAACACTCTTTCGACCTCATCATCCTCAAAGATGCTATTGAGCACATTCCAGACCAGTCGAAGATCATCGGCTACCTGAAGAATTTACTGACCCCACGGGGACAGGTATACTTTGGCTTCCCGCCGTGGTATATGCCACACGGTGGCCACCAGCAGACCTGCCAGAACAAGGTGCTGAATATGATGCCGTACATTCACCTGCTGCCCAACTTCCTGTACAAGGGATTGCTACGTGCATTTGGTGAACCGCAGGCTATCATAGATGAATTGATGGAGATTAAGGATACAGGAATTTCGATTGAAAGATTTGAGAGGATTGTTAAGAAACAGGGATACCAGATCTCCCGCAAACAATTCTACCTGATCAATCCTATTTATAAATATAAGTTCGGGCTCAAGCCCAGAAAGCAGTTTGGGCCTGTTGCAGCAGTGCCTTTCGTACGCAACTTCTTTACGACCTGTGTATACTACACCATTAAAGCAGCATAAGTGTATCATGCAATAAAAAAGCCGGCAATTGGATTGCCGGCTTTTTTTGTTGCAATAGTTTTCATTCCTGTCTGCGAATCTCCGCTTTCATGAATGTCTTTATTGAAAAACACTATAATTTCTCATTCCAGATCTCCCAACTTGCTTCCGCCTGTAAAATCAGCATCTCATGTCCATTCTTGATCGTGGCTCCCTGGTCAGCACCTTTTTGTAAAAAAGCAGTAATAGCGGGATTATAGATCAGGTCGTACAACAGATGTTGTTCATTCATCAGCCCGTAAGGCAATGCCGGAGCAGCATCTACATTTGGATACATGCCCAGTGGTGTAGTATTGATGATCAGGGTATGTGTTGCAATGATATCGGCAGAAATGTCGTCATAAGTTATATGATGCGTTCCTGCCTGCCGGCTCACCAACTGGTAAGGGATGTTCAGTGCTTCCAATACATATTGTACCGCTTTGGCAGCACCGCCGGTTCCCAATACCAGTGCCTTGTTGTGGTGTGGTTGCAGCAATGGTTCCAGGGAACGCCTGAATCCGATAGCGTCAGTATTATGTCCGATCTTACGGCCATTGATGAAACGGATACAATTTACCGCTTTCATTCTGGCTGCTGCAGGACTCAGTTCATCCAGGAAGGGAATCACTGCTTCCTTGTAGGGAATGGTGACATTCAGGCCCTGTAATGCTTCGCCATACTGCGCCATTAATGGCGTCAGGTCGGTAATAGCGGGCAGGGAGAAACTGTCATACATACATCCCTGGATGCCTTCCCTGGCAAACTTTTCCGCAAAGTAACCTTTGGAAAAAGAATGGCTCAGCGGGTATCCTATCAGACCATATACCTTCATGCCTCAATTATGCTTTATCTAAGTACAGGTGGAAAGTATCACCTCTCAGTCCTACTCTCATTGCTTCGAGCGCGATCACTTCTGAAGGAGCGAGGTTCCCCAGGTTCACGTTGCAGCCGATCAGTTCAAGGAAATACAGCTGTTGTGCTTTCTGAGGAGCTTCCCAGATGATTTTTTCAGAGGGTACCTGGGTCAGGATTTCCTGTACAAGCCCTTCTCTTACTTCACCTGATCCACGGTAGATACCTACGTTACCGCTTTCTCTTGCTTCAGCGATCACATAGCTGGCACCAGCGCCCAGCTCGGCGTTCATCAGCTCGATCCATTTATAAGGAGGGATAATGTGTTCAGCATCTTTAGAACCAACTTCGCTCAGTACAGTGGCGATCTTGGACAGTTTTTCGATATATCCGCATTTCTCAGCATGAGGAATGGTGATAGAACCGTCAGATACTTCCACATGCTTGATACCATAATCCTTGATCACGCTGATAAAGTCGTCCATCTGGTTACGGATAAGGAATGCTTCAAATAAGGTGCCCCCGAAGTAAACGGGGATATTTGCCGCCTGGTATAACTCAATCTTTTCACGCAGGTTCGGTGTCACGAATGATGTACCAAATCCCAGCTTAAGGATATCAACGTGCGGAGCGGAGATCGATAAGAAATTCTTGGCTTCCTGCAGACTCAGACCCTTGTCCATTACCATGGTCAGGCCATAATTACGCGGCTTCGTCGTACGCTCTGGAATTTGTGTCAGATTAAAATTCATTTGAAACATTTTTATCGTCTTCTTGGTTGGCATTCCAGGCATACAGTTTTGGCCGACAGCCGGAACGCACGTTGGTCAGTTTTTGTGTTGCGGTATGGAATAGTAACTTACCCAAGATAAATAATAGCTATATATAAACCGGCGCGAAATTAACACATTCCCGGCAAACAGGCCCCAAATAAGTAATTTCTCTTGAAAAACGCAAGCCCTTATATGCTAAGTGATTAATTATGAGTACAATTTATGTATAAAAAAAGCGCCTATGCCAGTTGGCATAAGCGCTTTATCCTGATAAAGGGGAGATTATTGTTTTCTTTTTCTGACTGGCTTGTATCGGCTTACCAGTTCCAGCACTCCGGGGTGTTGTAACAGGGTGGGATCAATGGCCAGCATTTTTTTCAGGTACTTCGGAGATTCCTGCAGCGCATTTTCGAGCAACAGCAAGCCTTCTTTGTACTGGCCGGTAGCGATATGAATTGCTGCCTTGCAGTACAGCAATACCGGCTTCTGCCCTACCTTGCGGGTAGCCGCTTCCAGCTGGGAAAGGGCTTCGTCGTAAAAGCCCGAGCGGTATAATCCGGCAATGAATTCCAGCCAGGTGTTCACGCTGGATGGGCGCAGGCGCACAGCTGCCAGCAGGTGGATGAGGCCTTCCTTGTTACGGTCCAGCTCCATGTAGCAGTTGCCCAGTGCCATCAGGTACTCAGCATTGTTCTTATTGATCTTGATAGCGCTCAGGATGGATTTGATGGCATTCTCCCAGTTATTCTCCATTATATAAGCCGCTCCGATCTTATAATACAATTTATCGTTGCTGGGGCTCAGGTGTGATGCCTTGCGGTAGTAATACCGGGCCTGTGTATACTTCTTTTGCCGGTCATAACAGTGGCCAATGGCCTCGTAGATCACGTCTTCAGGCTTGGCGATCTCCAGGTGCTTTTTCAGCACATCGATGGCATCGGCATACTTGCGCAGGCGGATGTAAGCATCACCCATATTGCGGTAAGCATAGTCGAATTTCTCATCAATGACAATCGCATACTGATAGGCATCGATGGCCTTTTCGTATAATTTAAGTCCCTGAAAAGCCGTGCCCAGGTTAAACCAGGCCAGCTGATTGTAAGGGTGCTCATTGATAATGGCAGTATGCAGGCGGATACTCTCTTCATTGCGACCGGTGAACTCAGTCCAGAAGCAGATCTTATGGAGTGCTTCCTCGTTGTTAGGCGCGTGTTCCAGCGTCAGTTTCAGGCATTCGAACACTTTATCGAACTCTTCACAATCATCATACACATCAGCCAGTTCAAGTAAGAGTTCGGTTTTATCATCTCCGTCAAACACGCTGATCTGTTCTTCCAGCAGGGCTGCAGCCTTCTGGTGCTGGTTCATAGCCAGGTAAACGTCGGTTTGCAGGATGTAAAGATTGATATCAGTGCTGTCGAGGATGGCTGCTTTTTCCAGCAGGTCCATGGCGTCCTGGTATTTTTTGGACTCTATGAGAAGATTGGCTTTCTTGAGTAGTAATGTCGAGGAGTAGGGGAACTGTTCGATAGCGATTTCTGCCGCTTGCATTGCGTTGGGGAGTTCGTCATGCTCATCATAGTAATCTATGATCAGTTCGAAGGAATCCTCATCAAGGAAACTGTGAGACTGTCCGGATTTCAGGTTTTCAAACTGCTGTAACAAGTCTCTTATCTCCTCAAAATCATCGTTTAAAAATGGGAAGTCTTGATTCATTAATGTAAATATAAGTAATTTTTGATTCCTCAGGATGGCGTCTGATAAGCATTCGCTATCCCTGAAGTTTTTCCCTTGTCAGCATTAATCTTTTACAAAAAGCGTTAGTCAAAAGAATGTTAAAAAAGGTATAAAACTATCCCTACCGATGTCAGCTATTCTATCTGGAAAGGGGCAAAAATCTTGCCGTAGGATTAAGCTACAGGAATAAAGGTAAGTCTTACCTGATTATCAGCATATTTAACAATCTTTAACATAACTTTAAGAAATTTTCCCTAACTTCGTTAAGGAAGTGTTATAAAATATATAAAAAAGTTTGTACATTTGTGATACAATGAAACAGATTACTACCATATTTAAGACCTTTTCATTGTCTTTCTTATTGGCCGGTGTTATGGCTCTCGCAGCCCTAAGCGCACACGCCAGTGATAACCTTACAAACGACAATAATAAAGACAAAGGAAAGAAGGCTGAGGAAAAGCTTTCCCTTAGTGCTATGCCTAAGGCGAACCTAAGCCTGGATGCAGGATATCGCTTCAATGCGATCAATGCTGGCTTTAAATTGTCTGATGACAATAGTTCATGGAATTTTAAATCTACCATGACTATTAAGCAGGGGAATGTGACTTACGTCCTGCCTTATGCTGCTCAGATCCAACAGCCATCTAACATGGGCTTCCATCATCTGCAGATTATTCTGCCGCTCCGAAGGAACTAATCACACTTGCATATAGCGCATAAAAGAGCTCCGGTATTACCGGAGCTCTTTTGTTTTGGGGGTGCACCACCCACAAAACTGACTGTTTACACCTTGGGTGTGAACAGTCAGTTTTATCTTATAAAAAAAGCCCCGGTATCACCGGGGCTTTTTTTATTTACTATCTTTCGTTAAATCAATTTCCCATCTTCGCCAGTTCCTCCCGGCTTATCTCCTTATACCCCGCTTTCGGCACATCAAAATAAGAACCCGGCACCGCATTCAAATCCACGGAAACCGCTACCATCGTCATCTTACCTCCATTTTTATTCAGTATTTCAAACTGCAGCGGTATTCCCTTCAGATTGACAAACCTTCGGTTATATTGTTTATTTTCAGGAACGAGATCAGTTGTATAATACACTTCAAAGGTAGTTCCATCTGATAGCTTTGCGGTCGCCTTCTTACAGTTATACCCTGCGATCTTCTTTGTTTCATTCTGATCTTTAAACTGGGCAGTAGCATACAACTTCAACTCCTTCTCATATTCTTCCTTCCCGGCGCGGGTCAGGTACTTTTCTCCATGGTTATTGATCAACGTGACCACCGATTCCTCCCGGCTATTGATCAGATAACTGATATGTACTTCTGTAAAATCTATATCGACCCGGCTTTGGTGGCCTTTCATATATTGGGTGAGTGTGCCTGCCGGCAAACCAGCATCTGTATCGGACTGGCCGGCTGGTTGCATGTTGTATACGATTTTTGCATCGGACACCAGCCGTTGGGCAAACGACTGACTGATGGAGACCACCACCAATAACAAAAACGTGAAAAGAGCTTTTTGCATGACAGTTAAGTGTTTCGTATAAAAGTTTATCGGTTAAATACCGGATGCCAGGCACGTATTTATCCTATTGGGATAGGGATTATTCTCATGCTCGGATTCATAGGTAATATTGAAAAAATCGTACCGGATTACCATGTCATTTTCTGCCTGTCCAGGAAAGCCTGTATACCCCGCTGGCAATCAGCATGTTCTCTGGTTACAGCGTTTTCTGCGGCAGCATGTTCCAACGCTTCGTCAAGCGGGAGGTCGTACACCCGGGTGATTAACCGCTTCGTTACTTTTAACGAATTGGCGGAAGCATTATTACAGAGATCTTCTGCCACTTTCAAAACATGTGCTCCTATCTCTTCTGCCGGTACTACCTGGTTAATTAATCCATAAGCAGCCGCTTCACCTGCAGTTATCAATCTGCCCGTTAAAAGCAGTTCCCGGGCCCTTCCTTCTCCTATTTTCCTTACCAGGAACACTGATACCAGTGCTGGAATAAAACCAATTTTCACCTCCGTATAACCCAGTTTTGCAGCTGGTACAGCATAACTAAGGTCGCACAGCGTCACCAACCCACAGCCTCCCGCTATTGCATGGCCTTCTACCTGTGCAATCACTACCTTATCATGGTAATAGATCTTCTTCATCAATGCCATTAACGCACGGGAATCGGCCAGGTTTTCTTCTCTTGTATTCTTTTGTAACTGTTGCAGGGATTCCAGGTCCGCTCCCGCACAAAACGCCTCTCCGGAACCTTTTAATACGATCACTTTTACAGCAGGATCTTTGGCTGCTGCATCCAATGCTACCTGTAGCTCTGTAACCATTCCGGCATTTAAAGCATTGCGCTTCTCCGGACGGTGGAGTGTGAGTGTTGCCACACGGTCAGATACATCATATAGGATATGTTCGTAAGTCATTTCGCTGTTATTTGCAAAGCTGGTTTCACTGAATGAATATACTACTTTCTGTAAACTTAGGGGAGATGCTTCGCCGATTTTAAAGCTGTAAAGAAGTGCCCTTTTTTATTTCAACCTATACTCACACTGGCATAGGCTCGTCCTTCCCACCATTGCAGCACCTGCCCTTTTACACTGTGGGTGTTAAAACCGTTGTCAATTTTTAGAATTACCTGTGAAAAACCAATGTGGGCTAACAGGCACAGAAATAGGCTAACAATTAACGTTTTCATACAGAGGAATGGTATGTGTCTATACTAAATATAAAAGAAAAACCGCTTCTGCTTTTAAACAGAAGCGGTTTTGTATATTTTTTAACGAAGACGATAATTAACGGGCGATGGCATCGATCGCTACCCCCACGTTGCCACTCGGCATTTGTATTCTTAATAATGCAGCGATGGTAGGAGCGATATCAGTCATACCAGTGAGCTTATTACTCTTACCGGGATGAATACCCCATCCCATCCAAACCAATGGAATATGAGCATCATAAGGATACCAGAGTCCATGTGTGGTACCGGTTTTTCCACCCTCAATATATCCGGAGCGAACGATGTACTGTATATCTCCACTTCTCTTTGCATTATACCCGTTAACGAGCATGTCTCTCAATGGTGCGGGTACAATAGTCGTCATTAGTTCTGACAATGGAAATGCATTTGCAATGGCTGTATCTTTCAATAATTCCTTCGCGGCTACTTCCGCAATATCTTTTACAGATTTCCCGGCTTTTTCGATGCCTTCATGATCGAGGTAAAGCTGGTAGTTGCTGGCGCCGATCACTGCTTCTTCGATGCCAAAACGTTCTTTTATCAACGTATTGATCTGCTTTACATCCGGCCCTACGCTCCAGCTGCCTCCCGGTAATTTATTTTCTCTGGAGAATCCCGGTACATGCGCCACTCCGTGATCAGCAGTCAGAAATACCAGGTATTGCCCTTTACCTACCGTTGCATCCAGGAATTTGAAGAAAGCAGCGAGGTCTTTATCCAAGCGCAGGTAAGTATCTTCCGCTTCGACAGAGTTAGGCCCATACTGGTGACCAACATAGTCAGTAGAAGAAAGGCTGACAGTCAGCATATCTGTTACATTGTTATTTCCCAGGCGATAGGCGTGCACGGCTTTCTGGGCAAAAGCCAGGGTCATGGTATTGCCATAGGGTGTACCAGCGATGGCTTTATTGGCGTTTGCGCTCAGATCATGCGGAAATACCGGTGTTGCGCCTTCATAAGCTTTATTGTCGGCAGCACTCTGTGTATAACTTTCGATCGGGAACAAGGTATTCCAGGGTTCTGCCAGATACTGGGCGGGCCATTGTTCCCTGTTATAACTTTCTACCCAGTCAGGCAGGCGGTTCATATAGTAAGAGCTGGTGATCCAGTTGCCGGTGCCCCCATCATACCAATAAGCGGCAGTTGCACTGTGGCCGGCGGGCAGAATAGAGCCTCTGTCTTTAATAGCGACACCTACCACTTTACTTTTGAAATTAGTAGCCAGTCTCAATTCGTCGCCAATCGTGGTGACCTGCATATTCTCAGGGCTCATTTTTCCGGCAGCGGAGGTGCTTCCCACGGTGCTGACGGTGCTATCCTCCGCACAATAAACCTCTCTGTTCAGGGCCGGACTGAACCATTCATTACCTACAATACCATGAACAGCAGGTACTGAACCGGTATAAACACAGGTATGACCTGCAGCTGTAACTGTTGGCGTATAATTAATTAATGTATTTTCGCAGGAGAATCCTTCCCGCAACATCCGTTTGAAACCACCTTCAGTATAACGGTTGTTAAAGCGATACAGGTAGTCCCAGCGCATTTGATCCACCACAATGCCAACCACCAGCCTGGGGCGGCCTGCCAGCGGCGTGGCTGGTTTATCCCAGGCAGTAGCCTGTCCAGGTTTAGGCGAAGTGGCTTTTTGGCCACTTACCTGATTAAAAAAGACACAATTCGCAGTAACCAATGCTATCGTTAAAAAATTCGGTCTTAAAATTCTTTTATACATTATTATTTTTTGACATTTTAAAATGTAACCCAAGTTTACAAAAAGTAATATTTTAATACCTTTGTGGCAAATTTAAAACAAGCACTATTAATCATTATTTAACATATGGATATATTCGAGAAACTGCTGAAACACATGGGCCCTATCGGGGAGCACTCAGACAGAGCCCACGGTTATTTCGCATTCCCTAAGCTGGAAGGTGAAATTGGACCCCGCATGAAGTTCCGGGGCAATGAGAAAATCGTTTGGAGCCTGAACAACTACCTCGGTCTGGCGAACCATCCTGAGGTGCGTGCTACAGATGCCAAAGCAGCAGCGGATTTCGGTCTCGCCATGCCAATGGGGGCCCGCATGATGAGTGGTAACACGAACTACCACGAAAAGCTGGAAAAAGAATTATCCGATTTCATGGGCAAGGAAGATACAACGCTCCTTAACTATGGTTACCAGGGTGTCATGAGTGCTATCGATGCAGTGTGCGGCCGCCGTGACGTGATCGTATACGATGCAGAGTGCCACGCCAGTATCATCGACGGTCTGCGCTTGCACCAGGGTCACCGTTATGTGTTCAAACACAATGACATCGAAGACCTGGAAAAACAACTGAAACGTGCTGAAGACCTGATAAAAGGTACCACCGGGGGTATCCTTGTGATCACTGAAGGGGTATTCGGTATGGCTGGTGACCAGGGTAAACTGAAGGAAATCGCCGCTCTGAAAGACAAGTACGAATTCCGCTTCCTGGTGGATGATGCACACGGTTTCGGTACAATGGGTAAAACCGGTGCCGGTACAGGTGAAGAACAGGGTGTTCAGGACAAAATTGACCTGCTGTTCAATACTTTCGCTAAATCCGGTGCTTCTATCGGTGCTTTCATCAGCGGCGAAAAGCAGATCATCAACTACCTGCGCTACAACATGCGCTCCCAGATCTTCGCAAAATCAGTTCCATTGCCACTGGTAATTGGTCACCTGAAACGCGTAGAACTGATGCGTCAACATCCGGAACTGAAAGCAAAGCTGTGGTCAAATGTGAATAAGTTACAGAATGGCCTGAAAGAACGCGGTTTCGATATTGGTAGCACTAACTCTCCGGTTACGCCTATCTACCTGCAGGGTGATATTCCTGAAGCAACTGCTATGTGTCTGGACCTGCGTGAGAACTACAATGTATTCTGCTCTATCGTAGTATATCCTGTAATTCCTAAAGGACAGATCATCTACCGCCTGATCCCAACTGCAGCACACAACGATGAAGATATCGAACTGACACTGAAAGCATTCAGCGAAACGAAAGAAAAGCTGGATAACAAGGTGTATAAAGTAGCTGAAATACCAATGGTGTAAGGCTATCCTGAATAAATCGAGTAGGAAGTGAGGGATTAGTTCCCTCACTGTCCTCTCACACCACCGTACGTACCGTTCGGTATACGGCGGTTCCTTAATTTAATTTTCGAGCATTCAGGTAGCAGTCCGTCAGGGATAGG
>NZ_JBCNKF010000042.1:0-66170 GCF_039596155.1 Chitinophaga sp.
GCGAACAGCACGGCGCGACCGGTCGGATGGGCTGCGTCGGCTCGTCGACTATCGGGATAACGGGCGTTGCGTTCCGCGTGGGAGAGACTTCACCAGCCCTTCAAAACCGTTGAATACACTGAGGATAATAATCAGGGCAGCCACACCGACTGCTATAGCCGATACGCTCACCCATGCAATAATATTAATGGCGTTAGTACTCTTTTTGGCCCTGAAATACCGGGATGCGAACTGCCAGATCATACTTTTAGCTGAAATTCCTATTTGTTTTCCTTCCCGGCATCGTCATCGTTAATCTTCTTGAAGAGTTCTTCCATTTTGAACACGTAATCCAGCGTGTCGTCCAGGAAGAGGGTAATTTCCGGAATACGGCGCAACTGCTTGCCTACACGATTGCCCAGGTCTCTCTTGATCACACCCATCTGTTCTTTGATCCTGTTGATCATTTCGTGGTTATCCCTGATCTGGAACATGCTCAGGTATACCCTCGCCTCCAGCAGATCCGGGGTCACACGCACTGCGGAGATGGAGATCATGCCCCCTTCTATCACATTGAATCCATGACGCTGAAATATATCACTCAGTTCTTTTTGTAACAGTTGTCCTATTTGTTTCTGTCTCTTGCTTTCCTGCATATTATACGAATTGTTAATATTGAGATGTAAAGAAACCAGGGGAACATCACTATTAATATTGTAGTAACTTGCAGCCCTGTTTCTCGTCTCTCCCGCAAAGATACGGAAACACGCATGCGCGATACGATATAAAATAAAGTAAAAGATGAAGACATTTTTTAGGTTGCTGGATTTATCCCGACCTTATCACCACTACGTTCCGGAATACATTGTTTATATCATCCTCTATTCCATACTGGGAATCATGAACTTTACCCTCCTCATTCCCATGATGAATGCATTGTTTGACACAGGCCACCAGGCAGTGGTCACTCATTTACCGGAGTTCTCCCTGAGCTTTGGATATGTAAAAGATGTTTTCTATTATTACCTGAACCAGCAGCTAACGACAGAGGCGGGGAAATTCGGCGTACTGGTATATGTATGTATTGTGCTGTTTGCTACCATCGTACTCAAAAATATTTTCGGCTACCTGAGCCAGAAGGTACTGACACGTATGCGTGTCAGCATGGTGAAGAAAATGCGCGAAAGGCTGTTTGATCAGTTCAGCACACAATCTCTTCGTTTCTTTCACGATGAGCGGAAGGGTGACCTGCTCTCCACGATCAGTTCTGATGTGGTAGAAGTAGAAAACTCGGTGGCTACCTCGTTGCAAACGCTCTTCAGGGATCCGTTGGTGATCATCTCTACTTTTATTGCACTGTTCGTAATTTCGAAAGAGCTAACCGTTTTCTGTATCCTGTTTTTCCCCATCTCCGGCTGGCTGATCAGCAGCGTATCCAAGAAACTGAAAAGACAGTCCAATATCAGCCAGGGTTTGCTGGGTAGGTTATTGAATGTGACAGAAGAAACGCTGTCTGGTATACGCATCATCAAAGCTTTCAACGGGGAAAAGTTCATTCGGGAGAAGTTTGATAACGATAACGCTGCTTTTGCACAAACAGTTAAGAATATACAAAACCAGCGAGAAATGGCATCTCCTGTATCCGAAATTCTTGGGGTACTCGTGGTTGTGGTGATCATGCTATATGGTGGTTACCTGATCCTGAATCATAGGAGTAATCTCGATCCGGGTATGTTCATTGGTTACCTGGCCCTGTATTTCCAGATCCTAGCGCCTGCCAAGAACATTGGGTCTGCGTTTACAGCACTTCCCAAAGGCCTTGCTGCCGGAGAAAGAGTACTGCGTATCATTGATCTTGACAATCCGATCAAGGACAAACCGGATGCGCAGTCACTAACTGCCTTCAACGATAGCATTGTTTACGACAATATCACTTTCAGGTATAACGAAGCACCTGTTATCAAAAACGTAAGCCTCAAAATTCCGAAGGGGAAGATGGTGGCGCTGGTAGGTAAGAGTGGTGCAGGAAAGACCACGATGGCAGATCTGCTGCCGCGCTTTTACGATGTACAGGGGGGCAAGATCATGGTAGATGGCAAGGACATCCGTGATGTGAAAATGCACGACCTCCGCGCACTCATGGGTATGGTATCGCAGGAAGCTATCCTTTTTAACGACACGATCTTCAATAACATCGCCTTCGGACAGGAAAATGCAGACAAGGAAGAAGTGATCAGGGCGGCAAAGATTGCCAATGCACACGAGTTCATTATTAAACAGGAAGAAGGATATGATACCGTGATAGGAGATAGGGGGATGAAACTGAGTGGCGGGCAGCGTCAGCGTCTCACCATTGCCAGGGCCATTTTCAAGAATCCACCGATCCTGATCCTGGATGAGGCCACCTCTGCATTGGATACCGAATCAGAAAAACTGGTGCAGGATGCACTGGACAAGCTGATGGAAAATCGTACGACTATCGTGATCGCACACAGGTTATCCACCATTCAGCATGCAGATATCATTGTGGTAATGGACCAGGGAGAGATCAAAGAGCAGGGTACGCACGAAGAGCTGATCGCAGTGAATGGGATTTACAAGAAACTGGTAGAAATGCAGGAATTCAAATAGGTGAATGCTGGTATAGTTCAGTTACCGCGATAATATTGCAAAGCAAAAGCCCGGATGGTACATCCGGGCTTTCTTTTTATCTTATAGAAGAGAAAATTACTTGCTCTTAGCCAATTTAGCTTCGATACTCAGGGTAGCATGAGGAACTGCACGCAGCCTTGCCTTATCGATCAGCTTACCGGTCATACGACAAATACCATAAGTTTTGTTCTCGATACGGATCATTGCTTTCTCCAGGTGATCGATGAACTGGATCTGGCGGCTGGCCATCTGGTTCAGCTGTTCTCTTTCCTGAGAACCGGAACCATCTTCCATGCTCATGTATTTGTTTTCAGTATCGTCAGTACCAGCTTCATCCTTGCGGGTGATCAGGCCTTGCAGGTAAACCAGTTCTTTCTTCGCTGCTTCCAGCTTTTTGGTGATCAGGTCTTTGAATTCCTGGAGGTCTGCATCGCTGTAACGATAGATCGGTCCGGAAGGCTGTTCAGGTTGGTCCAATACGGACTTAGTGAATTCTGGCTGGTAAGTAACCAGGGTGTTCGCTTTGGAACCGGCTTTCTTATCAGCTTTTTCCACACGTTCAACAGGTTTTTCAGCCTTTACAGGTGCTTTTTCTGTTTTCGCAGGCGCTTTTTCAGCTGTTTTCTTGCCGGCATCTTTTGCTACTGCCTTTTCCTTCTCTTCTTTTTCTTTATTATTCTTTACTGGCATTATTACTTCTTTTTCTTCTGGCTTGGAAATTAGTTTTTCTTTTTCAGCAGGTGCGGCGGGCGCAACCACTTTCTGCTTTGTATCAGTCACTTTCGCAGCTGCCGGCTTAACGGGCGCCTTAGCTGCTTTAACGGGCTGCTTAGCTGTGGGTGCAGCCGGGGCAGGTGCTGGTTTCGCTACAGATTTGCTGGAAGGGGATGCTTTTGTAACTGTTTTATTACTGGCAACAGCCTTTGGGGTAGCCACCGTTTTTCCGGGTTTTGCAGGGGCTTTCGACGTTACAGTCTTCGCAGTAGATTTTTCAGCCTGGACCGCTGCCTTTTTAGCAGAAGATGCCTGAGCCGCATTCTTTGCGGGTGTAGCCTGCTTTACCGTAGCTTTTGAAGCCGGTACTGCCTTACGGGTCTTACTAATAGCAACTTTTTTGCCTGTTGCCATGGGGATTAGCTTTTTTTGTTAACTAATACATTAAATGTCAAATCATTAACTTCAATTTCAACTCCATCCTGTAATTCCGGCACTAATTCCACACTATCTGCCAAAATTTCCGTGCAAATATAGTCATTATAGTTAATAATCGCGGACTTGAGGCTATCTGCAACCGCCATTTTTACCTGTATCCTGTCAGTCAGTTCAAAATCATTATCCTTCCTGATTTTCTGGATACGGTTTACCAATTCACGGGCATTGCCTTCATCGAGCAGTTCGGGGGTAATAGTAATATCCAGCGCAACCGTTAAGGCGCCTTTATTAGCTACAGTCCAACCAGGAATGTCTTCTGAAATGATTTCAACGTCAGATAACACTATAGGCATTTGCTCATTGTCGATCAGCAAGTTAAACTGTCCGTCCCTTTCTAATACTGCTATATCTGCATCTGTGAAAGCGGTAATAGCTGCTGCCACTGCTTTCATTTTTGCCCCCATTTTACTACCCAGGGATTTGAAGTTTGGCTTGATCTTTTTCTTGATGAAACCGGCGGTTTCCGTAAGATAATCAATACCTTTCACATTGACTTCACTTTTTATGAGGTGAGCCACTTTTTCCACCTGGTCCTTCAGGTGTCCATCCTGTACAGGGATCAATATTTTCTGTAACGGCTGACGTACTTTAATATTTACCTTTTTACGGAGAGACAGCACCAGGGAGCTGATATCCTGTGCCAGCTGCATTCTTTCTTCAAGTGACGCGTCGATTGCTGTAGTTACGACGGCAGGGAAATCTACATGGTGTACAGATACCCTGTCACTGCGTTTACTTACCTGATTCAGGTTGTTGAATAACCAGTCTGCAAAGAACGGTGATACCGGCGCCATCAGTTTGGACAGGGTTTCGAGACATTCGAACAGGGTCTGATAAGCAGAGATCTTGTCGTGTTCGTATTCCCCCTTCCAGAAACGACGGCGACAGAGACGTACATACCAGTTACTCAGATGTTCGTCTACGAAGCTCTGTATAGCCCTTCCAGCCTGAGTAGGCTCGTATTCATCAAAAAATCCTGTAACATCTTTTACCAGCGTATTCAGCAGGGAAATGATCCAGCGGTCGATTTCCGGGCGCTGCTCCAGCGGGATGTATGCTTCTTTGAACCCGAAGTTGTCCAGGTTCGCATACATGGCAAAGAAGTTATAGGTATTGTACAAGGTGCCGAACAACTTACGTTGTACTTCACGGATGCCTTCAATATCAAATTTCATGCTATCCCATGGAGAAGCATTGGTTATGAGGTACCAACGGGTAGCATCTGCACCAAAAGACTCCAGTGTTTCGAATGGATTGACCACATTGCCGAGCCTTTTACTCATTTTGTTGCCATTCTTATCCAGGACGAGTCCGTTAGAGACCACAGTTTTGTAAGCTACGCTGTCAAACAACATCGCACCGAGTGCATGCAGGGTATAGAACCATCCGCGGGTCTGATCCACCCCTTCAGCGATGAAGTCGGCGGGGAAGTTCTGCTCAAAAGTTTCTTTGTTCTCGAATGGGAAGTGCCATTGTGCGTAAGGCATGGCACCGCTATCGAACCATACATCGATCAGATCAGGCTCACGGCGCATGGGTTTACCAGATGCACTTACTAATATGATATTATCTACAAATGGCTTGTGCAGATCAGAAGTCAGGTGCTCGATGTAAGCAGCGGCATCTTTCTGATCAGCAGGTACCTGCATAATACCAGCAGCCAGTGACTTTGACAACTCTTCACGAAGTTCTGCCACAGAACCAATACAGATTTCTTCCTCATTGTCTTCTGTACGCCAAACCGGCAGCGGGGTACCCCAATAACGGCTACGGCTCAGGTTCCAGTCTACCATATTTTCCAACCAGTTGCCAAAACGTCCGGAACCTGTAGAAGCAGGCTTCCAGTTGATCGTTTTGTTCAGCTCTACCATCCTGTCTTTCATCGCAGTGGTACGGATGAACCAGGCATCCAGCGGATAATATAATACAGGTTTATCTGTACGCCAGCAGTGAGGGTATGTATGTTCATACTTCTCCACCCTGAAAGCGCGGTTCTCTTTCTTCAGTTTGACAGCGATATCAACATCGACATCTTTATAATCCGGATCGCTTTTATAATTTTTCACATAACGGCCACCGAATTCCCCTACAGTATCCAGGAATTTACCCTGACGATCTACCAGCGTCAGGATACCCAGGCCATACTTCTTACCTACCTTGTTATCGTCCGCACCAAAAGCAGGGGCGGTATGCACGATACCGGTACCATCTTCGGTGGTAACGAAATCGCCCAGGATCACACGGAAAGGATCGCCTTCTTCAGGCTGCACGTAAGGTAATAACTGCTCATAGCGGATTTCTTCCAGCTGGCTGCCCTTGAAAACTGCCAGCGTCTGCCATGGAATGACTTTATCACCTTCTTTATAGGCAGCGAAATCACCGTCTTCACCTTCTTTCTTAAAGTACTTACCGGTCAGGGCAGTTGCCATTACGACAAACTGTGGGAGGCCGGTATAAGGATTGAAAGTACGGATCAGTGCATACTCGATGTTTGCACCTACAGTCAGGCCCAGGTTGGAAGGCAGAGTCCAGGGGGTAGTGGTCCAGGCCATGAAGAACACTTCGGCAGCAGGATCAACTTTACGGGCAATCTCGAACAGGAAAGCGGATCTGTCTGATTCAATTGCTTTGAAAGTAGCTACGACTGTCGTATCCTTTACGTCTTTGTAAGTACCGGGTTGATTCAATTCATGAGAACTCAGACCCGTACCCGCAGCAGGAGAATAAGGCTGAATGCTTACACTCTTGTACAGGAGTCCTTTCTTATATAATGTCTGCAGGCACCACCAGAGACTTTCAATGTAATTGTTCTCGAAAGTAACATAGGGTTGCTGAAGATCTACCCAATACCCCATCTGGCGTGTCAGGTCATCCCATTTATCTTTATATTTTAATACCTCAGTACGACAGGTCCTGTTATATTCTTCAATGGAAATCGTCTTTCCAATATCTTCTTTCGTAATGCCGAGCGTTTTTTCTACACCCAATTCCACAGGCAGACCGTGGGTATCCCAACCGCCTTTGCGCTTCACCTGGAAGCCACGCATCGTCTTATAACGGCACACAAGATCCTTAAGCGTACGGCTAATGACGTGGTGAATGCCCGGTAAGCCGTTAGCACTTGGCGGACCTTCATAAAAAACGAAGGGGGTCGCGCCTTCCCGCAGCGATACACTCTGCTCAAAAGCCTGCTCCTGCTCCCAGCGAGCCAATACATCTTTCGCTATCTGCGGTAAATTCAGCTGATTATATTCCTGATATTTGCTGCTCATAAAACAATTATGCGCCCTTTGACGTTAATAAGTATGTTGATTAAAATTCTGCAAAGTTACGGATTTTAGCCGGCTCTTATAAGGAAATAAGGACTAAAAACAAAGAAGTAAACCATTTGATTTTAATTGCTGAATATTTTTTGTACTTTTACAACGCATTGATTCGCCACTGAATCTTGGCATTGTTTTGGTAACTAACGTCGGAAGAAAAACATAAGTTGAAAAACTTAACCCAAAAGATTGATAAACCAGAAATTGTAACCATATCTGATCAATTATGAGAAAGTTAGTTTTTATATTTTTTGTGGCACTTGTTACTTCCGGCACAACTTTTGCACAAAAAAAATCAGCAAAAAAAACAAAGAAAGTAGTTGCTAAGACAGAAATGGCAGCTCCGGCAGTTGTAAAAGATTCTTTTCAACAGAACTTTGCAGGTACGGACGCCAGGTGGACTAAAAACTACGGAGGCAATTGGGTAGCTAACTTTACCAGAAATGAAGTGAAGACAACCGCGGAGTTTGATAAAGATGGTAAATGGATTGCAACCCGCAGCAATTATACAGAAGCAACCCTGCCACAAGCAGTTGCAACAGGTGTAAAAGCTAAGTATCCGACCGCCACCATCAAAGATGGCTGGAAAATTGAAAGGTCAGATATTGCCTCTTATTACAAGGTAAATATTCAGGACAACGGTACACAAAAAGCAGTGTTGATTAATGAGGCTGGTACCATTGCAGAATGATTACTTTCACTAATTAGTATTTCATAGGTATAGGGATAAATAGGACAGACCCTGCTCTTTTGGGCGGGGTTTTCTTTTTTTAGTCATCCGGTTATCCTCCTGCGTCAAGATACTTAAGTCAGCCAATGGTCTACAACCATGCGGCGAAAAAAAAGGGTTCACCTGCGGTGAACCCTTTTTTTTGCATCTAAAATTAGAAACAAAAACCGTCTCGTATAATACGAGACGGCTTTATGTAATTACGGTAGAAGACTTACCTGACAAAAAACGCACTTTCAAAAGGTCAAATATGGTGTTTGAGGTGCAAAATAATGGCTTTACTCAATTTTTTTGCCCGGTAAGCCTTCCCCATGGTCAAATCTGATAAGGAAGCTTATAAGGAGGATCAGGATAGATATCTGCCGATCGTGATACAAAGATGCATCAATCTTCCACACTTCCTTTTTCAATTCGGGAAAAGTAATGATCAAAAAGGGAAAACCTCTTCTCCCGTTTAAAACATGCCCGAAAAACAGCATTCATCAACAGGGATGACAACCATCTTCAGAAAAAAAAAGCCCCCTGTATGACAGGAGGCTTCTTTATATAATAAATTGATTATTAACGCAATAACAACTCACAAGGCTTTAATCCGGTATGCTTCTTAAACGCAGTGGAGAAATGGGAAATACAGGAATACCCCATCAGGATCGCCACTTCACTCACACTCATTCCCTTTTCGTACAGCAGTCCTTTCGCCTTTTCCATTCTTTCCTTCTGGAAATAGTCATATATAGTGGTACCATACATCGCCTTAAATCCCTTCTTCAGGTAACACTCGTTCATCGCCACCCTACGGGCCAGATCACGAATGGTAATAGGCGCATCCAGCTGCTCCAGCAGGATATCCTTTGCCTTCTCAATCTTTCCACGGTCTTCCATGTGGGTGAGGAAACGACAACCAAAACGGTCATCTGTGTCATTCTGCACAAACTGGTCAGAGCTGAATAATAACAACTCCAGCGCCTTGCTCTGCAAAAAGATATTCTTCAAAGCCCCATCATAGTTATGATGTACCATCTGCTCCAATACCTGTTTCGACTTGGTACTGGGAGCTATTGTCTTGACGAATGGCTTACGTGACTGCATGTCAAACAGGGTACTGGTCGTAGACCCCTTCTGCAGGGTCTGTATAAACGACGGCTGGAAACGCACTGTGATCATGTCGATCGATGGCTGCTTTTGATTACAGTTATCTTTTTTATGTGCGCATACCTGGTCTGTACATCCTGGATTTTGACAATATTTATTTCCAGCTACACAATAGCGTAGCTCCACAGCAGCAGATTGACCTCTTTTAGCCGGCTGATACACCACCATCGCAATATCGTCTACCGGCAAAGGGCGGTCATATGTAAACCGCTGCAAGGTGAAATCGAGACAGTCAGGTACAGCCACACTATCAGATACAACCAACTCAAGCTGGTCGCTCATCGCCGGCTGGCGGATAGCCAATGCTAATATGTCCTGCAACTCTTTCAATTTCCTGATCTAATGTTAAAATCCTGACAAAAATAGTCAATCATATTTTAATGGAAACGATTATGACAGTGAGGTGACCAAAACACGTAGTTTCCTTTTGGAAACCCCCGGATTGGGCGATTATGTATATGGTCTCCTCCAATAACAGATCTATAGCGCTTCTTCAGAGATATCCCGCAGATAACCCGCAGATATCCCGCCTATAACCCGCATATAAGCCGCCAATAACCTGCATCTAATAAGAGGCGGGTTATCTACGGAATATCTATGGGATATTTACGGGAAACCCCGGGGTTATCCATATTTCCCAGAGATAAAATGGAAATAGCCTTAAGATAACATCCACTACTTTTATCTTTGAGTGGGTTACTGGTATGAAATTCGTTCACACATCCCTAATGGAAAGAAAATCCTTTATACAAAGATTCTGGAAGAAAGCCCTGATCATCCTGGCCAGCTTTATCCTGTTAGTTATGGCAACCGCCTGGTACCTGGCCCACCGCTGGGACCACCAGATCCGTGTGCAGCTCAAGAGTTATGTGCTCGAGATGTCTGATAGCCTGTATAACCTCCAGTACGATAAATTGCACCTGAACCTCATTACAGGTAGCCTGGGTATTGAAAAAGTAAGCCTGGTCAGAGATTCCGCTGTCTATGCCCGCTTACAGCAACAACACAGGGCTCCCCGGTTCCTCTATACCCTCAGTGCTGACGAAGTCAACCTGAAATACTTCAAAGTATGGCGGTACTTCCACAAAAAGCAACTGAGTGCGACCTCGCTGATCCTGCGAAATCCAAGTATCGTACTGGAACTCAACACCCGGAACATCGATACCACCAAACCCCGGAATGCCTATCAGAACATTTCCGACAAGATATCCTCCATTCACCTGGGCAATCTTCAACTTGACAATACCAACCTGAAGTATACCTATATCAAAAAGGACAGTAGCCTTATTTATACACAGCTCAATGAACTGAGTGTACAGATCAAGGATTTCCTGATCGACTCAGTAGCGCTGCAGGACCCTACCCGTTTCCTGTATGCCCGTAACTATATTATTGATCTGAAAAATTACCAGTACCGGACCCCGGACAGCCTTTACTGGATGCATGTGAGAGATGTACATTACAGTGCGGAAGACAGAAGCATCAAAATAGGGCAGTTCCAGGTCGATCCCCGGTATAACAGGGAACAGTTCGACATCAAATCCGTTTACCAGCGGGACCGTTTCGATGTACACCTGAACGATATTGACATTACCAACCTGGAGCCCAGGTTGCTCCTTGAGAACCAGGTATTTCAGGCAGGGAAGGTGGTTATCAACAGCGGGAACCTGGACATTTACCATAACCGGAATCTTCCCCCGTCTCCCGGAAACAAACTCGGGAAATTCCCGAACCAGATACTGCTAAAAGTAGCGCTACCTATTAATATAGATACCATTATTGGCAAGCGAACCGATATCCTGTACACAGAGATCAATCCAAAGTCCCAGGAAGCAGGGAAACTCAGTTTCAAACAGGTGCATGGCATTTTCCGGAACGTTACTAATATAGACACCGTCATTGCCCGCAGGCCCATGCTCACAATCGACCTGGATGCCGTGCTGATGAAGAGTGGCAAACTGAAAGCGCACTTTGGCTTTGGACTGAAAAATAACAATGGCGCCTTCTCGGTAACCGGCCAGGTAACCAATATGGACGGCAGGGAACTGAACCCCGTGATGAAACCACTGGGTATGGTGGAAGTAAAATCCTGCAAGATCAACGACCTCAGCTTTAGTATGACAGGCAATGAGCAGGGTACCACCGGCGAAGTAAAGTTCCTTTACTCAGACCTGAAGGTCAATATCCTGAAGAAAGAAGACGGCAGCCATGAGTTTAAAAGGAAGGGCCTGATTAGTTTTATAGCCAACATGCTGGTTATCAAAGACGAGAATCCGGGCAAGGGGGAAACAAGAATTGCACATCCCCATTATACCAGGGATCCTAATAAATCGTTCTTTAACCTGGTGTGGAAGACTCTTTTTACAGGAATCAAGGAAACCGTGCTCGGCGAGCACTCGCCTATATAATAATTAACATGTGAATAAACGAGGTGGAAAAATAACCCATCGATACATCATTTAATTCGCACATTAAACATTGAAATAAGGCTCATTTTTCGTATTTTTGCACAATTCACGAGAATTCAACTCTAAACTACATTTTCACCCAAATATGAGCGACGAATTAGCGCAAGTAACTAGTCCAGCCCAAGGCGGCTATGATGCGGATAGCATTCAGGTACTGGAAGGTTTGGAAGCGGTGCGTAAACGCCCTGCGATGTACATTGGTGACATTGGCGTAAAAGGTCTTCACCACCTTGTATATGAAGTGGTGGATAACTCGATCGATGAGGCACTGGCAGGTTATTGTAAAAATATCGAAGTCACTATCTGCGAGGACAACTCGATCAGGGTTGTGGATGATGGTCGTGGTATCCCTACAGGGATGAATACCAAAGAAGGCCGTTCGGCACTGGAAGTGGTAATGACTGTACTGCACGCAGGTGGTAAATTTGACAAGAATACATATAAGGTATCCGGAGGTTTGCATGGTGTGGGTGTGAGTTGCGTAAACGCACTGAGTACCCTGCTGCATGTGACTGTAAAACGTGAAGGTAAACTGTTCGAACAGGAATATTCCCGCGGTATACCTCAATATGCGGTACGTGAAATCGGTGTTTCCGAAGAAACCGGTACCACTGTACATTTCAAACCAGATGGCGAGATCTTCAAGGATACTACCTACAACAGGGAGATCCTGGCTGGCCGTCTGCGTGAACTGGCTTACCTGAACAGAAAGATTCGCATCGTGCTGACGGATGACCGTGAGAAAGATGACCAGGGTAACTCTGTGAGCGAAACCTTCTACAGTGAAGGTGGTATCATCGAGTTCGTATCTATGCTGGATCGCAATGGTCGCCGCAATGGCCTGTTGCCCGAGCCTATTTTTATTGAAGCACACGATCCTTCCAGCAATGTAGCTGTAGAAGTAGCGGTGATCTATAATGACTCCTTCTCTGAGAACATCTTCTCTTATGTAAATAATATCAATACCATTGAAGGTGGTACACACGTAGCCGGTTTCCGCCGTGCTATCACCCGTGTATTCAAGAGCTATGGTGATAAGAACAAAATGTTCGAGAAGACCAAGGTTGAGGTAACCGGTGATGACTTCCGTGAAGGGTTGAGTGCCATCGTCAGCGTGAAAGTACCTGAACCACAGTTCGAAGGCCAGACCAAAACCAAGTTGGGTAACTCCGATGTAATGGGTGTGGTAGACAGTTCTGTAGCTGCAGTACTCGATGCTTATCTGGAAGAACATCCACGTGAAGCCAAAACCATTATCAACAAGGTAGTACTCGCTGCCCAGGCCCGTGAAGCTGCACGTAAAGCAAGGCAGATGGTACAGCGTAAGAGTGTACTGAGTGGTAGCGGCCTTCCTGGTAAACTGGCAGACTGCTCTGAGAATGATCCTGAGAAATGTGAACTGTACCTGGTCGAGGGTGATTCCGCGGGTGGTACGGCGAAACAAGGTCGTAACCGTAGTTTCCAGGCCATCCTGCCCCTGCGTGGTAAGATCCTGAACGTAGAGAAGGCCATGGAGCACAAGATCTACGAAAACGAAGAAATCAAGAATATCTTCACCGCCCTTGGGGTGACCATCGGTACTGAAGAAGATGATAAAGCACTGAACCTCGCTAAACTCCGCTATCACAAGCTGATCATCATGACGGATGCCGATGTGGATGGTAGCCACATTGCGACACTGATCCTCACGTTCATATTCCGCTACATGAAGGCGATGGTAGAACAAGGCTATGTGTACATTGCACAACCACCCCTGTACCTGGTGAAGAAAAGCAAGGAACAGATCTATGCATGGACAGAAGAAGACCGTAAAGCAGCCATCCAGCAACTGGCTAACGGTAAGGAAGATAGCGTGACTATCCAGCGTTATAAAGGTTTGGGTGAAATGAACGCAGAACAACTGTGGGAAACTACTATGAATCCCGAGAACCGTACACTGAAGCAGGTTACTATCGAAAGTGCTGCCGAAGCAGATCGCGTGTTTAGTATGCTGATGGGCGATGAAGTACCTCCACGTAGAGAATTCATCGAATCTCACGCCAAGTATGCAAAGATTGACGCCTAAGTTAAAATCTATATAGATCGAAAAAGACTGGTTCCGGCCAGTCTTTTTTATTGAATAATATCGCTGGCATTTTGATAAAATTATCTAGTTAAACTCAGAAATCATCACAAAAGGTTAATTTCATACCAATTTGTGGAAAGTGTGGACAATTTTGTTTCTCTCTCATTTACAACCAGTTCGCCCTTATTGTGAACATACCTGTTAAAAAACTTATAAATCTTTTATTTAATTCATCCGATTTCTATGTATTTTGCAGTCCTATTTATCTCTATACCTATTGAAATTTTACTATCCTATGAAACCTAGTTCCCTCCTGGGACTTCTGTGCCTGTTGCTTTCTTTTTGCGCATGTCAGAAAGACAAAGCAGTGCTAACATCGGGATCATTAACTTTCGCGTTTGATGGCACTGCTTATTCAGCAAACACCGCGACTGGTTATGCTGCCGATACCACAGTAATAGGCAAGAAAGTCCTCACCATTGAAGGTCTGACCAGTAACCTTACCAAGCACATTGCACTCACTGTTATATTCCCTGATAGCCTTGCGGTAGGGACCTATACACAGGAAAGCGGCGCCTTCATACTTTGGTCCCCGTCTTTATCTGCCAATGTTGCATCTTATCTCAGTACTACAGCGACAATTAAAATTACAAGCATAAATAGTAAGTATGCCGAAGGCACATTTGCCGGCATTTTAAAAAATGGCGAGAAAGAAGAGCCATTAACGGACGGAATATTTAAAGTCAACATTTATTGATCATCGTTTTTTTTGAAATCTTTTTCCATCGTGTCCCGCTTATTAAAGCGGGACTTTTTGTTTTTACCCCATTCTGGTTAATATCCGAACATAGATAGTTAATTGCGATAAAAAGATAAGAATTCCCACCTATTACATTTGAAGTGAGTCTAAGTCGTACATCATAAACAGGAACAATAATATTGAAGGCCATTTGCGCAGATGGTCTGTAGAGAGTTTTATTTCAGTTAAAAACCAATTTCTAACATCCGTTATATGAAGAGATTTTCATATTACCTGTCAGCTATGCTGGCGGGATTGCTATTTAGTGCCCTCACCTTTGCGCAAAGCAGGGTGATAGAAGGCACAGTGACCGATGAAAACAAAAGCCCCCTCGCCTTCGTTACAGTGAACATCAAAGGCACAAACAAAGGGACAGTGACAGACAAGAATGGTGTATTTTCACTTGAAGTCAAACCATCTGCGACCCTCGTCGTAAGAGCTGTAGGCTTTCTCACCAAAGAAGTGGGTGTAGGCACCGGCTCCACGCTGCAGATCGTTCTCTCTGAAAGCGCCAGCGACCTCAATGAAGTCGTGGTAACAGCACTGGGTGTAAAGAAAGAAAAACGTAATCTCACTTTTAGCTCCCAGGAAGTAAAGAGTGAAGAGATCCTGCGTTCCAGAGAGCCCAATATTGTGAATACACTGGCTGGTAAAGTATCCGGTGTACAGGTCACCAATTCCTCTGGTATGCCCGGCTCCTCTTCCCGTATCGTAGTACGTGGTATTACGTCTTTAAATGGCGAAAACCAGGCTTTAATCGTAATGGATGGTGTACCTGTCAACAATGATGAAACTGACAACCCTAAAGACGGCGGATCAGGTTCCAATCGCCTTTCTGATATCGACCCCAATGTGATCGAAAGCATCAACGTGCTGAAAGGCGCGGCTGCTACCGCCCTCTATGGTTCTGCCGGTGCAAGGGGTGTTGTACTGATCACCACCAGGAAAGGAGGTACTAACCGTAAACCCAGCGTGACTTTATCTTCTGGGCTTTCCTTTGAACAGTCTTATCTCCCCGATCGCCAGACGTCCTATGCACAAGGTGAACACGGCATTTACTTCGACGGTTTAACCACCGCTACACAAAATAAAAATTCATGGGGTCCCCGCATGGATACACTTCGTGTGAACGGAGAGAAAGTTGCTTTTCATAACCAGGCCAAAGAGTTCTTTAAAACAGGCGTGTCTACCAATAACACGATTGCTACTGAAGGCGGTAATGCATCTTCAAGCTATTACCTGTCATACACCTATTTTAACCAGCAGGGTACCATTCCCAATACAGACTATACAAGACACAACCTCTTCGCCAAATACACGACACAGATCTTAAGTAACCTGTCTGCGACTTTTCAGCTTACTTACAGCTCTGTTAAAAACAATATTATGCCACAGGGATGGGGACTGGAAAATCCACTCTGGACCATCTTCGCAGCGCCTGTTTCCTACAACCTGAAACCTTACCTGAATGCTGATGGCACGCAACGCATGTACCGTTCAGGACGTAACAATCCTTACTGGGTGCTGGACAATATCCTGAATACAACTGTAGTGAACAGGTACCTGCCCGTGGCCACCTTTGTTTACTCACCTACCAACTGGCTCTCATTTACTGAAAGAATGGGCGCTGATATGTACCAGGACCAGCTGCATTATCATATCAACGTAGGTGATGTAACGTATACCAATGGTGCGGTGTTATCTATGAATCAAACCCTGCGTCAGTTTAACCATGACTTCATTGTACAACTCAGAAAAGATTTCAGTACTAAACTGAATACCAGTTTGCTGCTGGGTAACAACGTGTATTCCAAATACAACGATGCTATGTCTGCAACAGGACTGGGATTGGCAAAACCCGGCTATTACAATATGGCCAGTGCTTCATCTGTTACCTACAGTGAATCATCTGCACTCATTAGAAAAGTAGGTTTCTACGCACAAGGCGAAATTGATTATAACAGAACCCTGATCCTGAACCTGAGTGGTCGCTATGATGGTAGCTCCGTATTATCTTCCAGCAACCGGTATTATCCTTATGGTTCTGCTGCCGCGGCTTTCATCTTCTCAGAAGTATTGTCTGACAAACTTAAAAAGACCATCAACTTCGGTAAGGTCAGAGCCTCCTATGCAATAGTAGGTAATGATAATGTAGGGGCCTATACGACAAACACCCCTTTCTACCAGGCAATCATCTATGGTGACGTGAGCAGTAACCTGAACTTCCCTTACAACGGGCAAAATGGCTTCCTGATCAGCACAGCGCTCGGTAATGCCCAATTGAAAAATGAATTACAGAAAGAACTGGAGTTTGGCCTGGAGATGAAATTCCTCGACAACAGATTAGGTTTTGAAGCATCCTGGTTCGACCGTAAAATGTCTGACGGACTGGTACAGGGTATTGCCCTGGCCAATTCGACAGGTTTTAGTAGCACGACCATCAACTCTGCCAGAATGCAGACAAAGGGATTGGAAGTACTGGTAAATGCTACGCCTGTCCGTACAAAAAATTTCAGCTGGGATGTGACCATGTCTTATACCAAAATGAACAACAAGGTAACAGAGATCGGAGCAGGTTTAAACCAGACAAGCTTAGGTAATACCTGGGCAATTGTCGGACAGCCATGGGGTGTACTGAAAGGTACCAAATTCGCCCGCACTGCCGATGGCCAGTTACGCATCAATGCTTCTGGCTTACCTTACTCAGATGACGGTAGTAATATACTGGGCAACGTGACTCCAAAATGGATGGGAAGTATTACCAACCAGTTCCGCTTTAAACAGTTCGGATTAAGCTTCTATTTCGATACCAAGCAAGGAGGACAGTTGCAAAATGCAGACGATGGATACAACCTGTTCTATGGTGTGTCAAAGGTGACTGAAAACCGCCAGGACAGGGTCGTGAAAGGCATCAGCGATGCAACAGACCAGCAGAACACAGTGTCTGTTACAGGGCAACAATATTACCAGCAGATCAGCGGTATTACTGAAGCGGTGATACAGGATGCGTCTTATATCAAGTTGCGCAATGTAAGTTTTTCCTACTCATTAGGTCAAAAAACACTGAGTCATCTGCCTTTCAAAAATGCGAGCATCATACTGACAGGTCGTAATCTCTGGATCCATAAATCATCCAATTTCTCCGGTCCTGATCCCGAGGCGAATTCATGGGGTAACAGCAACAGCAGCTTAGGCCTGTATTCCTTTACCACACCGACTTCCCGCTCATTCGATGCTACGCTTAAAATTACTTTCTAAATTCTTGAACATGAAGAAATCAATCCTCGTCATATCTATCTTCACGGCTTCTATGCTGGTGGGATGTAAAAAGTTCCTGGATGTCAACGACAATCCCAACCTGCCAGTAACCGTCTCCGAAAAACTGCTGTTAGGCCCTGTAGAAGCAGGTGCTTCTACCTATATCGCCAATGGGAACGCTGCTGTACTGGTCAATCAATGGATGCAGTATTGTGTACCCAATCAGCCCATGCCGAATACGGCCAATTACCTGGTCACTACTTCGACATTTGATGATTACTGGGGTTCATTTTATACTGTTGAAATGAATAACCTGCATGTGCTGAACTTACAGGCACTTTCGAATGGCAATAGTATGTATGCAGGTATTGCAAAAGTATTAATGGCTTACACATTGGGTAATGCAACCGATTTCTGGGGCGATCTGCCTTATACCGAATCATTTGAGGGTACCGGTATCAGCACACCAAAATTTGATTCGCAGGAAAGTATTTACAATTCAATACAGTTAATGCTGGACAGCGCTATTACAGCATTGAACGAGGGCAAAGGCAGCAAACCAGGTACAGATGATTATATGTACAGCGGGGATATGAGTAAGTGGGTGAAGATGGCATATACCCTGAAAGCAAGATACTATATGCACCTCACCAAAGCCCCCGGACATACCGCAGCTGCACAGGCTTCCCTGGCACTGACGGCACTGGAAAGTGGTATGAGCAGCAATGATGATGATTGCTATTTTCCATATGCAGGTAGTGGTACCTCTTCCAGTCCATGGTACCTCCATTTCTTCAGTACGACCACACTGGTATTAGCATCTCATTATGTAGACTCACTGGTATCAAGAGCCGATCCCCGCTTGCCATACCTGGTGAGCAAAGCAAATGAATCAGGTTTGTACACCGGTAATGTGATCGGATCAGGTGCAGGTAATATTGATTTCTTTTCTGTACCAGGAAGCTTCTACGGCGATATTGCTTCGAACGGTTATGTACTGAATGCAGCAGAAGCAGATTTCATGAAAGCAGAAGCCACTTACATCGTATCAGGATATGCAGCGGCACAACCCATTTACAGGAAAGCCGTAACGAACAATATGCTGAAATTAGGCATCGATACCAGTAGCACGGCTGCACAGAATTATTTATCAAAAAGAGGAACATTGACAGCTGCAAATGCGCTGCAACTGATCATTGAAGAAAAGAATATTGCCAATAATTTCTCTACAGAGAACTGGGTAGATTGGCGCAGGACGGGGTATCCGGCGATATCGCTGATTGCGAATGATAATATTACCAGTTTGCCAAGAAGGTTCCTGTATCCTAATTCAGAGATCTCAACCAATGGATCGAATGTACCATCAGTGAAATTGACGGACAAAGTGTGGTGGGATGGGCAGTAATTAAATCTGAGATAGCAATTGGAAAAAACAGAGCCTGTATCAAATGAATGATACAGGCTCTTATTGCTTTATTGAATAGCAAAAACCGCTTTTATGTCAGCTGTCACTTTAATAGTGCGGTAATCAATATTCGTATCAGCAACGCCTTTATCATATGCATTCACGCCTCTTATGGTGATCATATTATTAGCATACACAGGATGTATTATGTCCACACTATTTTCCACTACTTCTACCACGCCGCCTATCTTTTCACCAATTCCTTCCATCATAGCATTTGCTTTTGCCTTAGCAGCCTGCAATGCTTTTATCTTTGCCTGTAAGCGGTAGTCTTCTATCTTACTGGAAGTGACCTCACTGATATACACATTGGTAATACCACCATCTTCCACGCCATCCAGAATAGTATTCAGTTTAGTAAGCGTACTCAGTTTCAGTCTGAACTCCTTGGATGCATAGAAGTCTGCATCTTTCTTTTTCTTTCTCCACCACTGTTCACCGGATACACTGGAAATAGTCAGGTTTTCAGCGGGAATCCCGGCTTTCTGTATGGCTTTGGTCAACTGATCTTCCAGCGTAGAAATGTCTACCTTATTATTTTTGTCTTTCTGATATTCCTGTAGGGTGATGTTCAGGTAAATGATATCCGGGGTGATCTCTATTTCAGATACGCCGTTTACAGAGATCGTCTTCCTTTTTTTGTCATTCGTATCCTGCGCAAATCCGGTGATCGCCATACCTACAACGAGCAGTGTTAATAATACCTTCTTCATAGTTTTCTATTTTTCTTACATGATGCGGTGGAAATATCAAATTCCATAACCTCCCGTAAAAATTTTATATTCCGGGTATATCCTATATCTATAACCCACAGGCTCAGCAGTAAAAGGGCGCTTAATATTATTCATATACGAACCGTTGTTTTTTGAGTATATTTAAGTTTACCGCATCTGTATCTATGCCAACATCCACGGGTATTATCATGGCGCTACTCTGTCTGTCACTGCTTGTCAAAGCGCAGGTGCAGACTCCTTATATCCTGAATGGCAGTGCTACCCAACGCACCTGTAACTGTTATGTATTAACACAGGATGTAAATACTTCCAGCGGGACCGTATGGAATAAGAACCAGATTGATCTGACCAACTCCTTCGATTATTATTTTGACGTGAACCTGGGCTGTAAGGATAGTGATGGGGCCGATGGGATCGGCTTTATCTTACAGACGAGGGGCACGAACTTAGGGGCTACCGGTTCCGGGATAGGCTTCGAGGGTATCAGCCCCTCACTGGGGATTATTATTGACACCTGGCAGAATTCGATTGACAATGATCCGGCTTATGATCACCTGGCCATCCAGATGAACGGGGTGACAAATCATAATTCTCCGAACAACCTGGCAGGACCTGTGACTGCCATAGATGGGAATGATAACATCGAAGATTGTAACTGGCATATTTTCAGGGTGAAGTGGGATGCCGCCGCCATGCTGATGACGGTAAGTATGGATGGTGCGCTGAGATTGTCTCTTCAAAAGGATATTGTACGCGATATATTCAACAACAGTCCTCTTGTATACTGGGGATTTGCCGGGTCTACAGGAGGAGCTTACAATATACAGCAGTTTTGCGCTGCACTGAGGCCGGAGCTGGCATTTAGTGCTGACCAGCGTTTTTGTATCGGTGATCCGATCGTGTTCAGTGATTCATCCAAATCATTTGGCACTATTACGCGATGGTTATGGAATTTTGGAGATGGCACGACTTCGACGGTATCACAACCTGGCACGCATCATTATGCCAGACCAGGTATATATGATGTGACGATGGTTATTGAAGATAACAGTGGGTGCATTTCTGATACCATGCATCAACAGGTGACGATTGGTACATTCCCGGTAGCGGAGATGTCGGCGGCGCCGTTATGTTTAGGAAGACCCCTCACGATCAGAGATGCTACTACACTGGAGGTAGGCACACTGACGGAGTGGGACTGGGAGTTGAACGGGCATACAGGCAGCGGACAGCAGGTGGTAGCTGATTTCACTTCGCCGGGTACATATCCGGTGCATTTGTCGGTATTGACAAAGGAAGGATGTACGGATGATACAGTGCAGTTGTTATCCGTGTATAATACACCTGTAATAAGTGCCAGCGGGAGTGATGCCTGTATAGGAGATGCCATTGATTTTTCAGCGACAAATCTTACACCTGCACTGTCAATCGCCGGCTGGCATTGGTCTTTGGGAGATGGGAATAAGGCAACACTGCCGCAGCTTAATTATACCTATAAAGCGGGAGGCAGTTATACAGCAGAAGTATATGCAGTGAGTACGGATGGATGTTTGTCTGATTCATTCCGGATCCCGGTGAAGATAGTAGACATCGCACTGTATGCAGGGCGGGATACATTGATTGCTAAAGGCCAGCCATTGCAGTTGAATGCAGTGGCAACGGGAGATAATTTAAGTTACAGCTGGTATCCGGCTACGGGGCTGAATGATGCGCAGATAGCAGATCCAATGGCTGTGTTGTTTCAGGATATGAAATATGTGCTGACGGTGACGTCGCCGGAGGGATGCGTGGAGGTCGATAGTTTGTTTGTGAAGGCGTATACAGGACCGGAGTTTTATGTACCCAGTGCCTTTTCTCCGAATCATGATGGAAAGAATGATTTGTTCAGAGCAATCGCAGCGGGCGTACCGCAACTGGATTATTTATGTGTATGGGATAGATGGGGGAAGGAGATCTTCAGGACAAGCTCACTGACAGGGGCGTGGGATGGCACTTCTAAGGGCCAGGATTCGCCTGTTGGGACGTATGTGTACCAGATAGCAGGCACAGATTATACAGGGCATAAATTCAGCCGGAAAGGAACGGTAACGCTGGTGAGATAAAAAGCGAATCCCAATTACTTTAGTCGAAGGCAAAAGTAATTGGGATTCGGAGCATATTCTGCTTATGGCCGGAATGCCAGGCAGAGGAAGTAAACTTTATGAACGGGCGTCTTCCATGTTCTTTAAGAAGTTGTACAAATCATTCATGTTGGTAATTTTTGTGGCTACCAGCATAAAGTTTGTTCCCAGTTGTTTCAGCTTCGCATTATTCACTCTCGTCTGTACATAGTTGAGGATATGATCAAACGTAGGTGAAGTAAAATATGGCGAATCAGGATTATTGATGAAATAACAACGCAAAGTCTCACTCTTCAGCATCATCTTCTCAAAACCCAGCTTAATTGCCATCCAGCGACAACGCACCAGGCATAAGAGTTCCAGTACCGGTTCAGGTAGTGGTCCGAACCGGTCTTTCAGTTCCTCTTCAAATGCCACCAGTTTACTTTCCAACGTGATATTATCCAGTTCCTGGTACAGGTTCAAACGCTCCTGTATACTTTCCACGTAACTATCAGGTATGAGTATCTCCAGGTCAGTATCGATGGTACAATCGCTCACATAATCTTTCTTCTCTTCCAGCTGTTCTTTAAAGAGATCCCTGAATTCGTTCTGCTTCAGTTCGCGGATAGCTTCGTCCAATATTTTCTGGTACATATCAAAACCGATATCCGACATAAAGCCACTCTGCTCACCACCTAACAGGTTACCGGCACCACGGATATCCAGGTCACGCATTGCAATCTGGAAGCCACTTCCTAACTCACTATGCTGCTCCAGCGTTTGCAGGCGTTTACGGCTATCAGCCGGTAATGTACTCATAGGCGGTGCCAGCAGGTAACAAAATGCTTTTTTGTTGCTACGGCCTACACGACCACGTAACTGGTGCAGGTCACTCAATCCAAAGTGATGAGCATTGTTGATGATAATGGTATTTGCATTGGGAATATCCACTCCACTTTCTACGATATTCGTACACACCAGCACATCGTATTTGCGATCGATAAAATCAAGAATCACTTCTTCCAGCTGGTGACCTTCCATTTGTCCGTGTGCAGTAGCGACGGATAAGTCAGGACAAAGACCTTTGATCAGGCTGCTGATTTCACCCAATCCTTTCACCCGGTTGTAAACAAAATATACCTGTCCACCTCTTTCTGTTTCGAAGTAGATGGCATCACGTATCATGTCATGATCGAACACGTGTACTTCTGTTTCAATCGGCTGTCTGTTAGGCGGCGGTGTATTGATCACAGAAAGATCTCTTGCACCCATCAGGGAGAACTGAAGCGTTCTCGGAATAGGCGTAGCCGTTAGTGTAAGTGTATCTACATTCAGCTTGATGTGTTTCAGCTTTTCTTTTGCTGCCACGCCGAATTTCTGTTCCTCATCCACGATCAGCACACCGAGGTCTTTAAACTTCACATCCTTGCTCAGCAGGGCATGTGTACCAACGATGATATCTATTTTTCCTTCAGCAAGTCGCTGTAATGTTTCTTTCTTTTCTTTTGCTGATTTGAAGCGGTTCAGATAATCCACTGTACATGGAAAATCTTTCAGGCGTTCTGCAAATGTTTTGTAGTGCTGGAAAGCGAGGATCGTGGTAGGTACCAGGATCGCGGCCTGCTTGCCATCCACAACGGATTTAAAAGCTGCACGTACGGCCACTTCTGTCTTACCAAAGCCAACGTCGCCGCATACCAGCCTGTCCATGGGAGAGGGCGATTCCATATCACGCTTCACATCGGCCGTTGCCTTGCTTTGGTCTGGCGTATCTTCATAGATAAAAGATGCTTCCAGCTCTGTTTGCAGGTAAGTATCCGGTGCATGCTGGAATCCTTTCTGGGCCTTGCGTGCAGCGTACAGCCTAATCAGGTCTTTGGCGATGTCTTTTACCTGTGTTTTGGCCTTTTCTTTCAGTTTATCCCATGCATCACTACCCAATTTATTGACCTTAGGTTCCTGTCCTTCCTTGCCGGTGAACTTACTGATTTTGTGCAGTGAGTTGATGTTCACATACAGGAGGTCATTGTTCTTGTAGATGATACGAATGGCTTCCTGCATTTTACCCCCTACTTCAATCTTCTGTAAGCCACTGTACATACCTACACCATGGTCTATATGCGTGACGAAGTCGCCCGATTGCAATTCGCGCAGGGTCTTCATTGTAAGTGCCTTATTCTTGTTGTACGCCTGCTTTACCTTGTACTTATGATAACGCTGGAAGATCTGGTGATCTGTATAGCATACAAGCTTCAATGAGTGATCAATAAAGCCGTGGCTTACCGGTACGGGTATCGGGTAGAAGGTAAATGTTGCCTTCAGGTCTTCGAAGATGCTGCGCAGTCTTTCGAGCTGGCGGGCATTTTCAGCGAAGATGAAGAGGTTGTATTTATTCTTGTTGTGCGTTTCCAGGTCTTTGATGAGCAGATCGAACTGCCGGTTAAAGACGGGTTGCTCCTGTGTTTCAAAGTTGAGGGGTGTGAATGGACGGTTGGTTTCTTCCCACCAGAGTTTATGGCCGAAGTTGATGCAGTGCCTTTGCAGGATCTGCTGCATGAGGGTATGTGCTTTTACAAAATCCGCCTCCTTCAGTTCCATTGTCTCATCCTCGTCAATTTTTACCTGCTGGCCGGATTGCAGGAATGCGTCGAGTTTTTCTTCCAGTTGTAAAATAACGTCCTGTACATAACCGGGATCTTTCATCCAGACAACGGTATTGGCAGGCAGGAATTCCAGCAGGGAAGTTTTCTGATGGTCCAGGCTATGGGTATCCATATTGGCGATCAGGGTTACCTGTGTGAGTTTGCGTTCACTGAGCTGGCTTTCCGGATCGAAAATGCGGATAGAGTCAATATCTTCTCCGAAGAGTTCAATACGGTAAGGTTTTTCATTACCAAAAGAGTAGATATCGAGGATACCACCGCGCAGGGCGTACTGTCCGGGTTCGTAAACGAAGTCAGTGAAGCTGAATCCCCAGCTGACAAGCCTTTCCAGCAGGTCATCCACTTTGAGCACATCGCCTACTTTCAACTGGACCATGTTGGTATTGAAAGCGACGGAGGCAGCTACCTTTTCCCAGAGGGCTTCCGGGTAAGTGACGAGGATCTTTTTATGGATACTATCGCCGGAGAACTTCATCAGGGCTTCAGTGCGGAGCATGCTATGACTGCTGTTCAGATCGCTGAACTGCCCTGCCTTTTTGAAAGAATCCGGGAAGTAGAAGATATCAAGGGCCTGACTGAGTTGTTCCAGGTCGTTATGGAAATATGCAGCCTCTTCTTTATCATTTAAAATGAACAGGTGATTGACCGAAGACGCCAGTTCCCACGCGCCTGCCGCGATAAATGTGGGGGTGCTACCGGTTAATCCTGTTAGTTGGAAATACTGTGGATTAGACAAATGAATCCCTTTCACCAGCTGTTGCAGGCGGGTGTCTCGCTGGTACAGTTGTAATACAGCCTGTATATTCATGAGGGGAGCAAAGTTACGAATTATTGGTCATTCTTCTACCTGATGAAAACGGTGATAAGGATAGTGAGTAATTTATACAATGGTGTAAGGGTAATGCTCCTCACTTAGGGGTAGGAGGGAAGGGATCTGTATGTGATTCACCGGTCAATGGTTTAATTGGAGGAGCGGCATTTTTTCGCGATATTTAAGTAACAAATTCCACTAATTATGCAGGACAACTGGCACACTGGTTATGTGACCCGCATAGTGCAGGAGACACATAATACAAAACGGTTCTGGATACAGCTGAGGGAGCTGGAGCGGTTTGATTTTCAACCCGGGCAATTTGTAACCCTGGACTTACCTATTCATGAAGAAAAGAAGAAACGCTGGCGGAGTTATTCTATTGCATCTGCACCGGATGGTACAAATGAGATAGAGTTGGTGATTGTACTGCTGGAGGGTGGTGCGGGAACGACGTATCTTTTTAATGAGGTGAAAGTGGGGAGTACATTTCCGGTGAAGGGGCCGTTGGGTGTGTTTACGTTGCCGCAAACGCTGGACAGGCATTTGTATTTGATTTGTACGGGAACGGGAGTGGCGCCGTTCAGGGCGATGGCGCATCATATCCATACGCACCAGATACCGCATCAGTCGATACATTTGATTTATGGGTGCAGGAAGGAGTGTGATTTGTTATATGCAAAGGAGTTGAGGCAGTTGGAGAAGGAGATGGAAGGGTTCAGTTATAGTCCGACGTTGTCGAGGTGTGAAGATGGGTGGACGGGGAAAAGGGGGTATGTGCATATGATATATGAGGAGCTGTTGGCGCTGCATAGGGAGCCAGCGTATTTCTTTTTATGTGGGTGGAAGAATATGATTGATGAGGCGAAGGGAAAGATATTGGGGATGGGGTATGACAGGCATGATATTCACCAGGAATTGTATGGATAGATAAAATTGTAAAAAAAATGCTGGCACCTACGGTACCAGCATTTTTTTTGGCGATCTTATCATTTGGGCTGACGCCCGGATGATAAGGTCTGGTATTATTCGTTAATCTTGTTCAGCACGATTTCTTTTACTTTTTCCAATGGGATTCTTTCCTGTTCCATGGAGTCTCTGTAGCGGATGGTAACGGTGTTATCTTCCTTCGTCTGATGGTCGATGGTTACACAGAAAGGGGTACCGATCGCATCCTGACGGCGGTAGCGCTTACCGATCGCATCCTTCTCTTCGTAGAAGGTATGGAAGTGAGGCTTACATACATCCATCAGTTCCTTTGCAATTTCTGGTAAACCGTCTTTTTTGGTAAGCGGGAAGATGGCCAATTTGGTTGGTGCCAATTTAGCAGGGAAACGTAATACTACGCGGCTATCTTCTTTACCATCTTTAGTTAGGTCTTCTTCTGCGTATGCATTGCATACTGTGAGGAGGAACATACGATCCAGACCGATAGAAGTTTCGATTACATAAGGAATGTAGTTTTGATTGATTTCAGTATCAAAGTACTGCATTTTCTTCTTGCTGAACTCCTGATGTCTGCCCAGATCGTGGTCTGTACGGCTGTGAATACCTTCAACCTCTTTGAAGCCGATCGGGAATTCAAATTCAATATCTTCTGCAGCATCTGCATAGAATGCCAGCTTTTCGTGTTCATGGAACTTGTACTTAGCCGGATCTGCGCCGAGGCTGAGATGCCATTTCATACGTTCGTTCTTCCAGTATTCAAACCATTCTTTCTGTGTGCCAGGGCGTACGAAAAACTGCATTTCCATCTGCTCAAATTCACGCATACGGAAAATGAATTGACGGGCTACAATCTCATTACGGAAAGCTTTACCTACCTGAGCAATACCAAAAGGTATTTTCATACGGCCGGTTTTCTGTACGTTCAGGAAGTTTACAAAGATACCCTGAGCAGTTTCAGGGCGGAGGTATATTTCACTTGCTTCGTCGGTGACGCTACCTAACTGGGTAGAGAACATCAGGTTGAACTGACGAACATCGGTCCAGTTGACAGTGCCGCTGACAGCACATTTAATTTTATATTCTTCAATCAGTGCTTTCAGTCCTGCCAGATTATCAGCAGATAAAAGGGCATTCATTTTAGCAATCAGCTCTTCTCCTGCAGCGGCATCCAGTGTTTCAGCATGACCTTCGATCAGATGGTCTACGCGGTAACGCTTTTTACTATCCTTGTTGTCAATCATAGGATCGCTAAAACCGTCAACATGCCCTGACGCCTTCCAGGTGGTCGGATGCATAAAAATAGCCGCATCGATCCCCACGATATTATCATGCATCTGGGTCATGCTTTTCCACCAATAGTCGCGGATATTCTTCTTTAACTGGGCTCCATTCTGGCCGTAATCGTATACTGCACTCAATCCATCATATATCTCGCTGGACTGGAAAACGAAGCCATATTCTTTACAATGCGAAATGATCGCCTGGAATTTGTTCTGATCTGTTGCCATAATGGCGCAAATATATATAACTTTTTTGTGCCCGCTCTTATGGTGTCGGGGGCTTTTTTTCTGCCGCTGCCAGATTCGATTCCAGCTCTACCGGGACCTCCTTGTAGTAGACTGCGTACTCATTGGGCCTGATCTGCTCCCCATGGTATTGCACATATACCTGGGTAAACTCAGCCCCAAAGTAGAGGATAATGGCGGAATAGTAGACCCACAGCAGGATGATCACAATACTTCCGGCAGCACCGTAAGCAGTTCCCACCTTGCTGGCACCCAGGTAGAAGCCAATGGCAAATTTCCCTATCATAAAGAGAACGGCGGTAGTCATCGCTCCTACGATGACATGTTTCCATTTGACCCTCGCATCCGGGAGAACTTTGAAAATGATGGCAAACAACAGGGAGATGACCCCAAAAGTGAGGGCCAGGTTGATCACATAGACCAAAACCACCGTCACTTCGGGGAGTAACCGGGCCAGTTGGGAGCTGAATAGCTCGATCAGCCCGTTCAGCGCCAGGGATACCAGCAGGATAAATCCTAAAGAGATCACCATGGAAAAGGAGAGGAGGCGGTTGATCAGTATTTTGAGAATGCCGTTTTTAGGTTTGGCTTTGAGCTGCCAGATAAAATTGATAGAATCCTGGATTTCCCCGAATACACCGGTGGCGCCAAAGATCAGGGTAATGATACCTACTGCGGTGGCCCAGGTAGAGTCACCGGAGAGGGCGGCATTTTTGATCATCTGCTGGATCTGAAGGGCGGCATCATTACCGACAAATGAATTGATTTGCCCATAGATGCTGCCTTCGATAGCATCTTTGCCCAGGAAAACTTCGCATAGTGTGATGATTACGATGAGCATGGGGGCGATAGAGAAGATCGTATAGTATGATAAGGCGGCACTGAGCTTGAGTACCTTGTCGTCCATGAAGTCGCTGAAGGTTTGCTTCAGGATCTGCCAGTATTTCTTAAAAAATCCGGGTTTCTGCATATAGTTGATTTAACAAAAAACCTGCCTAGAGTGGTTTGATTTTATTAACCGGAGCAGTTGCGATTTTTTTAATTAAAGGTTGCGCTAAGCAGTAGCATGTAAAAATGGCTTAGTGCGGTTTTACATAGCACTGCTTAGCGCAGTTTTACACATCACTGCCTGGTGCAGTTTCCCCCTGACCGCTTAATGCAGTTTTTCGTTTTCCTTGTGACGGGTAGCGTCGCGGATATTCTTTTTTTCGAAGTTTTTAGAGAGGGCGTCTGTCATATCAATGCCGGTTTGATTGGCGATTGTAAGGAGCACCCACATCACATCGGCCAGCTCATCGGCGAGTTCTTTTTTCTGGTCGGAGGGTTTAGAAGACTGGTCGCCATATTTACGGGCCATAATGCGGGCTACTTCGCCGACTTCTTCAGTGAGAATAGCCATATTGGTGAGCTCACTGAAATAACGGACTCCTACGGTTTTGATCCATTGGTCAATCTGATCCTGCGCTTCTTTGATAGTCATATTTGGGAGGTTGTGTTTGAAAATTATTCCCGCCGGCTTTACAAGCAATGCGTTATTCTTTATTTTTTGTATCGATCAAAATAGTCACTGGCCCATCATTCAACAGGTCCACTTTCATATCTGCGCCAAAGATCCCGGTAGCTACTGGTTTTCCAAGGTCCTGGCTCACCTGCTGAATCATCTGTTCGTACAATGGCACTGCAATATCCGGCTTACTTGCCCGTATATAGGAAGGCCGGTTGCCTTTTTTCGTGGCAGCGAACAATGTAAACTGACTCACCAATAATATGCCACCATCCACATCTTTTACCGACAGGTTCATTACGCCTTCATCGTCGCCAAACACACGCAGGTTGACGAGTTTATTACTCAACCATACAATGTCCTCTGCATTATCAGCATCTTCAATTCCTATCAGCACCAGCAAACCTGATTGTATACTGCCCGTAACATTGCCATCCACGGACACTGAAGCCCTGGTCACACGTTGTATAACTGCGCGCATAATGTTATTTATTTAGTTACTCCCTGTCTGTAATTTCCATGATATCTTCTGCTTCCAGTTCTGGATAGAAGGTTTCAATTAAGAAATAATAATACAGGTATATCAGTGCAAGATAAAATATAAAGTAATCATTGAAAGCATAAGCCACCGTCAATATATTCAACCCCACTACGATGTATACAAAGGTCTTGCTTGCAGAGAGCTTCAGGTAAGCACCTATTTTGAGCAGGTATAAAACGGCCAGTATGCCGATAGCCACCAGCTGCAATCCTGTGGGTACAAAGAGCATAACGTAAATATTGTATGCTGTGATGACGATACCCAGTACAATCATTGCAATACGTGCATACTGCCGCTTTGTCTGCAGGTAGCCCGCTGCATTTTTCATATGCGTCTCTCTTTTTTCAGGGGAGAAGAAACAGGTGATGGCTGCAATGATATTGACGACCGGCAGCAAATGCGCTAATAACATCCACGGGCTGTACTGGCCGATGGTCAACGCTCTGCCTATAATGACATTGCGTAGCATAATGGCACCTACGTATAAAAAGAAGACAGTGGCAATCATAAAGAGAATACTCATCGGGGTAGATTCTTCCGGCATTTGCCCGCCTTCAAAAAGCAGGCGCACCCGGGTACTCAGGTCACCGATACATCCCATATATGCAAAGAACAGTACCATCCACATGAAGAGATATTCCCACTTTGTATACACCTGTACTTTAGAGGGCAGGCGTTCCAGGAAATGGCGCAGGCGATAACCATTTTCTACCAGGAATATGATCACGTAATAGCACACGACTTTCATATACAGCAGGATCAGTGAAGAGGCAAGGTAGATGCCTTCTTTCATGAAGGTGCCTGTCAGGAGATAGTTACTGCTGAAAGGATTACCGGTTTTGGGCAACAGGTAAAATATAGCAGTTGCCAGCAGCCCGGCAGCGAATTTATTGTCTATCCCCATCAGGTGATAGTGGGTGGTAATGGCCACCAGGTAGGCGGCAAACAGGTTCAGGTGCGATAATGCGCCGGCAGCGGCAGGATTGCCATCGGGCAAATGGCTCATCAATACATGCTGCAGGGAAAAGGCAATGACCGATACCGATACCATGATGAGAAAATCTTTCCAGCGGCGGCTGACAATAAATTCCCAGCTTAGGAGACCTGTGATCGTGAGTGTATTGACTATATAACCCGGTGCATGTGGAATAAAGAGCAGCAGCCATGCGAAGATGGCGATGATCCAGCCGGATTTCAGAACGCGGAGTTGGGCAGGGTTGAAAAATGTCATAGTCAAGGGTTTTAGTGAAAGATTGTACCTTTATTAAATTACAATAATCAGTTATAAAGAAAAGTTAATTTAAATGGACCTCGATCTCACGCCCGAGGTTACTTTCAGAACTGCACGCAGCGGAGGTAAGGGCGGACAAAATGTGAACAAGGTAGAAACGATGGTTGAAGGCTACTTTGATGTGGCAGCATCCCAATTGTTAACCCCCGAACAAAAAACCCTTGTATTAGAAAAATTAGCTCACCGACTCACAGGTGAAGGCCTCCTCCAGGTAAAATCGCAGGAAGAACGGACCCAACTGGGCAACAAGCAGCTGGTCATAAAAAAAATGAACGAACTGGTGCAGAAGGCGATGATCCGACCTAAAAAGCGGGTCGCCACCAAACCTTCCAGGGCTGCCAGGGAAAAACGGCTGAATCTGAAGAAAAAGCAGTCTGACAAAAAACAGCTTCGCCGGAAAGGGCTGGAATAATTATTTTTGATAAAAATACAGGGCATTGAGTAGTATTAAATCACTGGCAGGACAGACCATCTATTACGGCTTTAGTAACATAGCGAGTAAGTTGCTGAATTACTTTTTGACTCCCCTTTACCTGGAATTAATGACCCAGGCAGCATATGGGGAAATGTCTACAGTATATGCCTATGTGCCTTTCATGAATATTATTCTTACGTATGGTATGGAGACCGCCTTTTTCCGCTTTGCGAAGCAGGAGAACAAAACGCAGGTGCTCAGTACCTCCATGCTATCCCTGATTTTTACCACGATCGGTTTTACCATATTACTGCTCCTGCTGCAGGGAACGGTCATTAATTCTTACCTGGGTACACTGGGTGGCCTGAAAGGACATCCCTGGTTTTATACATGGGTAGTATTAATTATGGCATTTGATGCGCTCACAGCCATTCCTTTTGCACAGTTACGACTGGAAAACCGGCCTGTTAAATATGCCATGATCCGCCTGTCAGGTATCCTGACCACCATCTTATTCAATATTTTCTTCCTGGTTGTACTGCCTAAGTTTTCGCCCAACCTTGTGAATAGTGGCAACCAGGTAGGGTTTATTTACATGAGTAATATGCTGGGGAGTGGAGTTACCCTGTTATTATTTTTACCACAGTTGCTGAAGATCAAACCTCAGTTTGATTTAACCCTATGGAAGAAAATACTTAATTACTCCTTACCATTGGTCATCTTCGGGATGGCGGGCATGGTAAACGAGACTTTTGACAGGGCATGGTTCCTGCCGGAGTTTTTGCCGGGCAACAATATGGAGGTGAAGAAGCAGCTGATCGGCATCTATGCGGCTAACTATAAGCTGGCCATTCTTATCACAATGTTCATACAAGCTTTTAAGTTAGGTGCAGAGCCTTTCTTTTTTAAGCAGGCAGAAGGCAAGGACCCACAGAAGATATATGCAAGGATTATGAAATTATTTGTAATCCTATTGTGTTTTATGTTCTTATTCGTGAGTCTTTATCTGAATATATGGAAGATTTTCCTGCGTAAGCCGGTGTACTACCCAGGTATGAAGATAGTGCCGGTGTTGCTGCTGGCAAATATGTTCCTGGGGATATATTATAACCTGACGATCTGGTTTAAACTGACGGACAAGACGAAGAGCGGGGCCGTCATTACGTTGATCACTGCGGCGGCGACGTTCTTCTTTAACTGGTGGTGGATACCGGTTTTCGGGTATTTTGGTGCGGCGCTGGCGACAATGGTCTGTTACTTTATCCAGATGACGATCTGTTATGCATGGGGTCAGCGGCATTATCCGATTCCTTACCATTTACCAAAGATTATCACTTATATAGGAAGTGCAGTGCTGGTGTATTACCTGTTTGATTTACTGAACAGGACAATACTGTCTCCGGGAGACATCTACGCCGCGAAACCGATGAATTTGCTGGTGGCGACCGTGTTATTCCTGGGATATGTGTGGTTTTTATTGAAAATGGAAAAGCGGGAATTTGGCAGGTTGCCGGTAGTAGGGAAGTATATAGCGAAATTATAAATGATAGTGCCCGGATCTGCATGCAGGGAGTGCAGTCAGCTCCGGGCGCGGGCTGGATCCTTCAGGGAATAAGTCGGCTCTTCCCCCTAAAATCCGGGCGTTCGTTTCGCCAATTATAAGAACGGGTTATGTTTCTTCTCATATCCAATGGTCGTTTCCTTTCCATGACCGGGCCAAACACTCACTTCATCCGGCAGTACGAACAATTTTGTCTCTATGCTGTTAAGTAATGTTTGATGATCACCGCCAGGCAGGTCAGTTCGACCAATACTCTGGTAAAAGAGTACATCGCCTCCAATCACAAACTGCTGCTTTGCGCAGTAAAAACATACACTACCAGGAGAGTGTCCAGGTGTCAGCAATACTTCCAGCTCATTGTCTCCGAACTGTATTTTCTCCCCATCCTCCATGTACCTGGCAGGAGCCGGAGAAGCCTCAAAAGGCACCCCGTACATCTGACCCAATTCCGGTGAGCGCTCCAGTACGACCGCATCCAGCTGGTGGATCTCAAGCCCCACGCCGTATGTATCTGCCACCAGCTTATTACCAAAAATGTGATCCAGGTGACAATGAGTATTCAACAAGCGGGTAACTTTTAATCCCTCTTTTTCGATATATGTTAGTAATTCTTTTCTTTCCGACTCAAAATAACAGCCAGGGTCTATAATTATACATTCTTTTTTTTCGTTTATGAGTAAATAGGTATTTTCCTGAAACGGATTAAAGGTGAAATGTTTGATTTCAAGCATTGTTACCGATTTTTGTTACTTTTAATTAAGAACGCAATATTATCAATACTTTCTGTATGAACAGACTTATTACCAGGTTATTATTTACCGGTACCCTATTACTTGGCCCGTTTCTCCTCATGGCGCAGACGAATAGCGTGGAATTTGGACAGAACCGCATACAGCATAAGAATTTTAAATGGCGTTATTATCAAACCAGCCATTTCAATACTTATTTCAGCCAAAACGGTCTTGAGTTGGGAAAATATGTCGCTCAGGTTGCAGAAAAGGAGTTACCCCAGCTGGAAGAGTTTATGGAGTTTACCTTCCGTCAGAAGGTCAACATCATTGTATACAACTCCTTTGGGGAAATGAAACAATCCAATATAGGCATTGGCGTAGAATGGCAAAATACCGGTGGTGTTACCAAGCTGGTGGGTAATAAGCTGATCGTATACTTTGATGGTAATCATGAACACCTGCGCTCTCTCATCCGCCAGGGTATTGCCCGTGTGATGCTCGAAAATCTCCTGTTCGGAGAAGATATCGGGGAGTTCGCGGGTAATGCGGTATTGATTGACTTTCCTAAGTGGTACACAGATGGATTTATTGCATATGCTGCGGAGAACTGGAATACGACCCTTGATGATCAACTCAAGGATGCGATCCAGTCTAACAAATATAAAAACTTCTACCAGTTTGCCTACGATCAACCGTTGCTCGCTGGCCACGCGTTCTGGTATTATGTAGAAAGTAAATATGGTAAAGACGCTGTTCCTTACCTCATGTATATCTCCCGCATCAACAGGGGTCTGAAAAGAGGTTTTGAGCAGGTGCTGAACACCAAACCTAAAGCTGCCCTGCAGGATTTCTTTGTTTACAATACCAAACGCTATCAGGATGATAACCGCCGCCGTCGCCAATCGACCAGGGGCCGTACTATCGCCGTAAAAGAACTGGGAAAGACCGATTACTTCCGTTTCCAGGCCAACCCCAAGAATGCCAGTTTTGCGCTTGTTTCCTATACCAAAGGATTCTATAAAGTTCAGCTGCAAACCGGCGAAGACAAACCCACCACATTGCTGAAAAACGGGGTGCGTATGCAGGCCAATCAAATGGACCCGAACTATCCACTGCTGGCATGGAACCAGAAAGGTAACCGCCTTGCTATTGTGTACGAATCGGAAGGGATGACCAAGCTAATGGTATACGACCTGATCACCAGGACAAGAATGAAATATGACCTGAATAAATTCGACAGGGTGATCGATATGAAGTACTTCTTCGAATTTGATAACTCCCTGTTGCTTTCTGCAGTAAAAAATGGTCATACCGATATCTACGTTTACAGTATTAACAAGAATAGTATTGAACAGATCACGAACGATGTGTATGATGACCTCGATCCTTCTTTTGTAGCCTTCCCTGGTAAGAGCGGTATCATCTTCTCTTCCAACAGGCCTTCACCGACTGCAAAAGGTGGTGATACTACCCTGCCTGCAGGTCATTATAACATTTTCCTGATTGATAACTGGAACAAGAGCGCGGACAAGCAGATCACCCAGCTTTCCAACATGAAATACGGTGATGCCCGTAACCCGCTTCAATATAATACCACACACTTCACGTTTGTATCTGACGCTAACGGTATCCGTAACCGTTATGCCGGTTTCTTCAAGACGGAAAGAGCTGGCGTGGATTCTCTTTTCTTCGTTGGTAATGAAATCCTGCACAACCCGGATCCACTGGAACTGGATTCTGCCCTGCAGGAATATGGCGCCAGTGCACCTGATAGTGTAATGGCCGTATCTATTACAAAAGATTCTACATATACTTTCCCGCTGAGCAACTATTCTTACGGCATCAAGGAAACAAGAGGTGCCGGCGACCAGAGTGAGGTATCTCAGGTGATCCAGCAGTATGGATATAAGATCCTGCAAAAACTGAAAGTGGATACAGTGGCACTGAAAAAGCGTAATGTGAGCGATCGCCCCACTGCTTACCGTGCTTATATGATGCACCAGGATAGTATCAAATTGGGCTTGCCTACCTATCAGCAGGCACCAAAGAAAGATACGGTGAAACATAACGACTTCTTCCAGAGTGAGTTTGCCAATGATCCTAAGGATACGGCAGCGAACAATCCGGCGGGGAACAATGCGGCCGCAGATATGTCAGGCAATGGCAACCCGATTAAGCTACCGGTTGAGCCGCTGCTGAAGAAAGCCAAACTGCTGCCTTATAAGTGGAAATTTGCGTCTGACTACCTCATCCTGCAACTGGATAACTCTGTGTTGGTGAATAAATATCAGCCATTTACAGGCCAGCCTTCCGGTCCAATCCAGTTGTCAGATCCGTTGAATGGTCTGATCCGGCTGGGTGTGAGTGATATGATGGAAGATGTCAAAATCAATGGTGGTTTCCGTATTCCTTCTTCACTGGATGGTACAGAGTACTTCCTTTCTGCTTCTTATCTGAAAAAACGTTTTGACTATAAATTCACTTACTATCGTAAGGTGGCGAAATATACCGGTATTGGTGTAGATAGCTCTGGTAACGTATTGATCGAATACCCAGCCAAAATGAAAACCAACCTGTGGCAGGGAGAAATGAAGTATCCATTTGACGAAGCCAGGAGCATTCGCCTGCAGGTAGGATACCGTGTAGATAAATTTGTGATTGCGGCTTCTGATCAGAACTCGCTGAAAATGCCTGATTACACTGATAAGTATGTACTGAGCCGGCTGGAATATGTGTATGATAATACGATCAATCCTGCCATCAACATCTGGCATGGTACGCGATATAAGATCTATGGTGAAGCCTGGGCGAAAGTAGCGGGTAATATCAATCAGGTATTTAATACTACGGACCCGACCGGAAAGGGTAGGTTTACTTATAATATGGGTATCGATGCCCGTCACTATGAGTCTATCTATCGCAACTTCATCTGGGCCACCCGTTTCTCTGCCGACTTATCATGGGGTGACAGAAAGCTGTTGTATTATTTAGGTGGTACAGACAACTGGCTGAATCCTAAGATCAATACGCAGAACCCTGTTGCTACAAATGCAAGTTATGCTTATCAGACGCTGGCTACGCCACTGCGTGGGTATAAGCAGAATGCAAGGAACGGTAATAATGTGATGGTGTTTAACTCGGAGTTACGTTTGCCAGTGTTTGCAACATTCCTGCAAAGGCCGATTAACTCGGCATTGCTGAGGAACTTCCAGCTGACACAGTTCATTGATATTGGTACTGCGTGGAATGGTAAGCTGAGTTTCAAGGATGCAAATTATACGTACTATAATGGCAGTGATGGAACGATTACTGTGAAAGTGAAAGATGGTTTCCTGGGGCCGTTTGTAGGAGGGTATGGATTTGGTGCGAGAACGACGATTGCGGGGTATTTCCTGAGAGTGGATGCGGGATGGCCTGCGATCGGATTCTTCAGAGGAAAACCAATCTGGTATTTCGGTATGGGGGTTGACTTTTAATTCATTTGATAATATTGCAATAAAAAAGCTTTTGCCTTAGGCAAAAGCTTTTTTATTTACAGGTGGCTTCCCCGAACAAGGCTATATGCAGATCTCATGGCCAATGATTAAAGGGATAAAGATGATTGCACCGACTGCCAGTGCAATGATTGCGGCAATCAATACGGCGCCTGCGGCAACGTCTTTTATCCATTTCACCCGAGGATGATAATCGGGTGCTACATGATCCATGACCTTTTCAAGGACGGTATTGAGCATTTCGGTAATCCAAACCATCCCTATCACCATCAGCAGGGCGATCCACTGCATGGCTGTGACATGAAAATAGCATCCGGCGGCGACAACGATGATGGTCGCTATGAAATGCAGCAGGGCATGTGGTTCAGAGCGTACGAACGCAATGATTCCGGCAAATGCAAATCCAAAACTGCGCAGTCGTTTCTTGAGATAACTCATATGTTTACAGCAAGCTTAATCATTTCCTTTCAACTCTTTCCATCTGATTCTACGGCTAAAGTACATTACAATAGCGAGTATAATGAATAATCCCAGGCTACCCATCAGCAAAGCCTGATCTTCGGAACGGATAATAACATAGATAAATCCATAGAGGATGATGAGTACACCACCTATGCCACCGGCAATACGGTAGTTGTTAAAGATACTGGCTGTGTATGCAATGACAAGGCCAATGGTCATCAGGCTGGCGATCAGGTAGGCGATGCTGAAGTTCAGCTGTTCTGCCAGGGCGATTAACAAGGTATAGAAGATACACAGGGCAAACCCGATCAGGATATATTGTAAGGGATGGACAGAGAAACGCTGGAGTAATTCAATAAAATAGAAAACAAGGAATGAAAGGCCGATGATGAGGACAGCGTATTTAACAGCACGGGTCGATTGCTGATAGCCATCTACCGGCAGGAACAGTTTGATACCAAAATCTGCCGTGCGCAGGTTGACTTCATCCAGGGTAGTCAGGGACTGCGGGAAGTTGCGATTCAGGTGAGATACCTGCCATGCAGCGGTAAAGCCGGTATTTTGAATGGTGGATTTAACAGGGAGAAAGGCCCCATCAAATTGGGGATTCTTCCAGTTGGAGGTAATATTGACATCGGTGGTTTTACCGACAGGGGAGAAGTAGAGGACACCGGAACCACGGAGGTCGAGGTCGATAGAGAAGTCACCTGCTGTCCAGCCACTGTCTGTTTTGGTGAGGGGTATTTTTGCCTGCATGCCATTGTGGAAGACACTTTGAATCATCACACCGGGGCTAAAGATGTGGGACTGGCCATTGAGTTGCATTTCCGGCTGGTTGCTGATGCCTCTCAGGTCGTCGACGCCAACAGCAATGACAGCTTCATTGACCAGGAAGCGATCTGCAGGGATGCTTGTATTAATCGCTGCGAAGTTACCGTTGATCTTTAAGTGGGAACTATATACAGCTGTCTGGTAAATACCGCGATGGCGGGTTTCAGGCAGGAGTTCACCATTAATACTGAGTTTATCTGGAAGGAAAAGCGCGTAAGAGCGATGGTTCGCAGCACCACGGGCGGAAGTATCGATGAAAGGTACAATGATAATGGGGCCCGTGAAGGTTTGTGAACCGCCCCATTTGCTACTGATTTCGCTGGTAGCTTCATCGCTTCGCTGTTCTCTTTCCTGAATCAGCTGCATGATCTGGCTGGTAGGAATGAGCAGCAGGTTGACCAGTACGAAGATGGTAAATGCTTTGATAGCGTAGGCATAACGCTTGATAAAGGATGGTTTTTCTTTGGAAAAATCCTCCCTTGGGTCAGGAGAATGGCTCTCCTGTCCTGCATTTGCAAGATGTTGATGTTCCATGATTGTTTTATTTTAAAGTACTTTGCATTTCAAAGTATAGGGATAAAAAAAATTACTCGATAGAGCGAATCATATTTTCAAGCGCGGCGAGGTGTCCTTTGAAGGCTTTTTCACCGGCTTTGGTGATTTGATAGGTTGTATTTGTTTTTCGGCCAATGAAGCCTTTGTGGACTTTGAGGTACCCATTTTCCTCCAGCGTATTCAGGTGGGAGGCAAGGTTGCCATCGGTGAGTTCCAGCATCTGTTTGAGATCGTTGAAGCTGACCTCTTCATTGACGACAAGTATGCTCATGACGCCAAGACGGATCCTGCTGTCAAAGATTTTATTCAGATTACCTATGGGATTGTTTATCGCCACTACTTACCAGATTCAAAAGTTCAATAATTAAAGCCTTGTTTTTTCAGAAGGAGCTGGCCTTCTGAGCCGGCCATGCATAACTGCTTTCACGAATTCAGCAATGCCGGTAGCAGGAGCTTACTCTTCCGGTGCATTGCGTTCATACTTCCACCACATCATTGCGCCGTAAACGATGTGTAGCACACCAAAACCGAAGGCCCAAAAATACAGCCCGCGGCGCAAATAGAAAACATTGATTATCCCCAGTATGATTTGAGCGATCCCAAAGTATTTGATATCTCTGAATGTATACTTACTGGCGTTGACCAATGCCAGTCCGTAGAAAAGGAGGCAGGCAGGTGCCACCAGTACTTCCAGATTATTGTAAACCATTCCGGCAATGAAAGCTGCACCGGCTACCATGGGGATGAGCCCACTGTAAAAAACGTTGCGGGAGGTTTTGTCCCAGATGGGGAGACCGTCTTTCCTGGCTTTACGCCAGGTGAAATAAGTGCCACCAGCCAGGGCAACGCCCATTACGATGAGTCCGAGAATGGTGAGTTTGATTTTTAGTATGTTGAAATCTTCTTTGTCGAAGATGCCGGAAGTTTCCCATCTGATATAATAGTCATGAATCCAGCTATAGGCAAATGCAGCACCTACAAGACCGGAGATGCCCGCACATACACCGCTTAACCCGCTGAGAGAGATGAAACGGCTGCTGCGATCCATGATTCGCTTGATGTCGCTAAGGGTGTTCAGGTGTTGCTGATCGGTCATACTAAAGTACTTTGGAATTCAAAGTTAATATTTCGGTTGGAATTACAAAAAGATTTTATTGGTATTTTTTTGAGAAAGACTCCCCCAGCCCGATTTTCGACTGGGGGAAGGGAACGGTTTTATGTTCCGGTTGTATTATGCAACAGTATTCAAAACTGACAGTATGGTATCGCAGGCGAATTTGATTTCGTCTTCAGTGATGATGAGGGGAGGAGCGATACGGAGACATTGTGGTGCGAACAGGAACCAGTCAGTCATCAGGCCTTTTTCTATACAGGCGTCGATCACTTTTTTGTTTGTCGCGAAGCTTTCGAGTTCGACAGCCATCATTAAACCCTGTGAGCGGATAGCTTTGATAGCGGGATGCTGAAGGTACTTATGGAACAGGGCTTCTTTGGCCTTTACAGTATCTGTCAGCTTTTCTTCCAGCAATACTTTGAAACCCGCCATACCAGCTGCACAGATTACCGGATGTCCGCCGAAGGTAGTCATGTGGCCTAAAACAGGATTGTTCGTGAGGGTCCACATGATCTCTTTGTTGGCAATGAAAGCGCCCATGGGCATTCCACCACCTAATGCCTTGCCCAGCAGGAGCACATCAGGCACGATATCAAATTGTTCAAAGCCAAAGAGAGAGCCGTTTCTACCCAGGCCGCACTGGATTTCATCCAGGATTAACAGGGTACCGGTTTGGGTACATTTTTCCCGGAGGGCTTTCATCCAATCCTGCGAAGGTACGATCACACCGGCTTCTGCCTGTACAGTTTCCGCTATCACACAGGCTGTCCTTTCTGTAATGCGTTCTATTGCTTCCCAGGTATTGTACTTCAAATGCTGTATATCGGGTAATAAAGGGCGATATGCATTCCGCCATGCTTCATCTCCCATGATGCTCATAGCTCCCTGTGTGGAACCATGATAACTATTTTCGAATGCAATTATCTCAGTTCTGCCGGTAAAACGCTTCGCCAGTTTCATCGCTCCTTCCACGGCTTCAGATCCACAATTCGTAAAGTATACACTATCCAGCGTGGCAGGCAGGTGCTGTGTGAGCAAAGTAGCAAATGCTACCTGAGGTGACTGCACCAGTTCTCCATATACCAATAAGTGCATATAAGTGGCTGCCTGGTCCTGTATCGCCTTTACGACTGCAGGATGGCAATGCCCTACATTACACACACTGATTCCTGCTATCAGGTCCAATATTTTCTTGCCGTCCACATCCCACATGTACATGCCTGATGCCTTCACCATCTCTATTCCCAACGGCGCGTCTGACAATTGCGCTACGTGTCTTAAAAAAAGTTGCCTGTTATTCATTTGCCCGCAAAAATACGAAAATGATATGCCCCTGCGTATTAATAAGTATACCTGATCCGCAGCATTATTTAAATCAATAGTAAGTGGTAATTTGCCGGCAAAATATAAGGAAATGCCATACATACTGCCGGTAAAAGGAGTCATGCCTGAAATGGGAAAAGATTGTTTTATTGCCCCGAATGCGACGATCGTTGGTGATGTGATCATGGGTGAGGGGTGCAGCGTCTGGTTCAATGCTGTGATCAGGGGGGATGTAAACAGCATCCGCATGGGCAATAAAGTCAATGTACAGGACGGTGCATGTATTCACTGTACTTACGAGAAGACAAAGACCATTATCGGCAACAGCGTGTCTATTGGCCACAATGCGATTGTGCATGGGTGTACGGTGGAAGACAATGTGCTGATCGGGATGGGCGCTATTGTGATGGACAATGTGCATATCGGGAGTAATACTATCATCGCTGCCGGCGCTGTAGTGCTGGAAAATACACAGGTGGAAGCCGGCGCCATTTACGCCGGGGTGCCTGCAAAGAAAGTGAAGAATATCAGTGAGTCATTGATCAGTGGCGAGATCGACAGGATCGCCAATAATTACAACATGTATTCCAGCTGGTTCAAGGACTTGCCGGAAGAAGGGAAGTAAGTAGTTGTTGATCAGTTTAGCAGCTTAACAGGCTTTGCCCGGTGCAAAACCCGCTGAGCGTAGGATGCCTATGCCCCAAGCTCCGCAAATGCATAACACATAAGTGACATATTTTAATTATCTTGCATTTAATATCCTTACCCTATGCAGAAATTAATCGTACTCCTTGTGCTGGGTAGCATTATGGCTATCAGCTGTCAGTCAGAGCAAAAAGGCTGTCCCAGCAGCAATTACTATTCTAACAGGAATGTGAAGCAGAATAAGCATTCTTCCAAACAAATGTCTAACAGGGTATTCTAATGATACGTACATACTTTACTTGCATGTTCGTGCTGGTCCTGATGGGGTTTAGTTCCTGTAGAACAAGGAAGACAGGCTGTCCGCAGCCCAGGAGTAACTGGGGTGCTGAGAAGATACTGGATGAGATGCAGGGGAAGCATCATAAAAAGAACAGGCACTAGATCAGTAATCGTCGTCCTGTATGGATTCCAGGATGGTAGCATAGCTGATATACCTTTCCGGATCTATTTCTCCCGCCTGCACGGCCGCTTTCACCGCACAACCAGGTTCATTGATATGTAAGCAGTTATTAAACTGGCACTGTGACAGATAAGGCTGCATCTCCAGGAAGTAATGCGACAGTTCCGGCTTTTCAATATCTACAATTCCAAACTCCCTTACGCCGGGGGTATCGATCAATTTACCACCTATAGGCAGATCATACATTTCCGCATAGGTAGTGGTATGTAACCCTTTCCCGCTCCAGCCGCTCACCGCTTTTGTACGTAAGTCCAGGCCGGGCAACAACCGGTTGATCAATGACGATTTTCCTACACCGGAATGCCCGGACATCAGGGTAGTTTTATCTTTCATCATCGCCTCCAGTTCTTCTACGCCATCTCCGGTGGCAGCAGACACCAGCTTCACGGTATAGCCAATATCTTCGTACAGGGCCGCTAATTCAGCGAACCTGTCAATCTCCTTTTCTTTGTAAATATCTCTTTTATTAAACACCAGCGTTACCGGAATGTGATAGGCTGCCGCTGTCACCAGGAAACGGTCCATGAAGCCATTGGAGGTTCTTGGTTCTTTTACCGTGCAGATGAGCATGGCCTGATCCAGGTTTGCTGCCACAATGTGTTTCGCATTTCCTTTTTTATGTGGGGAGCTACGTACAATATAGTTACGTCGCTGAGCGATATCCGTGATCATCGCATTCTTTGCATTGGCATCGCCCTCTTCAGGAACGATCTCTACGATATCGCCTACGGCTATGGGATTGGTAGAGGTAATATCCTCATCCAGCTTCAGTACACCTTTGATGCGCGCCTGAAAAGTTTCGCCGGTATCGGTGGTTTTTACGGTATACCAGCTACCGGTAGATCTGTAGATTAATGCCTGCAAATGCTAAGTTTTGAAATTAAGAGGGTGTAAAAATACAAAAAACTCGCTTCTACCCTTGGCTGAAGCGAGTTTTTTGCAGGGAGTTGTCTATAGCACGGGCCGCAGACAGCTCTTTTGATAGGCCTTGCTTTACGGCAGGCTCCTGAATATGGTATACCGGCATACTACTTCCAGCAGCATGCAAGCGAGCGCCAGCATGGCAAACGGGAAGAAATGCTCTGCAAATCTTTTATAGGAAGTGATTTCCACTTTGGTTTTTTCCAATTTGTCAATCTCGTTGTAAATGCCTTCCAGGTCTTTGTTGTTCGTAGCCCGGAAGTATTTACCACCGGTCTCTGTAGAGATCTTTTTCATGAGAGGTTCGTCCAGCTGTACATCCTGCATGGCCATCTGTATACTGCCGTCCGGCATTGTCATTGGAAAAGGCGCCTTTCCAATGGTACCTACTCCCACAGTATACACCCTGGTCTTGAAGGCTTTTGCGATTTCCAGGGCAGTGAGCGGATCGATCAGCCCTACGTTATTCACACCATCTGTGAGGAGGATGATCACCTTGCTCTTTGCTTTGGAGTTACGAAGACGGTCTACGGCTGTAGCCAAACCCATGCCGATGGCTGTACCATCCTGCAGCATACCACTTTTGATAGCAGCGATCTGGTTTTTTAATACAGCGTGGTCTGTGGTGATGGGGCATTGTGTAAAGCTTTCACCGGAAAAGATCACCAGGCCGATACGGTCGCTGATGCGGCGATCCACGAAATCGTTGGCTACTTTTTTGGCCGCTTCCAACCTGTTTGGCTGTAAGTCTTCGGCCAGCATACTACCTGAGATATCTATACCCAACACGATGTCGATCCCTTCGCTGTCTATACTTTCAGAAGTATTGCTTGTCTGTGGTCTTGCCAATGCCACTACCAGCGCACTAAACGCCAGCAGGCGCAGTATCAGCAGGAGGGGGCGGAACCGCACCTTCCAGGATACCGGCAGTCCCTTCAATCCCTGAAGGGAAGACATATCCATAGCCACCTGTTGCTTTTGCTGCTTAGCGTAATGCCAGTAGATCATTACAGGCACCAGCACCAGCAAGCCAAAGTAGGCAGGGTGGGCAAATTCAATATTTTTCCAGACTGAAAAATCCATGTATCAATAATAATTTCCTGGTTCAAGTTAGTTGCCTGCTCCTTCAGTTTTCCCTGCATCATTTCCCTTCTCGACCTCTTTTGCTCTCTCTGCAGCGGGCTTTGTCCACTCCAAAATTTCAAATGCCTGTGACAGTGCCCTTTCATGCTCTTCAGGTGTCGGGGTCAGCTTAGCAAACTTTGCCAGGTCAGCTACATTGAGCAGGTCTCTCAACCTGTCGCGCTGCTGGTTCAGGATCGTCACGGGTTTGATATGTTGTAACAATTCTTCGCTGGTTTGCTCCAGGGCAGGGATATTGAATTGCTGTTCGAAGTAAGCGCGGAGGATATCGGTGATGCGGGTATAATACTGCTTCACATCTCCCTGTTGCCACAGCTTCTCTTCTTTCAGTTGTTTCAGTGCCAGCAAGGCTGCCTCGTAAGGAGGCACAGCGGGAGGCGCTGGTTTTACCACATCTTTTTTAGGACGGCTGCGGAGGTAAACCCCTACACCAATACCTATAATAAGCACTGTGATTCCGATAGCGAAGTACAGCCAGTAATCCCAGAAGTTCCAGGCGACAGTGCGTATTCCTTTAATAGGTTTGAAAGCTTTGGTAGTATCTACCTCAACGGTACCTACTTCTATGCGCAGCGAATCGGTGAAGGCAGAGTCAGTGACCCCACCGTTATTCAACACATCAAATTTCAGGGAAGGGATGTACCATCCACCACTGTCAAAGCTGGTAAGCACAAGGGTTTGCTGTAGTACCTTGTTACCATTGGATACAGCAGTATCCAGGCCGGTACGGCTTACGACTTCCCAGTGGGTGAAGGAATCGGGTAACTGAGGGAAGACTACATTGCCGGCACCCTGGTTAGGTATAGTAGCTGACAATACGAGTTTAATCTGCTCACCTATCAGTATCCTATCGGTGTCTGCACGTGCGCTCACCTGCACCTGGGCCTGCGCAGCAAGCCCACAACCCAGCATTACAAATAAAATAAGTGTTTTAACTATGATCTGTTTACCCATGTTAATTTGCTCATCTTTGAACGATCACCTGTTTGTAAAGAAGCCACGTAGCGCCTTTACATAATCTTCATCTGTACGGATGCTGATCAGGTCTGCACCGCTTTTCTTGAAGGAATTGCGGCAATATTGTACGTGCTGCTGAAACTGTTGGGTGTAATACTGCTGCACCTGTTTGTCAGCAGCATCTACCCATTGGCGTGCACCCGTTTCAGAATCCTGCATCTGTATGAGTCCTACAGGTGGCAGTTCTTTGTCACGCTGGTCATACACATGTACTCCTACCACATCGTGGCGTTTGGCGGCGATGTTCAGTGCATCCTGGTAGTCGCCGGTCAGGAAGTCGCTCAGCATGAATACGATGCTTTTTTTCTTAGCAGCGTTGTTGAAGAAACGCAGGGTTTCCCTGATATTAGTGCCTTTGCGGGTTGGTGTAAAGGACAGCAGCTCGCGGATGATAAACAGGATATGGGATTTACCTTTCTTAGGCGGGATATATTTTTCCATACCGTCGCTGAAGAAGATCACACCTACTTTATCATTGTTCTTGATAGCGGAGAAGGCCAGTACAGCGCAGAGCTCCGTCATCATACTCCGTTTGTTCTGCCGTACGGTACCGAACAGGGAGCTTTCGCTCACATCGACCAGCAGCATTACGGTGAGCTCGCGTTCTTCCTCAAAAACCTTGATGAAGGGGTGATTTAAACGGGCGGTTACGTTCCAGTCGATCGCCCGCACATCATCGCCCACCTGGTAATCGCGCACTTCACTGAAAGACATACCACGACCTTTGAAGGCGCTGTGATATTCGCCTGCAAAGATGTGATTGGAGAGACCTTTGGTCTTGATCTCTATCTGTCTAACCTTCTTAAGTATTTCTGCAGTATCCACCGGTTGTACATTAACTTTTAACAAAACTGTTTGCTACAGGGGGGCCGATTAAGGTACTTCTACAGCATTCAGAATTTCGCTCAGGATGTTCTCGCTGGTCACGTTTTCAGCTTCTGCTTCGTAGGTAAGTCCTACACGATGACGCATTACGTCAAAGCAAATGCTACGAACGTCTTCAGGAATAACATAACCACGGCGCTTCATGAAAGCGTAAGCTTTGGCAGCCATCGCCAGGTTGATGCTCGCTCTTGGAGAGCCACCATAAGCGATGAGTGGTTTCAGTTTCTGCAGTTTATATTCTTCCGGATTACGGGTAGCGAATACGATATCGAGGATATAGCGTTCGATCTTTTCATCCATGTACACTTCACGTACCAGGTCACGTGCCTTCATGATGTCGGCAGGCTGAATGATAGGGTTGATCTTCTGAGAAGGCTGAGGATTCAGGTTCTGGCGGATGATCATGCGTTCTTCTTCCTTGGTAGGATAGCCGATCACCACTTTGAGCATGAAACGGTCTACCTGTGCTTCAGGCAGTGTGTAAGTACCTTCCTGTTCGATAGGGTTCTGGGTGGCCAGTACCAGGAAGGGTTCTTCCAGTTTGAACGTATTATCACCGATGGTGATCTGTTTTTCCTGCATGGCTTCCAGCAGGGCACTCTGCACCTTTGCGGGGGCACGGTTGATCTCATCTGCCAGGATAAAGTTGGCGAAGATAGGACCGCGTCTTACCACAAATTCATTCTTTTGCTGGTTGTATATCATAGTACCGATCACATCTGCAGGTAGCAGATCCGGTGTAAACTGGATACGGCTGAATTTACCATTAATGGCAGAAGACAGGGATTTGATGGACAGGGTTTTTGCCAGACCGGGTACACCTTCCAACAATACGTGGCCTTGAGCCAGCAGTCCAATCAATAATCTTTCCACCATGTAACGCTGTCCTACAATGACTTTGCCCAATTCCAGGTTCAGCAGGTCTACAAATGCACTCGCCTGATGGATTTTTTCATTTAGTTGACGGATATCATACGAAGTATTCTCCATGCTTATTTATAATTTACAAGTTTGCTAAAGTAAAACTTTCTGCCAGGAAAACACTGTCAGACAAGCTGATATGGCCGTTAAAATGCTGTTAAGAATAGGATTACAAATTAAAATTTAGAAATTACGATATGGTTCTCAAATACATACATTTCTTAATCTGTAATCCTTGCACTATAAATCACGTATGTGAGCCCCAAATTAATAAAGCCGCAGCATATTTATATCATCTTTTTTTATAACGTACATTTGCAGGGATAGAAGGTTCATAATTAAATCATTATAAAATGGCGGAGGAATTTGAGCAGCAATGGAAAAGGGTGCTGGATATGCTCACAGCGCGTTTTGGGAAGACTCCTAATATGGAAGCAATACTATTTTTGATAGGCATACAGGAACTGGGGCACATGAAAAAGAAGTTCACCAAGGAACAGAAGCAGGACCTGATGCATGTGGCGACATGTACTTTATTGAGTCAAAGTGGATATTTTGAACTGGAGGGATACGACAAAGATGGTTGGCCTCACTTCAAAGAAGCACAGTCTGTACCCAAAATGAGTATGCCGGAACAGGAAAGATTTTTGCAGGAGCATATTATTGCATACTTTGATGATCAGGAGGGACGATAAAATCCTTCCTGATATAAACTACACACCCTGGCTATGGATACATCATTACACGTTGTGCCCGTTTCTACTGAGTTGCTTGATTTGCTGGTGATGCTTGAGCAGCGGACGTTTACTGAAACATTTGTTCATCAATACAACCCGGCGGATTTTAACGCTTTTATGGAGGAGAAAAAGTCCAAAAAGGCATTGACAGCTGAAATGGCGGCCCCTGGCTGTTTATATTACATTCTGTACGAAGGTACTTCTCCGGCGGGTTTCCTGAAACTCAACTTACACAAGCAGCCGGATCATAATGGTCCCCTTGCCCCTGATCCGGTAATGGAGCTTGAAAAGATCTATGTACTGAAAGCATTTCAGGGTATGAAGGCCGGACAGTTCTTATTAGATTATGCACAGGAAGTAGCGGTCCGGCATGGCATAAAGACGATCTGGCTCGGGGTTTGGGAGTACAATACAAAAGCTTATCATTTCTACGAGAAGAACGGCTTTGAGAAATTTGGCAGTCATATCTTCATGATGGGTAATCAGGAAGATACTGACTGGCTGATGCGCAAACAACTCTAAAATAATCATACCCCCCCATGAAACGATGGCTCCTCTTTGTGTGTTTAATACTCACACTACCCGCTATGGCTGCTAAAAACCGGAAGGTAAAGATCATTACACCCTATGGTACCATGGTGATAGAACTGTATAACGTTACTCCCAGGCATAGAGATAATTTTATCAGGCTGGCCAGGCATCACTTTTATGACAGCACGTTATTTCACAGAGTGATCAGGGGCTTTATGATACAGGGTGGCGATCCTGAGTCAAAGCATGCGGCAAAGGGAGCGATGCTGGGTAATGGAGATGTGAATTATACCATCCCGGCTGAGTTTCAGCTGAACCTGTTCCATAAAAAAGGTGCGCTGGCGGCAGCGAGAGATAACAATCCGGCGAAGGCCAGTTCTGGTTGTCAGTTCTACATTGTGCAGGGAAAAGTGTGGACAGATGAAGAATTGGATAAACTGGAGAGAGGCCGGCTGGGAGGGAGGAAGATCCCTGTAGACCAGCGGGAGTACTACAAGAAGTATGGAGGTACGCCACAGTTGGACCAAAGCTACACAGTATTCGGACAGGTTGTGGAAGGATTAGAGGTGATTGATAAGATTGCAGGAATGAAGACAGATGGAAATGACAGGCCACTGGAAGATGTGCCGATGAAGATAAGAGTGGTGAAGAAATTTTTGTTCTTTTAGGTTTTCCTTAATTTTACCCCCTAAAATCAAACTTGCCATGAATTTTCCGTCAAATCTGCGTTACACCAAAGATCACGAATGGGTGTTACTGGAAGGTAATACAGCGATTATCGGTATCACTGAATTCGCTCAGCGTGAACTGGGAGATATCGTATTTGTAGACATTCCTACTGTTGGTAAATCACTGGATGCAGAAGAAGTATTCGGTACTGTGGAAGCAGTAAAGACAGTGTCTGACCTGTTCCTGCCAGTAGCTGGTACTGTAAATGAAATCAACGCAGAGCTGGATGCATCTCCGGATCTGGTGAACTCTGATCCATACGGCGATGGCTGGATGATCAAGATGACAGTTAAGAATCCTGCAGATGTAGCTGGTCTGCTGGATGCAGCTGCCTATAGTGCACTTGTTGGCGAATAAGTACAATACTTAATAAAAGCTTAAAAAAGTAAAGGTATAAGGTGCTAAAGTTGGGAACGACTTTTGAACCTTATACCTTTATGATTATTAATATTCACCTTAAAAACATTCAGACGTGCCAGCGATGAGGATTATCAGATACTATTGGCCTGCTATATTATGGATATTGCTGGTACTTTATTTATGTACTTTACCCGGAAGAGATATTCCCAGTAATCCCTTCTTTGAAAAGATACATATGGATAAGATCGTTCACCTGGGATTGTTTGGCTGTACAGTGCTTTTATTATGTATAGGCTATTACAGAAGCAAGGGGCATATATCCATACTGACACTGACGCTATTTTGGCTGGTGGCTTCATTTTATGGCCTTGCAATAGAATTCATTCAGAAATACTGGGCGGTTGAACGCAGCTTTGATATGATGGATGCTTTAGCTGATTCAATCGGTGCAATATGCGGAATTATTGCTTTCTTATTTGTACGGAAGTGGTGGTTGAAAAAGTAATGTAATTTACTAAATGAAGAGAGCCTGTATCTGGATAAGATACAGGCTCTCTTCATTTATATGTGTATGAAGGAAATCCTATTATTGTCCTGACTCTTTCTGTGCATCCTGCTTCATCTTATCGTTCGCATAGATTGCGAATTCCACACGACGGTTCTTGGCTCTGTTAGCATCTGTTGTATTAGGTACTACAGGTTGTTTAGAACCATACCAATAAGTCTGGATACGGTTGGCAGCTACATTCTGAGTTTTCAGGTAGTTAGCTACAGCGGTTGCACGTCTTTCGGAGAGTGCATAGTTGTAGGCATCTGTACCGGTAGTATCTGTGTGACCTTCTACACGTACGTAGGTGTCAGGATACTTATTGAGGATGGTAGCCAGCTGCTGGATGTTTGATTGAGCAGCGGGGGTCAGGTCGGATTTATCAAATCCAAAGAGAACACCTGAGTTGAAAGTTACATTGATACCTTCACCAACACGCTCAACGGTAGCATTTGGTACGGTTGTTTTGATTTCCTGTGCCTGTTTATCCATTTTTTTCCCGATCAGTACACCAGCTCCACCACCTACGGCAGCACCGATGATAGCGCCAAGGGCAGTGTTACCTGCGGCTTTACCGATTACTGCACCTGTGGCTGCACCACCACCTACACCGATGGCCGCGCCTTTTTGGGTGTTGTTCATTCCATTCCAGGTGCTACAGCTAAATAACATGGTGGCAGACAATACTACTGCTACGATAGGACTGATTCTTTTCATTGTACGAATATTTATTACTGAAAGATACGAGGCAAATATGCTGCCAGATTTGGTAAACCAAGGCAGACATGACTATAAGTATTATTGAAAAAACAAATGTAAGACTAATTACCAATGTTTAAAACTTCAGCTACTGGTAAAAAGGTTACACATGGCAGAGCAGGGCCGGTGAAAAAATGACTGCGCTCCAGTACAAATGGAAACGCTTTTACCAACCTGGCAAAAGCGTTCCTCATGTTGAATGATTATTACCTGTAGCTTAGCTACCCATCTTCATTTTTTCTACGTTTTCCGCAAACTGTAACGCTTTCAGCATCTCCTCGATATCGCCGTTCGTAAAAGCGTCCAGGTTATACACGGTCATCCCGATACGGTGATCTGTTACCCTACCTTGTGGGTAGTTGTAAGTCCTGATCTTGGCGGAGCGGTCACCTGTAGATACAAGGCTCTTACGTTGTGAAGCAATGGCGTCTTCGTGCTTACGTACTGCTGCTTCGTAGATACGGGTACGCAACATCTTCATAGCGATATCGCGGTTAGAGTGTTGACTGCGTCCTTCCTGGCATTCTACGACCACCCCGGTAGGAATGTGTGTTAAACGTACTGCAGATTCAGTTTTGTTTACGTGCTGACCACCCGCACCAGATGAACGGAATGTATCCATCTTGATGTCTGCTTCTCTTACATCCACATCCACTTCCTCAGCTTCGGGCAGGATCGCCACTGTAGCAGCAGAAGTATGGACACGGCCGGAAGTTTCTGTAGCAGGAACGCGTTGTACGCGGTGTACGCCTGATTCGAATTTCAGGGTACCATATACGTCGTCCCCATTCACTTCCACAACGACCTCTTTATATCCACCCACAGAACCAGGGGTTTCACTCATAATGTTAGTGGTCCAGCCTTTTAGTTCACAAAAGCGCAGGTACATACGCAGTAGGTCTCCGGCAAAGAGGGCTGCTTCATCACCACCTGTACCACCACGGATTTCAAGAATCGCATTCTTTTCATCCTGTGGATCTTTTGGTATCAGCAGGTTGCGGATGTTTTCCTCCTGCTCAATTTTCTGATTGGCCAGCGCTTCGGTTTCTTCTTTGGCGAGTTCCCTCATTTCTTCATCTCCGCTTTCCAGCACTTCCTTGTTAAAGGCAATGCTGTCCAGCAGTTTCATGTAAGTATCGTAGGCTTTCACGATCTTTTCCAGCTGACGGTACTCCTTGCTCAGTTTGCTGAACTGCTTGTTGTCGCTCACTACTTCGGGGTTGGTAAGTGCAAGGGAGACCTGTTCAAACCGGCCTTTAATCGCTTCTAGTTTATCTATCATAATTATCTTTGTTGAATGGTCGGTGACTTGTCGACTTATCAATTGCCGGCAAAATTAACATCTTTAGGATAATTATGACCCAACAGCTAAAATTTAAAGGAACAGCCGTCTTTGACGGGCGGAAAATATTACCTGGGAACAATGTGCTGATCCTGTCTGAAGACGGCACTGTAGTGGATATAGTGCCCGCAGAACTCGCCGGGGACGGTGTACAGGAATTGGAAGGAATCATCAGCCCGGGGTTTGTCAACACCCATTGTCACCTGGAACTGTCTCATATGAAAGGGGTGATTCCGGAAGGCACGGGTTTGCCTGCTTTCCTGACACAGGTAATGGAAAAAAGAGGGGCACAGGATGCCGAAGCGATGAAAACGGCTGCGGAGGCGATGTGGGAGAGCGGGATTTCCGCAATTGGAGATATTTGTAATGGCACAGCCACGCTCGAACAAAAACAGGGGGCACCTATTTATTACCATTCGTTTGTAGAAACAATGGGCTTTGTACCAGGGGCAGCGCAGAGCAGGCTGGATTACAGCCTTTCTGTACTGGAGCAGTTCAGGCGTTTGAATGATCATATGCATGCCTGTTCTGTAGTACCACATGCTCCTTATTCGGTGAGCAAGGCACTTTTTTCATTGCTTTCCGTGATGCCGGACAATATGCCTATCAGTATTCACAACCAGGAAACCGCAGCTGAAAATCAATTATATAAGAATAAAACCGGGGCCTTTCTGGATTTTTACCAGCATTTCGGCATGGATGCATCTGCATTTGAGCCAACAGGAGGTACCAGTTTACCTGCATGGTTACCCTATTTCAAGCACCTGCCGGTCATACTTGTACACAACACTTTTTCTACGAAAGAGGATGTACAATTTACAAAACTGCATGCCCCTGCAGCCTACTGGTGTTTATGCCCATTGGCCAACCTGTATATAGAAAACCGTTTGCCGGATATTGGGTTGCTACGCAGTGAAGGCTGTACGATCGCCCTGGGTACGGATAGCCTGGCATCCAATCACCAGTTATCTATCTGGGAAGAGATACAGGCCATACGCACGCATTTTCCGGAGATCCCATTGGAGGAAATACTGCAATGGGCCACGCTGAACGGGGCCAGGGCATTGGGGATCAATGCCCGATATGGTAGTTTTGAAAAGGGAAAACAACCGGGTGTAATAGTTATTACTGATAAGGGAAGCCGAAGAATACACTAATATTGTAATTTCGCATAATATGAACAACATGCTCGACAAGGTTATCCTTGGCAACCCTATACAGAATTACTTTATTCTGGCTTTTGTGTTACTGTTTGTGTCCATGATCAAGCGGTATCTTTCACAATGGCTGGCCAACCTCCTTTTCAAAGAAGTCAGGAAGTGGGCGCCTGATATTGGTCAACAGGAATTTTCCCACATGCTGTTGCGGCCATTGGAGTATTTCTTCCTGTTGGTTGCCTTCATGCTGACTATTGACCACCTGAACTTTCCGCCGGAGCTAAACATCACGATTTACAATGGATTTAGCCTGAAGTCGGTGTTGGGTACATTGCTGGAGCTTGCGCTCACTGTATCTATTATCTGGATCATTCTGCGTGTGATCGATTTTGTATCGCTGATGATCAGTAAGAGTGCGGATCTGCTACACGACAAGACGGACAACCAGTTTATTGTCTTTTTCCGGGATTTCTTCAAAGCGATCGTTTTTATTTTTGGCGCGATTGCCTTTATCCGCATACTATTTGGAGCGGTGCTTGTCAACAAAATAATTGCGGGTCTTGGAATAGGTGCAGCGGCCCTTGCCCTGGCAGCCAAGGAGAGTATCGAGAACCTGATCTGTTCTTTCATTATCTTTTTTGACAAGCCTTTCCGTGTGGGAGATACGGTGAAGGTGGATGCTTATCAGGGTGCGGTAGAAAAGATTGGTTTGCGCAGTACCCGTATCCGCACGCAGGACAAGACTTTTGTAACGGTGCCTAATAAGAAAATGGTGGATAGTATCCTGGACAATATTTCGCTGCGTACGCAGCAGAGGGCAGCGTTCAGGCTGGAGGTAGCGGGTGATACCCCTGCGGATAGTTTGCTGAAAGTATTGCAGGATATCAAAGCTTTGTTGCAACAGCAGGAAAAGGTAGCGGATGGTTTTATTGTCAACCTCAATGATTTTACGAAGGATACTTTCGTGATCCAGGTGATATATCTCACCAATGTGATAGAGGGGGTACCTTACAATCAGTTGCGTAGCGAATTGAACCTTGGGTTTATCAATATATTGGAAAAGCACGGTGTTAAATTATCCAGTACGAAGGTGGAAATTAACGAGAAATAAGTTATCCACTGTGCATAAAAAAAGCCGTCTCAAATTAACGAGACGGCTTTTTTATTATTTCAGTCTATATCAATCTTTATCTTTTCTGTTTGCTTTGAGCAGGATTTTAGCGATATCACCTTCGAGTGTATCTTCCAGATCTCCGGATATGCGTCCCAGTTCTTTACCGTCACGCACTATGATGAAGGTAGGCAGTTTTTTGGCCTGGTAACCTACCTGTGCACCGGTTTGCAATTTCTCGTCAGCGCCATAAGTGAGGATTTGTTCATCGGGGCTACCTGCCAGTATCATGATCTTATAGAGGGCGGGCAACAGGCGACGGCTATCATCGTCGAAGGTACCTATTATCGCTACTACATTGAATTTGCCGCGGTTATCCTTGATATAAGCAAGCATTCTGTCGTTCGGCTGATACTTGTTTACACCAGCGTAGAACCATGCCATATCGCTATCATTCATCAATGTTTTCATTTCAATCTTGCCTTTCAAAATCTTCCTTCCATTAGAAGCAGTGGATTGTGCATAAGATAATGTTGTGGCGAGCAGGAGGCATGCCCCCATGAGAATTAATTTCAATCGCATAACTTTTTTTTATAATTGTTCCTTCAGTTCGGTTAAAAATCCCTTTACTTTCAGCAAAGCCTGTACCATTTCAAAATTACGGGCTGCCAATTTACGATCTTCTTTTAACTTTTGCTTTGCGCCTTCGATCGTGTACTTACGCTCACGCAAGAGATGGTAGATCAGTTTCAGGTGTTGGATATCTTCCTGTCGGAACAAGCGATCACCTTTTCTATTCTTTTTGGGTTGTAGTATATCGAATTCGTTTTCCCAATAGCGTATCAGCGATGTATTTACTTTGAACATCGTTGCTACTTCACTAATGGAGTAGTATTGTTTATCCAGCGGCACTGTTTCCAATGTCTTGATCAGATCGGGGTCGTCGGACACTTCTTTCAGTGATTTGCGTCCCCGTTTCTTCTGGGGAGGCTGGGAAGCAGTCACAGACTGGCTGGATACCGCCAGGGGTGGTGGTATATCAGGAGGTAGCTGTACCTGTATCCTGCTGGGCATGTTTGGTAAGTCGTTGATCTCTGCCATCTTAGGTCGCTCCACAACTGGTTTCTGCTGCGGCACCGGCTCGGGTTCCTTTTCAGGAACTGGCGGGGGCGCAGGGTCTGGTTTTTTAGGTTCCAGGTTAGAAAATAGATCCAGCTGTTGCATCATATCCATTATATGGATACCAAATTACAAAATTCCGGGGGAGTGGCAGTGACTCATTTCGAAATTAAAACCGGCTACAAGCCATTCATTCCCGGCATTAGTGAAGTATCTGGGAATTTTTCCGGCATTGCATGCGAAAATAAGAGACTGTATGTAATACTTAAAAAATCCGCCCCTGTCTGAAGCAGAGGCGGATTTTCCAGGTATCTGTTCGAAAGAATTGGATTTATTAGTCGAATGATTGGTTGCCGGACCTTGCTATCTTCAGCATTCTGTCAAACTCTTCCGGAGACAGGTCGTTGAAGAAGAAATACACGGGATCTACCTTATCTCCGTTCTTTTCCACTTCGTAGTGGCAGTGAGGGCCTGTAGATTTACCTGTACTTCCCACCCAACCGAGTACATCGCCGCGTTTTACGGTGGTGCCTGCCTTAACTTTTATCCTGAGCATATGACCATAGCGGGTTTTGTACCCATAGCCATGATTTACAACTACATGGTTACCATATCCTACGTCGCTCATGCTGGCTTCTTCCACCACACCATCGCCGGTGGCGTAGATGGGGGTACCTGCGGGCGCGGCGAAGTCAAGTCCCGAGTGATACTTTACAGTTTTGTAAATAGGATCGATCCGGTATCCGAAACCGGAAGCGATACGCTTCAGGTCCTTGTTGGACACTGGCTGAATGGCCGGGATAGACGCGAGCATTTTTTGTTTATTCTTCACCAGGTCATCGATCTTTTCGTAAGATTTAGCCTGAATGCTAATACGATGTACCAGTTCCTGGAGCAGGGACCCGGTACTGGCAATGATTTCGCTGCTGGAGAAAGAGGCCATCTGGGTGAGTTCTTCTTCCTTTGCCATATTGCCGGCCCTGGTACTATCCGGGATCGGGGAGGCTTCAAATATGACGCGGTAAATCTCATTGTCGCGGTGTTCCAGTTCGGCCAGCTGGGATTTGACTTCCTTCATGCGGCCTTGCATTTCCTCATATTTTTCGTTCATCACTTCCAGATCACGGCGCAGGTTTTTCTCTTTGGGGGAGTCCAAGACTTTATAAGATATGGATAGAAAAATAAATCCTGTGACAATGGCGGCTGAAACAAATCCTAGGATACGTAATACCTTGACGCGCAGCGATACTACGAGTTTTTCGTACTTGAGCGTCTGAGTATTATAAAAGTATTTAACCTTCTTCATGTGCCGGGCTTATGCTTTAACAGCAGTAGTAAATTCTTTCTGGGGGGCTATTCAGACAATGAGGATGAAGTTGGGAGCGGCTTTTCAGTAATTCTTCGCCATTCTGACTTTTTCAATATTTTTGCACTCCTTTCGCTTATGCGGCAGGGTGTGCAAACCTAAGGGAATTAGACTAAAAGGGCAATCTTTTGAGTGTCAATTTTCTAAACACCTCTTGTTGGCTTAAAATACAAATTAAAGCCATTTAGGTGACACAAAATTATAATACATACTAATTTTTTCAAATACTTATGACTGCTTCCGAGATTCGCCGGCAATTCCTGGAGTTTTTTAAATCCAAAGGGCACCATGTAGTGCCATCCGCTCCTATCGTGGTTAAGAACGACCCCACCCTGCTGTTCACCAACGCAGGTATGAACCAGTTCAAGGACTACTTCCTGGGTAATCAAACTCCTGCCTGGTCAAGGGTCGCGGACACGCAGAAGTGCCTTCGCGTAAGCGGTAAACACAATGACCTGGAGGAAGTAGGTATAGACACCTACCACCATACTATGTTCGAAATGTTGGGTAACTGGAGTTTCGGTGACTACTTCAAAGAAGAAGCCATTGCATGGAGCTGGGAATTGCTCACTGAAGTATATAAACTGCCGAAAGACCGTTTATATGTAACTGTATTTGAAGGAGATAAGAAAGAGAACCTGGAAAAGGACCAGGAGGCATACGACTTCTGGAAGAAACATATTGCGGAAGATCGCATTCTGCTTGGAAATAAGAAAGATAATTTCTGGGAAATGGGAGATACCGGTCCCTGCGGTCCTTGTTCTGAAATTCACGTAGACTGCCGTCCTGATGACGAAAGGAAGCTGGTAGATGGAGCGACGCTTGTGAACAAAGATAATCCACAGGTGATTGAGATCTGGAACAACGTATTTATGCAGTTCAACCGCCTGAAAGACAAGAGCCTGGAACCACTGCCAGCTAAGCATGTGGATACAGGTATGGGCTTTGAACGCCTGGTACGCGTCATCCAGGGTAAATTCTCTAACTACGACACTGACGTATTCTCCGGTACGATCGGTTTTATTGAAAAACTGACCGGTGCTACATATGAAGCTTCTGATAGCAAAAAGGATGTGACCTTCCGTGTGCTTGCAGACCATATCCGCGCTATCTGCTTTACCATTGCCGATGATCAGCTCCCATCCAATACCGGCGCTGGTTATGTAATCCGCCGCATTCTGCGCAGAGCTGTAAGATATTACTTCACTTACCTGGATTATAAAAAACCATTGTTGCATGAACTGGTACCTGTACTGGCACAACAATTTGAGACGGTGTTCCCTGAACTGCAAAAGCAGGTGGACTTTGTGAAGAAAGTGATCTTCGAAGAAGAAAATAACTTCCTCCGCACCCTGGATAGTGGTATCCGCCGTATTGAAGATATCATGACCACTAACGCTGCTGCTAAAGCTATTGATGGTAAAACTGCGTTTGAACTGCTAGATACCTATGGCTTCCCCTTCGATCTGACCAATCTGATTGCATCGGAAAGAGGTTATAGTGTGGATGAAAAAGGCTTTGAAGCTGCCATGAAGGAGCAAAAAGATCGCTCCCGCGCAGCAACTGAACTGGATATGGGCGACTGGACCATTCTTGAAGACAGTGGTACCACCTTCGTAGGCTACTCACTGGATACAACCCAGACCAAGGTCACCAAATACCGTAAGATCAAAGCTAAAGGTAAGGAACAATACCAGCTGGTACTGAGCCAGACTCCTTTCTATGCTGAAAGTGGTGGTCAGGTAGGTGACACCGGTACGTTGGATTTCAATGGTGAAAAGATCAGCGTAACCGATACCAAAAAAGAAAACGACCTGATCGTTCATTTCACTGATAAGCTGCCTGCTACCATCAACACGACTGTTACTGCCACTATCAATAAAGATAAACGTCAGCAGACAACCCTGAACCACTCTGCTACCCACCTGCTGCATGCAGCACTGCGCCAGGTATTAGGTACTCACGTAGCACAGAAAGGCTCTCTGGTAAATCCGGAATCCCTGCGTTTCGACTTCTCGCACTTTGCAAAAGTGACCGATGAAGAACTGGCTCAGATCGAAGATATTGTGAATGAAAAGATCCGTGCCAACATACCTGTAGTGATACAGGAACTGCCGAAAGAAGAAGCAATGAAACTGGGTGCGATGGCCCTGTTTGGCGAAAAGTACGGCGATATTGTACGCGTGGTGATTATGGATCCCAACTACTCTGTAGAGTTCTGTGGTGGTACGCACATTGGCAGCACCGGTGAACTGGGTCTATTCAAATTTCTTTCCGAGGGTGCGGTAGCTGCGGGAGTACGCCGTATTGAAGGTGTAACCGGCGCTCATGCACTGGCGTATGTCAATGAACAACTGCAACAGCTGAAAGAAGTAAGAGCAGCCCTGAAAAATCCAAAAGAACTGGTGAAGGCTGTTGACTCCCTGATCGCTGACAAGGCTGGTCTGGAAAAGCAACTGGAAGTACTGGAACAGGAAAAAGTAAAACAACTCGCTGCCAGTCTGTTGCCTGCTGCTGAAAAAGTAAATGGTGTCAACTTCATCGGTAGTGTTGTACATGTAAATAACGCTGATGCCCTGAAGCAGCTATGTTTCCAGCTGAAGACCGAGCTGACTGACTACGTATTCGTATTTGCGGCCAACGTAGGTGGTAAAGCTAACGTAGCGGTAATGATCGCTGACAACCTGGTAGCCGAAAAAGGGCTGGAAGCACCTAAGATTATCAAGGAAAAAATTTCCGGCCTCATCAAAGGAGGCGGCGGGGGCCAGAAATCCTTCGCATCTGCCGGTGGCCAGGAAACTGACAAGCTGGATCAGGTAATCAAAGCTGTTAAAGAAATACTCTAAGAATCTTCCTCAAAGCGCCCTCTGGTCAGAGGGCGCTTTTCATTTCCCCATTGTCGATTTTAACTTTTTCTTTATATCTCCCCCCTCTAAATTTGCCTTTGTAAAACATTAAAGACATGAACAAGCTCTTACAAAAATTCGCATCAGTGTGTTTTACCTGCCTCGCTTTTAGCATGGCCTATGCGCAGGAGCCTGCTCCCAAAGGCGATAAACTGGGTGAGTATGACGAAATCATTATCAAAAGAAACAACAATAAGGACGGAAAAGTAACGGTTGAAATCAAGGACGGTAATGTACTGGTAGATGGCGAAAAACTGGAATCCTATAAAGATGGGGATATCTCTGTATACCGCCGCAAGATCCGCCCGATGGATGGCAATGACTTTGCCTTTAATATGCCACAACACCGCGGTATGCAGCTCTTTGGTAGAGGTCCTGACAACAATATCCGTCCGGGGAGAGCACTGCTGGGTGTACTGACTGAAAAGAAAGAGGCCGCGGGCGCTACTGTAAAGGAAGTTTCCAAAGAAAGCCCTGCTGCCAAAGCCGGATTGAAACCAGGCGACGTGATCACCAAAGTAGATGCAGATAAAATCGAGGAACCCAAAGAGTTATTTGAAAAAATTGGTGCACATGAGCCAGGCGATAAGGTGACAATCACTTACCTGCGTGATAAGAAAGAAAGTACAGTTACCGTGACTTTGGACGAAAGAAAGCAACCTGAATTTGGGTTCAGAGGTGATCGTGATGATAATGATGGTCCGGAAAATTTCTTCCGTATGTTGCCACCAAACGGGGGTGGGCGGTTTGACTTCCGCGGGGATAATGACGGTGATGATGAGGGGCACGGTCCTCGCAATTTCAGCTGGGAGGATCGCCGTGACAATGATGTGAAACTGGGACTGTCTGTACAGGATACTGAAGATGGTAACGGTGCTATAGTACTGGCTGTGGCTCCGGGATCTGCTGCTGAAAAGGCAGGTTTTAAACCCAAAGATATTATCACCTCCCTGAATGGAACGGACATTAGCTCTACCCGTGACGTGACAAATGCTTACAGGGAAAACAAAAGTAAAGGCACTGTTGATGTACAGGTGAAGAGAGATGGGAAATTACAGACCCTACAGGTGAAAGTACCAAAGAAATTGCATAAAGCGGATTTATAGGGCAAGCATATCGAACCGCCTTTAGTAAAAAGAGGATGTTTCCGGGAGTGGGAACAACCTCTTTTTACATTTTATGAGCATTGTTTGTTTTATGATTTGATTGGTTTGGAGCTGTTTTATTTCATCAATCGTTTCAGGAAGCCCAAACCCCGGTAAGGGGGGTATTTCAGCTTTACATCCAACCAGGTGCCTGTTTTCATTACAGCTTTGGCATGGGTAAAGGTCAGGAAGTTGTACTTGCCATGGTATTGCCCCATACCACTGTTTCCCACGCCACCAAAAGGTAGTTCAACATTGGTATAGTGCCCTAATACGTTGTTCACACAGCCACCTCCGAATCTCAACTGCTCAATGAGTGTCTTCTCAGTACTGCTTCTCTTTGTGAACACGTACAGTGAAAGGGGAGTAGGGTATTGCTTGATATACTGAATAGCATCTCCGAGGTGCTCATAAGTCATAACAGGCAGAATAGGGCCGAAGATTTCTTCTTCGATAGCTGTATTTTCCATGAGGGTAGGGCCGATGTACAGCGTGGATGCATCTGTATCTCCGCCATGCAGGATCTTTCCTTTTGACAAGTAACTGTTAAGTGTATCAAATCTCTTCTGGTTAATAATACGGGCGTAATCTTTACTGGTAGCTGGGTTACTGCCATAATAGCTGATGATTGCTTTTTTCATGGCGGCGATGAGGGCTTCCTTTACTTTCGCATGCACCAATACATAGTCAGGCGCGATGCATGTCTGGCCGGCATTAAAGAATTTTCCCCAGATAATCCTTCTGGCTGCTACCTGCAGGTCGACTTTGTCATCCACCACACAAGGCGACTTACCCCCCAGTTCAAGGGTAACAGGTGTGAGGTGAGGGGCCGCCATTTCTAATATTTTTTTACCCACAGCGGTACTACCTGTGAAGAACACGTGGTTAAACCGATGTTGCATTAGGGCAGGAATCACCTCACTACCTTCTCCATCGACAACAGTAATGTAGGCCGGGGCGAAGGTTTCCTGAATGAGGCTGTTGATCACACTGGCTGTATGAGGTGCCAGTTCTGAGGGTTTCAGAATAGCACAGTTACCACCGGCGATGGCACCGATCAATGGGGTGATGATGAGGCTAAAAGGATAATTCCAGGGGCCAATGATGAGGGTTTGGCCCAGCGGGGCGCGATGAATCTTACTTTTGGAAGGATAGAGCATAAAAGGGCTGCTTACAGCTTCCGGCCGCATCCAGCGCTTAAGGTTGTGCAGACAATATTTTATTTCACCGTACACCAGCCCTACCTCGCTGCCGAAGGCTTCCATTGGAGGCTTGTGTAAATCGGCATGCAAGGCAGCCATTATACGGCGCTCGTAGCGCTTTACGGCCTTCTTTAACAGTTTAAGCTGCTTCCGGCGATAAGCGTAAGGTACTGTTGCGCCGGAAGCAAAAAAGGCCTGCTGTGCCTGATAAGTATTTTCAATGCTCATGCTTGAAAGGTACTAAAAAGGCACCAACCCCTAATTGCTAAGCATAGGGATAAATAAGTGGTTAAATGGTAAGTCCCGATATCGAAAATCGCTACACACAATAATTGATTACTGCTTCAAGACAGGAAAAGGTTAAATGTTCGTGGTGTGTCAGAAGAAGAATATAGGCTAAATGAACAGGCAAATAGCTTTAAAGTGGAAATACAGGTTAAACGATTGCTGGTGCAAGTTTAATAAAATTTTGTTAAAATTCAATATTCCTTTTCAAAAGAGTAAAGATTCCCCTTTCTACCGGTCATTATTTATATTTGCGTTCACAGCATAATATTAATATGAGCGCAAGTATAGATTTCGACAAATATGAGGTAGTGATAGGCCTGGAGGTACACGCCCAACTGCAAACAGAGAGCAAGCTATTCTGTGGCGACAGCGCTGCCTTCGGAGGCGCTCCCAATACGCATATCAGCCCTATTACGCTGGGACATCCCGGTACGCTGCCCAAACTAAACAGGAAGGCAGTAGAATATGCCATCCGGCTGGGCCTGGCCTGTGAATGCCACATTGAAAAAGAAAACTATTTTGCCCGTAAGAACTACTTCTATCCCGATCTGCCAAAAGGGTATCAGGTATCCCAGCATACGGCACCGATATGCATAGGTGGCCGGGTAATGATTCCTACTGCCGATGGTGAAAGAGCTGTAAAGCTGAATCGTATCCATATGGAGGAAGATGCCGGTAAATCTATGCACGACCAGGATCCGGCCTTTACCATGGTAGATTATAACCGTGCTGGTGTACCGCTGCTGGAAATAGTGACAGAACCGGATCTGCATAGCAGTGACGAGGTATATGCATTTCTTACCGTGCTCCGCCGGCTGGTTCGCTGGGTAGATGTGTGCGATGGTAATATGGAAGAGGGTAGCATGCGCTGTGATGCCAACATCTCTATTCGTTTGAAAGGCGACACCCAACTCGGCACCAAAGTAGAAGTAAAGAACCTGAACTCTATCCGCAACGTAAAACGTGCGGTGGAGGGCGAAATAAAACGCCAGATCACGCTGGTGGAAACAGGAGGTACGATTGTACAGGAAACCCGCAGCTTCGATGCTGGTAACGGCACCTCTTTCTCTTTACGCTCCAAGGAAGAAGCAAACGATTATCGTTACTTCCCTGAACCAGACCTGGCACCATTCTCTTTTACTGACGAATTCCTGGATGGTATCAGAGCGTCTCTGCCTGCTCTTCCGGAAGCATTGGTACAAAAGTATGTACAGCAATACGGTCTCTCAGATTATGATGCAAGAGTGATCTGCGATGATAAAGCGACTGCGGACTACTATGAACAGGTGGTGACACTGATCCCGAAACACAAAGCGGTGGCTAACTGGCTACTGGGACCAGTAAAATCCACCCTTAATGAAAAAGGTATTGATATGACGGCTTTCCCGCTGCCGGCAAAGGCACTGGCCGCCCTCATTCAACTTGTGGAAGATGGTAAAGTAAACTTTTCCATTGCTTCTTCCCGCATCTTCCCGGAATTGTTACTGACACCGGAAACTGCTCCCCTTGATATCGCTACCCGTCTCAATCTTTTGCAGGATAATAATGCAGATAATATTTCTCCAATCATTGATGAGGTATTGGGTAAATATCCTGATAAGGTAGCAGAATTCCGCAAAGGCAAGAAAGGTCTGATGGCCCTGTTTGTGGGTGAAGTCATGAAAGCATCCAAAGGTAAAGCCGATCCCAAACTCACTAACCAGCTGCTGGCTGAAAAACTTAAATAACAACTGATCTATATGAAGAAAATAGCATTATGGGCGATAGCCTTTGGTTTTGTACTGGCAGGCTGTCACCAGCAGACCGAGAAAGGGGATTTTGTGATCAATGCAAAAATTGATAATGCACCTTTGGGTAGTGTAATACTGGAAGAGCTGACTATGGATACACTGAAAATAGTGGATTCTGTGACACTGAAGGATGCAAGCGGTAAGTTCACACTGAAAGGTATGCTCCCAGAACAGGGGCTGTATCGGATACGTTTTGGTGAAGATCAGCAGCATTTTATTTTGCTGGCACTGGATGCGGGTACCATGAATATAACAGGTGATCTGAATAACCTGGAGCTGATAAAATTTGAGAATGCGGAAGCTTCTGTTGAACTGCAGCAATTGCTGAATGATGTAAGTTCCAAGAGCCGTCAACTGACTGAAGAAAGTATGGCACTGGATAGTCTTGCAAAGAGCGGTGTTGGAGACAGCGTCATCCAGGTGAAATCTGCTGCCCTGCAGGCAAAAGAAAAAGAAGTTACAGACTTTGTATTACACACGGCGACTACTTCTAAAAATCCTGCTGTTGCTGCATTTGCGCTCAGCATGATCAATCCGCAGTCATTGATGAGCAGCGAAAAAGAAATCAATGAAGTAAAGAAACACTTCCCTACCAACACACTGGTAGCCGGTTTGACAACTAAACTGGAACAAATGCTGAAGCAGGCTGCTGGTGATGTAGATGCGAATATGACAGCATTGCAGGTAGGTCAGGCAGCGCCTGATTTTTCTTTGCCAGATCCATCTGGTAAGATGATCAGCCTGAGTTCATTCAAAGGTAAATTTGTATTGGTAGATTTCTGGGCAAGCTGGTGCCAGCCTTGCCGTATGGAGAATCCGAATGTGGTAAAAGCCTTTAATGCCTACAAGGATAAAAACTTCACGGTGCTGGGTGTGTCATTGGATAAAAAGAAAGAAGCATGGGTAGAGGCAATTCAGAAAGATGGATTGACCTGGACACATGTAAGTGATCTGAAGTTCTGGGAGAGTGCGGTAGTGCCTTTGTATGGTATTAATTCTATTCCTACCAATATGTTGCTCGATCCATCCGGAAAGATTCTGGGAATCGGGTTGAGAGGTGAGGCGCTGGAGGCGAAGCTGAAAGAGGTGATTAAGTAAGTCTTCAAAATAAGTAATCAAATAAAAGCGCTTCTGCCAAAGGCAGAAGCGCTTTTATTTTGGGGTAGGGGAGATTGCCAGGGCGAAGGTGGTAACAATCGAGTAGGAAGTGAGGGATTAGTTCCCTCACTGTCCTCTCACACCACCGTACGTACCGTTCGGTATACGGCGGTTCCTTAATTTAATTTTCGAGCATTCAGGTAGCAGTCCGTCAGGGATAGG
>NZ_JBCNKF010000043.1:0-65280 GCF_039596155.1 Chitinophaga sp.
ACCCCACTGTAAACCCTTTCTCCTTGTCATAAATCTCCGCATCCCCCACTCTCTCCATCTCCGCCTTCGTCGGAATATCCGTACTCACCTTCACCCCACCCACACTCGTAATCATCCTGTCATAACTCCGCTCTACCCTCGAAATACTAAAAACCGCCGGCTTGCTCTCCTCCCTCACTAACTCCGCCTTAAACGACCTCCCCTCCACCGGCATCAACTTCCCATCCGCCAGAAAATATTCCTCCCCTCTCTCCTTCACCTTCACATTCCGATATTGATACCCCTTCGGTGCCGGTATAAAAGGAAAAGCACCAAGATCAAAATTCGTCTTAGGCACTTTATTCATATTAAATGCAGCACGGGCCAATGTAGGGTAAGTCTCCGCAGTATCTGCAGCCACCATCGTGTCAGTAACGGTACTATCTCTATGAACCAACGGTTGTTTATGCGGTTGACAGGCAGGGAGTATGTACAATAAGGGAATTAGCGCACAGAGATACCGTTTCATAGAATGCATATAGATTTGGCTGACTTTAAACAACAATCATGCTAATAATAGTTGGATAGCTAGGGTAACAAATATAATACGCTCATATTCAATATACAAGAGGTCAGCCAAAAAGATTCGGCTGACCTCTGTTCTACACGGCCTTTTCCAGTATCTGGAATCCAGATCACAGAAGGTGGAAAGTAGGATGCAATCAAACCATCACACGCGCCGGCGCCAGCTCATATCCCACAAATGTGATCGATGCCACCGCCCTGCCAGCCGCCAACGTCCTTAACGTCGTCACATACTCAAACAACTCCGCCAGTGGCACATCCGCCTTTATCACCTGGGTGTTTCCACTCATCTCCAGCTGCCGGATCATGCCTCTTCTTCTGTTCAAATCCCCCGTCACTAAGCCGGTATATTCCTCTGGTGTCGTCACCTCCACACTCATCACCGGCTCCAACAACCTTGGCTTCGCCTTCGCAGCCACATTCCTGAATCCCATGATAGCAGCATGCTCAAAATCCAACGCATGAGAGTCATTTTCATGAATCTGTCCATCCAACAAACGTACCCTCATCGACTGCATCGGGTATCCTGATAATACCCCTGTCTTCATCGCCTCTTCAAACCCCTTCTGCACAGCAGGGATATATTCTCTCGGAATCGCACCACCCTTAATCTCATTCACAAATTCAAGTCCGGCCAATCCATCTTCTCTCGGCCCCAACTCAAACTGTATCACCGCAAAACTACCACTACCACCATTCTGCTTTTTATACACTTCCTTGTGGATAACAGAGGATGTAAACACCTCCTTGTAAGCAATCTGCGGTTGTCCCTTCCTCACTTCCAACTGGTAGCTGGTCGCAATCTTTTCAAGCACCACCTCCAGGTGCAGCTCACCCATACCTTTCAGGATGGTTTGGCCAGACGCCGCATCCACACTTACCTGCAGCGTAGGATCCTCATCTACCAATCTTGCCAGCACTTCACCCAAACGATTCGCATCCTTCGCCAGTTTCGCCTCTATGGCATAACCAATCATCGGCTCAGGGAAGTCAATGCGCTCCAGGGAAACCGGGTGCGCAGGATCAGACAACGTATCACCCGTACGTACTTCTTTCAAACCTACTACCGCACCAATATCGCCCGCACCAATTTCTTCAACCGCTTCAAACTTGTCAGACATAATCCGGAGCAACCTGCTGATACGCACTTTCTTATTCGTACGACTATTCCACACCATGTCTCCCGTACGCAATGTTCCTGTATACACCCTCACCAATGTCAGGCGACCGGCATAATCATCCGCCATAATCTTGAATGCTAATGCGGCTAACGAACTTTCACGCAATGAAGTCGTAAGCCCCGCAGTATGCTCCACATGTCCGATCTCCTCAGGAGACGGCAAATAATCCACCACCGCATCCAGCAAAGGCTGTACCCCCTTATTTCTATAAGCTGCTGCCGCCAGCACCGGTATCAATACGCGCCCTAAAGTCGCCTTCCTGATCGCAGCATACAAGTCATCAGTTGTGATACTACCCGGATCATCGGTATATTTTTCAAAGACCGCCTCATCTACCAGCGATAACTCTTCCAGCAATTGCTGTCTCGCCTGTAAAGCTACCTGTTGCAATTCAGCAGGGATCTCAGTCACGGTAAACTGCTTACCATCATCCCCACTCCACACATACGCCTGCATCCGAACCAGATCAATCACTCCCGAGAAATGATCTTCTGCACCGATCGGGATCTGCACGGGCACTGCATTCGCCTGCAACCGCTCCCTGATCTCCTGGACAACACCCGGGAAGTTAGCACCCTGCCTATCCATCTTGTTGATGAGCACAATCCGCGGCACCTTATATTTATCCGCCTGTCTCCATACCGTCTCTGATTGCGGTTGCACACCTGACTTCGCACAGAATACAACCACACCACCGTCCAGCACACGCAGCGAACGTTCTACTTCGGCTGTGAAGTCAACGTGCCCCGGTGTATCAATTAAATTGATCTGATGATCTTTCCAGTAAGTAGTGATGGCAGCAGAAGAAATAGTGATACCTCGTTTCTCTTCCTGCGGATCACTATCCATGACAGTATTCCCTTCGTCCACACTACCTAATTTATGCGTCAAACCCGTGTAATACAACATACGTTCTGTGACGGTAGTTTTACCAGCATCGACATGGGCCATGATTCCTATATTCCTATATTGAGATAAACGTTTCATAAAATAAATGATAAAAAAAAGCGCCTCCCGTTTGGTAACGAGAGGCGCTTGCTATAAGCAAATGCATTCCCTGTTACCGGACTAGCCTGGTAATTACGATGATCAATGTTTTAATTGTCAGGAGCATCATGCTATTAAATAATTTGATAAATACACTAAGATTAAATTGACTCACCGGGGAGACAAGGCTTACCTGAAAACAATAAATGTTACTGATGGGAGTGTGTAGATGATACAACATATCCGGGTGCAAGGCTGCCTCCCCGTCTTAAATAAAGACGATACAAGTACTGGCAATTACTGCCCTTATTACTGTACGATATGTGTTGTGAGTAAACATAGTGCAAATTTATAAATAAAATCTATGAAAACAAAATCCATATAGCTTAGGTAACGTTGTAGCTTGATGTACACCTGGATGATATGGCCAATGCACTTCACGTAAGGTCTACGTGAGCACAAACTAAAACATTACAATAACTTAGGGAGCGGTACTTCCTGATATCCGCTTAACAGGGCAGCAAAGCAGCAGATATAACAATTTTTAATTACAAGGAAATTGGCGCCAATTTTGCCGTAAATTACCCATCATGAGCAAGGATCGGAAATCACCACACATACTCAATACCTCTACGAATTTATTAGGGTTTTGCCTGATCGTATTAACATCGATCAAAGTAGCACATTTCAATAATATCACTATCATTGATGATACTACAGGAATAGCCGCCATCTTATTAATGGCAAGTTGCCTGCTTTCTTTCCTGTCATTGCGCTCCTCCCACCCGCAGTGGAGTGAAAAACTGGAAACATTCGCTGATTATATATTCCTGGCCGCATTAGTCTGCATCAGCATTACCATCATCTTCGTGTCTTTCAATTTATTGACATAAGGGTTAGTTATCTTTATTCGCATCCATAATCTCATCATTTTCGACCTTCAACATGAAATAAGGGAAATTTGATTTCTTCTTTTGTAACATGACCACAAATGGCTTATTAAAAATAAGATTGGGCGGCCGCATCACTTCCCCTGAATCCAAAGCAGCTGCTACGGTCACTTCATCCGCTGCAGCGTCGGCGATCTTCGCCCCTTCCTGTGCTAATATAAAAGACATCTTCTGCCGGGCAGTTTTTATCCGGTAAGCATTTCCCTTTGCCTTAAAATCAATTCCTTCCAGCTCTTTAAAATGCTCCTCTTCCTGGAACTTCAATACCGGGATCTTCAACGAAGCATACTCTTTAATCTTCGTTCCCTTCCGCATAGCCCCCTGGATTTGCTGCAGGATGACATGTAACTGCGCTCCCTTATTAAACCCCTTCGCCAATATAATATCTGAAGACTTATCCTTTGAATCCAGGCTCATTACAAAATGATCTTCATCTCTGTAATACATCAGGTGTGCCTGCCCAATGAGCTCCGGATCATACTCTTCCATCCCAAAAGCCTTTACTGCCTTACCATTGAATTCAAATGGCTCTTTGAGCGGCTGCATGGGTACATCGAAGCCTAATTCTTTCTGAAAATTCACTAACACGGTTATATTGCCACCGTCAATGCTCACATCTCTCTTAAATTCCTTTGACCCTAATATATCCTCTGCAACCGGACTATCATTCATCCACTTCACAGCCTTCGCTTTGTTATTAACCGGCGCACCTATCTGTTGCCTCATCTCATTCCAGGCCAATGTAAAACTCGCAGAAAACGCAATATTCTTATTTGCATCCACCGGCGTCAGTATCGTAGGAACAATCTGTGATCTTGAATAATATCTTGTTTTTTTACAGGCGATCATCAGCACCATGGCCGCCAGCAAATAGGGATATAAAGTTTTCATAACTCTAAGTTATGACAAAAACGGCTACCTTTACCCCGATGCACAACAGGGTCATATTTTTCATAGCCAGTCAAACACATATTCTCGATCTCGCCGGTCCCGTTCAGGTCTTCTACGAATCCGCAGAATATGGACACCCCTATGAAATTATCTACCTCTCCGATCAGCCTGAAAAAGCCTGCTCATCTGGTCTCATGATCGGCAAACTGCAACATATCAACGATATCGTCATCCACCCCGATGATATTATCTTCATTCCCGGATTCCAACTGCAGGCCGATAACCAGGCACTGCATGACTGGCTGATCCACATTGCACACAAGGGGGCAACCCTTTGCTCTGTATGTACCGGATCTTTTGCACTGGCTGCCGCCGGCATTCTCGATGGCCATGGCTGCACTACTCACTGGAAGTATACCAAACGCCTGCAGGAAGAATACCCCCACACTAAGGTCTTCACCAACCGCCTCTTCGTAAAAAGCGGGAATATTTATACCAGCGCAGGCATCACCACCGGCATTGATCTTGCCCTGTTTATCATTGAAGAACGCCACGGGCCCGCCTTTGCATGGCAACTGGCGGCGGAACTGGTAGTATATATCCGCCGGGACGGAGATGATGCGCAACAAAGTGTTTACCTCCAATACCGCCGGCACATCAATAATCATATTCATCAGGTACAGGATTATATTATCCATCACCTTGACCAGAAACTCTCACTGGAAAACCTGGCCGCACAGGTACATACCGGATCCCGGAACCTGACCCGGATGTTCAAAGCCGCCACCGGGATTACTATTGGTCAATATATCGACAAACTGCGGGTGGAAAAAGCTGTTAATTTACTGAAAGAGAAGAATAAGGTCACGATCGTAGCCCAGCAGTGTGGGTTTAAAAGTGTGGTGCAGTTGAGGACAATGGTGAAAAAACATACAGGCGAATTACCTTCCAGGATGTCCTGATACTTTCCTTTCTTGTCCTTTTCCCGCTATTTTCCGTCCCCTACCTTTACCCCATAAAACACCGCCATTATGAAACGGATCATTACAATCATGCTTTTTACGATGTTAACAGCCTTTGCCAGCGCACAAACCTATGTTTGCCCACCCTGCAATGGCCCCGCTTGTGACACGCTCACATTTACCCAACCCGGCAAATGCCCGCATTGCGGCATGAAGCTGATAAAAAAAGAAGCGGAGATGAAGAAACTGAATGTCTGCTTCTACCTGTACGACGGCGTAGAAGTCCTGGATTTCGCAGGCCCCCTGGAAGTATTCTCTTATGCAGGTTGCAATATTTCCATCGTGTCCAAGACCACAGACCCACTCCGTGCACAGGGAGTACTGAAGGTACTGCCTACCTATAGCATTGAAAATGCGCCTCCTGCGGACATCTTTGTCACCTTCGGCGGCAATGACGATGTAGCTGCCAATGACCCGGCGGTAATTAAATGGATCCAATCCAGGATTCCAGACACCAAATACTTTATGTCAGTATGTACAGGAGCGTTTATTCTGGGAAAAGCAGGGATACTGGATCATAAAACAGTCACCACCTTCCACAACAGCATTGAAAACCTGCGGAAAGAGCTGCCTAACAGCACTGTACTGGCCAATAAACGCTTTGTTGAAGATGGAAATGTCCTGACAACAGCAGGGATTTCCGCTGGTATAGATGGTGCATTGCACCTGGTCGAAAAATTACGGGGACATGATGCGGCGGTACAGATCGCTAAACAGATGGAATACGATAAATGGGTGCCAGCCGAAGGACTGGTGATAACGAAATAACAAAAAAAGGGAGCGATGGTCGCTCCCTTTTTTTATTATACAAGTTCGTATTACCTAATTTGAAATTGCAGCTAATTGTATCTTATATATACTGGTTACAACTTCTTCCACCTTGACGTCACCTGTTACACGGCAATAGCCTCTTTATTATATTTATTCCTATACTCCACAGGTGACAACCCTGTCTTCCTTTTAAATACAGTTCTAAAAGCCTTGTTATCCATATACCCCACCTCACTCATCACCTCATTGATATTCTTCCGGCTGGTTTCAAAACCTTTCTTGGCAGCCTCAATTTTTACACGCTGAATATACTCAGAAACAGTATTGCTGGTCGCCTTCTTAAACCGCCTTTCAAAACTTCTTCTCCCCATCGTACAGAGCGAAGCAAGTTGGTCAACAGTAATCCGCTCCTGGAAATTTCGCTCAATGAAATCCTGTGCCCGCTTGATATCCTCATCCAGGTGATCCCGCTGCCCGCGGAACATAATAAACGGTGACTGGCTGAACCGGTCTATTTCAATGGCAAAGTATTTCGAGCAGAAAATAGCCATTTCCCTGTCGGTATATTTTTCTACCAGGTACAAAAGCAGGTTCCAGAAAGAATTAGCACCACCACTGGAATAAGTTCGATGCTCATCAGTAATGACCCTGTCTGATACCATTTCCACATTGGGAAACATTTTGCGAAACAGGTGCTCTGCCTGCCAGTGTGTACTGCATCTTCTACCATCCACCAACCCGGTGGCTGCAAGCAGGAAAGCACCTACACAAAGGCTCGCCACTTCTGCTCCACGCTGGTATTGTGCCCTGATCCAGGGAAAGAAATCACTGTTGGCGGCAATGACATGATCCATTTCCCCATTTACAGCAGGGATAATGATGAGGTCAGTAGAGAAATGATCCTCAATACTCAGATCCGGGGTTACCTTACAGAATCCATCGTATACCATGGCATCGTGGGTCAGGCCCACCAGTTGGATTGTAAATAATGGCTCGTCTCCCCGGTCTGTCAGGAAGCGATTTACATTAAAGAACATTTTGTGTGCGCCTTCAATACAGCCCAGGGACGCGGCACCTCTGGGTACTAATATAGATATGTGTTTCATGGTTGTAGGTAGTGTTCTTCCAACCGTAAGTTACTGAAAATTGTAACTTAATAACAGCTGCTCACTGACCACCTGTACTTTACCCCAATATCTACTGCAGACAATGCCACTGACAATCACATATTCATCCTAATGCCCGATGCTAATCACCCTCGTCGCCTGCCACACCCCATCCTTCCATCTCCATACCTGCACAAACTTCATCTGAGCTACCTCTTCTTTTCCATTCTCCTTGTGAATAAACCGGTGTTCTCCCACCTCTATTGCCCCAAACCCCGGCATAGGATATACTTCCAAAGACCCGCTTACCAACTCGCGCCTCAACCCTGTCGCTTTATTCCACTCAAACATCGCTTTGAAATTCTTCATGGTAGTTGCATAATCCGTCACACCACCACCATCATTATAAAATTCCACATCGGTTGCAAATACCTTTTCCAGCACGGCGATATCATGCGTGTTAAATGCATTGAACATCACACTATCCATATGTGCAATCGTATCGTACAATGCTTTGTCTTTGGGAACATATGCAGACTTTTGGGCGAAGGTTAACTGGCTAAGGGATATGCACAGCAACAATAGTATTTTGTTTTTCATCTTCCTAAGATAAAAAAGAAGTTATCTAAAAGTAAATTTTATTGGGTTTTTATTCAGCTACGATCTCCCTTTTTACCCCCTCTATTTCCATAATTAACGCAGCGCCATAAGCAGAAGCCGGTGTTTGATAACCCGCTTTATACTCGTTATTCAATACTTTCTGCGTGATTAGCAGTGCTGCCATCGCTGTCAGGGTATAAGCTTCCGGCACCACCATATTCGCAGTAAGGGTAGCTCCCTTTGCATTGCTCACCTGTGCCCAGATCAGTGTATTTGTCTTATCACGTGTTGCTTTGTCCGGGCCTGGTGACTGACTTCTCACAATACGATTCGCGATACCCCGTACCAGTTTCGTTTTCAGCAACCAGTTATACGCCCCCTGTCCTTTCAGCAGCAACCAGGCAGCCTTATGGATGTTGATATAGGTTTCAATATTCGGAATACCCGTTGATACATAAGCCGTACTCAGGTCACCCCATGGCAGACTCATTGTAAAGATCTTCTTTTTCATGCCGGGAAACCGTACATACATCCCTCTTTTGCCAACAGGTTCTTCCACTAATTTTCCATCGATCCTGGATAAACCCGGAAGCCCCAGTTTAAGCACCGTGTTGATAGCCGTTCCTCTTGACAAAGAACTATTTAATACTGCAAACGCAATCTTTAATGAACGGGCATCCGGCATTTGTTGCTTCAGCCATAAAGCCAGGCAATCCGTAGGTACTACATCATAACCAGCACCCGGCAGCAGCATAATACCACTGTCTTTTGCCGCATCATCGTAAGTGCGGATCATGTCATAAATAATAGCATCTCCATTCAGATCCAGGTAATGGCGGCGTTCCGCAATACAGGCTTCTACCAATTGCCTGGCTGTAAAGTCGTAAGGACCGGCAGCATTTACCACCACACTTACTTCCTGTAATGCCTGCTGCATGGCGGCTTTATTATCCAATGCAAAAACCCTGACAGGAAGCTTGAGTTCATCCCCCAGTTGCTCCAATGCCTGTTTATTTCTGCCAGCAAGAATAGGGCGCAGGCCGAATCCGGCGGCGTAGCGGGCTATTAATTCCCCGGTATAACCATTTGCTCCATAGAGCAGGAATGAATGATCCAACATGGGAGAAATGTACAAATATTCTTTGTTATACGCTTATATATCCGTTTACTGCATCAACCACCAACGAATCATCACATGCAAAGTCTTCAAAAAAATGCGCTGTTATACTCTCATATAATCACCCTGCCAGTCCTTTACGGAACGCTTAATATCATCAGGGGAGAGATGCTCTGCAATGGCTCTCTTTACCAGGTCAACCAGTTCTCCATCCGATGCAAACCGGAGTGCCAGGATCTGTCCGAGGGAAAGATTACGCTCCAATAGCTCAAACCGCTGGCCAGTGATGGCAAAGTACCGGAATCTTACTTCCAGCCGCACGATCCTGTCCTGTGTAGTAAGGGCATAATGCTGTCGGAGCATGAAGGCTAACCAACCGATGATCAATAACAGGATAGCAATAAAAGTCCATTCTATGACTGAATCAGGATGCTTAACGGCGAAGATGATACTGCTTATTAATCCCACTAAAATCACCGGGTAAAATACAAAGTGATGAGGCGGATAATACCGGATGTGGTTCTGATAGTTTTGTTTTTCCATAACGTAAAAATAAAAAAGTCCTCTTCAACAGAGGACTTTTTAAGAATATAATCTCAACCATCACGCCCTCACCCTGGATGGCGCTACCCCATACACCTTCTTGAACAGGAACGAAAAATGCGACAGATCCTTAAATCCTACTTCCAGGTATACATCCGTCGACTTCCAACCTTTCTCCTTAATCAGATAATAAGCATCTTCCAACCTTTTCTGCTGCAGCCACTTTCCCGGAGTTGTATGAAACACTTTCTCAAAATCCCGCTTGAATGTCGCCAGACTCCTCCCTGTCAAATAAGCAAACCTGTTGATATCCACATTGAACTTATAATGCTCATTCATATATGCCTCCAGGTCAATCTTACCCGGTGCACTGAAATCAAATAACAGGTTCTTCAATTCAGGTTTTAACTGCAATAACAACATCGCCGCTTCCTTCACCTTCATTAACGTTAGCATCGGGTGATGCGCACCTTGCCCATCTATATATGGCTGCAATGAATCTCTGTAATGTGTCAATAACACGTGCTCCGGTAAATGAAAATTCTTCTCTCCCTTGAAAGGGCCCTCCGCCTTCAACCCGGTTTCCTGGCTCAAACTATGCAGCAACTCCTGGTCTATCCGAATACCGACCGTCTTAAAGTCACCGCCCCCCGCAGGCGGGATCTTCACAAACTTGGCTAACTGGTTCCTGGCAAAGAACCTGACATCTCCTTCCTTAAACACATAATGCTTACCATCTAAAAATACCTCCTGCGTACCGGCAATCACATATCCCAGGGAATGCTCGCCGATGAAATTCTCACCCTCCCTGCTCACATGATGGTAACAAGACACCAGTATTCTTTCTTTTTCCAGCATAAGTTGCAATTAATATGATAGCACCTAATCCCTGATAATTGTCTTCGGCTCCACATACTCTTCCAATCCAAAGATACCATATTCTCTCCCTATACCGGACTGTTTAAATCCACCAAACGGTGCCAGCGGATCATGCTGCAAACTATTCACCATCACTCTACCTGCTACTATCTGCGCTGCTACCTTCCGCGCCCGCTCTTCATTCGTACTGCTCACATACGCCGCCAATCCATAAGTTGTATCATTAGCCATCGCGATCGCCTCTTCCTCTGTACGATAGGTCAATACAGCAATCACCGGCCCGAAAATCTCCTCACGGGCTATCTTCATATCAGGTGTCACATTCGTAAAGATAGTCGGCTTCACAAAGTTACCACCTTCCAGTCCTTCCGGATGTCCGGGACCACCTGCCAATACTTCTGCCCCCTGCTCAATACCTGACAGGATATAAGACTGTACACGCTCATATTGCTTCACACTCACCATGGGCCCAATCTCTGTAGTGGCATCCGCTGGATCACCCACCTTTACATTCGCTACCGCTTCTTTCAGCAAAGCCTTCGCCTCATCCAACCGCTCTGCAGGCACCAGCAATCTTGTACCTGCTATACAGGCCTGTCCATTATTCATAAAGCCACCCATGACGGCCATCGGTATCGCCTTCGAAAAATCAGCATCATCCAGGATGATATTCGGCGACTTCCCACCCAGCTCCAGCGTCACTCTCTTCATGGTATCTACCGCACCTCTGGCAATCGTCTTACCTACCGCTGTAGAACCGGTGAAAGAGATCTTCGCTACATCCGGATGACGGGTCAACTCAGCCCCCACTACATTTCCCAATCCATTGACGATGTTGAAAATTCCCGCAGGCAGCCCCGCCTCATGAAATGCTTCCATGACGATCGCTGTCTGCAACGCACTCATTTCACTTGGCTTTATCACCGCCGTACAACCAGCAGATATCGCAGTAGCCAGTTTGCCGCAAATGAAGTTCGCATTCGCATTCCACGGTGTAATAATCGCAACCACACCCAATGGCTCCATCCTTACCTCCGAACGGCCCAATTTGCGCTCAAATTCAAAGTCTGTCAACACCTCCTGCGCATGCAAAAAAGCATCCAACGCCATCTCCGTACTTGCCTTTGCACGGGATACCGGTGCACCATATTCCTCTATAGAAGCCGCCGTGAGGTCATCCACCCGTCGCTTCAAAGCATCGTATAACTGCCGGAGATAATTCATCCTCGTCTCTTTGGTAGAAACGGAAAAGGTTTTAAACGCTTCCTTCGCACTCGCAATGGCCAACTGAGTATCTACCTCGTCTCCCAGTCTTACCTGGCCAATCACTTTATTTGTTGCCGGGTTAATCAACTGAAACATTTCCTGTCCATGTGGGGTAACAAACGCCCCGTTGATATAAATCTTATCTATCGTTTTCATAATTGATATTTTGATAGATCAAAGGTAGGACGGGAAGGGGTCACGCTGTTTTGTTCTACAGCTCAAATCACTTTGTTATAAGGGTCATTTTACAACAGCTCATGTATGGCCGTTAGCTGGATCATCTATCACCTGACAACTCATCTATCACCTGGCAACTCATCCATCTCCTTTCAGCAACCTGTTCAAACTTCTCACACTGATTCCCATGTACCCCGCCAGGTCCTGCTTTGTAAACTCAATCTGCTGGGCAGCCAGCATCTCCTGCAATCTGGGCAGCAATTCCGCCATCGTATATAATTGCAGCCTCGCCATCTTCACGGAAGAATTCGCTACCCGGGTCGCCAGCAACCGCATCACTAACGTATTAAAACCCGGCACTGTCTGCAAAAAATAATGGAACTGCCCGACCCCCATCGCATACAAACTCACGGGCGTTACTGCCTCTACACCACACACCGTACGGGTACCCCGTATCGCCTCTACCTCACCCAACATCTCTCCTTCTCCCAGGAACTCAAGTATATATTCCTTGCCATTCTCTTCCGTTATCAGCGGCTTCGCCACGCCGGACCGTATAATATATACCTGCAGGATCTCCTGGTCCTGGTATATAAACCGCTGCCCGGCCTCGAACTGCCGCGATGTGATAGCTCCACCCGCCGCTGGCAGCATGCTGTTGATTAATTGTAATAAGTCAAGGTTTGTTTGAATCATATTGTAACTTAAGACAAATGTCCCGGGATTCTTTTTTCCCTGAGGTAAATTTACATTCTCAATTGATTATATGAAAATACTCATCACTGGCAGCACCGGACATCTTGGCGAAGCACTCGTCAGAACCCTCTCCCCACAGGGGCACGACATCGTAGCCATTGACATACAACCGTCTTCATTTACTACGCATACCGGCACTATCTCCAATCCAACCTTTGTGCAGGAATGCATGAAAGGTGTAGATATTGTACTCCACACGGCCACCCTGCACAAACCTCATGTAGGTACACATTCCCGCCAGGAATTTATTGACACCAACATCACAGGTACCCTACAATTACTGGAAGCTGCAACCGCCAATCATGTAAAAGCTTTCATCTTTACCAGTACTACCAGCGTATTTGGCGATGCCCTTATTCCACCTCCCGGCCAACCAGCCGCCTGGATCACGGAAGATGTGATGCCGCAACCCAAGAACATCTATGGCGTTACAAAGACTGCCGCAGAAGATCTGTGCCAGCTCTTTTACCGCAATCAGCAACTACCTGTACTTATCCTGCGCACCTCCCGCTTCTTCCCAGAATCAGATGATAATAAAGGCATGCGTGATGCATTTGCAGATGATAATCTTAAAATGCTGGAATACCTGTATCGGCGTGTAGATGTAGAAGATGTGGTGACTGCACATATCGCAGCCATGCACCACGCACAGGAGATTGGTTTTGGTAAATATATTATCAGCGCGACCACTCCCTTTACACAGGCTGATCTTCCATTACTAAGAGATCATGCCCCCGATGTGATCAAACAACTCTATCCCGAAGCTGCAGGCATCTTTGCGCAGCACAACTGGCAATTCCTCCCACACCTGGACCGGGTATATGTCAATGAAAAAGCACGCAGAGAATTACACTGGCAGCCACAACACGACTTTGGCTCCCTATTGCAGCAACTAAAAATGGGGCAATCTATCAAAAGTAAACTGGCAGATATAATCGGGAAGAAAGGGTATCATTCAGAATCCTTCACTGAAGGACCTTATCCGGTGAATCACTGATAAGTGATCATTCAATATTACCTCTGGAGACGATTAACAAGCCCTGCTATCATAAAGGAAACCGGGGGACTTGTATAAATTTCAATCACTGATAAAACTATAATTACGAACAATACACAAAATAAAAAGAAGCTGTATCATAAGCACGATACAGCTTCTTTTTATTCGTATCACTGATGGAATCGGGTATCCGTTTAAGTGATTTTCAGCCCCTATTTTTACCTATGAGCCACCCTCTTCTCTACACTATAAAGCATCTTTACTAATCACCGTCCAATCTTTATTCCCAAACCCTTTCGCTATCCACTCATCCATCACCGATGCCACGACCGGTATTACATGGAGGTCTGTACCAGCTTTAGCGGCGCTATCTATAAAAATCCCCGCATCTTTCCTTGCCATATTCAACTCCCAGGAAGGGTCATCATAAGGAGCAGACAAAATCCGCTTCAGCCGGGAAGTAACGCCCATACCCGGATTCCAGTCAGCCAGTAATGTCAGGATATCATCGCCGTTTACACCCAGTGCTTTCCCCACAGCCAACATATCCGTTAAGCCCGCCGTTAAGCATATTAAAAATGAGTTACCTACCAGTTTCATGGCAGCCGCCTTTCCCGTTTCTTCTCCAAAGTTCACCAGCTTACCTGTCATAGGTGCCAACACCGGCTCCAGTTTGCCAATCACTGCCTGGTCACCTGACACCAGCATATACCCGGTACTATCCAGCGCATTGCCTGGTCCCATAAATACAGGTGCATGCTGATACGTAAACCCTTTCTCTTTCCATTCTTTCGTACGTTCCTTCGCACCTTCTACCGTAGTAGTAGTATGGTCTATGATCACAGCGCCCGGTTTGAACCCAGGTGCCGCTGCTGCCAGTACCTCATTCACAGCAGCATCATCCTTCACGACTATATGTACATAATCTGCACCCTTCACAGCATCTGCCACGTTGGTAAAAGCCTTTGCGCCAAAAGCTTCCAGCGCGGTTGCTCTTGACGTCGTTCTGTTCCATACCTGTACCTGCTCGCCCTTGTTAATTAAAGCCTTCGTGAAATTTGATCCTAAAAGGCCCATACCTAAGAATGCTCTCATATTTCCTATGTTTTTATTAAAGTTACGAAAAGTTAGAGTAAGCTATCCCGTGAGCATTGATGCATGACCTCAATTATATTCCTATCTTAGCTATCATGTTAAAGTTTAGTCTAAAGTATTTTTTGCTGGCCCTGGCCCTCTTTATTGTGGAGGTTTTAATAGCCCTATATGTACACGATGCCTTTATTCGCCCTTATGTAGGTGATTACCTGGTCGTTATTTTCATTTATTGCGTAGTAAGAAGTGTCTATCAGGCCCCTGTAAAACACGTGGCTGCAGGCGTGTTGATCTTTTCTTACCTGATTGAGATCGGACAATACTTTCAGCTCGTGAACCTGCTGGGGCTGCAACACAACAGGGCAGCCAGGATTATTATCGGGACAAGTTTTGCATGGAGTGATATGTTGGCATATACATTAGGAATTTTGACGGTGATACTGGTAGAAAAAAAACGATAAGCTGTTTCATAAGCAATAGAAACAATAACAGACGCACACTATTCATAAAAGCAAAAGAGGCTGCATCATAAGTACGATACAGCCTCTTTTTATTCGTATCCCTGATGGAGCCGGGTATCCGTTTAAGTGATTCTCAGCCCTATTTATGAGCCATCCTCTTGTTATTCTTATCTATTAAGATTACATACGTACCAGCTTCACACTTTCCTTTCGCGTACCCACACTATTCGAAATCTTCACAATCCACGTACCTACCGGCACTTTACTAATATCTACACTGATCATCTGTGCACCTTTCGCACCTGCTGTATACACTTTTCTCGCTACCGGTCCGTTACCATCCACACTCCATAATTCCAACACCAGTTGTTCACCGGCTTTCGCCCCCACTTTCACCTGCAATGTACTACCTGTCACAGGATTAGGATATACAGTTACCGGCACTGAATCATTTGCAACATAGGCCGTATTCGCGACTCTTGCACTGCTGCTGCAGGCACCCAGTGGCTGCCACCAATAATCAGCCGTACCTGGCGTCACGTTGTACAGTCCATTTGCCAGCGACACATACAGCATACCATTATATACTACCTTATCACCTGTATTATACACAGATGGATAAGGCTGATAAGTAGCCACTCCCGCACAATTGCCCCCATTGTTAGATGACCCTGAAACCGTAATGCTCACGGCACCACTGGTAGCAGATGCGCCACCATTATCAGTGGCTTTTGCAGTCAGTGCATAAGTGCCCGCTGCTACACCCGTCCAGCTATAAGTATAAGGGGAGGTAGTAGCTGTACCTAATAAGGTAGCACCATTGTAGAATTCTACCTTCGCAATACTACCATCAGCATCTGCGGCGGTCGCCGTGATATTGACAGTAGCAGGAGCTGTGTAAGCAGCACCTCCTGCCGGAGAAGAGATGCTGACGGTCGGTGCTTTGTTACCACCGGAAGAAGTACCACAATCACTCACATATGCCCATACCTGCCCATCACCGGTATGTGTATCAGGTTGTTCATTCTGTGTCCACCATTTAGCAGTATACAGCTTATTATTATACACGACCTGTGCACCATTGAGATAAATACCAGCAGCAGTCCATGTCGCGACCCCGGCACAATTGCCGGTATTCGTACCGCCGCCTACTACGATGGTTACCGTTCCGCTTGTCTTGGTCGCGCCTTTGTTGTCTGTCGCTTTTGCGGTCAGGTTATAAGTACCTGCTGCAACATTAGTCCAGCTATAGGTATAGGGAGCAGCGGTTGCAGTACCTAATAAGGTAGCACCATTGTAGAATTCCACTTTCGTTACACTGCCGTCTGCATCTGCAGCAGTAGCCGTAATGGTTACAGTGGCGCCGGCGGTGAAAGTAGCATTGTTAGCAGGAGAGGAAATGCTCACAGTAGGAGGCTGGTTACCATTACCACCGCTTTTCACCACTACTTCATCATGAATGGCGGACAGCAGGGAATAGGTGCCCGTAGCATCCTGTGATAGTTCCCAGATCATGATACCGCTACCCTGGTCGTAAGCCAGGTCAACTTTGCTCTTCATGGTAGTAATACCATTATAGCCAACACCGGCATATGTGTCAGCATACGGGCTGGCTCCTCTGGCAATCAGTGCTGCATAACTTTCCCAGGAAGGACGACCATAAAAAGGCACCCCCAGCACGCACTTGGAAGCTGGCAGTCCTTTGCCTTTCCAGTAAGCGATAGATTGAGAAGCATAGGTATAGGTAGAGTGATCATAATTATTGTAGTCATACGCCATCAGGTTCAGAAAATCTACCTGGGAGAAAACGCTGCTCAGCACACCATCACCGCCAGTACCTACTACAGCGGCTGTTAATAATTTCCCTTGTGCATGCAGGGCAGTGGCGAGGGCCGTCATGAGAGAAACATAGTTATTGGCAGAGGCACCGGCATCCGGGTACTCCCAGTCTATGTCCACACCATCCAGGTTATACTGGCTCACGAAATTCATCATGTTCGTCACGAATGCAGACCGGTAATTGCTGTTGCCTGCCAGGCTTTCAAAACCACTGTCATCACCGTTGTTCCATCCACCGACAGAAATCAGCACCTTCACCCCATTGGCATGCGCCAGTGATACAAGGCTTTGTAATTTCGATGCCCCATCAAGTGCCTGCAATCCACCTGTAGCTGTTGGTAAAAGGAACGCGTAGTTGATGTGAGTGAGTTTGCTGTATTGAACAGCGTTCACATCTCCTGACCAGGAAGGCATATAGCCTATCACTCTAAACTGTGCCTGGGATAAGAAGGAAGCGATAATGAGCAGGCAGGATAGTACGCCCGCCCTCATCATTTGTTTTGTTTTCATGGTTATTAAGGGTTTGCACAGTAGTCGTGCGGGAGGGCCAACAGTACTATATTTAAAGCAAAAAAGGAGACGTATCTCAGGATGGATACCGTCTCCTTTTTTCGGGGTACCTGGTGAAAACAGGGACCGTTTTATAATATTCTCAATCTCCTTTTCCGGGGCACCTGCTGAAAACAGGCTCTTTGCATAAAATTCTCAATCTCCTTTTTCGGGACACCTGCTGAAAACAGGAACCGTTTTATAATATTCTCAATCTCCTTTTCCGCGGTACCTGCTGAAAACAGGAACCGTTTTATAATATTCTCAGTCTCCTTTTCCGGGCCACCTGCTGAAAACAGGCTCTTTGCATAAAATTCTCAGGACCGACCCAACACATCTGGCGCTACCATCCTATGATTTCCACCTACCAGCCCATCCTTACCCATATCAATCACCGTTTTAAGCTACTCACTAATTTATGCTGTCCCCACTTGCTCTATTCAAACACTTAAAAAACCAAAAGATCCCTTTGATTAATATAAATATCGGAACTTTATCGTACCCTCGATTTCCTTCAATCCTTTCAGTACCTGCTTATCATATTCCGCAGTTACATCCGTGATCACATATCCAATTTGATTGTTTGTCATCAGGAACTGACTGATAATATTAATCCCTCTTTCTGCAAATACCTGGTTCACCTTCGCGATCATGCCCGGTACATTGTGATGGATACCAATCAAACGATGCGCATTTTCTACCGCCGGTAATTGTAAATGAGGGAAGTTACTGCTCTTGAAGGTATCGCCATTGTTGATGAACTTAGCCACCCGCTTTGCGACTGACAATGGCTTCTTCAGGTGATCGAATACCACGATACCACGGGTGGTACATGCATCATAGTCGATCAGGGCACTACCATCGCCCAGATAACCGATTACTTTCAGCTTAGGTGATTGCTCCAGCAATGCCTGGTCTACTTTTATACCTGCTGCGATCAGCAATATCCCTGCATCAGCGATCGCCTCCGGGGAAGTCTCAATAGCAAACCCATCTTTCTTCAGGTATTGTACAGCTTCACTATCTACCTCTCCCAATACCACACAGGTAATCCTGTTCTTAGGATAAGACAATGCACTCGGCAGGTTATTCACATACAGGAATTCATCAAAGCTCGGCGTTACGTGATCTGCTTTTTCAGCCACCGCCTTACGCTTGATATTCTCTGTAAAAGCATAGAACTTCTTAATCATGCCAAACTCTTTCAGCTGGAAGTCAGAATGCCCATCCCCGATACCATAGATATCGCCGGATAACTGCATATCCTTCAGCAGCTTTACCTTACCACCTTCATCAGAAAGAGGGTTGGCTTCGTCAAAACCGATTATTTTACCATCAGCATCGAACACAAAAGTATTAGCGTATATATTCTCTTTCTTGATGTGATAAGGCAATACCACAGGGGTAATGAACTCTTTGAACCCACCTGATACAATCAACACATCGTCCGCATGGTGTTTGAAAAACTTCTTATTTCTCGAAAAAGAAACAGACACCTGCTTTTTCAGGTGCTTGATCAGTAACCCAAGGTGCTCTTTGCTGGCTTCCAGGAGCTTTACCCTGGCGGAAAGGCTTTCTCTGAACGACAGTTTCCCTTCCATAGCCAGGTTGGTCAGCTCTTCAATTTTCTTGTAGATAGCTTCCCGTTCCGGGTGTTCCTGTAATGAAATGCGCGCCAGTTCATCCAATGCTTCGACCTGCGTGAAAGTGCTGTCGAAATCGATAATGTAGTAGTTTTTGTTCACAGATCAATTGGTTTAAAAGCTACGCTCAGGGGGGTAGCTCCCCAAAACAGGCGATAAAACTACAAATGAAAGTGGAAATTTTCAGGGAAATATATAAAGTTGGCTATTCGGGCCGGCAACAGGCTCATTCAAAGGGTTTACAGGCTTTTTACTGGCAGGCGTTGCGCAATGATAAAGGTCGCTTTTTTCAAAGCACCTACCTACCTCCAGTCCATTTGCCACTATGGATGCAAGGATTGCAAAATCTCCAGCGTGGACTCTTTTTCAAGGTTTCCCTACCTACAGTCCATTTCCCCACCGATGCACCGACTGCACAATCTCCAACACAACCGCATTTTCAAAGCACCTACCTCCAGTCCCTTCGTCCCCATCAATGCAACTCCAACACAGCCGCCTTTTCAGGATACATCCCTACTCCCAGTCCATCTGCCCCCACTGATGCAACGACTGCACAATCTCCAGCAGCGCGGCCCCTTTCTTCGTTACCGCGTATTTCACCTGGCACGGCATCGTATCCGGCACCTGGAACTTCACCGCCAGCCCTTCTGCCACAATCTCTCCTAACCTGCGGGCCAGAACCTGGTCAGAAATAGTCGGGAACACCTTCTTCAGCTGACTGAACTGGTACACCTCCTGGGAGATACAAAACAGTACCTGCATTTTCCACCTCGGGCTGATCAACTCCAACACCTCTGACACCTGGCAATGGTCTGCCAGTACCCGGAGATTATGCGCATTCATGGAGCTATCTTTAATTTTTGTTGCCATTATTCAATTATTCATGAAACGACTCACTTTGGGGTGAGTTATTGAATACCCCACCGACTACATCTACTTTTGAAGTACAAAAATATCACAAAAATGAAATGGAAATTTTTCTGTTGCCTACTGCTATCACTGGCAGTGGCCGGGTGGACGCATGCCCAAACCTTCGTACTGGTACACGGGGCATGGCATGGTGGCTGGTGCTGGAAAGAAGTAAGTCAGGCATTGCAGGCAAAAGGCGCCACTGTATATACCCCTACCTTAAGCGGACTGGGAGAACATCGCCATGTACTCAATACAAACATTAACCTTGACACGCATATCCAGGATATTGTCAACTTTATTACCATGCAGGATTTGCACGATGTCATATTAGTAGGGCATAGTTATGCAGGTGCAGTCATTGCAGGAGTGGCTGACCGCATTCCCAACCGGCTGAAAAAACTCATCTTCTTAGATGCAATGCTGATTGAAAACGGGAAGAGTACACTCACCTCACAACCTGCTCATCTTTCTGATAATGTAAGAGCCTCCACAGCAGCCACACATGGATTGTCAGTACCCGTATGGCCACCAGAGGTATTTGGCGTGACAGATCCCGCACAGGTAAAGTGGGTGAGTGAGCGACTGACACCGCAACCATTCCGGAGCTTTGACCAGGTATTACACCTGGAACATGTATATGGGAATCATTTACCGCTTACCTATATAGCCTGCACTCAACCACAGATGCCACAGCTGAAAGTATTCGGCGATCAGGCCAGGGCAAGTAAGGAGTGGAGCTATTACGAGTTGCCGACAGGGCATGATGCAATGATTACCATGCCAAAAGAACTCACAGCATTGCTATATCGTATTTCAAAATAGCTGTGCAAAAAAATGGAATTTTATCACCACCGGCCACAGGCAGGAGCTCACAACATTGCTATATCGTATTTCAAAATAGTCATGTAAAAACATAGAATTCAACACCTCCTGCCACAGGTAAAAAGCGGGCTTTCGCGTAACGTGAAAGCCCACTTTCAGCCTCAAAAGCATTACCCTCAGCCATCTCATCCCCGTTAGTTCTCCTTCGCCAAATACTCCTTCAATGAAATCGTCATCAGATGTGTCCATCCACCTCTGAAACTGTCTACAGCAAAATCCGGATGCGCCGGGAAACTATCCAGTCCTTCATGTGTAAGCTTCAATCTTGTTTTGTCTCCTTCCGCAAACAACTCAAATGTAACCGTGGAATAACCTTCATAATCCTTATATTGCCAGCTATACTGCAATTGCTTCATCGGCTTGACGATGGTCACCTCGCACAAATGAATGTATTGCTCTCCTTTCCGTCCCTGTCCCGGAAAACTGAATTTAAATCCCTTCTCCGCTTTGAAATCATCCAGCTTGAAATACCACTGCTTCATCTTGTCCTTATCAGTCAGTGCCTGCCATACTTTCTCCACTGGCGCATTGAATGTCTCTTCAATTACAACAACTTGATTACTCATTTCTTTTTGGATTTACGGGGTGATGAATTGTCTTCAAGAAAGTTTTTAAGCGCCTGCATTTTGTGTTGCCAGAACGATTCATACTGACGAATCCAATCCTGTACTTCCTGTAATTTCTCCAGCCGGGCAGCACAGATCCGCTCCCTGCCTTGTTGCCTGATCTCAATCAGACCACACTCTTCTAATATCTTTATATGCAGGGAAATAGCTTGCCTGGTCATGTCAAAGTTCGCCGCAATAGCATTGAGATGCCGGGGCTCGTGGGCAACCAGGTGTATAATCTCCCGCCTGGTAGGGTCTGCTATAGCCTGAAATACGTCTCTCCTGGCCTCCATAAATAAGCAAGCATTTGCTTGCAAATATAAGCGCAAGCATTTACTTGCACAAATAAAAATAAAAAGAGGTTGTCAAAAAGTAAATTCCCCGGTATTAGCCGGACAACTGAATGCACAAAGTTTCCCCACTTTCAGCTTACTTTTCAGACAACCTCCGCAATGCTTTATTTCGTCAATCCGCCAGCCAGTGTTATCCTGCTGGTGACTTTAAACGATGTATCTGCTATTCTATCTTCACTGATATACAAACCGGTTTTATACAATCCACCAATATTGCCATAAGTAGTTGCCACCGTATCACTCCCCAGGTTACCATATACTGAACCTCCCCTGAACACATCGCACTGCGCATCTGTAACTACCTTGGAAGATGCATACAGCACCGTATAATAAAATTCCGCCGGTTGGAAAGTCATGATTTCTCTACCATTGTTGATACGTCCCACATACATCACCTTCTTTGTTCCCCCAAGTATCAATGCATTAATTGTAGACACACTCGCATCAGGTACGCTGGTCGTCACACCCGCACCCAGAATATTACCACCGGTGATCTTAAATGTTCCAGCAGGACAGGCAATCCCAGAAGAAATGTTACCAATGGAATAGGCAATCAAAGCGCCCCCTGTAATCGTCAGGTTCCCGCCCGTATACAAACCATTATACCCCTTACAACCTACGTACCCGCCATTAATGTAAATACTCTTCTTTGCACTCACCCCGTAATTTTCATCCGTCAAGGTATACCCGGTAATATTCGCATCTACATTTCCTTTGTTAATTGTCAGATCTCCCGCACTATACAGTGCTTTTCCCAAAGCAGATCTGATAGCTACTTTGCCACCATTGATATTGATATAAGCATCAGTCCCCTCAACAGCCCTGGTAGCTAATCCAAACTTATTCACATCCAGCTCAAGGGAGCCATTGTTCACAATAACCGGCCCGCCCTCTGCCATCATCCCATTTGCACTGCTACCTACTTTTACATACCCACCATCTACAATAATACTGGTAGCATGTATACCATCGTTGACCGCATTTGTATATAAATTTCCCGAACGAACACGTACCAGCTGGTCAGAACAGATCGCATGGTTATAAGCACCAGATACACTCAGCACACCTTGCCCGCTAAAGATCATCGGCCCCCTTGCAAAGAAGGCACCTTTCTGCTCTTCTGTACTTGCAAGATAACCAGCACCGTCTTTCAATACACTCTGCGTGCCATAGGTAAATACTATAAATGCACGCTTTATCGATTGCAGGTTCAGCGCAGGACCATCACTATTAGCAATGCTCACACCATTCAAAATAACCTTATAATCATAATCGCTGTAGATTTTCACAGCCCCGTCAGGCGTGAAACCAGATAGATCATATTGCACGCCTGCTACCGAAGAGGTGATCGTTACATCATCTCCATTCTCTGTGATACTCACCCCCTTGCCATCGAGCGGGTTGGTAATATCCACAGTCATACCGAAATGAACGGCAACCGTGCTGGTAAAAGTAACATTCTCTACCTGGTCATTGGGATCCGCACCGGTAGCGGTAGAGCCTTCAGGCGTACCGGAGGTAAAGACACTATCCACGAGTGAATAGTTTTTCTCAGGTGGCAGCTCTCCGGATTTCTTACAACCAATCGATAAAGAACAGAGGATGCCTGACAGTGTTATGCAAACAGTTATGTAGGATAATTTCATAGGGATAATTTCACATATGTAAAATTAATTAAATTACCCGGATTACCTCACCTGGTATCCCTCCGCACGCAAAGCTTTGAAAATATCCATCGTACCGAATTGATTATCATGAATAAATAAATTATTCACCACTCCACCTACCCCGTAAATTGCCAACCCATTCTTTGCCCCACTCACCTTATTGCTCTCAATAATTGCATCCTGCACATCGTTCAATTCCCCACCGGGAGATACCCGTATATAGCTTTTTCCTGTCAGCACATTCCCCCTCACCAAAGAACCGATGTTCAACCCGGGGCACCCTGAGCCAATAATGTTAATTTGCTGATCTCCGCGGAATTTATCTTTCTGATCTAATTGCGGGGTGTAAGTACCATCGCTCAACTGGCAATCCACGATATCAATATACCAGTTAGGTTGCCTGCCATAATTCACATACGACCCTTTGCCGATAATCCCTGCACTGCGTTGCATTTTTAATCCTGCAATCACACAGTTCTGGGCAGAGCCGTATAACTGGTAAGCACCGGCATCCATCGCCGTGTTATTCACAAAATATAGATGTTCCCTGATCGTTGTAATACTAATGACAGAACTGGCATCCGGCACAACAAGGAAAGGTTCATCCAGTTCTATTCGATCTACTGTGTGACTCACTATCCGCCTGAACTGTCCTGCGCCTTTACCATCAATAATAAACAGCCCTCCCCCGATCCATTTATTAGCCGCCCACTGAAAAGTCTTACCGTCCGTAGCCAGCGCAATGCTGTTACCACTCGCACTACTTACTTTTCCATAATAACCACCACTCCCTCCATCCAGTGTCATCACCTCCCTGTCATTAATATAGTTGAAAGGTGTAACATTTCTAGCCTCGTACAGATCATAGCTCTCCTGGATAGTTGCACCATATCCAAAACCATTCGTTTGTTTATAACAGTCCTCGAAAATGAGACCCTGAGGATGAATATTCATATACGTCTTCACACTGCCACCCGTCTTTTCAAAACGGCATCGCTGTATAAATCCGCTCACACCGACAAAGGAGAACATACCAGCCGATTTGAACACACAATCTCTCACGCGGATACCCGGGCCTTTTAACTGTATACCTGTTTTAGCCCACTTGCTATCCAGGTCTGCAAGGGCATCACCAATGTCCTGCTGCACGACAAGTCTTTCTAACACAACATGTCCTTGGCCGGTATTCATGATAATGCCAAATGCGCGGGTTGCCTGGATAGCCAGGTCCGTCAACCCGAAATGATCGGTGCCGGTAATGAGCGCAGATACTGCAACAGGGGTAAAATTTAAAACCGCCCCTCTTTGTCCCTTTATCATCACGCCAGCAGGAATGACAAGTCCATCCGATAAAATATAATTGCCGGCAGGTACACGTACAATACCTCCATCGCGGGCAGCATCCAGCGCTTTTTTAAACGCTTCGGTATCATCCTGTGAGCCATCGCCTTTGGCACCGTATGTTTTTACATTGTATGCCTGGGTCTTCCACATTTCTTTCGCCACGATATGAACGCTGAGCGGCATACTCCAGGCAGTTTTTCCGCCTGATCCGTTATGATAGTACAATTGATAGGTCCCTTGCGGAATAGCAGCGGGAATAGTAACGCGCACAGAGTAATCATCGTAAACGCTATCTATTTTTAATCTTATCGCCTTTCCTCCATTGGCTAACACCACTTGTCCATTCATCCCGTTGCGAAACAGGTTCTTTCCCTGTATACGCAATACATCTCCTGCAGCAGCGGCGTTATACCCATCATCACTGATCACCCAGTTAACAATGGGAACATTGACATAAAATCCACTGATATTCCCACTATTATCTGTCAGCCGCACACTATACACACCCTGCCGGAAATTATCCGGTATAATTACCTTTACAGACTTTTCATTTTGCTGTACTTTATCCACAGCTATCATTCTTTCGCCTGGGGAAATTTTACTGCCTTTCTGATCTGGTAAATGATCCGCTTCAGGCAAAGGGACATAGCGCGGGGACGTGTTGTCAACACGTTCATCTGCAAGCCGCCCGATCTCAATGGTGGCAATCTGGTCAATGCCTTCCCCCCTGATTAATACGGTTTGACCCGGTGCAGTTGCCGCTGTGGTGACCTGGAAGAGTTGTGGCGAAGTCTGAGCAAATGTTGGTAAATAAAAGATAATGGTGGCAATAAAAAAGAAGCGTTGCATAGTAGTAAAGATTATTACTAATTTCAGTAAACCCAGTCCTATACTATATATGCGCAGAAACTATGCCATCATCCGGATTATTCAAATGGCGTAAACTCTGAAAACAAATTTCCCATCTCTGCCAGTCCGCCTACGGGTACGTAATCGCAGACTGCTGCATATTCTTCCCATAATTTCAATACCACGGGATGCGTATGTGCCTGTTCAATCGCCGCGGCAGATTTCCATTCAAACACTTCTATCACAGTACCATTTTTTGCTTTCATGATAATAGGTGTTCTTGCTGAAACCAATCCTGCTTCGTTTAATAAATCGTAATGTTTGCGGGTGAGTACATCAAGTGCTTCCTCCTTGCCGGGTTTAGGCTGGTAGCCTACAATAACGATCCTGCCGGACATATGTTGTGCGTTTTAATGCAATTAAGTTACAACAAATCCTAGTACCTTTGCCCCATCAAACCCATCAGGAAATGAAAAGTATAACCGTCTTTTGTGGATCCAGCACTGGTACAGAAAGTATCTTCATGGAACAGGCATTTCAGCTAGGTAAAACACTTGGAGAAAATAATATCGGGCTTGTATATGGCGGTGCCAAAGTAGGCCTCATGGGGGCAGTCGCAGACGGTGCATTGTCAGCCGGAGGTGTAGTGACGGGCGTAATTCCCGACTTTCTCCGATCAAAAGAAATTGCGCATACCGGGTTGACAGAACTATTGATTGTAGACAGTATGCATACCCGTAAGATGAAAATGAATGAACTATGCGAAGGGGTCATTACATTGCCGGGAGGATATGGTACCATGGAAGAGTTTTTTGAAATGCTCACCTGGGCGCAGTTAGGTCTGCACAAAAAACCAATTGGTATCCTGAACACAAACGGGTATTATGATGCGATGATCACATTGGTACAAACAATGGTGGATAATGGATTCTTAAAAGAAGTAAACCAGGAGATGATTTTAATAAGTGATGATATCGACACACTGCTGGGTAAAATGAAGAATTATGTACCACCAGCAGTAGGTAAGTGGATTAAGAAAGATGAAGTATAAAAATTATAGCGCCGTCTGAAAACGTTTTCTGTATTCAGACGGTGTCACATCAAATATCTTCAGAAACACCCTGCGCATATTCTCCGCATTTTTAAACCCGCATGCAGCGGCAATCTCTTCCTGTGTAAGGTGCTGCTCCGTCAAGCTCCTGCAAGCTGTTTCCACTCTCATTTTCTCTATAAACTTCACAGGAGTAATATTCATTTCTTTGACAAATACCCGGGCAAAATTCCTTGGACTCATCAACACTTTTTCAGCCAGTGCTTCTACAGTAATCTCTTCCTGCAAATGTGCCATGATCCAGTCCACCGCTTCCTGTACCGGTGCATGATCGATCGCCTGCGCAGCAAGCACTGAACTATATTGTGCCTGGTTGCCGGGCCTTTTCAGGAAAAGCACCATTTGCCTGGCGATTTCCAAAGCAAAGCGTTTGCCCATATCTTCCTCCAGTAGTGCCAGCGCCAGGTCCATGCCCGTGGTGATACCAGCAGAGGTATACACATTACCATCTTTCACAAAAATAGGTGCTACATCCACAGTAATGTCCGGGTATGCAGTGGCCAGTCTTTCACATAAACTCCAGTGTGTCGTCGCTTTTCTGCCATCTAATAAACCTGCTTCTGCCAGGATGAAAGCGCCGGAGCAGACCGAACAGATTCGTCTGACCTGTGGGGCTTGTTGTCGAATCCAGGCAATTGCTTTAGGATGAATATGCCGGGGCAGATCTTTGGGCAAACCGGCAATAATAAGCGTATCAATAGGAAGCGAAAACGCGGCATAGTTGGCAGCGCAGGTAATTTGCATACCAGAAGAAGTCCGGATCTGAGTCGTTTCTTCCAGCGACACGATATGCGTCTGGTAAACGGGACCCGCTTTGTCGATGGCTTTGGTAAATACTTCCAATGGCCCGGCAAAGTCAAGCAGGGTAGAATCGTGGGTGATGAGTAAGACAACGTGCTTCACCTGGCAAAGGTAGTAGTTTGGCAGGAATTGCAGGATCTTTGTCTTCCTGCCATTTCAGTGATCCTGTTACATTTGCCATATGGATACGATTCTTTTATTACATGGGTGGCCGCAGACAGCGCATATCTGGCGGCATGTGATCCCTGCGCTTTCTACACAATACCGTATACTGGCACCTGATCTGCCGGGGATGGGGAAGAGCCCTTTTGCGGAGCAATATGATACAGCACACGTTGCGCAATTAATGAAGGCATATCTTGATGAGCAGGGGGTGCAGCAGTGTCATATAGTGGGTCATGATATTGGTGGCTGGGTGGCAGTGGCATTTGCATTACAGTATGAATCAGTATGCCTGTCACTGACAGTAATGGATGCAGGAATTCCGGGTTTAATGTCACCGCAGTTGTTTCAACCGGAGAACGCAGGAAAGATATGGCAGTTTTACTTTCATGCGGTAGCGGAGATGCCGGAGATGCTGGTAGTTGGCAAGGAGCGGGAATACCTCAACTGGTATTTTACCCACAAGGCATTTGTAAAAGGGAGTGTTGACAGCGAGGTGTATTACGAAGCGTACAAGGGGAAGGAGCGGTTAACGGCGGGATTTAATTATTACAGGGCATTTAGTTTGAGTGCGGAGCAGAACAGGCAGCAATTGAGGAAGTTGAAGGTACCGGTAATGGCTGTAGGAGGGGAGTATGCAGTGGGCGAAGGAATGCGGGCAGTGGCGGAAGCATTGTCTGACGAAGGAGCGGTGATCGTGATACCGGGCTGTGGGCATTATATACCCGAAGAACAGCCGGTAGTCGTAGTTAAGCTGTTGGAAGACTTTTGTAAGTAATCATTCCTCATTTCTATAAATCACCTGGTGCTGATACTCTCCCAGCACCACTTTTCCATACACGATCCGCGTCCATCCATTCTCATGGCCATGATTGTTCGCAATCAGGTATCCCTTATGAGCATCCGTCTTAATGACCTTATGCGCATCGATATACCTGCCTTTTACCTTGCAAAAAACAATGTCCCCAATCTGGTACCTGTCGGCTTGCACAAAGGTCAGCTGACTGCCACTTTTCAAAATCGGTAGCATCGAGCTGCCAAAAGCCTTCATTTTTCCTGTTCCATGTTGGGCTAATTCCCCTTTTAATCGTTCAAATTTGTTCATATTTCTGGATTTAATGCCCCAATATCCAACCCTACTACGCAGCATTTTTGCGCAGTATTACATTTTTTTATATATTTATCGCAATAAATTACCTATTCCTATGATGGACAATACAGTTATTGACCGTGCCATTCCCCACCTGGCAGGCTTAATGTTCACATCCCCTGACAAATTTTTTGACCAGACCAAAGCGGTCGCCGGCCAACTCGCTTCGAAAGACCTCCCTTTACTCCGCAGCCGTTTGCATGCAGACCTGCCTGTTCCCGAAAACGTAGATCAGTCACAACTGGGGCTCACCGGCTGGCTATCTGCCTGCCAGTATACCATCTTTGAGGTCATTTACCATATTGGTCTGCCAGCAGTACCAATGTTGAAGGAAATTGCATTTGGTGAATATGACTGGATCCAGGCCAATGCTCTTGATTTGCTCACACGCTTCTACATGGATGGGAAATTACCTATTGAAATCATTGATGAAATTGACGCTCATCTTGCTGACATGCGATATGAATCACATTTGTACTATGCACAGCATTTGATAGCTTTGAGGCGCAAAGATCAGCGGTATGATAAGCAGGTCATTCAGCGGATCAAAAATCAGGACCTGCATGAGGCGATAGCCGAAATTATGGAAGCAGGATGATGCATGTAACATGACTTACGAACGGCCATTAAACGAACAGGAAGCAGCCTACTTCAGGAGCAAGCTGCAGCACCGCAACTGGTGCCGGATAGCTATCTGGCCATTACTTGGCGTTCTGATTGGCTTAATGACACAAGCCTGGCAGGGAATCATCTTTTTTCTGGCCATGGGTACATGGCTCACCTTCTTTATCAACTTTCATTACCGGGAAGTCTTGAGTTTCCTGCAAAAAAACCAGATGACCGTATTACCCATACGCGCCACGAAATATCTCAAAGCAAAAGAAGATGCCGGTGATGGGGATATATACTTCTTTCAATTAACAGACGATACCATTATCCAGGTAAATATTCATGGGAATATCGAACCGACAGATGACCTTGAAATCATCACGGGTTATGGCAGCCATGACCAGGTGATTTATCAGCGGTTTATTAATATTGGTGATCCGCTGCCACTTGTAGCGGAGATAAAGGATACATTAAGACAGTTGCGGCTTGAATTTATAGTACATCAAAGTTATAGTATTGCACATGGCAGACTGGAGGATCTTTTGTTGTAACTTCAACCCTACAAAAGTTCCGCTTCATGAAACTTGTAATGCTCTTATTATGTTTTCATCTTTGCTGTAGCTCGTATTCATATACACAGTCCAAAAACGCTGACTACTCATCTCAAAAAAAAGATACAACAACACAACTTATAATAGATAGCCTATTATCAACCAATAGCGTAGTCAGCTCCCATCGTAAAACGCATTTCTCAGAGGCCCCTGTCAGCATCGCTGATTCTGCGTTCTTAAACCATTATAAAATCAGGCAGGTCGTCATAGATGGCCAACTCCAGACAGGCCATATTCCAGACATCCCTGCTGCTGAGATCTGCAATATAAATGTTATAATATATGTTGAAAAAGGTGATGCTAATCTACTGAACACATTGATTATTGAAACACGTTCCTTCGTAAGACAAAATTACTGGCAGTATTTCTCGGCCAAATCAGGAGATTATCGCAAGGCAGTACCGACCTTACAGGAATTTAAAAATGTCACTTATTACATAAATAATTACGCGATCAATACATCACTGGAGGAAGAATTGAGCAAAATTCGAATAGAAGATATTGTAAAAGTAAAAGTCGATAAACAAGGGGTGAAGATTAAAGTAAAAAAACATTAATTATTTACTTATTAATCCGATAACAATCATTAGGATAAAGGGGGTTTCATAAATATTAGTTATCATATTATTTTTTCCAATCCGGCGGTCTTGTATACTTCTTTTTCTCATTACTGACCTCAAACGGCATAACGGCATTTTTAAATTTATCTTCATGATTTTCCAGGTACACTACAGGGCTAATTTCACTTCTTAATTCGTTGGATCTTCTATTAGGAGGAAAATATAATCGTACTTTCACTTTCGGGAATTTTGCCTTGAGCAACTTAATAGTTGAGAGCTGATCGCTGTCTGCTGTAACTAAAACCACAATATCTACTACTTCTGCCATACAATCCTGTACAATATGTAAAGCTAAATTCACGTCTGTACATTTCTCTTCTGGTAAGAAAAATTCTTCTTTACATGTTGCCTTACAGGTTATAAATTTATCCGAATAATGTCCATTAATAACTTCAAACTTTTCTCCATTCAATATTTTATTCGCCCCAAATAATGCACTTTGTTTACTTCTTTTTGAAGTACTTGATGGGGGAGCAGTAAAATATTTCACGCTATGCAATTCATGACCATCATGTGCAAAAACGAAATGAGAATATAAGTTTACAAAATCAATCCAGTAATAATTCCTCCATTCAGAATTGGAATCTATATATGATTTGAAGCCATGATAGAAATTAAACCCGTCAACGTAGAATACAACTTTTTTCATATGAGCAAAAAAAAAGCTCCCAGAAGGAGCAGACCTATAATACAGAGATTATAGGGGGGCGTTTTGTTACTATAAAGGTAGGAAAATTAAATCTTATATAATATTGGCTCGCAGCAACACTTAATTGCCCAAAATTCAGCCTTAACAATTCTGCACAGAATATTCCCCTCATACATTCCTTCACGTAATTATTCCCCACAAAACCATTCAACTACTTAAACATTTTCCCCTCCCACATGCCCGTCCTTTGCTCTCACAAAAAACACCATCTTATGACACCATCAGTCGAAACCATGATAGAGCAATACGTCAACACCTGGAACGCCACCCACCTCGACGCCTACAAAACCGGCTTCGCCTCCTGCTGGGCTCCTGACGGCACTTACACAGATCCCAACCATGCCCTTATCCAGGGCGTAGACGCACTCGCTGACCTTGCCCAATGGTCATTTAACCAGGTCCCCGGCCGGCAATTCAACATCCTCAAGCGTCCTGTCTTCCACCACTACAGCGGCTGTTACTATTGGACCGTCGCCTTACCCGAAGGCCCCCGCCAGGGATTGGATTATTTTGAGTTCAATGATCAATTCCAGATCACCCGCCTTGTCAGCTTTTTTTAATATCTTTTGACTAAAAGCAACCATGTACCAACGGCTCCTTGCCAACTTTGCCATGCACGTATCATTAGATCAGGCTGAAACTGACCTTGTACTGGCAAAGCTTCAATCCCGGCAAATAAAAAAGAATACCTACCTCCTCCGGGAAGGAGAGATCTGCAGGCATTTTTATTTTGTCAATCAGGGATGTATCAGGTTATTTCATACAGATAGCAAAGGAGAAGATCACAATATTCTATTCTGCCCTGAAAACTGGTGGATCACCGACATCTCCAGTTTTTCGGGGCAACTACCTGCTTTCTATAGCATCAATGCCATAGAAGATACTGAAGTATATTACTTTTCATATGACGAGCTGGAACAACTCTATCTCTCCGTTCCAAAAGTAGAACGCTTTTTCCGCATCCTGATTCAAAACGGATTCGCCATGTACCAACGACGCATTACAGCCAATCTATCCCTCACAGCAGAAGAACGCTATGCCCGCTTTAGCCGGCAATATCCCGGCCTGGAACAAAGAATTACACAAAGGCAAATCGCTTCCTACCTGGGCATTACCCCCGCATTCCTGAGTATGATCAGAGGCAAGAAATTATGATCGCTTACACTTGATAAAATAAAAGGGAAAATTCTCCACCACCTCAGTCACCTCAAATAAGCCGGCATTCCCAAACTCTGCCTGTATAGACGTGCGATCATAAAAATACATATTCACCCCGCCAAATAACTCATACCTATCCTTACTCAAATACCTCCCCTTACCGTAAGTGGGCGCCTCTTTAGAGATCACGGTAAATATCATATAACCGCCTTCACGCAATTGTGCATAACAGTCCTTAATCAACTTCTCCCGTTCATTACCATCCAGCAAATGAATCAGTGCATAACAAAATATCCCGTCATACAATTCCCGATCAAATGGCATTTCCGTCACTGATCCATGGTAGATCGTCGTCTCATTTCCATAGTGCTTTCTCGCCATTCCAATTGCAGTCTGCGAAATCTCAATCCCCGTTACCTGGATTCCATTCTCCCGCAGCACCTGCGCATTCCTCCCATAGCCAAACCCGGGGACCAACACGCGCTTCACACCATGCGCCAGGAAGAAATCCTTTGCCATAACAGCTGATGTCGCAGGCTCAAAACCCCACATCTCCTGCTTCTCCGTAAAACTCTTTTCCCAGAATTCAGGTTCTTCATTTACCATAATTCTCTACCTTTATTAAAATAATTTTTAATGACGTCTTTTACACATACTTCTCATATATCTCCGGCTGTCTATATAAAATTCCTTTACGGTCAATTCTATAAAAAACCTGCTATCATTCTCCTATACCTCTTTAGTGTCTACTTCGTGTCACGTATCATCACCGGTGCTGCCGGTATCCCTTCTTTTGAGTTTTACTACGTCCTTTTTTCCATCATTTTCCCTACCTTGATGATCTACCTGACCCTGAAAAAACCGGGTGTACAGAGATATGTATATGCCCCGTTACAATACACCTTTACCGACGAAACAATCCTTATTCAGGGCGCAGACTTCAAAACCGAACTGAAATGGTCCGCTATACGCAAAGTGAAAGTTATGAAGCATCTCCTGTTTTTCAAAACAACCAGGACCAATGGTACCCTGTTCGATAAAAACCTGCTTACCCCCGAACAAATGGAATTTATTCGGTCCAAAATGACCAAATAATCCCACCTTAAGCCCACCTGTTGTTCGATCGTTGTTCGACTGCCTTTCGATTATTGTTCGACCGTCCTTGACCGTTCTTCGACTGTTGTTCGACTGTTGTTCGACCGTTCTTCGACCGTTGTTCGACGCTTCTTCGACGCTTCTTCGACGCTTGTTCGACTAAACCCTCAAAAAACGCCAACAATACCTCCCTTCACACCTCCCGTACCGAAAACAAAATTCCCCCTGGACAACCAACCTACCACATCCTATTGCCAATAAACAAAAAAGCCTTCTCCACAAAACAAACAAAACAACCACCACCAACCTCATCACATACACTAAAATTCAAGCGCCTGCACCCTATATCCCAATTCAAATTCCTCTCTATTAATTTTTTATTCACCGTATTTTTATTTTAATTAACTATTTAATATTTTAGCATCAAATAAAAAGGGGAGTTAACCCAGGGACAATAACCAGACAACTAAAAATTAACCCGGAGAATATAAGATGTGTAACCCGATCTATCAGTGTTTCAGCATACTTATATAGTGCGTTTGCCCAGGGACAATATTGATATCACTCAAAATGATATAAGTACTTTGTAGCACAAAATAAAAACTAAAGACAATGTTCACAAAAACACTGCTCAACCCAGCAGGTGACATATCATGTCTGGTCTTATCCATTTATTAACACCTGAAAAACCTGGTAATCATGGGAAATTTCTTGTTCGAAATCCGCAGCAGCAAATGGCTCGGCATCCTGTATGCAATTATTAGCTTCCTCGTGGCACTCGTCGCCGCAGTGTATCTCATCTCTGCATGGTCATCCCTCGGCATCATCGGGAAAATCGTTACCAGCCTGATCGTACTTGGTGCTGGCTACTATGGCTATGACAGGATCAATGTGATCGGACACAACAAAATCCGCTTCTACGAAAAAGGAATTGAAGTACATACCAAAGGTGATGTGGAAACACTCTTACTGGAAGACGTAGCAAGCATGAGCTGGAACAACATCAACAGCACATTTACCTACAAGTTCATACGTCATAACGGGTCTGTTCTATCCCTCGATGCAGATGACTTTTCAATGCTCGCCTCCAACCTGGAGCACTATGGCAAACAGGTAAACTTTGATATTAGAACAAACCTTTAAACTGTTACAATATGATGCAGAACTATGGGATATTTTTGTTAATCGGTATTTTCTTCTTCGGTGCTATCCTTTACGTAATTATTTACTACAGAAACTACAAAAAGAAGCTGGACACCTTTTCAGCAGCCAACCCTGATAAAGTCTTCATTACTTTCCATGGCAGCGAAAGAACACCCGGCGCCTTTGTACATGGTGTCGTGAGTCAGAATATGGACAACGAATTTTCTCACAAAGGAATTTTCAGCGTCAATCCCGGACAAGTGGAACTGATTGTCGAAAGGATCAGCATGGCTTACAATCCAATTATGAAAAAAACGACCTACACTTATCATGGAAAAGAAAACAGATCTTTTACTACTGAGGCAGGCAAAAAGTACATACTGAAGTACCATAAGAATAAGGACTTCTATCTGAAAGAGAAGAATAGCGTGTGGAGCTTCTAAAATATAACAGGAGACTGTCTCACATGTAGTTGAAGATGACTGGAAGGAGGCAAGCTAAATTAGCAGTTACCAGTAAACAGGCATCAATCACATGTGAGACAGTCTCCCTATTTTCCAATAACTTCTTTCCTGTGTGCTAAACCCAGTTCTACAAGGTTCGATATCACTTCCCGCATTGACCGCCCATATTCAGTCAGTTCATACGCCACCGTCACATCAGCGAGCGTGCGCTTTACAATATGATGTTCCTCCAGATCTTTCAGCACGGAAGATAATACCTTGGCAGACACCCCACCCGGTATTTCGGCCTGTAAATCCTTAAAACGACGACTGTCATATTGCAACAGCAAGAGGATCACTTCCATTTTCCACTTGCCATTTAGCATATCCAGGATGTCTTTTGCGACTCCCAGTTTCTGGTTACAGTCCTTATCCGAACTGAGCATAGCCTGTAATGGACAACCTTTCATACCATAAAAATATAATTTTATCTTTATTATACGATGAACTGTCCCCATATAAAACAGGATATCAACTATGGCCGCAGCCTTTCTCTTTTGAGGGAAAAAGCCGGTGAAATCCTATCTGGTTAAATTACTTCCTTAAAAGTACAGCGAAGCGCCAATACCTAATACTGACCACTACTCTTTAATAATTACTGCCTTAAAAGTACAGCGAAGCGCCAATACCTAATACTGACCGCTACTTTTGATAATTACTGCCCTAAAAGTACAGCGAAGCCCCAATACCTAATACTGACCACTACTTTTGATAATTACTGCCTTAAAAGTACAGCGAAGCGCCAATACCTAATACTGACCACTACTCTTGATAATTACTGCCTTAAAAGTATAGTGAAGCGCCAATACCTAATACTGACCACTACTTTTGATAATTACTGCCCTAAAAGTACAGCGAAGCGCCAATACCCAATACTGACCGCTACTCTTGATAGACAACTGAAAACTCCTGTGCAAATTCTTCAATAGTTGTTGTACCCATTGTCTCGGGCGGATGCAGATCATAATCAGATCGCATGGCACCACTGTGAATGGCCGCTCCTAGTTCTACCAAAGGAATTACCATTTTGGCAGGCATTCCCCTTTCTAACAAAGCCTTTGCCAACTCTTCATCAGAGAGTGTGATCCATTGCAGATCAGGCTTGCCAATAGCAGCCCCAATGGCTTTCGCAGCAGCGCTGGCCGTAATGTCCGTACTGGCTACATAACGCACCCGGTCACTTTCTTGCTTCGTCAATTCTTCCGCCGCTACCGTAGCTATATCACGCGGATGTACCATCACTACCCGATCCTCTCCTCCATAGTTGGCACCTATACATCCCGCATGTTTTATCATGTCTGCAAAGCTGTACATGTTCGTATAAAAAGAGCCTGCCCGCAAATGTGTAACAGCCACTCCCTGCAAAGTATTAAGGATCTGCTCTGCATGATAAGACCCGGTGATAAAACCCGTTCCCTTTTCCAAATGTGCCCCCCAACTGCTCAGGTGAACGATACGTTGTAAACCCGTCACTTTCGCGGCCGCTACATAACTATGGGCGATGGTACTGTAGTACTCATTATGATCAGGTACCTCAAAATTAGGGGGCTCCATGGCAAACAGCGCATCTTTACCCTGCAATGTCGCAGTCAGGAAATGAACATCCTCCAGTTTACCAATAGCAGCTATTGCACCCAGCTGCGCTATTTCTCTTTGCTTATCGGGATTGCTGCTGATAACAGTCACAGTATGTCCCTGTTGTACTAAATCCTGTGTCAATGGCTTGCCAATGTTCCCGAGAGAACCAGTGATAACGATGTGCATGGTCAAGTATGTTTTTTTGATAGGAACAAAGTTCTATCAAAACAGGCAGGCGAGTAAGGGCTGAAAGGTGGGAAGATTGGGTTAAAAGTCGGAACCTTGCTTATACGCTGCAGGAGACATCCCTGTTTGGTTCTTAAAAAACTTGCCAAAGGTAGACTGATCAGCAAAATGCAACATGTCCGACACCTTGGAGACATTCAGCGAGGGGCTCTGCAATAACACTTTTGCCTCCAGCGTCACAGCTTCAGCTATCCAGTCACCAGCCGTCCTGCCGGTGATTTCTCTCAGGGTTTCTGTAAGATGTTTCGGGGTAATAAAGAGTTGGTCGGCATAGAACTTCAGACCACGTTCCTTCATAAAATGAGTATTAACGAGGCGCTTGAAGTCCGCCACCAATAATTGCCCCCTGCTCAGGTTAGCCGTAGCGGCCGCTGTGTAAATGGCAGCGATCTCATAAAGCAGACTATTGATCAGGTTGCGGAGTACGTCGTCTTTATAGGTTTGCGCTTCCTGGCATTTCTGCTGGATGAACAGGATAGAATTTGTAATGGATTGCGGTGATTGCAAATCTACAACCCCTCTGGCACCCGCCCAGAAGAAGCTGAACTTATCCGGATTAACGTGATTGTTGGTAGTGATAAAATCCCTGGTAAAAAAGATATCCGCCAGTTCATAATCCGGGGACATGTACTTCCATTGTTTAATAACGTGAGGAGCAAGGATGATCAGATGACCGGGGACGATTGTATAAGTGTCAAGATTGATCATGACTTCCGCATGTCCTTTTACACATACCCCCAGTTTATAGTAATTACTACGGTATGGCTGGTCAATGGCCATCCTTGGAATGGCTGGTTGTTGACCGAGGAAGAAGACTCCCTGCGCATCATCCCGCGTCAGCTGGCCAAGTTGATATGTGGGAATAAGATGGCTCATTGAATGCAATGATAATCAAATTCCACCTCAAAATTTATCTATGCGGGGCATCCCCACCAGAATAACTACTTTATCATGCCATGCAACACATTCCCATCAGGGCAAACACCAGCTGCTCCACCCCAACCTCCACACTTACCTGTTCCCACATCATGCGCCCATCAGGTCAAACACCACTCCACGCTCACCCATCCCCCTTCACGCACCATGCGTCAATCAGGTCAAACACCACTCCACACTTACCCCCCTTCCCCCATCATGCGCCATCAGGTCAAACACCACTCCACGCTCACCCACCCCCTTCACGCACCATGCGCCCATCCAACCGTCTCTCTATACATCACCGGCGATACCTCCGCATTGTTCTTAAAAAACCTGCTAAAATAAAACTCATCATTAAATCCCAACTCAAATGCAATCCGCTTTACCGGCTTTATCGTCATATACAACTCCCGCTTGGCCTCCGTCATAATCCTTTCCGCAATCAGGTTACCTAAAGTTCTATTAAAATGAGTCTTACTTAATTTATTCAACGCCTTCGGCGTAATATTCAACAACCCGGCATAATACCCCGGACTATGCTCCTTCCTGAAATACTGCTCTATCGCATCCTTCAGTGACTGTAAAATGAAGGGCTCATTACCAATAGTCACCAGCTCCTGCTGCCTTTCTAATTTCATCCTCGATGCCTGTATCAGGAAGATCTTTAAAAATGACATAACGACCTCATATTGCGCCAAAGCCGGCCGGGACATCTCCTGTTCCATCTGCCCTACAATATTCAGTAAGGCACCCATCTCACCCGCCTGTAACTGCATCAAAGGCGGCGCATAGATATTATTAAACAACACCCCGTTACATGCCACTTCCTCCTCATGTTGATAAATACAAAAAAAGTCAGGATGAAAATTGATCAAAATCCCCTCCATCGAGCCCTTCACATGGAACGACTGGTACAGCCCCAATGCCATCAACGCATTCTCCTCGAATGCATATTCATATAACTGACCTTGCCCCTTCGTCACCAACAGGATAGAATAATAGTTATACCCCTGTTCTTCATGCAATGAGGTTGCCTCGTCAAAGCGAGACAACCTGAAAGCCATTCTGCCCGTCTGCGAACTAACTAAAGTATACATGCACTAAAGTTAGAAAAGTTTACGATCCGAAGCTGCAATTGCCAGGTCATTAATACAGGCAAACCGCCTTTGCATCAGACCGCTCTCATCAAATTCCCAATTCTCATTGCCATAACTACGAAACCATTGCCCCTGTGCATCATGCCACTCGTATTCAAATCTCACCGCAATCCGGTTGCCCGTAAATGCCCACAGTTCTTTCTTTAACCTGTAATCCAGCTCCCGCTCCCATTTACGTTTCAAAAACGCAACGACTTCCTCGCGGCCATTGACAAATTCATGCCGGTTCCGCCATTCTGTATTCACTGTATACGCCAGGCTAACCCGCTCAGGATCTTTCGTATTCCAGGCATCTTCTGCTTTCTGTACTTTCTGTAAAGCTGTCTCTAATGTGAATTCCATAATTTTTTTTATGCAAAGTTGCAACATCAAAGCGGACCTGTACATGGACAAATCACATGAGTGCATGGACAATCCCGCCATAATAAGTACCTTTATCACGCCATGCAACATATTCCCATCAGGACAAATACCAGCTTCTCCATCCGGGATCTCCACGCTTACATGTCCGGTAAGGATATGGTGCAATCACTTCATCGGCATGACTTCTACTATTTATTAGTACTACAGAAAGGGGGAGGTACACATACCATCGACTTCACCACCTATACCATTTCCGACCATACCATCTTCCTGCTCCGCCCTGGACAAGTGCATGCAATACACCTTCATGCCAGCAGTACCGGTTACCTGGTCCAATTTAACCAAAGCTTTGATCCCAGCCCCCTCTTGCTCGCCGCCGCACAACAAAATTACTACCAGGTAAAAAACACGCTCACCTACTTCGATCAGATCTTTGAAGAATTCACGCATCCAAAAGAAAAGTATGAAGAAGTGATCAAATCTCTATTGCACATATTTTTCATTCAGCTCATTCGTACACAAACCATTACCGCAGCCAATGACCAGCTAACAACTTTACAACAGCTGATCGCTGACAACATCAAAAAGTACAAACAGGTAACTGACTACGCGGCACTACTCCATCTATCCCCCTATCAACTCAACGCTATTACCAAATCATCTGTTGGCAAAACCTGTTCTACCCTCATTAATGACCACATCGTTCTCGAAGCCAAACGCCAACTTCTCGCCACCACGAACCTTGTCAATGAAATCGCCTGGCAGCTGGGCTATGAAGACGTATCTTACTTTATCCGCTTCTTCAAAAAACACACCGGACACACCCCGGAATCCTTCCGCCAAAACTTTAAATAAATCCTGTTCAACTCCGTTTTTATCCTATCAGGACAACAGAGCAGCAGGCTAACTTTGCCGCATGACAAACGAACAATACAAAAACCGGTGGGATGAACGCTACCGGGAAACAGATTTCGCCTACGGCAAATCACCGAATTTGTTCTTCAAAGAATGGATAGATCAATTGCCTAAAGGCACACTCCTCATGCCCGCCGATGGTGAAGGCAGAAATGGTGTATACGCCGCTACGACCGGTTGGCAGGTCACTTCCACAGACCTCAGTCCTGAAGGAGCAATCAAAGCCCGGCAATTAGCACAGGAATGCAACACACATCTTACCTACATCGTGGGCGATCTCGAAACCCTTCAATTCGAATCCGCCTCTTTTGATGCGATCGGTTTGATCTATGCACACTTCCTCCCGGAAAAGAAATCTATCCTACACAAACAACTGGATACCTACTTAAAACCCGGTGGCACTATCATCTTTGAAGCATTCAGCAAGAATCACAAAGCCAATGCACAGGTAGGCGGCCCTACAGCATTACCCTGGCTTTTCTCAGTGGAAGAAATCAGGCAGGATTTTTCGAATTATGACGTAGTACTGTTGAGAGAAGAAATAGTGGGGTTGGAAGAAGGGAAATATCATAATGGAGAGGGAACGGTCATAAGGTTCGTAGGCAAAAAGAAGCCGTCTTTTTAAAACAAAAGACGGCTTCTTTTTATTTAATAATACTGCGAACAAACCGTCATCTATATCAATACAAAAAACTAAAAACCAGCACAATACAAAAAAACTATCTTTTCAATTATACAACGATTTAGTTTGTATAAATATATCAATTGTCATATTGATATAATATTTATCACATATCAGATACTGGTAGTTAATAAATTTTAAAATAGTCCGTTTAACACAAAATTTGTCTAACTTTAATCAATGATTGCTATTGATTTCAATCAAATTTTGGACTTTCAATTTCAAGAAAGTAAAAGGGGATACAAAAGAATATTGTCTTTTTATTTCCTGGCCCGAGCCATTTTTTCAACCCGTTTTTTGATCAAAAAATACAATGTTACACTAACAAGACAATTAGTTAATGCAAAAGGCATTTATGTTTATTTATCGGAAAACGTTTCGGATTTAAAGGATAAAGATCTGAGTAGTGCGATCCTGAATGTTGAAGGAATCATAAAAGAAACATCTGCTTTTGAAGCCTATCTTGAAAACCATTTATCTGCGACCAAATTGCAGGAATTGAATACCACACACACTATAACTAAAGAGATTTTAGATGTAACATATAATCTTCTCCGATTACTTAAAAAGAATAACCTCAAAACTCCTATGGCTGAGGCTTCTGAAGAAGCAAAAATTGCTGTTGGACATTCAACAAATACACTGAACAAAATATTCCATGGTCGTTAATCAACGCGATGTATTACTTCTTAATCATTCCTTTGATTCAGATAAGCCACATTTATTCATAATACTTTCAGTTAATGAAGCAAATGAACAGGAAAAAACATTTGTCGGCGTCATGATTACAAGTTCAGAAAAAACAAGAGATGATTTTTCGTTCGAACTTAATGACAATATGTTTTTAGCTCCTCTTAAAAAAGAAAATAGTCATGTTAGAATGCACCTGATAACTTCTTCTTTCAATAACTACATTATTGAGAAAGTAAATTCAATGAAACTATTTTATTTTAATCAGTTAATGAAAAGTATTGGTGACCTGATCTTTAATTTTGATTTTACGCCTCTAAAGTCTTAGTATGCTTGCAATTCAACCCGAAAATAAAAGCAAACCTTAAAGACTTGCCTTTATTTTCAATACAAAAGAGTTAACTGTTTCAAGGCAGCTATTTAAAATAATTCAACTCCATATCCGCTATCAATCCTACCTCCGTCGGCTGCCACCCCAGCCGCTCCCGCGTCCACTTACTGGAACTCGGCTGATCCATCGCCCACATCATACCCAAAAATCCCATATTAGCCCCTGCCTCTTCCGCAGCAATACCTTTCACTGGCAGTTGCAACTGCTTTCCTATCACCTCTGCCAACGCTTTCGTTGTAATCCCTTCCTCTGCCACTGCATGATAAATAGCCCCCGGCGTCGCCTGTTCCATTGCCAGCACAAACAACCGCGCAGCATCATTACGATGTACTGCCGGCCACCGGCTCTGCCCTTCACCAATATAGAATGCAGCACCACCCGTCTTCGCCGCCTCGATGACCATGGCTATAAATCCCTGATCCCCCTCCCCATGCACAGTCGGTGTCAGTCTTACCAGGCAGGCATTGCCCCCGCCCGCCACCACCGCAGCAACCGCCTCTTCTGTAGCAATACGCGGCACCACATCCGTACTTACCAGCGGATGATCCTGCTCCGTCGTCACTGTCCCCCTGGCGATCAATGCCGTTCCTGATGCCACCACAATCGGCCCTTTCACCACTTCCCCCATCGCCGCTATCACAGTTCTGTCCAGCTCACAATACTTCTTAAAATTGGAAAAGTCATGGATAAACCCCGTATGTATCACAGCATCTGCTTTCGCCGCACCACGCCTGATACTATCCAGGTCTTCCAGCTCCCCCCTGTGTATCTCTACACCTGCTGCTTCCAGTTTCTGCACAGCGGCATCTGTACGTGCCAATCCAATGGGATGATGCCCTGCCTTTAATAATTCCTTTACAATGGCTGAGCCTATAAAGCCCGTAGCGCCGGTCAAAAATACCCGCATAAATGTTTTGATTTTATACCACAAAATTGACACTGGATCGACGCTCAAAACAAGGTCATTTGACACAATTTTATTACTTTCAGGGTATGTTTGATCGTCTGGAAGCATTATTAACCGCACAACATACCTTTACCCCCGCCGAATTAAAGGAAATGTATGCGCGTGCCCAAGTCAGGAAGGTACGCAGGAAACAACTCCTGCTGCAGGAAGGAGAGGTCTGTCTATATAAGATGTTTGTAGCAGAAGGATTACTCAAGACATATTATATCAAAGACGATGGTTCCGAGCATATTCTCCGTTTCTCTCCCGAAGGCAGTTGGTGTGCAGACGCGAAAAGTATGGCGAACCAAACGGCGTCCAAACTGAATATCGAAGTGATGGAAGACAGTGTTGTTTTATTATGGACACATGAAGCGTTGAGTGCGCTGGTTAAAGCAATTCCAGGCTTACAGGCATATACCAATGACCTGATCACCCAAAGCCTCTATTCCAGCTATGAAAGGATCCTTAGTAATATCAGTGCCACTTCAGAAGAGAAATACCAGGGGTTCGTTAACAACTATCCCGACCTGATCAACCGGGTACCGCTGCATATGATCGCCTCTTTCCTGGGAGTATCACGGGAAACGCTCAGTAGGATCAGGCATGCACAGATCAAACAGGCGCATTGAATGCCGCCGCCCACCTGGACTATCCCCATTGTATAAAATGGACTACACAAATCATCCCGCGATCCATTAAATTTGTTCCATGACATTCCCGATACAACCCAACTTAACAAACGACCAGATCCAACTCGCTCCCTTGCTGCCAGCCGATTACGACGCCCTTTATGCAGTCGCATCAGATCCCGCTATCTGGGCACAACATCCGCAAAGTGACCGCTGGAAAGCAGAAGTATTCAAAAATTACTTTGCCGAAGCCATGAGCAACCCGAATACTTTTAAGGTCATCGACAACACAACCGGGGAAATCGCTGGTTCTACCCGCTACTATGACTACGACGCAGATCAGAACATCATTTATATCGGCTACACTTTCTACGCCACCAAATACTGGGGCACCGGTTTCAATAAAGCCGTAAAGAAACTAATGCTGGATTATATTTTTCAGTTTGTAGACACGGTAGGTTTCCACGTAGGTGTTAATAACGTTCGCTCACAAATAGCCGTCACCCGCCTCGGCGCCGTCAAAGCAGGCGTAATGGAAATGGACCGGTCATACGGAGCGAACACGCAGAATTTTATATATCACCTGACCAGGAAAGAGTACCAGCTTTGACGATAACAGGTAAGTTGTATACTTTTACACACCATGACGAACGATATTCAAATAGCACTCTATCAACAGATCACCAACTACCTGCAACAACTAAAAGTTGATCAACACATCCTTGAAGACATCCGACAGGACATCTTCCTCAAAGCCCACGCATCTATCAACACCCTCAAAGACCATAAAAAAATCTCCTCCTGGCTGAAAGTCATCGCATACAATGCAGTCATTGATCATTACAGGAAATCCAACCGGGTCACCCCCATCATTGACACCGACCACACACAGAACGAAGGAAATGAACACCTTATCAAATGCATCTCCCTACTCATCCAGTCCCTGCCCGACGAACAGAAACAGGTCATGGAAGCCATCGAAATAACGGGCATCTCACAAACAGCTTACGCCCAACAAAATAATCTTCCCCTCAGTACCGTCAAATCCCGCATACAACGCGCCCGGAAAACAATCAAAGCCACTGTCATGAACAGCTGCTTCCTCAGAACCGATAAATTCGGTAACGTCACCGATTACACCCCTCCAAAAGAAATTCTCTAAAACCTGCGTCTTTTTTTCCAGCACGCCGTCTATTTCTATAAAACAAATGAAAAAGATGATAGTCGGTGCTTTATTATTAATCGTAGCCGCCATCGCGGCCCTGTTCCTATATACCTATAGATGGAACATCCTTCATCCAAACAAATCTCATAGCCTCACCTTAGACGGTTATGAACGGACATTTATTTATCATATCCCAAAACACATTCATAAAAATCCCAAACTCGTCATTGTCTATCATGGCTCCGGACTCAAATCCTTCATGATGCAGATCTTCACCGGCCATGAATTCGATCTCCTGGCAGATAAAACCCAGGATGCCATTATTGTCTATCCACAAGGCTACATGCATAACTGGAATGATTGTAGGAAAGTAGCACCTTACCCTGCAAAAAAGATGAATATAGATGATGTCTCTTTTACCAAATCCATCATCAGCTATTTTAAAGAACAATACAATATCGATACCACACAAGTCTATGCCATCGGCTACTCCAATGGTGGCCAGATGGCCTTCAGACTGGCCGCTACCATACCCGACCTGTTTGCCGGCTATGCAACTATCGGCTCCACGCTGACAGTCCCCGAAAACAACCTCTGCTCCGGAAGCATCCAACAACCCATTTCCATCATCCTGATCAACGGCCAGCAGGATGGTATCGTTCCCTACAACGGTGGAGAAATCACCCTTAACGGTGAAAGTTTCGGCATGGCAGAAAGTGCCCCATTCACAGCTGAATACTGGCGGGCTGTCGCAGGCGCCTCCCCGCTCTCTACCCAACACTATGGTCACACCGCCGTACAGACAAATTATTACAATAAAGCCACCCACAAGAAGGTAAGCTTTGTCAACATCAAAGACGGTGGGCACAATATTCCTAACCGGAATTTCCGCCTCTACATCCCTAAATTAGGATACATGAATAAAGACGTCGATGCCCCCGTGGTGATCTGGGACTTCTTCTTTAAAGATGCCCTATCTTTGCCTCAACCCGAAAACAGTAACGCATGGCAAAAGAAATAGAAAGGAAATTCCTCCTGGATCTCGCACAATGGCAACAGGTGGAAAAACCTGCCGGTGAACATTTCCGGCAGGGATACCTCGTCACCGATCCACAAAAAACTATTCGCGTAAGATTGACAGATACCACCGGCTATCTCACCATCAAAGGAATTGCCACTGGCGCTACCCGGTTGGAATATGAATACGAAATACCGGCGGAAGAAGCCAGAGAACTCTTAGATCACTTTGCCATAGCTGAACTCTCCAAAATCAGGTACAAGATCATCCATCAGCATAAAGTGTGGGAAGTAGATGAATTTCTCGGTGCCAACGCCGGCTTATATGTCGCTGAAATAGAATTACAAAGTGAAGATGAAGCCTTTGAACGACCCAAATGGGTCACTCAGGAAGTAACCGGAGAAAAGAAATATTACAATTCAAACCTTACCACCCATCCCTATAAAAACTGGTAACACTCATGATCATCTCTTTCGACCTGGACGACACATTGATTCCCGGAACTAAGCAATTCGATACGCAGGAGCGTACTTTTTTGCAGAAACTCTGTAAAGTAGAAAAGTTACGCGTCGGTACCGTGGCATTGATGAAAGCCTGCCAGGCGAAAGGACACAAAATATATGTGTATACCTCCTCCTACCGTCCGCCTAAAAGGATCTGGTGGATGTTTTATTTATATGGCATCAGGTTGGATAAAGTGATCAACCAGCAGGTGCACAACCAGTTTGTGCACCTGCCGTTTAAACCCTCCAAGTACCCTCCTGCATTTAATATCGACCTGCACATAGACGATTCAAAAGGAGTGGAGATGGAAGGTCACCATTTTAATTTCCGAACCATCATCATTCGTGAAGATAATCTGAACTGGGCCGACGACATACTGGCCGCCATTGGATAAACCCCTAACTGCCTGGCAAACATGGTCTATTTCAGCCACTCGCAATATGAGCCCGGTTTTTGATAGAGTTCTTACTTAAATTCCATCAATATGATCAGACCTATTCAACTATGTGCGACTGTTGTAGCTTTTACCCTTGCATCGTGTAGCTCACCTGGTGGCGAGCATGTCAACAATCCAGCTGACAGCACGGGCACGGATAGCCTCCTCGCACCTGTGGAAACCAAAGCACCCAATTCCGACTACAAACCAGCCTTTGCAGGCCAGACCCGTATTGGTGGCGTTAAAACGAAAACACCTTATACATTCAAAGTGCTCTCCACCGGACTAGAGAATCCATGGGGTATCACACCATTACCCGACGGCCGCCTCCTCATTACGGAGAAAAAAGGTGATTTACGCATCGCCACTACCAGCGGTGAACTCAGCGCTCCTATCACGGGTATTCCTACCGTTAACACCGACGGCCAGGGCGGCCTTTTAGGTATTCGCGTAGACCCGGATTTCAGCAAAAACAGGATGGTCTACTGGGTGTTTTCCGACCCACTGCCAGAAGGTAACCTCACGGCAGTAGCCAAAGGTAAACTCTCTGCCGACGAAAAAACAATCGAAGGCGCCACCGTTATTTATAAAGCCACTCCCGCCTATAAAGGGACCCTCCACTACGGCGGTAGAATTGTATTCGATAAAAATGGCAACCTCTTCATCAGCACCGGCGAACGCTCCGACCTGGAAACCAGGCCACAGGCACAGCAGCTGAATTCTGCCCTTGGTAAGGTCTTACATATTACTAAAGATGGTCAGCCGGTAGAAGGCAACCCATTCTTCGGTCAGGCCGATAAACGCGCTGAAATATGGAGCTATGGCCATAGAAATGTACAAGGTCTTGCATTCCACCCTGAAACCGGCGACCTGTGGGAAACTGAATTCGGACCAAGAGGCGGGGATGAAGTAAACCGCATCGAACCAGGTAAAAACTACGGTTGGGCCACTATCACGTATGGTATCGAATATTCCGGCGAAAAAGTGGGTGAAGGTATCCAGCAAAAAGCAGGCATGGAACAACCCGTTTATTACTATGATCCGGTGATCAGCCCCAGTGGCATCACTTTCTATTCCGGTAATGCGATTCCGGAATGGAAGAACAACCTGTTCATCGGCGCCCTGAGTGGTATGCACATCGCCCGGCTGGTGATAAAAGATAATAAAGTAGTAGGAGAAGAAAGATTACTGGCTGACGAGCAACAACGCTTTAGAGATATTACCGAAGGGAAAGACGGTGCTTTATACGCCATCACAGATGGTGGAAGATTGTATAGCATTCACAAAAAGTAGGACTAGCTCGCATAACAGGGGGTTACCTGCTCCAAAGCAGCAACATCATCCACTGATAACAGGCACATCCACTTCATCTTAAAATGATTTGATTTTTGCAAAAAACAGATTGATTCCTTTAAACATCACCCGCTGATACGCTGTTAACTTTGCTATATAAATTTCAAACAATGGCAAACAAAATAGCATTAATCACAGGGGGTAGTCGCGGCATAGGTCGTGATGCTGCCCTGAAACTGGCGGATAAAGGACTGGACATCATCATCACTTATAACACCCGGACAGAAGATGCCCGCGAGGTAGTTGCAAAAATCGAAGCCACCGGCCACAAAGCCGCTGCCTTGCAACTCAATACCGGCGTGATCAGCAGTTTTGAAGACTTCGCTACGCAGCTAGAAAACACCCTGCGTACCCACTTCAATACCGATCACTTTGATTACTTAGTCAACAACGCTGGTCAGGGTGGATACAGCGCCATTCCCGAAGTAACAGAAGCATTCTTCGACGATTTGCTGAACGTACATTTCAAAGGGGTGTATTTCTTAACACAAAAACTCATCCCATTCCTGCATGAAGGGGGGGGTATTGTGAATATCTCTTCCGGCCTGACACGCGTTTCCTTCCCTGGTTCGGCTGTCTATGCATCTTTCAAAAGTGCGGTTGAAACCTTCACCCGCTACCTGGCAAAAGAACTCGGCAGTAAAGGCATCAGGGCCAATGTGGTCGCTCCGGGTGCGACTATGACCGATTTTGGTGGTGGACACCTGAGAGAAAACGCTGAATTACAAAAGAATGTAACTAGCGTCACCGCCCTCGGCAGAGTAGGAAAAGCGGAAGATATCGGCGGTGCCATCGCCCTGCTATGTACAGACGATGCCTGTTGGATAAATGGACAAAGAATAGAAGTCTCCGGCGGAATGCTGGTATAAGATAATGAGCCTGTATCAAATGAAAAGATACAGGCTCATTGTATTCAGGTACCTGGTTGAAACAGGTATTCATAGTGTAAAATGCTATCTATATACCCAGCCGCATTTTACTTATTAGTAACTTTATTGTATGCTGACCAATACCTCGCTCGAAGAGTTTTACAAACGTAATGCAGCTACCATTCCGGCAGGCCTTACCAGGGATACAGGGCATTTCAATGTCTTTGATCCACAGCTCCTCTTTGACAAAGCAACCGGTAATCGCATCATGCCCTACAGCCGCCGGGCCTATTATAAGATCAGCTGGCTGAATGGTAAAAGCCGCGCTGAATATGCTGACAAAGTGATCGCCGTGGAAAAGAACGCCCTCCTGTTCGCGACCCCAAAAATCCCTTATCACTGGATCCCAGCAGACAGCAACCAACATGGCCTCTTTTGCATCTTTACAGCCGATTTTCTCATGCCAAGGAAGTCAGGCGTAGTATTAGAGGAATTACCGATTTTCCAGCCAGGACATGTGCCTCTATTTCACCTGAATGACGACGAAGCACAGGAGGTCGCATACATTTTCAAAAAAATGCAGAAAGAACTGGCATCCGATTACAAATTCAAATTTGACCTGCTACGCAATCTTGTAATGGAACTGATCCATTATGGTCAGAAGCTACAGCCATTGACCGCACTCAATACCACGCAAAATGCATCACAACGTATTTCCATGTTGTTCCTGGAACTGCTGGAGCGGCAATTCCCGGTGGAATCCCCTGAACAAAGGTTAAGTCTGCGTACCCCCAAAGAATACGCAGACCGTTTGGCAGTACATGTCAACCACCTGAATAAAGTATTAAAAGAATCTACCGGCCGCACCACTTCAGAACTCATCAGTAAACGACTGGTTGAAGAAGCAAAAATTTTGCTCAGACAAACGACCTGGAGTGTCGCAGATATCGCTTATGCTTTAGGCTTCGACGAAGTGTCTCACTTCTCCAACTATTTCAAAAAGCAAACGGCTGCTGCGCCGCTTACTTTCAGGACATAAGTTGTGCTAAATCGTCTCCCACTTCCAGTTTCTGCTTTTTAATTTTAGCGACCACCTTTTCAAATCCCTTTTCATCCCCCGCCTTGTGCATCAACAACGCCTGGGTTTCATAAAAAGGATTCAACACACTCTTATCTTCGATAGAGGAAATTATTTTCATACATGCTTTGCTGTGCTTTAATCCCTCAGCAATCTCTCCATTCTCATAGCAACGGTATGCCAGGCTGTTGTGTGCCGCACGCAACGCAGCACGAATTATATTATGCTCTTCCAGGTATTCCCAAAGTGTTACCTTGCCCAGCTCTTCAATCATACGACGACATATCGCCAGGGAGGCATCCTGCTGCCCTGCTTCGTACAACGCATATCGCTGATGGTCCCACACATACGCCCACAAACGCATCTCATCGCTTTGTGCGGCCGTCAGCACTTCTTCAACCTGCTGTAATATTTCGATGGCCGCGTCGTATTGTTTATCCTGCACTAACAAAGAGGCTTCCATCATCAGCTTATCAAATGTTAGCTGACTGAACTCATAGACACCCGGTACTTCCGGCAACTGGAAATCTGCATATGGAAGTTTAAGCTTATCCTCTTCATACATATCAGCTTCCTTCGCAATATCCTGTGATTGCTTCCACAATTCCTTTGCAGCTTTCTCATCACCTCTCAGGTAAGCACTCCACCCCAGGTAGTAGACCGCCTCATGCTGGTATTCATTGGTTACTTGCTCCAGTTTCTTCACCGCCTCCTCATATTTCCCGTCCAGGACCAATCCAAGTCCCCAGTTCACCGACACAAAACCAGGATCCATCCGTTTGCCAAACCGTTTATGTACAATTTCAAAGGTGGCGCTATAATGCTGTTTTGGTACATATCTCCTCGCTGAAGTTCTGGCAGCTACCGCTGCAGCACATAACTCAGGGCCTCGCAATTCAAGAGGAACATACCTTAGATTTTTACCATCACCTGCCACAGCTTTTGAACACAATTCCAATGTGCGCATCGCCAGCGGTACTGCATCTAACTCATCATAATCCCCTTTACTAAATACCCTGTTACAAAGTTCCTGTGTTAACATGTGTACAGGTACAAATGGAAAATCCCAGGTATTTTTAGCTAAAGCCGCCTCCACGATCTTAGGGGTAATATACCTGGCAGGAACATCAAATAAACGGTCTCCAGCCTTCAATACATTGATGATAAAATTTTCATCCCAGAAACAAGCCCATACCTTTCCGAATGTATCGTAGTCATATTCCTTCCCGGCCAGATACTCGTTTGTAACATGCTTTCGCTCCTCCCACTCAGGCACATGCAGCTCAGGAAGGTATTTCTTATAATAGGCATAACTATGCTTATTGATCTGGCGGCTATTCAAATGGTTGACTATATCATAACCATACTGCAGGATTAGCTTACCCATATCCGCTACATCACTTCCCGATCCATACCGCCAGCACTCCCTGCTATACCTGTCTACTATGAAAGGCCACTTAGGATCCTGCCCATACCTGGCAACAGCATGCTCATACACCTCCCTGCTCACCAACTTCGGAGGGATACGATTGATCACGTCTATGTCTATGTCAATGGCCTGTAAAATATATTCATCAGTATAATACTTCCGGGGCATATCCTTATGATGAACATCATTCAGTACACCACCCGCTACCAGGGCGATATTCATCCGTTCATCCTTGAATGCATCCGGGACGTACCTGTAATTGTACTGGTTATGAGCAACCTGTTTAAAACACAACTCATACGTTTTCTTCTCGTCCGGCAGGTATTCCAGGTTTACACCATGTGCGTGTAGTTCAAAGACTTTATCCGTGAGGAATGCTGCCGGGATATCGTGGTAACTAAGCGGCGACTCCCTGTCCACAGCCTGTAAAATGAGCTCCTGTGTATACAACGCAGGACTCAGGTATTTTAAAACTTCTCCGGTTACGTCCTTTTGCTGTAATAGTGTGGATACCATTTCAGTAGTCCTGAATTCCTCAGGTACCTGCAACAGGTTGTCAAACGAAACGGGATGTGTATTAAAGAAGTCCTGCCAGTAGGCCTGGTCTCTTACAACTTGTACAGGTACAGTCGTATCCCAGTCAACAGTCACATTATCCCCATAAAAATAATGCAGGCTTTGCGCCTGTTCATATGGCAGTGCTTTCTTGTTGTTATAGCTGGCAATATCGTAATGCTTAAGCGCCTTCTTTTTATCACCCTGCAGGTAATAAACCAACCCCAGTAACCAGTGATTGGAAAATACAGATCTGATGGCCACGGATTTTTCCAGTACCTCCTTTGCCTCGTCAGGGTTTCCCTGCAGTAATAAAGCTTCTCCCCATACTCGCAACGGGAAATAATCTTTATCGCCCGCTAATTTCGCAATGGAAATAGCCTCCTCATAATTCCCGATCCGAACCTCACAAAGTGCCGCCCAGCCGATACAACCATAATCATACAGTAACTTATCCGGTGACAATGGGATGCCCTGCTTAAAATACGCTCCGGCCTGCACATATGCCTTTGCATCGAATAAAAGTTCTCCTGCCTTCAGGTATCCTAAATAATAACCCGGTGCTGCAGCGATAGCCTGTTTATAACAATGATAACGTTCCAGTTGTGCATCCAGACCAGGGATGTTCATGCCCTGCTCTACCAGCCTGATTCCTTCCTCAGTCACCCCATCTTTCCAGATAGATTGGTTATTCTTCAGCGCCTTATGTAATTGCTGGGTACTCAATCCTAACATATCATGATGCTCAGCCTCTACTACATAGCAAAGTTCCGAACGGAAGGCCAATGCATAGTTATGCCATGCCAGGAAAGTATTCTTTGTCTTGTAGTAATCCAGGGTATCGTGGTTATACAAAGCCGTAATAACCGTATCAGGACCAAATTCAAAACATTCCAGGTCATAAAACCAGGATACGAAATGTGGGGCATTGATTTTCCTGAACCGCATCTTATGCAACGCTTCATCATCCTCCCCCCATGCTACTGCCAGGTACTGAACAGTTTCAACACCTCTGGTATATTGCAAGGAATCTAGACTCAGGTATTCAGTAGTCACATTTCCGGTTACATAATAAGGAACGTCCAACATACCTGCGACTGTCAGGTTGCCCACTACCACCAATAAAGCGCCGCCATAACTCAGGTTTTTATCCAGGTGTAAGTCGCCTTCATGCACGTATATCGTCCCGGCATCCTCAAAGTAATCTTCCTCCGTATCATAGCCATAAACCGTATTGTCATCCCAATCTTCAAACAACTGGTCTACCTCCAGCAGCTCCAATACTTCCGCATAAGACATCTCTTTGAATAATGCCGTTTCATCATCATCCGCCGGTGTGTCTTCTTTTTCCTCATCCTCTTCTGCCTCATCCTCTTTTTCTATCACAGGCTGCGGGGTAACCGTATAGTTAGCATGTTCTTTTGCCGCCAGCACAGGCGCCAGCAAATGCATGAACTCCTCCTCGCTGTAATGCTGGAACTCCTTTTCATAATGGATCAGGTAAATACCCACGGGGTTATTCACCAACACCCATTTCTCGTCTCCCTTTATAATAAGGCCCAATACGATGGTGCACTGTGACAGGAAATCCTTTTCCTCATCCAGCGCATCAAAATGACATCTATGGATATAACAGTAAACAGACAGGAAACCATATAAATTATTAGCATTAGGACCATTCTGATCAAAAGCATACAGCGCACAAATAAAATCATCCTTATCAAAAAAGAAAGACCCCTTTTCCAGCCAGTAAGCCTGGAACTCCTCATCCATAGGGAATCCCACAGTAGCTTCCATCTCTTTGATGTTTGCTTCGGATACAGGCGTGATCTCTACTTTGTCAGGGAATTGTGCTTCCAGCATCCTCGCCACAGCCATGATATCATTGTATAACTCTCTGGGGGGCAGGTCTTCTACTACAAGTGTGTAGCCTTTCTTTGTTTTTTCTGCGATGAGTTTTTCGGCTGCTTTTAAACAGTCCTCTTCTGAATTGAACAGCTTTGTCTGGATTTGTCCCGTTGTTCCGTATTTTCCAAATTCAACTGTCAGGGCTACCTGTTTAATCTCAATGTTCCAGAATTTGTGCGATTTCTCGTCCTTATAAACGAATTTCTTCTTCATGTAATGGGGGCTAGGTTATTTCGGCCGCCAAATTATATAATTAATTTTAATAACCTATACCCCCATATATTAATCATTAAATTTTATATCTCAATCCACCATAAAACATCCTGCCAATCACCGGTCCCCATACCATACTGGCATCAAAACCAGCACTAAAGGGCTGACCTGCATTGATCACCGGATCTTTCTGGAAGAAATTAGTCAGGTTTTCCACACCTGTATATACATCCAGTTTCTTAGCAAAAGTCTTACTCACCTGCGCATTCATGGTGACATATTTCGGTGAATATGCTTCCGGGCTCACCGCTGTCATAGGTATACGCTTAGCACCATTGTAATTCACCGTATAATCAAACTTCCAGGTCTTTATCCCATACGCCAGGTTAGCAAATACACGATGCTTAGCTGTCAGTGGTCTTTGTTTCAGCACACCGCTATAAGTGGTCTTTACATCAAAATAACGGTAGGCGACCCTCACATCCAGTTTGGGCAATGGCTCTGCCGTAATTTCTGCCTGCATACTGTTGGAATACGATTTCCCGGCCAGGTTATAGAACTTCGCCTCGTTGGGATTTTCCAGGTCTACCACTACCTGGTTCCTGAAATCATTCCTGAAGTAATCCGCACTTACCATCGCATCCCGGCCAAATAAAGTGAGCTTTTGGTCTACACTTATTCCTTTATTCCAGGCTACCTCCGGATTCAGACCATAGGCTTTCCCATCCGCTGCCCCTAAAATCTGCAACGTTCTCGCACTCGCCATCACACTCATATTCTCTGCCAGTATATTCGCGGTACGCTGCCCCCTGCCCGCACTTACCCGTACTGTAGTACCGGGAACCGGCTCGTACCTTACGTGGATACGAGGTGTCAGGAAAAAGCCAAACAGGTTGTTATGATCCCCACGTAACCCGGCCACCACACTAAATGACTCCACTGGCGCAAAAGTGTATTCAAAGAAAGCACCCGGTACCACTTCTGTTCGCTTATATTTCAGGGTATTCAGCGACTCATTGTAATCGTCATTCAAAAAACTCAACCCTGTTCTGAATTTATGGGTAGTGGTGCCGATAATAGACTGGTAAATCAGGTTAGCATACACACTCTTCTGGTCACCATCATACTTTGTTACACCAAAGTAAGAGCGCTGGGTATGACTAATGCCGGCTAACTGCAGTCCTATGCTTTTGTAAGGGGTAGCAGGAAATGTATACCCGATTTTTGCAAATGCCTCATACCTGTCTGTATTGATACCCAGTCCGTATAATGATGATCCGGGCTTATACCCTATCTGCCCGCCTTTCTTTTCATCTTTCAGCACCTTCACACCAAAGATGGTCATGAACCCTTTCCCGTTGTCATACTTCCACCTGTTCACCCCACTAAACAAGTTTCCCGTAGGTACATCCCTAAAACCATCTTTGGTAAAATCTACTTTTTTGTTCGCCAGGAAGTCGTCGTGCAACAACAAGCCTACGGACCATTTCGAATTGATCTTTTGGGCTAAGTTTACATTGACATCTGTTTTACCAAAGTCATTTACATACACATTGGCATATAATCGTTCACTGTTTTCCGGTTTCTTTAGTTCTACATTAATCTGCCCCGCAATGCTTTCATAACCATTTACGACAGAACCAATTCCTTTTGTCAGCTGGATGGACTCTACCCACGGACCTGCAATTGAATTCAGTCCTAAGGGCGTCGCTAATCCCCTGGGGCCAGGCAGGTTCTCCACCGTCAGCTGGGTATAATTCCCGCTGAGGCCTAATAACTGGATCTGTTTAGATCCGGTTATTGCGTCATTATAAGATACATCTACCGATGGATTGGTTTCAAAACTCTCACCCAGGTTACAGCACGCAGCTTTGAGCAACTCCTTGCTGGTCATCACTTCTGTTCTGGCTGTAGCCAGGGAAGAGAGCTGGGTAGTCTTCACCCTTGAATTCACGGTAAACTCCTTCAGTTGCTGTTCATTCACCCGGTAATGACAGCATTCAGGCAGCGCGTTATATGACTTTGCACTGGCCTTCCTGTCACCCACATCATGCCCTGCTTTCAAAATACGTTCTTCAATAGTGTTCAGGTCCGTCAACGCAGCATCATACTCGAGCTGCAGGGTCTTACTCGCTACATCCCAATGTGCCAGGCTGACACCAGTTGCCCTGGCTGCAGTTTCAATTCGCTGTTGGCATTGTTCACAAGCACCTGCTACCGGTAGGGTAGCCGTATGCGGGGCCCTGGCACTATGCTGGCCTTCAGGCTCATGGGTGCTACCCGCTGCACTTACCCGGTATTTACAGCATGCTGGCAGGGCATTGTAAGCCTTCGTACCAGCCTTTTTGCCATCTACGTCATGGCCTGCTTTCAATATCCGGTTTTCAATATCATTCAGATTGGCTTGCGTCGTATCAAATTCGAGGTGCAGCATTTTGCTGCCCACATCCCAATGCGCCACGCTCACCCCTTTGCCCTTAGCGGCGGTTTCTATTCTACGCTGGCACTGATCACATTCACCAGATACAGGTACGGTAATTTGTTTTTGAGCAGATACGGCAACAGACAGGCATAATAGGGAACCTATCAGCATAATAAGCTTATACATATAATTAACTGTATTGTAAATAAAACATTCATGAAAATGGTACTCCCATGGAGATGAAATCATTTTCAGCAAAAACGGGGAAATAAAAGAGAGGATAGGGTTATCAAACTCTATAGATACAGTTCAGGATATACCGGGGAATGTCACTGTATAGTGGGGGGCCATTTCCATAATTAAATTGGAAAGGCTGATTTAAAACAGGTGCAATGCGCCACACGTCCAGCTGTAAATTAACCAGCGTGAAAAAGAACGTGGCAGGGATATTCACATCCCCAGCTGAAAAATGGCTATCTTCTACCTTCAGGCTCTTAAAAGAAGTATCGCAACACCCCTTATGCTCCTTATCCATGTCACAATGATGCCCGGTAGCACTGGCCAATCCAAGGGATGATTCCATCAGTTTTCCACAACAATAAAACTGCTTTACACCCAGCCCCACAAGGGTCAGGGAGTAAAGCAGTAATAAACATATTGCGGTGATCCTTTTCATGTACCAGCAAAGGTACAACTCCGGATGTATATAATTTTGGATAAGATGTATATAATTTCAGTTATCCTTACACACCCGGAGTGACTATACCAGCACTTAAGCCATAGATAATCAAAACGTTAGCTGCTGTATAATGGTCGGATCCTGGATCTCCTGATCCCGTGCCAGCAACAACACCTTAGACATCACTTCTGCTGACTTAGGATCATCATCGGCAAATGGCAGGAACAACCTTCCCCTTTGCTGTGAATGTACTGGCAGGATGGACAGGTACCGTCCCGGCATCATATGTACAATAGCACTACCCAGATGAACGCTGTATTCGCCATATTGTCCCTTTATTTTTGCATGGTTGCCAATGATGCTGACATTATCCAGTTTAAATAAACGGGCAGTCTCTTTCAGCAACACAGCCCTCATTTCGATGGTGGAATGACTCGCCTCCGGATCTACCCCACCCACGTGTGCCACGCTCACAACAAGGTCAATATCACGCATCACTTCACTGAAGATGCGGGGATCAATATCTTTGAATGCAACATTCTTATAGGTCTTCAGGTCATGGAAGATCACCTGCTCCAATACCGGGCTTTCTACTTCGGCAGGAGAGAACCAGTTGGCCTCCGCATACATTTTTACCACAAAGCCTTCTTTGTGAAATACCTTTTGCAAACCTTCTTCATAGTCTACCTTCCAACCTCTTGTCTTCAGTAACGCAACTGTTTTCGCTGGTTGCACCTGGTGACCGGCATAACGGCGGGAGATAGATTGCTCTTCCAGCTCTTCTGCCAATGGTGTATACAGCTCACGGAAGACCTGTTTGAAAGGTTGCTGCAAGCGCGCCGTAAAGCAATAGTGCTGGTACTCTTCCCAACTCTTGCCTGTATACAGATCAGTACAATGTGCAATTCGGATAGCATCATCGGCAGCTATCTTCGTAACTTGCTGAGCAGGGGTTACCAATGTATGATCCTTCCAGAAACCATGTCCTTTGCTGGTGACAAACACCAGTTTCTCCAGGTGTTTTGCAATCACCGGATGTGTAAACAGGTTCGCCAGCTCAGCCGCTTCGAAAGCATCCCCCCGTACCATGGCTTCTTCCAGCGATTTACGGGAACGCCTGAATTGCTCTTTCAGGATCTTCTTAAACTCCTGTAATTCCAGTACTTTTTTATCCTTCCTGTATTTAGCCGGAACAGCCGCGAGTTGCTTATCCCCCTTGAATGCCACTACCTCTGCTTCCCCATCTTCTTCAATAACGAGTCCGATAAGCACATCATCATATTGCACCTGGGTCTCTTTAGAAAGGATATTCTGTACCTGTTTTGTTTCCATAGCCCAGCTCAGGCGCATAGGATCTGCATAACCTGCATTCCTGGCCAGGTTCTCCATCGCAATACGGATGGCCACCCCTTCGCTGGTTTGTTTCTGTGCGCCAAACTGCCTGCTTTCTTTTTTGAATTGCTGGATGTATTCATACCTGCCCAGGATATCTTTCTGCGGATTTGTTTTACTCAATGGAATCAATCCATACATACGCAGGTAATCCTGGTCCCTTTTCTCTTTTACTTTCTGGGTTACCTCTTTAATCTTGAGGTCACCGGTGATCACATCAGCATACAACCGTGCCCTGCGATGCCCATTCCCGTCACTGATGTATTTTGCGGCATCATATACTTTCTGCCAGCGCTCTTTCCCGATCTCTTTATATGCCTGCTGGAACCATTCTTTATCGACAGCACCATCTTTAAAATCATCCAGCCCGATAGCTGTATACAAGGCAACGGCACTTTCCAGGTCTGCATTCCGGGCAGCATACGCATCGGATTTTGTGTGCACGTGCAACCACCAGATAGCGGTATCCAGCCCTTTCCAGTTCAGGTACCCACTCACCAACTTTTGCCATTGAGGGGCATACACCGCAGCTTCCAGGAGTCGTTCTTCCTTCGCACTGATCGCTTTCATAGCCGCATCAAATTGCTCCTGGGTATCAGTAGGGGCGGGGTAACACTTCTTCAGTAAGGAAGAGAATAACTGTTGCTTGTTTTTATGGTCAGCGGAGTAAATATATCCTTTGTGCAGGGAGTCTTTACCCAACCCCGCCAGTATCTGCGCAAAACGGGAGATGCCTTCCAGTCTTTCAATTTCAGTCACAAATCCAGAAACAGGCGTGGCTGAGTCGCCACGTTTCAGTTCAATATCCAGCAGTTGTTCTCTTACCCGGAGGTACATCTGCTGCAGGAAAGGGTAGTCAGCAAAGTAATCACGCTGTGATTTGTACCTGCGTCTGGACGACAATTCCCGGATATTATTGGGGGATAAAATCCCTCTGTACATTTCGCTCTCAGAAATAATACCCTGCATAAATGCTTTGCAGAATAAATCAAGGGGTGGCATGGAGACAGGAATATTCTCCCGGAGACCACTAAACTGTCGCCAGTGGTATAGTTGCCAGACAGGAGCGATCAAGTGATCCGGCAATCTGGATACATAGATCTTCTCAATAAACCAGTTCAGGCGCTGGTCTGCCTGCCAGCCGTTTTTATAATTCCCTTCCTTCAGGCGTTCTTCAGGAATACTGGCAAATAACCGGGTGGTAGCATCAATCAGGAAGGTTGATCTCTCATGGAAAGGAAAGATGAGACGCAGTGCACTGATGATCGTGTTGACCAGGTGCAACTTGCCGGTACGTACTTCCTTTGTAATATCATCTGGCAAATAATCGCTCAACTTAGGCACAAAGCCTGCCGTCAGCGGGTCGTCGTTATTGGTGAAATAATATTGGTATTTCACCGCAATTTCATCCAATATAAACAGGTCCCTCGGCTGCAGCCCCGATGCTTCAAACCATTGTTTCCAGACAGCCGGCAACGGGTAATTCTCATACTGCTCTTCAGGGGTCATCCCCTCGGGTACCCTGTAATATTTACTGCGGAAGCCATTGCCCAATAACAGCTTATATTTCGCATCATCATAGGTTTCTACTTCATACTCATGATCCTGGTGCGCCAGGAACAGATCGATCAGTTTCTTTATTTCACCCTGAATGTATGCAGCCGGCTGGGAGAAGCCAAAAGGATGCGCGGCAATGCATTTACTATAATAGTCATGCTCATCAATCGCCGGTTTGACTGGCTCCTGGATTTGTGCAGGATCATACAAGCCATAGCCATTCTCTTCGTTATATACGATAGTAGCATTTTCAGTGGTGAGCTCGTTCAGTAAGATCTCTTCTTTGGGAGAAATAGTCTTTCTTTCCCTGAAAGCAGCCAGCAATGGCTTAATTTCGGAAGTCAGGCGGTTCCGTTGTTTACACTGACTGGCCACATCCAGGCCGGCAAGGCGTTGTTCCGCATCTCCCTGCAGCAGTGCAGTCACTGCATGCAGCAGGTGTTCGTCGGTTTGATGAAGGAGTATCCCGATCGCACGACTTCTCATCCCGCTGCTTTTGCGCTTGAGCAGTTCAATGAGCACTTCATTTTCCTGATTGTCCAACTGCAATGTATCAAGTACATTGAAAGCAGTTTTTTGCAGGAAATCTCCTTTCTCCCTGATAATGCGCATGGCAAAGTTACGCTGGAAGCTGGTAACCGCCTTCTGTGGCCGGTTATCATCCCAGTAGTAAACAGCATATTCCGGAAGGATCACTTTGGCAAGTTTCTCCTTTACATCCAGTGCCATCTCTTCAAAGTAAGAGAGCACAATATCCAGTCGCTCCTGGTATTCCAGTACCAGCGAGATCATGGCAGAGAGTACCTGACTACGGCTATAGGTAATATGCAACCACGAAAAGGCAATGCTGCTATAAGTCTTTTCTTTTACCGCCGAGCGTTGCAGTAACTGTTGCAATTTGTCAAACAACCCGGGGTAGTACGTATCATAATGCTTAGGATTGTAGTATATCCGGGAGATCAGCATATTCACAGTCAACCCGTTTACTGCCAGACTTTCATCTTCCAGCCCTGCCATGATCACGGGCAGATCCAGTTGAAAATGGCCGGCCTCCTGTGCAAACTTCACGGCAATCACACGCTTTTCTTCTGATTTATCCTGCATTAACTGCTGCAGGTAAGGTAAAGTCTGTTCTACATCATATACCCCTTGTGCCCACAGGGCCATATATACATCCGCGTTATTTTTACTACTGATGCCATCGGGGATCTGGACGGTATCGAACATATAAGTGACAGCCTTGCTGAGGAAAGCGTTGATCGCAGACTCCTTTTCTGCTTCCCAGCTTACACCTGCCCATACATCGATCGCCCTGATCACAGCCGCAAATCTGGCCAGTTTATTATCAGCAATCACTTTGATCATGTGCCTGAAAGCACCGATGGTACTGGTATCGATAGATTCAACAATGCTTTGTCGCAAGCCTTCCTGTCGCTGGGCAGCGATCAATAGCTTTTCGACCAATTGCCAGCAATCGGCACGCTCACTGGTCAGGAGGGCTTTGATAATATTGTGGGTCACTTTCCCGGTTTCCTCTTTATTGAATACAATATTCTCCAGCAGCTGGTAAACCTCTTCATTCCCATCGTCCAGGGCAGCGGCCCATATGTGATACAGGTAGCTCATAGATTGCTGGTGATCCCAGATGATCTGCTCCTGGATAGTGGTATCGTATACCGTATAGGAATAGGTCGCACCATACTCTTTGTGAAAGACCTGGAAAATCGTATTGACCAGGAAATCAAGTTGATTCGGCAGATACAATTCTCTTTTACCAGGAGAGCGGAAAGAGCGACGATAGTAGCCTTTCTGATAGATGAGTCGGGGAAATTTGTTCCAGGCCATGCGCACATATACCGCTTTCTCATCTCCATAAATATAACGGAGCAGGTTATACATTTCAGGATCATCCCATTCGTTAGCTGGCAGTATTTTTACCATGCCCTCGTAACGGGGACTCCCGAATCTGATCTCATAACAATAGTCATTCCGGTCAATTGAATAACCCTCTAATTGTCCCAATAGAATCAGGCCAGCTTCTGCATTGCGCCTGGTGAGCAGCTCATGGGAAGTTGCTCCATTGTACACAGACTTTAATGTGTTGATCAGGTTTTTCTCAAAATCTGGTATTATCCTCGTATCGAGGAATTCTTTTGCATTCATCTTACAATAAGTTTAAGGTCCGGCTACCAAATACTACCGGCCAGAAAGGTTAATCGAATAAATGTAATAACTGTATCAGGGTGGAGGTCAAAATGATCATGTAATCGTTTCAATTCCTCTTCGTTGGCAAATATGGCATACATGCCATCTTCAAAAGCTTGCAGGGCTGTTTCCTGTGCTTTGGTCAGATCTGCTTTTTCTTCATTGTAAATGCTGCCAAAACCGATCTTCCCGTTAGCCGCCTGTCCCTCCATTTGTTCACTGGTCAGGTACGGTAGCGCATTTGTCCCGGGCTTTTTTGTATTGTATGCATTTACCTGTTGTTTGACCACAGCAGTGATCAGGTCTTTTACAGTAGGTGTGGGTCCAATGTCATCCAGCTCTATTTTTTGTTTTTCAAGAATGGCATGTTTACGTCCCGCCTGTTTAATGTTAATAATTACGAACATCAGGGTTAAAAATTTAAACAATCTGGCGGCAAGATATAAAAATAAAATATAAATTCAGATAAATAGCGGCGCTCGCAAAATAACAAGCTGATATACAGAAAGGCAGAAGTGGGCGCGATTGAATCACCCTGACCATTTAACAGTCAAATCCCCTTTACACATCAGGTTGGATGCCAGGAGACCGCTATACATGCACTTTTGTCATGCATTTTTTCATTTGGCATAAAAGATGATATTTATCAGTAATAAAAAGGAGATAACATGGCTAATCAAACTGCAATACTTGCTGGTGGTTGTTTTTGGGGAGTAGAAGAGCTCATCCGGGAATTGCCGGGTGTAATCAATACACATGTGGGATATACTGGTGGCGATGTGAAGAATGCGACTTACAGGAATCATGGCACGCATGCGGAAGGCATCAAAATAGAATTTAATGATGAAGTGATTTCTTACCGTAAGTTGCTCGAGTTCTTTTTTCAGATTCATAATCCTACTACGAAGAATCGTCAGGGAAATGATATAGGCACATCTTACAGGTCAGCGATCTTTTACCTCGATGCTGCGCAGAAAGAAACCGCGGAGGAGTTGATAAAAGAGCTGGATGCGGCGAAGATCTATAGTGGACCGATTGTAACAGAAGTAGTACCAGCAGGTGATTTCTGGGATGCAGAAGAAGAGCATCAGGATTATTTACAGAAGCATCCAAATGGGTATACTTGTCATTATATCAGGCCAGAGTGGGCATTGAATAAGTAAGAAAATAACATAATAAAGGCGGCTCGTAGAGTCGCCTTTATTATTCACACAATCAACTTATACCCCGCACCTCTGATACTCATCAACTGTACTCCCGGTTCGTTCTTCAGCATCTTTCTCAAATGCGACATGAACACATCCATACTGCGGGCATTATAATACGTATCATCTCCCCAGATCTTCAGCAAAGGCACCTGCCTTGGCACCAGGGTATTTTTGTTCTGCAACAACAGTTCCAGCAACGCTGCCTCTTTATAAGACAACGTATACCTCGCTGCCGAGGTCTCCAGCTCCTGCGTCACCGGGTCCAGTTTACAACTACCAAACGTATACAGGGACCCGGTTTCCTGCTTCACACCAAACCGGCTCAGCAAAGACTCCATCCTGATCAGCAACTCACCCATATTAAAAGGCTTCCGCAAATAATCATTCCCACCACTCTTAAAACCTTTTATCACATCCTCCGGCAGCGACTTCGCACTTAAGAATATAATAGGTACCCCCATATCCAATTTCCTGATATCCTCTGCCAAAGTATATCCATCTTTCAATGGCATCATCACATCCAATACACAGATATCCGGCGGCGTACTTTGAAACTTCTCTAACGCCTCGCTGCCATCTGTAGCTAACACTACCTCATACCCACTCTGCCGCAAACCATCACTGATGATCTGCGCCAATGTCAATTCATCCTCTGCATACAAAACTTTATACTTCATTATAAACTGGTAATTCTATGATGATAACTTTAATCTCCCTTCTTTCACAACAACCCCACTCTCAACAATCCATTCCCATCACCCCTCATTATAAATAGATAATTCTATCACAATAACTTTAATCTCCCTTCTTTCCCCCCACTATAAACAATCCATTCCCATCATCCCTCATTATAAACAGGCAACGCTATCACAAACTCACTCCCCTTTCCCAATTCACTCACCACTCTTATCCTCCCACCATGCCTTTCCACAATCTGCTTCACATAATTCAACCCCATTCCAGACCACTTCACATTATGCACATTCACATTGTCCTGCACCCTGAAAAACCTTTCAAAAATCCGCTCATGATAAATCTTCGAAATCCCCGGCCCATTGTCCTTCACACTGATTATAATATTATCCTCCGTACA
>NZ_JBCNKF010000044.1:0-58198 GCF_039596155.1 Chitinophaga sp.
CAGGGATGCGGAGGTACGGGTAAAGTTACCCATAGTGGCATTCAGATGCCCAATTGCTTCCCTGAGGTTCCCCTTGGTGGTGGTGTCAAAGATGGAGTTTACGGTCATAAGCAGAGAGGCTACAGATCCCGGTGTCCCTTCCTGCTTTTGTACCAATGGGTTCGGCTGTTCATTCAGGGCATCTGTTACAGAACCATCGGGGGCTGCATATATCGTATCGCCGTCTTTAAGGTAATCGTTCGCGTTACCAAAATCGATCTGTACGGTCTTTGTGCCCAATACATCACTGGCAATGCGGGCAACAGAATTGCGCGGAATATCAATCTTCTTCCTGATAGTCAGTGTTAAGAGAGTGCGGCCTGCATGCTTATCCATTACTTCCAGCCTGGCTACCTGACCTACCACGAGTCCATCTACCTGTACAGCAATGAAAGGTTGCAGGTCATTTACGCCTTTATATACAACATAAATAGTCTTGCTGTGCGCAGCAGGGTTTTTACCTTTTAAAAAATCACAACCTGAAATCAGCATTGCGATGGCTACTGCAGCCAGGATACCGATCGTAGTTTCGTTTGATGCTTTTAGCATATGAATACATTACGTACTTGCAAAAATAACCAAAAAAGGATGCCGGCAATCAGATCCTGATTGTCAATTGCAAATGCCTCACCGGGTTTAACTAATATTTAAAAAATGTAAATATAATATGAAGTGTTGGAAATGATCGGGTTGGAACAAGTTGGGGGAACGGTACATTGGGTTAAAAACACTAAGGGGCGAGGGGAGGAGTTAACGTTGGGCGAGGGTATTTTGCTCAGGATCCATTATAAAGGCGTTCCAGAATCCAGCTTTCTTGGCAAGGGAGAGTGCGGACCTCGCTTCACTAATAGAAGCAAAAGTGCCCCACACGTATTTGTTCAATGTCTTATTATTAATAGATACGGGCTGTTTTTTAATATAACCGTCTAATTTGCTGAAGATGGGGGCGGAGCGGGTATACTTCTTATCTGTGACCAGGAGTTGTATATTATATTTATAGTCAGGCGGTTTGCTGATCGACTTGGTTTTAGCCAACTGTACCGGAGATGTTGATTTTGAACTACCTACGGACGCATCCTTATTGATAACGAAAGCCTGGCGAAAGCCAAGCTGCTTTGCTTTTTGCAATGCAGCTTTGGCCTCGGCTTCAGTTCTGAAGTTTTCCCAGATGTATTTATTTAACTTCTTACTATCCTTTACATACGAATATTTTCTGATCGTTCCGTGCATACCATTAAATATGGTAGCTCCTCTTGTATAGGTCTTTTCGGTCACAAGCAACTGTACATCAAAAGATTGTTTAGCTGCCTGTGAGGAAGTATTGCGGACGATTTCCCTGCCGGTTGCTGGTTTGTAAATCGACTTATTTTTCGTCGTAGCAGCATTGTTCTGGATCGAAGAAGGCTGTTCGTTGCCGGAACGGCTACCATCATAGCGGTTCAGCTCTTCTTTGTACTTTTTGATCGCCTTAAAGATACACAGCGCCATTTCCTGCTGACCATCTTCTGAGTTCAGGTATTTTTCCTCCTGTGGGTTCGAGATGAAACCCAGTTCGACCAGTACACTCGGCATGGCGGTCGCCTGGAGCACCCAGATCCCTTTTTCATCGCGCTGACGGGCCCCCCGGCTGATTCGTCCTACCTCTGTAAATTGATCTTCGATCAGGGAAGAGAGGCGAAGGCTCTGGTCAAAATAAGCGTTTCTAAGGGTGTTCAGCAAAATGAAGGTCTCCGGATCAGACATATCCAACACGGAATTGGCCCCCTCAGATTCAGCATCCAGCATGATTACAGAGCTTTCACGCAGGGATTCTGTCTTGGCGTTGTTCTTTCCTGTAGCCCATACATAGGTTTCAGTACCTTCAGCAGTGCTTGGGGAAGTTGAATAAATTGGTTTTTTGGTGGCCACTTTCTTTTTTCCCTTCTTCACCATGACTGTCTTGTAGCCGGTTACTTTATGAGTAGGTCCTGCAGAATTACAGTGAATAGAAATAAAAAGGTCTCCCTTTTCCCTGTTGGCAATATTGGCTCTTTCATTCAGGTCTGCTTTTAGCGAGCCTGCCAGTGCCGCCGGTGTTTTTCTCGTGTACACCACACGTACGTCTTTCATGTTAGCTTCGATCAGCTTGCCCAGTTTCAGGGCCACATCCAGCGTTACCTGCTCCTCCGTGGAAAAACTACCCTTTGCTCCGGGCGTAGTAGCACTATGCCCCGGGTCAATAATAATAGTCCTTAAGGGCGGATTTTGTTTTTTGCCTGCTGGTTCAGGCTTGTTCCTGGCATAAAGAAATAAACTTCCAAAAAATGTTGCACAACATAAAAAAATCCAAAATCGGTTCCAGCGCATGACTCAGTTTTTATTTTAATTTAATGGGCGTTAGTCATAATAAAAAAATAATTGCGAATTACAGTCGAATTTTTTCCAATGGGGCCGGGATCCACACAGTCATCTTGTATTGTCCGGTTCCTTCCACAATCACTTGTTTACAGGGAGTTCTTGGTTTTTCTTAAGTAATTCATCGTTTAAAATCCTTCTTTCGTCGTAATATAAGGTGTTAAATAATATCAAGCAGCACTCTTTTTCATTTTACAATTGACAATAATTTGTACAAAAACTTGTAGGTTTGTGCCCACTTAACACATGCACCCGAGTTACAAAAATAATTATAAAAAGTTTTTGAGACAGATATACCTGGTAATTGCAGGAATATTAATTGCCGTTCCTGTAATATTTACCAGTTTAGCCTCGCCGAGGTCCAATCTCACTGTGTCCTACAACATTTTCGCAGATACCGTGCCGAAAGGGGCGGATATCAGTTCCCCTGCATTAAAAACGCCGGAACCTGCAAAAACTGATACACAGCTTCCAGCCCGGACAGACACTGTAGGCATGACGACCGACTCCACCGGAGTGGATAGCCTGCATGGTCCCAAGCTTTCAAAAGATAGCCTGGATGCCCCTGTCGCCTACAAAGCAAAGGACTCTATCATACTCGTAATTCCCGATAAAAAGTTTTATATGTATGGCACCGCCAATACCAAGTATAAAACAATGGAGATTACTGCAGAGCGGATGACTTACCTGCAATCTACAGGTATTATGGAAGCCACCACCGCGCTGGATACTGCCCATAAGCCATTTGGCCGCCCGCATTTCAAGGATGGTGGACAGGAATTCGACTCCGATACCCTGCGCTTCGCCATGGAAACGAAGAAAGCAAAGATCTATAATACCAAGTCCCAATACGGCGAAGGGTATGTGCATAGCGAACAGACCAAACGCCTGCCTGATAATAGCATCTTTGGTTTCAAAAACGGTTATACCACCTGTAACCTCGATACCCCTCACTTCCAGTTCAGAGCCCGTAAGATCAAGGTCATTCCTGATAAACTGGTAATTTCCGGCCCGGCAAACCTGGAAATTGAAGGGATTCCAACCCCGTTATTCATTCCTTTCGCCATCTTCCCCATCACACAGGGGCAGCGTTCCGGTATCCTGGTACCTGGCTATGTGGTAAATGCCCAAAAAGGGATGGGACTGGAGAATGGTGGTTACTACCTAGGGCTGGGAGAACACTTTGACCTCACTATGCGTGGAGATATCTATTCTTATGGTAGCTGGTCGTTCACCGCAAGCCCTACCTACCGCAAGCGTTACCACTACAATGGTGGGATGACCCTGAGCTTTGCCAACACCCGCTTCGGTGACCCATCCGTGAAATCCGAGTTTAGCCGCTCTCGTGACTTCAGGATCACCTGGAACCATAGTATGGACAGCAAAGCCAGACCTGGCGTGAACTTTGGCGCCAACGTAAACTTCGGTACGGCAAGTTATAATACCTACAACGTATACGATTATGCTACCCGCGTAAACAATAATATCGGGTCCTCTATCAGCTTCTCCAAAACCTGGCAGGGCAAACCCTTCAACTTTACATCCGGCCTTACACACTCCCAGAACCTGAGTACACGTGATGTGCAGATTGCCTTCCCCAATGCGACATTCTCCATGAATACGCAGTATCCATTCCAGCCAAAAGAACTGATAGGAAAGTCAAAATGGTATCATAAACTTGGTGTGGGCTACACCGCAACACTGGCTAACAACGTGAGTTTCAAAGATTCCGTATTCGGTAAGCCAAAGATGTGGGACGCGTTGCAGTCAGGCATGAAACAAAATATTCCGATCTCCTTCACCATCCCGGTCTTTAAAAACTTTACCCTGTCTCCGGGCATCAGTTATGCTGAATACTGGTATACCAAGAAGACGGAGCGTAGGTGGAATCCTAACAAACGTGTGAGCATCGATTCGCTGGGCGGTCTGGATACCATCTATACCCAGGGATTCTTTGCAGCCCGTCAGGCAAGTGCAAGTATCTCATTGTCAACGGCAGTTTACGGTATGTATGTGTTCCCGAAAGGATCAAGGGTAAAGGCCATCCGTCACGTGATGCGCCCCACACTGAGTATCAGTGCACAGCCTGATCTGGCCCGTAATGCTTATTATAACCTGTTTTATAACAGAGATAGCGCCTCCCAGCGTGCTTCTTTCTTTACCAGTTCGTCTGTAGGTGTGCCGGCGGAGGGAAGGGCCGGGTCCATTTCCTTTGGCTTGGATAATAACCTGGAAATGAAGGTGTTCTCGGCAAAAGATACGTCTGCAAATAAGGAGAAAAAGGTAAAACTATTGGATGGTTTTGGCTTTAATGGTTCCTATAACATGCTGGCAGACAGCTTCAAACTGTCTACTTTCAGTTTATATGCCCGCACAAACCTGTTTGACAAGATAAACATCACCGCCAGTGGTAATATCGACCCTTATGTATATAACAGGGGGCGGAGAATAGACAAGTATGTATGGAACACCGGTAAGTTCAGCCCGGGTCGTTTATCAAACGCAACCATTGCGCTGAGTACTTCCCTGACTTCTCCCGATAAAAAGGCAAAGGCCAAACAAGACCAGATCAATAATATAGAGAATGCAGAAAGCACCGATGCTGCCTTCCAGGCACAACAACGTCAGCTACAGGCTGTTAAGCGAAATCCGGGCGAGTATGTAGACTTCGATATTCCCTGGAAACTGGATCTGAGCTATAGCCTGACTTACAGTAATACGATCTCTGCGGATTCAGGTGGCGTGGTGAAGACGTTTACACAGTACCTGACCTTTAGCGGTGACTTCAGCCTGACACCGAAATGGAAAGTGGGGGTAAACAGTGGTTATGACTTTATCAATAACCAGCTAGGGTATACAAATATGTATATTTCCCGTGACCTGCACTGTTGGCAAATGTCAATAAATCTGATTCCAATCGGTACCTACCGGCAGTTTAGTATCACGATCAGTCCGAAGGCCGGTATCCTGAGAGACCTGAGGATTAACAGGTCGCGAACCTTCTACGATCTCTAGCACAACGTCCGTTACCGGATAAAAAAAGGCAGTCTTTCACACGACTGCCTTTTTGTTTTATACAGGAAAAATGTTTTTTACCTTTTATCCCTGCTGGTAACGCTCCCACATCATGCGGAAAACTTTTTCCTTCAGCTCCTCCACGTCATCCATACTATACCCAATGGAGGAAACCGGCGGCAGGAACTCCATTTTTACCCTATGTGGCCACGCGAAGAAGGGTTTACCGGCGGGCAATATTTCCCTGGTTCCCCATATCACCGTAGGCAAAATAGGTTTTTGCGTTTCAATAGCCAGTGAAAAAGCTCCGTCATAAAATTCCTTCAGGGGCTGCCCCGTTTTGTTCCGGGTGCCCTCCGGATACAGGAGCATGTGGATGCCATTCTCCAGCACTTCCTTCATTTCCACAAAACTTTGTTTTCGGCTGGCCGGATCTTTTCTATCCACCAGCACGCTCCCGATCTTATACATGATCCCAAAAACAGGCGTCTTTACCATTTCCTTTTTTGCAAGACTTTTATGACTACCCGGGATGCCCGCATAGGTAGCCGGAATATCCATGAAGGAGTTGTGGTTACAGACGATGATATAGGCCTGTCCGGGGGCGAAATTTTCGCGTCCTTTGGTACGGACAGGACAACCAACCAATGGCATCATAAGACGGCACCAGAGACGCCCTAATTTGACAAATTTGCGTAAGCGGATTCTAAGGGAATAGAACGATACCAACCACATTGGGAGCAGGAAAATCAGCATAAACAGGATGAAGATAATCAACACGTATACAGCATAGAGTCTGCCCACCAGGTTTTTAAGCCAGTTCATAGAAAATATTTTGTCTCATTTGGTTCAGAATATAAATATAAATTTTTTACAAATGACCTGTTCCGGGTAGAGAGCGGTTTTTCTTATAAAAAACATGAGTCATTATAATCAGTATCCTTCTGTCGGCACTTTTATCATCACACCTGACAGCGACCGGAACATGTTTTTTCTTGCTACTCATTGAGTAAACAAAAATTGCCGGGGTCAATTTTGCGCATGACCAATGTTAATGTTATTTGTTCTGAATCAGCCTAACTTATGACACTAAACATAGTGGTATGATAGGTAAATTATCCGACCAGCAAATGCAGACCATCCTGCAGCAGAACATGATGGGTCGCATAGGATGCGGTAGCAATAGCAGAATATTTGTTGTTCCCGTCTGTTATGCCTACAATGGTAAGGCGATTATCGCCCATTCCGCAGAAGGAATGAAAATAACGATGATGCGTAATAACCCCCAGGTCTGTTTTGAGGTAGACGTCGTTACCAGCCTTACTCACTGGGAAAGCGTTATTATATGGGGACAATATCAGGAGATCCTGGACGAGAAGGAACGGTTTTATACGATGAAATACCTGATGAGCCGATTGCTGCAATATTCCGAAACGAAAAAGCTACAACATGCAGCCGCCATTGAAATGGCAGATGATAACGGTCATTTCAATTCAAATATTCGACCAGTAGTCTATAAAATTACGATCGAAGAGATGACAGGGCGGTACGAATACGGAGATCCTTAAATACAGCTGCTGTGCCTGCGAAAATATCGTTTTCGACGCAGGCCGTCAGGGAAGTTACCTGCACCTTGCCACCGCATTCCATTGCTGAAATTACTGCAGGTGTAGGTATTGCATGGATGGGTGCTTACAGGCAATCGCATTAATTATAAGCATGTGAAAACCTCTTGTCAATTGCTTTTTGAAGATCTGATACCGACCACTTACCAGACACCAGGATACGCCTGATCGTAAAATTGGTATCTATAAATTGATGCCGGTTATCCAGCTGAAAAGCGGCAATATAGTTTGCCTGTTTTAGATCTTTAATAGCCTGTTCACTCCAGGCGCCATAAGGGAACGCAAAATAACTTACCGTTCTGCCGGTTATATTCTCCAGGTATTGCTTCGGTTTTATCAGCTCTACCTCACTGTTGTAATCAGGATGTAATGCCAGGTTGGGATGATCCCAGGTATGACAAGCTATAATTTGCCCCTGCATCGACATATCCTTTATTTCACTGGTAGTGAGCCAGCCTGGTTTGTTCAAACACACTGTCATGATGAAGAATACGCCCCTGAAATGAAATTTGTTCAATGCAGGCAGGGCTATCGAATAATGTTCCGAATGGCTGTCATCAAACGTGATCATGATCGGTTTGGCCGGCAGAGGTGCCCCGCCGTTTTTATAAGCATATATTTCGTCAGGGGTAATGGAGACGTATCCGTTGTCATAGAGATATTGCAGCTGTTCATATAAATGCTGCTCACTGATATGCAGTAAATCTTCTTTGCCGCCATTGCCTTTGCTGATATTATGGTAGCACAATATCGGAACTTCCTGGAATGACAGGTAATAAGTAAATAAAAAGTAGATGATTGTATAGCCCATTGTTATTGGTATTGTATGTAAACCGGTCTTGGATACAATCTCAGTATTTCATCCGGCTGCATGATCGTTTGTCTGATCGGAGTAATATCATTTTTGTAGAAAAGCTTAAACCCGGTGTACTGAACAGGTTCTTTTGCCACGAAATATTTATATGAATCTTTTTTCTTCGCAGGAAATCCAAATCCATCCATATTGATCACTATCTGTACCTGGTCACTGATTTTTATTTCCTTGTAGCGGGTAACCATGGCCTGCGTGAATCGATGTACTATAAGGATCTTAGAGGGTAGCTGATATTTTACAACCAGCGCCTGCAGAAAGTTGCATGCATAATTGATATCCGATGCGTCAAAGGTCCCTATCTCCGAACAGGGTACTGCATTATCTTTCATCGAATACTCGGGATCTATACCCAGGTGTACATCCGGCAATTGCAGGTACTTTTCCAGTGTGATTAACTCCTCCTGCAGGGAACTATGTCCTACCTGCACATCCAGGAATGTAATAGCATGGATGTCACGCGCCATTTTGATGATACTGTCTATTTGCTGGTCCGGCATCCTGAGCCGGTACTTCTTATCTTTCCCCGGGTTTCTTTGCGCTGTTATAGCAATGTAATGTAATGCCGGTTGTACCGGAAACAGTGGGTCAGCTTCTTCCCATTTCCTGGCTTCGGCTAATAGGAGCGCCTTCATTTTGTCAGGCGGTAACGCTCCAAGTATGCCCATATTGGGAGAATACAGGTTGCCATAGAATGCAACAATTCTTTTATAAGGTAAGATTGAACCCCGTAGCGGCGGAATAGGCTTAAATTGCCAGGCAATTGTAGGAGTGTCATGCAGTAAACTCATGGCATGACGATAATAGCCTGATGTGTCAATAAAACGTTGCGCTTGCTGTTCGCCCGGGAATAATATAAGTAGTAAAGGGAGAACAATTGCCAGGGGTACCGGTCTCCTAAAACTCCATTTGATGAAAAATATTTGACTGAAATTTTTCATGCGAATTATTTAAGCGTGACAGGCTCAATGGATGGTAAAACCAGCTTTACTGTTGCAATTCAATAATGAAATTTTAAGGTGAATGAAACTACCTGTACGGCAGCCTGTCTCTTCCCTGTATATAAAATTTTGAGGAGAAAGATAGCAATTACCGTTGCTATCTTTCCGGTGTGTCGGTTATTAAACAGCACTTATTCTTATATATAAGGATAGCACAAGCAGAGATGAAATAATAATAACATTCCAATTTCATTATATGCTACATGAAGTTACCCTTCATTATCATTGTAAATCAATGATATCAGTCATCCTTTTTGTTGATATTCTTCCCGGTAGTCATTGAGGGTCAAAACGCTGCATGATGAAAGTCATTTTTGATGGTTGCTGTTCTTCGGAAATTTAATTATTCCCCATTAGTCAGTGTAGAATTCAAACGCCATAAGAAATCAGTAGAATGTGATTCGCTAATAAATATAAAACCTGTGTTATGAATCGTATTATCACCTTTACTTTCAATCCTGCTATTGATAAAAGTACCACCATTGGTCACCTGGTACCTGAAAAGAAATTAGCCTGTTCTCCTCCGGTATTTGAACCGGGTGGTGGCGGTATTAATGTATCAAGAGCAATTAAGAATCTTGGTGATCATTCTACAGCCGTTTATTTGTCTGGTGGCTATTCAGGCCGCTTTTTTTCATCTCTTGTCGACAAAGAACGCCTGGACGCTATCAATGTAACCATTAGCGGAAGGACCCGGGAGAATCTTGTTGTACTGGATGTGTCAACGGGGCAGCAATATCGCTTTGGTATGCCTGGTCCTACAGTAAGTGAAAAGGAATGGCAGCCATGCCTTGATATTATCAGCAAATGTAAAGATGACGATTATATAGTAGTGAGTGGAAGTCTTCCCCCTGGTATGCCTCCTGCTGTGATAGGTGAAATTGCCGGTATTGTGAAAAAGAGAAGAGCTAAACTGGTAATAGACCTGGCGGGTGAAGCGCTGGAATGCGCGTTAAAAGAGGGCGTGTATCTTATTAAGCCTAACCTCTCCGAATTGGGTGCGCTAACAGGAAATGCGCACATTACCGAACCAGATGTATACCTGGCTGCCAGGCAAATCATCAATAGAGGACAAAGTGCTGCTGTCGTAGTATCGCTGGGGGCTTCCGGCTGTATACTGGTGACCAGAGATGAGCAGGTGATGATTCCGGCTCCGCTTGTCAAAGCCATTAGTACAGTGGGGGCGGGCGATTCTATGTTAGCCGGTATTGTGCTTAAGTTATCAAAAGGTGCTGGATTTCTTGGCGCAGTTCGCTATGGCATTGCCTGTGGAACCGCCGCGACCCTGCATGCCGGTACAGGACTATGTCACAAAGAAGATGTCGAGAAATTGTTTCAGCAAGTGCTGAACAATGCCTCAGTAACAATGGCAACATGGTAAGGTAAATCAATTTTTCTCCGGTCCGGGTCATTGATGGTATTTGTATGAAGCTGAAATTTTAGCATTAGCATCCCGCTTTTCTTCACATAAAAAGTCCTGTCCCGGTAGAACCAGGAATACCATTACCCTTGATAGACCGGCATAGCAGTACTCGCAGTGTAATGAATAGATTTTTTTTATGCTGTTTCAATTTTATCATTGGAACAGCTTTTCTTTAATGAATAATTTCTATGCGCCTTAAGCGGAAGGAAAACAAAAAGATAAAAAAGCCCACTCCAAAGAAAGCCAGACCTGTAAACATACCAATACTAAGGCCCGCAATGTCCGGATCCCATATCATTAATACTGAAAGGAGGAGAGATAAAATACTCGTAGCAAATAGCCAGAGCCAGCCAATCCCGTCATATAACCTCAGACTAAAGGATAATCCCATCATGATGATCGAACGAAACATCAGCGAGAAAGCAAGCAGGTAAGAAAGCCCGAAGATGGAGAACCCCGGGTAGAGTATTACACCAAGGAAAAGGTCTGTAATTCCACCGGCAATTCGCCAGATTTTGCTTTCCAAAAATTGCTCTTTTGTAATTCCCATGCTGATTTCTGTTATTCCGCTTACTATAAAGCCGATACTGAAAATTAAGCTGAGGGCGTAATATGTTTTGAAAGGAAGGACTGCCATCCCTGCGCCAGCCAGCATGAAAAGAAGGCCCAGGAGAAATGGCAATCCCCAGTAAGTCCTGAAATTCTGATGCATGGTCTTAATTTTATTGTTATGAAGTTTTTTTTATTCCTAACAGCGCATATAATGGACACCAGCCTATAAGCCCTGTTATTATTAAAATGCCGGCGATGATCATCAGCGCATATGCTGAGGGTCCTGTCAATTTATTGGCATAAAAAAGTACTACTATTGCGGCACCTATAAAAATCCGGACACCTCTGTCAATTTTTCCAACGTTCGTTTTCATGAGAATGTGTTTTAATTGAATACTAAATCAGATAGCTGTTATTTGATCAGCATTGACTGCTGTTATATGCATGGCTATGCCCACAACACGTAAGGAGCTTCTGTTTTAAACATGAGAAGATAATTCCGGGCATACACTCTGAAAGTTAAATTGTATTCTCCGTTCGTAAGCAGTGAAAACTGTGCTGAAAATGTCGCACAGGCTTCATGTCGCTGCGTTAGCAATAACTCTTTTTTGAATACCTGTTGTTGATCTCCATGTTTAGGGGTAAATATTACATCGGCCCCGATATCATCTGGCGAAAGTGTACCGGGATCTACAGTAATGGCTGTGTAGATGCTGTCTCCCGCCTTGGATGAAAGGCATTTCCCTTTTTCAGGATCTGCATGCAGGATCTTTAAACTATGCCAGCCTTTACTGATTTTTTCCTGCCATGCCACGATAGATCTCGTGCGTTGATAGTTTTCAATCCGCAATGCCAGCGTATGCTCATACAGTTTTTTATAATAGCGAAAATATTCATCCATCATCCTTGTTGATGAAAGAATGGGGCCACTGTGTATAAGCGCATTTCTTATCATCGTCGTCCATCCTGTGGGAATCCTATGTTGATCCCTGTTGAAGAAGAGCGGAACAATGTGGTGCTCCAGCAGATTGTATAACTCTTCTGCATCCACTTTATGCTGTTCCGGCGCGTCTTCATCCCCCGATACGGAGTGAGGAGAAAGTGTCCAGCCTGTTTCCGGAGAATACAATTCCGCCCACCAGCCGTCAGGTGTACTGAGATTCAGCACGCCATTCATGAGCGCTTTCATGCCACTGGTTCCACATGCTTCAGTACCTCTGATAGGCAGGTTCAGCCAGCAGTCGACTCCCTGTGTCATCAACTGTGCTGTCTGCAGGTCGTAGTCTTCCAGGAACAGGATATGAGGATTGCTTGTCAAACTATAGATCTTTTCCAGTATTTTTTGTCCTTCAATATCTGCCGGATGCGCCTTTCCTGCTATTATGAGTACCACCGGCTGACCGGGGGAGGAGAGCAGTTGCGTGAGCCTATCAACATCATAGTATAACAGGTTGGGCCGTTTGTAATGTGTTATCCTCCGTGCAAACCCAATAAACATAGTATCTGGTTGCAAAAGAGCCAGTACATTGTTAATCTTTTCAGGGGAATCGTGATGTCTGTTAGATTGTTCGGATAGACGTAATTTCAATTGAGTGATACATCTTTTTTTTATGGCAATCCTGGTCGACCATATTTCTTCATCAGAAAGATCTTTTAATCGTTCCCAGTTCCCGTTTCCCCTGACCAGTTCTATATCTTTACGCCGGAATAGTTGTTGCCATTCAGCTGCGATCCAGGTAGGCAGGTGAATACCATTTGTTATAGCTGTCAAAGGCAGGTCCATTGCCAGGTAGTCTTTCCAGAGGGGCGTCAATAACCGGGCAGTTACTTCTTTGTGTTTACAACTGACTGCATTGATCAGCTGCGAAGTTCTGGCAGCGAGGCAGAACATAGAAAATGCTTTATCGTTGTTGGCCGTACCTAATGAAAAAAGCTGTTCCCACGATATGAAGCATTCCTTTGCTATATGCGCCAGGTAGTTATGCAGCAGGGTTTCATCATACATGTCCATCGCTGCTGTAGCAGATGTATGCGTAGTGAACAACTGGGATGACCTCACGAGTTCAGCAGCCTCCGCAAAAGATAAATGTGAGTTGGCGATCAGCTGACTGATACGGGCCAGGCTAAGGAAGGCGGCATGTCCTTCATTGCAATGAAAGATATCAATGGATAATCCTAATGCCTTCAGCAAATGAACACCGCCTATACCCAGTACGATTTCCTGTTGCAACCGGTATTCTTTTTCTGCGGGATAAAGCTGGGCAGTGATAAGCCGGTCATCAGGTAAATTGTTATTTGTGTCGGAATCAAGCAGGTAAAGTGTACTATTGCCTATCTGTGCTTTCCACGCCTTGATATATACCTGTCGTCCCGGAAAACTTAAACTGATCTGTAATGGATCTCCGCAGTGATGCCTGACTTCCTCCAGAGGTAAACTGGTTGGATCTATCTGCTCTCTCAGCAGGAGTTGTTGTCCGCTATCGGTAATCTGCTGTTTGAAATATCCCTGCCTGTAGAACAATCCGATGGCGATAACGGGGATGTTCAAATCACTGGCGGTTTTCAGATAATCACCTGCAAGTATACCCAGACCACCGGCATATATTCTCAACGCAGGATGAATACCATATTCCATGCAGAAATAGGCGATAGACGGGTAACTCTTCGCAGCCACATTTTCAGCATGATAGAATTCATGTAAATGTTGCGGCGTGGCTGCCAGTATATTTACTTCCCGCCAGGCTGGCTCAGGGTTACGTGAAGCCTGAATTTCAGGTGGCATCGTAGCTGGCTTGTCATGAAAAAGATATTCGCGGTGCCCGCTTTTGCTCAATGCCAGTTGCCAGGCACTTTTGTATGTATGAATGCTTCTTTCCCACGTAAACTGCGAACTGATATAGCGGGCACTTGCTGAGAGTGTCGCGTGCTCTTCTTTTGGTAGCTCCAGGTAGCGGGCAATGCAGTTGGCAATATCCTCGGTAGCCTGCGTATCTTTAGTATGACGACGTTTTATGATACAAAGCCCTTTCTTGTCTGCTATTGGCATGCTGCCCACTGCCTGTGCAAAACCGGCCATATCACTGCTGATGGTAAATATCCCGTTTGCCAGCGTTTCCATAGGGGTATAACCCCATGGTTCGTAATAGGAAGGGAATACAGCCAGATCGAAGGCAGGTAGAAGCCCATAATAGGTGTGGTTGAAAATACCGTCATTTCCATCCAGGTACACAGGGGCATAAATAACCCGTACACCCGGAGTGTCCGTATTGTTTAGCGCCTGCAAAAGTAACCTTTGGCAAATGGGATCCTTATCAGGAGCATATAAATTGTGTGTCAGGATTTTTGAGAGTGGTCCTGACTCATCAGAAAGAAGGTTCCTGGGACCGGTATGTCCTGCAGGTATAAACAGGAAGAGGATAACAGGATGGGGGAGCTGCCGCTGTTTGAGAGCGCCCATGGCATCCACCAAAATGTCAAGCCCTTTGTTGTGAAATTCATAACGCCCCGCCGAAAGTATGAGCATTGTATCGGGCGCAATCTGTTCCTTCAGCAATGAAGCTGCGATGTGGAGTAGCAGATCGCGTTTTTCCTGTTTGGCTGTATTGGGAATAGGAGGATTAAATCCATTAGGTGTGATTATATCAGGCGGTTTACCCAGGTATGCAAGGCATTCCTGGGCAGTAACTTCGCTGACACAACAGAAACAGTCTGCGTTGCCCGCTGCATTTTTTTCAAGGGAATGTTTTGCGGTAAGGTGAAATGCAGCTGCCTGCTTTTCGGGTTGTAGCACGTCAGGAGCCATACCGCTGCCGGCAATCGCCCTGCCCAGTATAGTTGCATGTGTTGTAAATATAGTTGCTATCTGGGGTACATATTGTTCAATATATAAGATGCCGGCCCCGGTCATCCATTCGTGAAAATGTGCTACAATGTGATCCGTGGCATTAAGATGAAATTTATAATAGCTGTCTATGACAACTCCCGCTGCATAACCAAATAGAGCAGGATCTATATAATCCCATTGACCAGTAATAGAATCCAGCCTGTATCTGTTCCAGAGGGCACCGAATATCTCATTCTTATTACTATAGAAGGTGGAGAAGTCTACCAGAATAGCGATGGGTTTACCTTCAATATCCCATCGGCCGGTTTTAAAATTTAGTCCTTCTTTTGCAGCCTGTAGTTTCCATCGATAAAAGAGGGTATTGTCTTCGATAAACGCGGGCGTTTTTCCTTCTTGTCTGATCAGGTCAGGACCGATCAGTATGTACCTGTCGCCCAGTTGTTGTTGAATCAGGGCGGCTTTGGTACTGATCACTGTATAAATACCTCCTACTTTATTGCATACTTCCCAGCTTACTTCAAACAGATAATCGGGGCTCAGTGTTGCATAATTGGGGGATGTCATGGCCGTGGGTATTTATACAGGACAAGTTATTTCAAGCGAGGAAAAATTAAAATGATAAAGGGCGGGCCGTTTTATTGAGATTGGTCAGCAGGGATATGACGAATGTTAATGTTATTGCGTTTTGAAGAAATTAACTTGCGTATGTAGTCAATTATAGCAATCTGGTATAGGTATCTGTTTGCGGAAGGACTATTCCTTCCGCTTTTTTAAGTAAGCTTGATGTAGACATAAATCGAGGTTTTGTATTGCAGGCGGAATTTTTCTGCCTGCCCTAATCTTTTAGCTATGAACAACACGTATCCGACCGGCAAAATGAGAGCAATGGTACTGCACGAGGTAGGCCATCCGTTGATACCCTGTTCTATAGACATCCCTGTGCCCAATGCAGATCAGGTCTTGCTGAAAGTAATGGCTTGTGGCGTCTGCAGAACAGACCTGCATATTGTGGATGGAGAATTGCCACATCCCAATCTACCGTTAATTCCAGGGCATGAAATCATCGGCACAGTAGTGCGGACCGGATCTAATGTAAATACTTTTAAGGAGAAGGATATTGTGGGTGTACCCTGGTTGGGGTATACCTGTAATAAATGCAGGTATTGCACACACCACCAGGAAAATTTGTGCGAACAGGCACTGTTTACCGGTTATACTATGAATGGTGGGTATGCAGAATACACCATAGCATATGAGCAATATTGTTTCCCCATGCCACCCATGTATGCAAATGCGGCAGGCGCTCCGCTATTATGCGCCGGTTTTATTGGCTACCGGTCCTGGAACAAAATCCGGGACGATGCAGAAAATATAGGTATTTACGGCTTTGGAGCCGCTGCTCATATTTTAACGCAGATCGCAGTTTATAAAAAGAAAAATATCTATGCTTTTACAAAACGGGGCGATACCTTGTCGCAAATGTTTGCATTGGATAACGGTGCAAAATGGGCAGGGGATTCTACAGGACATGCACCTGTAAAACTGGATGCTGCTATCATATTTGCGGCCGACGGCGCCCTCATCCCTATCGCTTTACGCAACCTGCGGAAAGGAGGGCAGGTCATTTGTGGCGGAATTCATATGAGTGATATACCCCCATTTCCTTATAGCCACCTTTGGGAGGAAAGATCTGTTCAGTCAGTCGCTAATTTAACCAGGCAGGATGGAGATTTGCTATTACAGGTAGCACCGCAGGTACCAGTCCGGACCACCATCCGCATGTATACGCTGGAAGAAGCAAACAGCGCATTAAGTGACCTCAGAAAAGGAAACCTGAATGGAGCTGCCGTGCTTGTTTTGTAAGAACAGGTCTGGCAAATCAGATAACCGGCGTGAACTGATCAAGCTCAAAAATATGAAGTGATTTTTCTATATCCGCTACTTTAGCCAGAATATGCTCAAAACCATCCTTACCAAACTTTCGCTCCTCATTTTTTTCAAATTCTTCCCCCAGTGCATCATATTCGTGTGAGGAAACTAATTTCCTGAAAGCTGGGAATAGCACAGTATCTTCCCTCGCTTCATGTGGACGGTACATATTATTAAATGCAGAAAGTAACCGTAGTAGCTCCTGTCTTTCATTGTCAGACAATCGCTGCGAGCGGGTGAGCTGCATTAGTTGTTCAGTAATCGCGCGTCCTGCTTTATGCTGGGTCAGAAGTGTATTTACAAGCGCTGTATGCTGTTGAGCTTTTATAAAGCGCGGAAAGAGGTAATTTTCTTCCTGCTTTTCGTGATAGTCTTCCACGAATGTTCGAATGATGGTGGCTGATTGCTGCAGAGCCTCAATAGGAAACGCCTGGTTTTGTTGTAGTAAATTTCCACAGTGATCATAAATAAGCAGGATTCTGTTGAGCAGCCCATGTTCCTGCATCAGGTCTTCCGGCGGAGATACTTTTTGTCCTTCGTCTTCATGGCTGCCACATGCGGACAGTAAGCCAGTGCCAGCCACAGCACCTATGGCTGCCAGGCTAATAAACTCTCTGCGACTCCTGTGAATAATATTCATGAGAAGGCTTTTTAGATGTGATCAGTTTGTACACCTCGAACCATACAATGCTCACAAAGGCCATGCCTAAGCAAATCAAAATTTGCATCGGGGATAACATCACCTGGTTAAAAAAAACAACCACCGGCGCAATAAAAAGAATGGCCGCTATTGAAGCAGATAGAAACAAAAATAACCAGCCATATAATGGATGCCAGATTTTTAACGTATGCCATATGCTCCTGCTAAATGATCTGTTTGAAAATGTAAGAAGAATATTTGCAAACAGCAATGTAGTAAATGCCATAGTACGAACCTCGGCCAGCGGCTTTTGCGGAAGATAATGATAGAGCAATATCATGACGCCTGCAGCAATCGTGAGACCAAGCAATGAACTGATCAGGATTTCTTTTGAAGTAAGCAGGGCATTCTTTTTTTTCTGGGGCGGCATCTTCATATATTCCGGGTCTACTGGCTCTTTTTCATAGAATATGGAGCAAATAGGTGTCATCATGAGTTCAAGTGTAATAATATGAATGGGTAAAAGAAGCGGAGTCTTTAAAAATAGTAATGCAGGCAGTGTGGTCGTTAAGATAATAGGAATATGAATGGAGATAATATACCGGATGGCTTTCCGGAGATTGATATTGATTTTTCGTCCCTGTTCTACTGCCAGCGGCAATTTCCCCAGGTTATCGTCGGTAATCACGAGGTCGGCAGCTTGCCTGGCAGTGTCGCTTCCTTTTTGTCCCATAGCGATGCCGATATGCGCCGCCTTCAGCGCAGGCGCATCATTCACGCCATCTCCCGTCATACCGGTAATTTCATCAAAATCTCTCAACGTTTCAATGATCTTTAATTTTGCATCCGGAAACATCCTGTAGTATACACTGGTTTGCTGCAGGTGTTGATAGATGTCTTTTTTATCCAGGTTCATGATTTCACGGCCTGATAAAGCCCATCCATTATTACTGATACCAGCTTCTCTGGCTATACAGCAGGCAGTAGCCTGGTGATCTCCTGTGAGAAGCAATGATTTGATGCCCGCGGCTGATAATGTTTTTATCACATCGCGGGCTTCCTTCCTGATGGGGTCCTCAAAAGCGATCAAACCTTCAAACCGCCAGTTCCAGTGATCCTGCAATTCCGGAAAGGGAGCATTTCCATCCGCTAACGCACTGGCTATTCCCAGTACCCTGTATCCCATATTGCCCATTTCAGCGAGATAATTGGTCACCCTGGCATCAGTGGTTCCCGTAATCTTTAAAATTCTTTCTGCCGCGCCTTTTGCCGCGGCTATTACCTCTTGATTGATGCTGTAGACATGGGTCATCATAGGTGGGGTGCCCTCCAGGTTATATTCATGTACCATTCCCGGGAACTGGTATTGCGCTGAACTAAAGCGAGCGAAATATTGGTGAATGACTTTTTCCATCTGGTCATAGGGAGTTGTTTCGCTGGCTAAGCGCGCAAAATAAAACAGGTCGTAGTTAGCAGGAGTTATATCCGGATGGAGTTGAGAGAGCAGCCCTGTTCTATGATTATAGACCATGGCTATTGCCATTTTGTTTTCGGTGAGGGTGCCAGTTTTATCCAGGCAGAGGAAAGTCATAATACCAAGATCTTCTATCACCTGGGGATTTTTGCAGATAATGCCAGACCGGCTCATTTGCCAGGCACCCAGCGCCATAAAAGACGAGAACGCAAGCGGTATTTCTTCAGGTATTGCAACCATGGCAATTGTTAGTGCGGACAGCAGACTGGAAACGAGATTACTGGTATCCATGAACTGCGTAATGAAGATAATGACAAAACCTAAGATACCTGCGCTGGCCAGCTTGTACATGATGCGCCTGGTTTGTTGCTGCATGAGCGTCCTCGTATTGTGCGAGGTATGCAGTGATTGCTGCAGTTTGCCCAACTGGGTGTACCTGCCTGTCTTTGTCACCTGGGCTGTGCAGCTACCTGAATTGATGGTGGTACCCTGGTAAAGCAGTTTATCACTATCTGCTGATTTGAATACAGGAAATGATTCACCCGTCAGCATGGCTTCGTTGGTAGTAAGATCGTTTGAGAAAAGAACAGCTGCATCGGCTGGTATCATATCCCCTTCATATAATAATATGATATCCGATGGGAATAATTCAATAACCGGAATTTTAGCCTGCATCCCATTCCTGATCACAGTGACCAGAGGATCTGTATACGCCTTCAGTGCATTGATGGCTTTCTCACTTTTCACATCCTCGTAAATTGAAATAGCTGAGATGATCAGCAGGGCTATCATCATTGTAACAGCATCCCTGACACTATTTAATGCCAGGTATAGAATGCACGCCAGTACAAGGCAGACGAACATCGGTTCTGTAAATAAGTTTGTCAGTAACCTTAGCAACAGGTTTTTTCTTTTGGAGCGGACCTGGTTGAGCCCATATTTCTTTTGTAACGTGGGAAGATCTTCGCTTGAGATACCCGAAATCTGCTGAAATGAAGAAGTGGATTGTTGCATATACAAGGTGTGGATTATGAATGTAGATACCTTACAATGTATTCGTCCGGGAAGTTATCTGTCGCTAATATCTTGCTATTAATACTAACCTGTTGAAATCTTTCAACTCCTCATTCTCTACTATCATTACTTCTCCATCCTTTTTTAGTACCAGGTATATAATCAGGTTGATCATATCAGGAGTCATGTGATGTAAATGCTGAAAAGTGGTAAACTGGGGGTCATCGCTATTATTGTCAGCAAAGAAACCAGGCAGCATATAATCTTTTTCGACCAGCAACCTGAGCCCTCTGTCGTCCATTACAGCCCTCCAGATATTCAGCCCTCCTGTAATGGTTAGCCGTTTCCCATATTGTTCCTGCAAATGTGCAATGATTGCCCGCCTGCTATTGCCAATATATTCCTGCATGTGTTTCCAGGTCAGAACGCCCAGTTTGGATAGATTATAATGCATATAATTTCCGTGTATTTCTTCCGCAATATTAAAAGCACCTTTTGCTACTTTTCTGAAACAACCTAGATCCGGGACCGCTCCTATAATGACGAGTGGAGTATCCTGAGGTATGTATAATGGCAATCGGCTGCTCGCTTCTCTATAGAAACTGGTTAGCCTTATTTCTTCCGTTGCAGATTTATCCTTTTCGAATCGCTGCAACACATTTTCTTCTGCATTTGACTGATCGCTTGCAGGAAAGGGATAGGTATGATCAGGATTGAATTGCAAGGGGAATACGTTGTCTTTTATTTCCGTTAATACTGTTAAAGCAGCATGAAAACACCTTACTTCTTTTTCGCTCAGGAGTAAAACGGCATAGGGAATGTTGTGGTTATATTCATATATTATCTGCCGGATATTAAATACCCGGTCGATCGTTACACTGGTCCTGACCGGAAAATGATAATACCATAGTTTTTTTACATTGGCAGACACAAATAACCCGGCCCCCTGCATATGACTTGCTGTCGCCAATTGCTGGTATAAGTCTTCCAGATTCTGTAGGTATGGATCTACCGTAGCGGCATCATACTTTTCCAGTAACCTGTTTTGAACGATCCGGATGCAATTCTCCGCATCCACATGGGCTGTATTTTGATCTGCAAAATCATGTTGGAGCGGGATAATAATAGAAATACATATATCGCTTTTCTCATGCTGCAATACATCAAGATCTTCAGTCAGGAGATGCTTTTTCATAGCGGAAGATTTATTGGTTACTGTACAAAGCTAGCTTCATAGAGGGGATATCTTCAATGATGCGGATCATAGTGAATATTAATATTCAGCGAACGCATCAGGTTGCTTGCTGTGCCCCGCATGCAGCCATTTCCTGTACATAAAGGTGCCGATAGGCATTGGTAACCAGAATGACAGTAACCTGTACACAAGTGTTACAATAATTGCCGGGCTCACTGGTATACCCATGCTGACAAAAAAATAGGTCATGCTACTTTCATATAGAACCAGTGCACCCGGTGCAAATGGAAGCAGGGAAATGATATTGGTAGCTACATACGCTGCCAGGATGAAAAAAGGGGAGATGGTAAATCCAATTCCCAGGAAAATAACATATAATGTAAATATGTCGGCCATACTTACCAGTAATTTAATTACATAAGCTTTTAAAATGACCTGCTTGTGTTGCTTAATAATTTCTCCCAATTCAATACGTTCATTCAGATGAAATTCGCTGGTGTTTAATTTAAATATTTTTTTTAGCCACTTTGTATGCACTGCTTTTTTGTATAGTCGGCTGATGGTTCCAGTACTATTCATTAAAAGTATGAGCACACCCAATACTGGATAGACAAAGAATCCCGAAAGCAGGGTAGTCTTTACGGGAATTGAAGACCATGCATGAAGTTTGAAAATGCACAATAGAAAAATGATAAATAGTTCCATGGAAGCATAGTAAATAAGCAGTTCTTCAATGACAAGGGAGAATATTTTTCCCTTGCTGATGTTAAATCTTTGTAGAAACTGGAAATAGAATAGGTTCCCGCTGATGCCTGCGCTGGGAAGTGTTTGATTAAAGCAAAGGGAGATAACAGCTGCTTTGGATAAATCTCTGATACCAGGATTCTCATTAGTATTAAATACGCTCAGGAGGTACTTATACTCCATGCCTGTTAGTAAATATGTCAAGATCTGTCCCCCGAGAGCGGCAATCAGCCAACCCGGCTGTACCTCTTTCAACAGACCTGCTTCTTTTTTAATTTCCGGGAAAAAAAAGGCAATGAGGACGGAGAGTATGAGCACGAAGAATAAAAACATACTCCAGGACTTTTTTTTCATATGTTCCTATTTAACATTAAAAGTAGGACCAATTGCTGATGTGATCAATGATCCATAGCACATGGTTCATAAGTTATTACCCGGGTTGAATGACTACAAGTGACGGATATCAATGTTTGCAATGATGATTCTTAATTTTTTTTGATAGAGAAAGTCTCAACTTTATTCCAACTTCTAAAACTACCCCAATATGAAAAACTATAAAAAAACCCTTTCAGTGATTGCTTCAGTAGCAATTGCCGGAGCTGCGATCGGTGCGATTCTTACCAGAACAGAAAAAGGTAAACAGCTGCTTGCAGAAATGAAGAAAAAAAAGCATTGTAATAGCCACGAATCCGTTGAATCTATTTTGAAATAATATACAGCAGTGGACTTAAATTCTGCAATAAAGTGCGGCAATAAAACGAAAGTTGATTTACTGCGGGTGGATTATTCCACCCGCGTTTTGTAACGGTTTATTTATTCACCCTAAAAGGATAAATTATGGAAAACGATTATTTAGTACAGCAGAATGTTCAGGACGAACTGCTATGGGAGCCTGCCCTGAATGCTGTTGAAATCGGTGTGTCCGTTAAAAACGGTATTGTAACCCTTAGTGGTACTGTTGATAGCCTAAGCAAAAAGTTAGCTGCAGAACGGGCGGTAAAACGAGTGAAAAATGTGAAAGGAGTAGCGATGGATGTAGAAGTCGTTTATCCCAGCAGTAATAAAAGATCAGATGCAGCTATTGCCCAGGCAGCGGTAGATGCTCTTTCCTGGAGTAATCTGGTGCCCAGTGATCAGGTTCATGTGGAGGTAGAAGATGGATATATTACCCTCGAAGGCGAGGTACAATGGCAGTACCAGCGGGATGCTGCAAAGGATGCTGTCAAAGACCTGCAGGGGGTAAAGGGTATTTCAAACCTCGTTACGGTCAGACCTGCAGCCTCCACTTTCCTCATCAAGGACAACATAAAAAAGGCCTTGCAACGAATGGCCAATATTGAAGCCGACAATATTGCTATTTTAACAGAGGAAAAGACGATTACATTAAAAGGAAAGGTTCGTTCCTGGCGTGAAAAGGAAGAAGTGGAACAGGTGGTTTGGTCTACTCCAGGTGTTTCCGCGGTAAAAGATGAACTTGAAATAGAAATTTAGAAAGAGTCACGGTTTATAGGATTACATTGCGGGCAGACTTTTCTGCCTGCATTTTTATTTGTCCTTTCAGGATAAGTATCATGTTCTCTTATGCCTGGTGGTAAAGGAAATGCGGCCATTTCCGATGTATTTTAAATGTCCATTCAAAGCAAAGAGGAAAAGCTCCTGATACCAGTTCAAAACTTCCATTATGAAAAAGATATTGTATGTGCAGGACGCATTGAATTACAATGCAGTCAATACCGAATTTATCGATTTTATATATGGTCTCACCGGCTGCCGTATCTCGGCGTTTTTTTTTGAAGACAAAGAAACTGCGCGTAAGCTATCTATACAACAGGCTGACTGGGAAGGTATATCGGATCTTAAGGCAACAGCTGTTACACAGCTGCGCGAAATCTGCAATGAAAATGTCAGGCGTTTTACAACAGCCTGTCATGTCAGAGATATACCCTATTCTATATCCAGAATGAGCAGGCAACTGGATGGCATAGTGCAGGAAAGCAGGTATGCGGATCTATTATTGCTAGACGTCGGTGATTATGATGATACAGTGCCAGGCGATTTTGCAAGAGAGCTGTTGTGCTATGTAGAATGCCCGGTAATTATCATGCCGTTGACCTTTCTGGGCGTAGAAGAACTGGTATTCACTTACGATGGGCGGGAATCATCGAGTTATGCTATAAAACAATTTACCTACCTGCTGCCGTTACTGGGAAATTACAAGGCCGTTGTCGTATGCATTAATCCCGGGATGATCGATGAGGCAGAATGGAACAAATTCCGGGAGTGGATAGATGGCTGTTATGCCCGTATCGAATTTTTGTATGCAGAAGGCAATGTAGCAGAGGAACTATTCGAAATACTCCGCAAAAGAGATCATCCATTCATTGTCATGGGCGCTTATGGCAGCGGGTTGGTTTCAGAATTATTAAATCCCAGTCAGGCAGACCCGGTTATTCAATTAACCAGTCATGCAATTTTCATCGCTCACCAGTAGATTAAAATGAAAAGGTTGTTGATAGCTAACAGGTAAATTCAGTCACTATGGAAGGGGAAATATCAGACAATTTTTATCACCTTCCGGCAGCAGAGGTAATGAAGGCATTATGCGCTACGCCAGGCGGTCTTTCTGCGCATGAAGCAGCAATTCGGTTAAGAGCATCTTCTTCCCGTTCACTAAAGACCGCGTCAGTTAGTTCTTCATTTGAGCTTTTCTTATCACAGTTTAAAAGCCCGGTTACTATTCTCCTGATTATAGCTGCGTTCCTTTCTATCCTGCTGCGGGATATATCAGACGCTGGTATCATACTGTTTATTATCCTGGTGAGTAGCCTGCTCAGTTTCTGGCAGGAGAGGGGAGCTACCAGGGCTGTGAAAGAATTGTTGAAGATCGTCCAGACCCGGAGTGTGACACTTCGGGATGGAAAAGAAACGGAGGTGCCTTCAGAAGAGATTGTACCCGGAGATATTATTCTGTTAAGAGCCGGAGACATTGTGCCCGGAGATAGTCTGCTATTAGATTCCGATGGGCTGTACACAGACGAAGCCGCTTTTACGGGCGAGACCTTTCCGGTAGAAAAGAAGGCGGGCATCGTTCCGGTTGATACCCTGATGTCTGCGCGTACAAATACGCTTTTAATGGGATCACACCTGATGAGTGGCAAAGGAAAGGCGTTGGTTGTCATCACCGGGAAAGATACCCAGTTTGGCATGATCTCCGCCCGGTTGAGATCCGGCCCCCCTGAAACAGAATTCGAAAGAGGCATCCAGCAACTTGGCTATATGTTAATGGAAATTACCATGATATTGGTGATGATCATTTTTGGCATCAATGTCTTGTTGCACCGGCCGGCACTTGATTCACTGCTCTTTTCCCTGGCACTGGCGGTTGGCCTTACCCCGCAGCTTTTGCCGGCTATTATCAGTATTAATCTCTCTGCCGGGGCCCGGGAAATGGCAAAGAACAAGGTGATTGTAAAACGGCTTTCTGCTATAGAAAATCTTGGTAGCATGAATATGCTGTGTTCAGATAAAACCGGCACTATTACTACCGGAAAAGTTACCGTGAAGGAGGCCCTGGACATTGAGGGCAATCACTCGGAAAAGGCTTTGCATTATGCATGGCTGAATGCTATCCTGCAGAGAGGTTATGTAAATCCTATTGACCAGGCCATTCAGACATCCTACCAGGGAGATGTGGGTGACTATATTGTTCAGGCTGAAGTATCGTATGATTTTTTCCGGAAAAGACTCTCCATACAGGTCAGACATCACGGGGATAATAAGGTACTGATAAAGGGGGCTTTTAATGCTATTATCGACGTTTGTAGCAGCGTCGAACTACCAGACGGTAGAATTATTGACATAGGTGCGAAACTCGGAAATATCGAAGAGCGGTATAGAAATCTGAGCAGTGCCGGCTACAGGGTACTGGGGCTTGCATGGAAGAATGGAACGAATGATAAGGACTTCACCAGGGAGGATGAAAAGGAAATGATATTTCTGGGCTTTATAGTATTGTTTGATCCACTGAAGCCAGATGTACAGAAAACGATTAAAACACTCCAGGAAACCGGAGTACAACTTAAAATTATCACGGGTGATAACTCAATCATTGCCGTCAACCTTGCCAGGCAAATTGGTATTGAAAAACCCGTGGTAATAACAGGCAGGCAGATCCTGGAGATGAGTAACAATGCCTTGCTGTACCAGGTGCAGCAGGCAGACGTATTTGCCGAAGTGGCACCCAACCAGAAAGAAAAAATTGTGCTCTTCCTGAAGAAATCCGGCAATGTTGTAGGGTTTATGGGGGATGGGATCAATGACGCACCTGCCTTGCATATAGCCGATGTGGGCATTTCTGTAGATACAGCAGTGGATGTAGCAAAAGAAGCTGCAGACATTGTATTGCTGAATCAGAGTCTGGATGTGCTGATTAAGGGGATAGCCTCGGGACGGAAGACATTTACCAATACTATGAAATATATATTCATGGCTACCAGCGCTAATTTTGGTAATATGTTCAGTATGGCCGGCGCTTCCCTGCTCCTGCCGTTTCTGCCATTGTTGCCTAAACAGATCTTACTGAACAATCTGCTGACGGATTTCCCGGAAATGACCATTGCCGGTGATAAAGTCGATGATCTGTCAGTGGCGCAACCCCATAAATGGGAAATAAGATTTCTCAGGCGGTTTATGATCATTTTTGGTTTATTGAGCTCAGTGTTTGATTTCATCACTTTTGGTATCCTGTTGTTTATATTAAAAGCAGATATGATCACCTTCAGAACCTGCTGGTTTGTAGAGTCCGTAATGTCGGCTACGCTCATCGTTTTGGTGATGCGTACCCGCTTACTTTTTTTCAGGAGTTTGCCGGGCAGGGGAATGCTGGTGGCTACAGCGCTGGTGTTGTCTTTTGTAATTATACTACCCTACCTGCCGTTAGCCGGTTATTTAGGTTTTGCCAGACTCGAGTTCCGCTATTATGGTTGGATGTGGCTAATTGTAGCCTGTTATGTTATCAGTGGTGAAGTAGTGAAGAGATGGTTCTTCAGAAAGTCTATCAATAAGTGAATCCTGGCTTTTAAACTAACCTGGGCAATAACATTATTTGTCTTTTTTATCAATTTATCAGGAATCCCTTTTCAAAAAATCAAGGGCTTCTTCATCGTCTATATTTTGAAAATTCTCATAGAAATCAGAAACAGCAGAGAACTCATCGGGGTCCTTCAGCATCACAATGTCATCTACCTCGTGTGATAGTTGCTTCGTTACATCATGCGGACACACCGGTGATGCAACGATAATCTTTTCCGCATTTCCCTTTTTGCATACTGCAACGACAGCAAGAATGGTAGCTCCGGTAGCAATGCCATCATCCACTATAATAACAGTCTTGTTTTTCAATTTAGGGAATAACTGGATATTGCGGTAGAGCTTCCTTCTTTTTTCAATTTCTTTTCTTTTTTGTTGTTCTATCGCATCGATATATTCTCTGGAAAATTTTTCTTTTGTACCCGGATTGTAATAAACTGTACCATCTTCCGTTACTGCGCCAATAGCATATTCCGGGTTGTCAACAGCGCTTAATTTTTTCACAAGAATAAAAGCCAGCTCGGCATGTAGGTGCCTGGCTACATAATAAGCGGTTTCCAGCCCACCGCGGGGAATTCCTATCACGACAGGATGCTCTTTCTTGTATTTTTCGAGAGACTTGGCCAGTTTAACAGCGGCCTGTTTACGATTATGGAACATGGCGAAAAAATTTAAATGACCAGTTTCCTAAATCTAAGGGTGTGCTATTCAAATAACAATGATATCAGTACCTGATTTTTTTGATATTCCTCATAGGGTTAACTTTAAGTAGTTTTCCATTAGATGGAGATATTTTACTGTTTGCTGCAGGTAGTCATTTTGTGAGGCTTCATCATTTATACTCGCCGCCCTGAGGCTATTTACTTTTGCCCGGACATTGGCCCGGTAAGCTTTGTAGTATATAAAGAGCATTTGCTCCTCACGGGATTTTATGACCGGCGAAATTTCATTATAACAGTGAACGAACATATCCGAGAGGTCATGCCTGCCTAATGCATCCAGATCCATGCATAGAAATGCAATTTCGTTGAGAATGTCGATCTGCCTGAAGCTATCATTGAATTCAATACAGTCAAATGGTTGGGGCGAGGGTAACAGAAAAATATTCCTTGTATGGAGGTCCCCATGACAATCGCGGAAGTAACCTAGCTGAACTCTTTTTATCAGCAGAGGACCGTTGTTTTGAATGAAGTGGTTCGAAATACTGATACTTTGATCAATGATTGCACAGTCAGCAGCACCGATCTTTTCCCGTAAAAATACAGTTTCATTGCCGAGGTCATTAAATTGAATCTGCAACTCAAGCGGGTTTACATCGTATATTTTAGTTGTGTATTTATGAAAGTGCGTAATTTTTTCTGCGAGTTGTTTGATATTGTCAGTAGAGACTTTATTGTTTGATAGTAATATATCCATTTGCAGGTTAGTGTCTACTTTTAACATCTTCACTGCATAGTCGATCACTTCCCCTTCATCTGTATCTATAAAGTACCGTTCTGACAATTTGTTGATCGTCACCACACCCAGGTAGATATGCTCAGTAAGTCTCTTGTTAAGAATGACTTCCTGTTCACAGTAATATTTTCGCTGTTCCATTGTCGAAAAATCGAGGAACGAGTAATGCACAGGTTTTTTAATTTTATAGACAAATTCGTTTCCCGCTAGCACCCAGGAAATATGGGTTTCTATCAGCCTGGTTGCATCTTGTGAATGCCTGCTTATGTCGGCGAGTAACTGGTCAATTTGTTCCTTTGTCATTTCTGGATTGAATATATTGGTTAGCAATTTCAAGCATCTCAGCAATATTTTCATCGGTGGAATGAAGTGTTAAATGTGCTTCCTTTAGCGGTTCCCACTGTGTTTTTAATAATTGATAGACTTTGAAATCGGCTTCACTGTCTTTTCGGGACATTTTCAGTCGCTCCCGGATAATTGCTTCGTCTGCGATGACTTCAATAAAGATAATAGTACAGTTGGGTAAGGCGTTCCTGATAAATTTTTGCCTGAGATTGTCTAAATAAAAAGTACCGTCCATTATAATGTTCTTTCCCTCGCTGATAGCGAGCCTCATTCTGTTGATCATTTCATCATATACCTGCTCTTTTTCTTTAGATGAGTATGTTCGGACGGGGAACATAGATTTCCTGATATGGTCGCTACTGGCATACGCTGCGTGAAGCAATGCCGCGAGACGTTCTGCAAAGAAGCTTTTGCCTGATCCTGGTAATCCCATAATGATGATGACCATTTTCCAATTTTCAGAAAGGTAGTTAAAATTACAGTAGCATCATTTGTTATCCGTCAGATGTTGACCAATGCTGGTTACTGGAATGATGAATACTACCATGTTAAAATTGTAGCCGTTGTCATGTAGGGTGACCAGTTATGTTATTTTATTACTCACCCTGAAGAAGAATTGGGGAAAGCGATTTGCTGATAGAATTATGAGATGGTACCATTTACATAGATGATATGCATAATTGCAGACAGTTTTACAAAAGATTAATCGTCGTCATCCCCTTCATGATGAATATCATTTTCCTTCTTCTCTGATTAGGTCAAATTTGGTGGAAAGACATATACATACAATGATGTTTTGCGCCAGTCGGTTTTTTTCCATCCATTGGCGTTTTTCTCTGACAATTTAATCCTATGTTATGAAAAGAATATTGTATGTGGCTAACGCTCTAAAACCCAATACTGGCCGGTTGGATTTTACGCTTTATGTGTGCCGGCTTGCAGAGGCGGGATTGAAGGCTGTATTTTATATTGAGAAGGAAACATATGCAGCAGAGGCAACCTGGATCAACCACGCTGCTGTGCATGCGGGACTGCTTGCAAATGAGCATACCAGCGCTTTAAAAAGACAACTATGTGATGCGCATATGCACGAATTTAAAACCCGTTGTGAACAAGAGGGAATACCTTGTTCCGTACATAAAACGGAAGATGATTTTCTGGATGAGATCATTTTGGAAAGCAGATATGCGGACCTGGTCTTATTAGATATTGCAATTGCATATACGCCCGGACATATATCTATTCCTACACCTGTTGCGGAGGAAATTCTGAGATCGACAGAATGTCCTGTTATAGCCTTACCTGAGACATTTAATAAAATTGATGAACTGGTATTTACCTATGATGGGAAGATCTCCTCAATGTATGCAATAAAGCAATTTACCTATTTGTTCCCCGGGTTTAAAGACATGCGGGTGACTGTCATTAGTGTAAATCCGGATGTTGTTGCCAATGAAGAGCGGTATAAGTTCATGGAATGGATGCATGACAGCTATAGCAATATTAATTTTATGGCTGTAGAAGGAGATGAAAGAAAGGGCCTGCTGGAGATCCTGCTGCAGCGAAGGGATGCATTTATGCTGATGGGAGCTTATGGCAGGAGCCGGTTTTCCACTTATATTCACCCCAGTCATGCTGACAATGTGTTGAAAATGACTAACCAGCCTGTTTTTATAGTCCATCCTTAATCGTGCTCCCTGTCTATTTGGTTACATTGAGTCACATTTTCCCGGCTTGCAGTACCATAGATAGTGTATTGTATATCAGGTTATCGTAATAGCCAATAAGTGGATATTACGATAACCTGAAATTATTAAGGCCTTGGATCAAGTTGAATGTTGATAGGTTCGTAGCCTGTACCAGGCATGATTTCGAACATCATTTCTGCCCACGGGTGTTTTTTATTGCCCTTAGAAGAAATAAATGCCCTGGACAGGAAGAACTTATGTTTGTTTTCAACCCAGGCTGAATAAATTGTTCCATATCTCCAGATATCGGTTCCGTCTTCATGCACGATGTTATACCGATAACTGATATTACCCCTGAATACGGCTGGTGTTTGCCCGTCTTCATCGAAGAACTGTATATACTGATCCCCGGTTTTTACATCACTCCAATAGGAGTCATAATAGAAATGGTTATCGATGTTATCCGCATAAATTTTGGCGTAGATTTTTTGCGCAACCAAACTGGCAGACCTGTCGTTGAGATATTGAATAATATAATCTTTAAGATTCGTCTGTTTAACCGGGTCATCAATCAATTCCCATAATGGTAATAGACCGTTTTCACCAAAATCAATCAACTCTGCATTTGCTTCATTAGAACTGGATTGCCAGCTTGAAATGTCAATTGTAGGGGTGTTTGATCCAATCGGTACCTGCCCGAGGATGCTTTTGGATGGATCACCGCCGATGGTTCTGTAGTAAAGTCGTTGTGAAAAGTTGGCGTTCTTCTCTTCCTCACTGTATGAGAAGTTGAGACCAGCGTTGATATTGAATAGTTTTTTCAATCCTACGTCAATACCAATTTCAGAAGACCGTGATCTTTCGCTGGCGGTCGATTGAGATTGATACATTACCTGCAGTTTTGCCCCAAGAATAATATCGGTGAGTACATGGGTGCCATAGGTGGCTACAATTTGTGCCGGCGTTCTGCTTTGTACATCTGCAAGGAAGGTTGGTTGCAGATAGGTTTTAAGCAGACTGATGTCGGCGTTTAATTTCACTCTTTTTTGCTTGATCACCAGGTCAAAATCACTGTAAATGTACTTTGAGTTGAATGCATCTGAACTATTGAAGGCGCCTGTGATAGAGGCCTTAAATAGTGGAATGTCAACACTGGCATTTACTTTTTGGGATTTTTTGTACAGATAGGACCTGGCATTTTCGCCGGAATTCAGGATACCCACCTGCGTCTTGGAAAGGTCCCATTCCACACGCAGGGGTTGAGCTGCTTTCAATGCATTTACATCAATAACAGAGAATTTAGACGCGCTTGAATTGGCGTATTCACCCGTTACATCATACCCATATCCTAAGAGGTCGTTCTGGCCATCTCCGGCTGAAAGTAGCGTGGGGATGTCACTGGGGTTCAATTTGTCTTTGCTTGAAACGGTTTCTTTTTTACAGCCAACTGCTGCTGAAACTAGTGTACCTGCAACCGCCGCAATTTGAATTGCGCGGGCAATTTGGATTTTCATTTTGTGATGGATTTTTCGTGGGTTATTTATTAGGGATTTTTAAAGAAAGATTTATTGTCAGGGATTTTATAATAAAATGTGGTTATTTTTCGCATATGGTACTTAACAACAGGTTGCGAATATAGATAAATTTTTAAATAAAATTTGCGGCTGAAATTAACCATTAACAACTGTTTTATTACAATTATTAATTAATGCAATTAGTGTTGATCGATTGGCGGAACGGGCTATAGTAATCAAACTGCGAATATATGCAAGTCGGATGGTGTATGTTTTCGCAGAATGACACTGTAGTAATATGAAGAATATTATTCTCACGCCGGGGCCGGTTATTTATTTGCTCCGAAGATAAGTGAGTGACGCGAGCCGGTGATGCTGATAAGAACTCCACGAGTTGGCGCTTTCACTGCGGATTAGTGCTGGTTGAGCTGAGTAAAGTTTCATGATATACAGACTCGGCTGTTATGCAATACCAGCTATACCCTGCAAATGCACATTCATATTCAGAATAAGGAAAAGTTCGCGTCAGGAATCAATTCTAAATTCGTTTTTATTATTTACAATACCGACTTTGTTTGTTGATATATTATTAATCAATAAAAATGAATGAACATCATCACTAGTAAGAATGGCCACCAAAGCAGTTATTAGCCTGCATGTAGTCATATAAACATTACCCGGCTCAAGTAATTAGAGCATTTTATATTCAGTGGTAAATTTTTTTTTTTGAATTTAATTTCTATATTGCAGTGCAGTTTCACACACCGGTTCAAAGAAACTTCTATTACACAAGATCTAAAGTTTAATTTTATTTGGTTTTTTAACGTCCCCAAAATTAAGAAGCACCATTTGTTTGAAAGATTTGTGACCTATGAGCTCTAATAGATGAGATACAATAAAGAAGACGTTAATCCATAATCAAATTGCAATTAAACTAAAAAACAAAACTTAAAATTTGGTTACTCTTTAATTAAGAGCTTCCATAAGAAAAACTGAACTTTTACCCGAACACAATTGATGATTTATTGGCATCCATAATAACCACTTATTTATTGGATTGTCTTTATTTACATCCAATTGTAAAAACTCATCTAATCTTTATGTTAACCAGATGTTGTATGATTAAATCTTTTTCTTGCAGTCATTGCTAAGTGATTACCCTAAGTGTGCGGAATTATGACTTGCTCTTTTCTTTCTTAATTGATTGACTTACTGGTTGACAACAGGAGCCACCTTCACCAGGTGTTGCTAATATAGCTGGCTTCTTTCTAATGCATTGCCATGGATTTGTATGTTAGAGGTGGGGGTTTTGACGGGAGAATAACATCATTATTTCGAAAACGTAAATAGAAATTTATTCAATACAAGCCAAACAGACTTGTTGCAATGATCGCTATACACGTAATCGAAGCTTTATGACTTAATTAAACACTAATTATTACTGTGTTTATCCAAAGCTATTTTGTAAAAAAGGGTATCGTCTCATTATGCCAACAAAATCAGGTGTCAAAGTGAATCATCAGAACTATTATTAGGTGGGGCACAGCATAATGTTGATATCGAGCGCACTGATTAAATCCTTTACAACGCGGCGAAACAGTTGCTATCATTGTTTCGGCTTATATTTTATTTGCCTTACAGGCAAGTACCTTTACAAATAACCCTTTTTTATTTATGATTAGACTTATCCTACTTAGTTTATTCATGTTTTGTACGATGTGCGACGAAGCATATGCACAGATCAAAGTAACCGGAAAAGTGAGAGATGTAGACGGACAACCATTACCAGGTGCGAACGCTTTAATGCTGAAAACGAAAGATTCTTCCCTGCTGAAAGGATATGTCACAAATGGCGATGGTGTATTTACCATTGATCAGATAAAAGCTGACAGCTTTATTATTTCTATCAGGATGACGGGTTATCGCAGAAAAGATACGCTGGTGTTGAGTAGAGACGCGGACTTGAACAGGGAAATAATACTGAAAGATCTTGTAGTGGAAGCGAGTCGTAGCCAGTTAAAACAAGTAGATGTCACAGCGCAGAAACCGCTCTATGAGCAAAAGATAGATAAGCTTGTAGTAAATGTTCAACAGAACATTTCCTCTGCAGGAGGAACTGCACTCGATATACTAGAGCGATCTCCTGGTGTAACGGTAGAAAGACAACAAAATACAATTTCGCTGAACGCAAGGGCAGGAATATTAATAATGATCAACGGAAAAGTATCGCGTTTGCCTATGGATGCTATTATTCAGCAATTAGGTAGTATGAGTTCCGCTAATATTGAAAAAATAGAACTCATCAGTAACCCTTCTGCACAATATGATGCAAGTGGAAACGGTGGTATCATCAATATCGTCCTGAAAAGACCTGCTGAATATGGTACCAATGGTACTTATAATGTTACACTCGGATATGGATTGAAAGAAAAGCTGGGAGCAGGCATCAACATTAATCATCGTGCAGAGAAGGTAAATATTTATGGCGACTTTTCTTTCTATCGCAATCACACCAGCCAGCGTTTTGAGAATGCAAGAACAGTGAAAGATGGTACGGATAATAATTATACCGGTACGGTGAGTAAAAGGGATCCTGTCACTACTAACTTTTCTGCACAGGTTGGGCTTGATTACAATGTTTCACGAAAGACTACTATCGGAGGTTTTGTTACCGGATATAGTAATAAGTGGGTAATGGACGCTAATAACGATGTGACCCTACAAGTCAATAACATCTCTGCGGGTAGTATTGGAATTGTTAACAATGAAACGAATACCTGGAAAAACCTGGGTGGAAATATATATCTGACACACGAGATCAGAAAGGGTAGTAGCGTCAGTGTGGATATTGATTATCTCTACTATGATAATGACAATCCCACCCGGTACCGCAATCGTTACTATGATGCGGGTGGAGTTATGATAATAGATTCAAACCTGATGGCCAGTAAGAAAACGCCTGTAAATATATGGGTTGGTAAATCAGATTATACAGTAGCTTTCAATGACAACATTAACCTGGAAGCTGGTGTGAAAGGATCTTATTCGAAGTTTGAGAATAATGTGCTTTTGAACAAATTGGAAAATCACAACTGGACAGAAGTACCGGACTTTTCCCAGTCTTCTGAATACAAAGAAAAAATAGGCGCGGCATATGTTGCATTGAATACTTCACTAAGCAGTAAAACCAACCTGAATGTAGGAATGCGTTATGAGTATGCAGATATAGATCTGAATATATTAGTGAAGAATAGTGGCATAAAAAGGAACTTCAATAATCTTTTCCCAACATTATTCTTTTCACACGATATCAATAAACAACAAACCATACAGTTTTCTTACGGCAGAAGGATCACACGGCCATCCTTCAGTGACCTGGCTCCCTTTGTCATCTTTATTGATCCAACTGCTTATTACTATGGGAATGCTAACCTGCTTGCTGCTATTACAGATGGGGTGAAACTGGATTACAAGTTTCTCAGGTACCTGCTGTCTTTGCAGTATAGCCACGAGTCTAATGCGTTTGCCCAGAACCAACCGGTTATTGATAGCGCTTCAAACGTAGAAGTGCTGACAACACTTAACCTGAAATACCGGGATACATACAGCTTGATGTTTGCCGCTCCTTTCAAGGTAAACAAATGGTGGAATATACAAGTCAATTGCATCGGCAGTATCCGCAAAGTAATGACCAGCCATCTGGACAACAATGTCAGCATTAATCAGTCTTATTTGCGGCTTAACCTGGTGCAGCGATTTAAGTTGCCTGCGGGAATCTCTATGGAGCTAATGGGTGTATACAGATCACCCGGTATTGCAGGAATCTCTAAAACATCTGCTGCAGGATCAGTAGATGTTGGACTGCAAAAGAAAATCCTTAAAGACAAAGGAGCACTTCGCCTCAACGTGAGTGATCTGTTCTGGACAAACATCGATAAACAGCGGCTGGATATACCTGGCAATAACCTTGATGTGAGAGTTTTATACCGTTACGAACCGAGAATATGCAGATTGAATTTTACTTACAACTTCGGTAGTAACAAAGTTAAGAAACCGGAGGAAAGAGAATCAGGTGCAGAAGAAGTAGGTAACCGCGTTCACTGATCACTGACACACATATGGCAAAGATTGTTATTCTTATGGACGCAGAGGAAGGACACCTCCTTCCTACCTTTGACCTGAGTTATGGGTTGAGAGAGAGAGGTCATGAAGTAATCTATGTAAGTATCTGTGACAATGAGAAGCTTGTCAGAGCGCATGGATTTAGTTTCATACCTGTGCTTGAAGAGGTTTTCCCGCCAGGTTTTAGAGAACAATATAAACGGCGTCATGAAATACAGGGGGCGGAGGGGCCTGAAAGCATAGCAGCATTTCAGGAAATTATCAACGGCGCTTATGATCAGCTAGTCAATGTGATCAGGCCTGACATTTATATCGTTAGTACTTTCCTGCGGTTTGACCTGTTATTACTTTATTACAAATACGGGATCCGGCCAGTAGTGTTCACCACCTATCTTCGGGACCCGGGAGTTACACTTTCTAAAGATTGTGTAGGTGATCTATTGAAGATTCCCCCTGAACTTACGGCCTCCCTTATCACCTACCTGGCTGATATCGGGATAGTAGTGCGTTCACTGGAGCATCTTGCGGCACCTTTGAATAGTTTACGGGAATTAGTAGCCTGCCCCCTGGAGCTGGATCTGGAGCCTGCGGACAGTAAGCTGAATAGCATCAGTATAGGACCGTCCATCAGACAATGGGACAAAGGAGATCCTTTTACAGCTGGTCTCATTGAAGCAGCAGGAGGAAGACCCTTGATATATGCATCTCTGGGATCACAGGTGTTAAGCTATGGAGATAAGAGCAAAACATTTTTCCGTGGATTGTTACAAATGATGGCCACTGAAGAAATGAAAGATAAGTATATGATACTGGCTATTGGCCCCGAGATGCAGTCGTCAGTACTCGGCAATATTCCTTCTAACGTAAAGGTCGTCAACTGGATCTCTCAGCTGGATGTATTGAGCAAAGCTTCATTGGCTATCATTCATGGTGGACTGGGAACAGTAAAAGAGTGTATCTGTTTTGGTGTGCCTATGATCGTAGTGCCCATTGCAAGAGATCAGCCATCCAATGCTGCAAGGGTAGTATACCATGGCTTAGGAAAGAAGATAGATTTTAATCAGTTGGATTGGATATTGCTGAAAGACCAGGTGAATACATTAATGCAGGATGACAATGTTTTCATGAATATAAAAAGAATGCAACAACTATTCCTCGAAGAACAACATTCCCGTAGAGGAGTTGCTGCGATAGATGAACTTGTACGGCCAACCCAAAAAAGAGAGATCAGGATTTAAATTTATAAGTATAAACAGAAGGCAACGTTCTTAATACCCCGAGTATTTATTTCCATTATAACTGAATTTATGCGCCCATATAACCCTACTGCTTCCCAGCAGCTGATCTGGCTCGATCAGCGGATCGCAGGAGCGTCAAGTAAATACAACATTGGAGGATACACAATCCTGGAAGGTGAATTATCTTATGCTCACCTGACTGATACAATCAGGAAGATCTTACATTCACAGGAAGCTTACCGGACACTGTTCTTTGAAACAGATGGTGTATTGCGTTGCCACGTGCTGGATGAGCTGAATGACTGGCACATGGAAGTGCTCGATTTTGAAGGAAATGAAACAGGTGCAGTCGCTTGGATGGAGATGGATTTTTCCAGACCATTCGATAGCGAGGGAAAGTTGCTGTTTACTTTTAAATTATTAAAAGTCGCCAATAATAAACATTTCTGGTATGCCTGTATACATCATCTGATCAGCGATGGATGGTCATTCAGGTTGTTGCTGAACCAGACGGCCCAATTGTACTCAGAACAGCAGGCATTAATACCAGCATATAATTACAGCGATTATGCCAGAGAAGAAAATCAGTATTATCAATCAGAGGCGGCGCTGAATGACAGAAAGTTCTGGCTGGAGCAGTTTGCTGAACTGCCACATGATATTTTTCATAGAAAAGAACAGGAGGGAAACCAGGAGCTGATAGCGGGCACAGAAACCTTAGCCATCGATAAACAGGCAAGGGCGGTGCTACAGCAAATTGCGGATGAGCATAAGGTTTCTTTATTTCAACTGATCATTTCTCTGGTGCTGTTATATTTTTCAAGAGTTTCCTGTCAGCAAAGAATTGCTTTTGGCGTACCTGTACTGAATCGGAGCAGCAGGGCACACCGCAATACTTCTGGTATGTTTATGAACCTGTTATCTCTTCCGTTTGAAATAAATGAAGGGAATACCATTGCTGATATTATGAAGGCTATAAAGAAGAAGATGTCTCTTTTCCTTCGCCATCAGCGCTATCAATATGGGAATTTGATAGGAGATCTGAATTTGAAGCAGCAACAGAAGCATCTGTATCAGCTACGTTTTTCGTATGAAGATTTTGATTTCACACAGACATTTGGAAACCTGAAAGCCACTTCAATAGCATTTTCAAATTTGTCGGAAGTGGATCCGCTGGCCATCTATGTGCGGGATTATAATAGTGACGGCTTTGATGTACGATTGATCTATAATACAGCATTCCTCGACAAGGAAATGGTTAACCAGTTTTGCCGCAGCCTGAACCACCTGATCAACATATTACCAACCATTCAGCATAAGACTGTTAACGAAATTGAACTGCTCAGTGTAGCTGATACTGCACAAGTGTTAGCAGCCGGGAAGGGGCCAGATAAGAAATATGTACATACAGATTTCCTGGACATGTGGCAACAGGCAGTAGCCAGTTATGGCGAGCGGATAGCTGTTTCCTGTGCAGGGCGAAAATATACTTATAACGCATTCAACCTGCTCGCTACCGGCATAGCCAGCCGTTTACAGGCCAGTAGCCGGTGTAAGGAGGGAGGTGTTGTGGGTATTATGCTACCACGGGGAGAACACATGATAGCAGCTATGCTGGCCGCCATGATGAGCAAGCTTACCTATGTGCCGATAGATACCGCATATCCGGAAAGCAGGATCAGGTTTATGCTGGAGAATGCGGGGTGTCAGCTATTGTTGCGCCAGGAGGAAGGAATAGATCGCATTGGGGTAGAGGAATTGAATGGAGAGGGTATTGTGCTGCGTGAGCATCCCTGCTATATCATTTATACATCCGGGTCCACTGGACAGCCCAAGGGGGTGAAAGTGTCCAGAGAGTCGGTCGCTGATTATGTAAATACTTTTAGAGAATATTATGGTTTGAAGGCAGAAGATGTAGTCTTACAGCAGGCATCCAATAGCTTTGATACATCTGTAGAGGAAATATTTCCCGTCCTGTCGGCAGGCGGCCGCTTGCATATACTTACAGATCATAGGGATCTTACAGCATTAAGGACAGCCCTTTTCGAAGAGTCTGTTACATTGCTGAGTACGACCCCAGTTGTGATCAGATGGCTGAACGGACAGGATTTACCCTCTTCCCTGCATACCATCATTGCTGGTGGAGATGTGCTTAGGGTGGAAGACGTGAGGAAGTTCCCTCGGGGAATAGCCTTGTACAATACATATGGGCCTACAGAAAGCACAGTATGCGCCACCTATTACCCCATCACCAGGCAGGAAAGATTAATGCCTATTGGGAAGGCTATTCCTAACAGGCAGATCTATATATTAGACAGGTGCATGCATTTGCAGCCGTTCGGGGCGGAAGGAGAGATCTGGCTCGGGGGAAAAGGATTGGCTATAGGATATACCGGAGACCCATCACTAACAGAAGAAAGATTTGTTGCAAGCCCTTTTATAGCGGCAGAAAGATTATACCGTACCGGGGATGCCGGTATTATGAGTGAAGATGGGACGATACTATTCAGAGGAAGAATAGATGAACAGCTTAGTTTCAGAGGATACAGAATTGAGGCCGGAGAGGTGGAAGCTGCTATTCTTGCACAAGAAGGGGTAGCAGAGGTACTGGTAGCAGTAAAAGAATTACAGCAAACGCCAGTGCTGACCGCTTATATCCGGTATACCGGCGGGCATCAATATACGGCCAAAGACTGGCGTAGGTTATTGCAGGAAAAGTTGCCAGCATATATGATACCTGGGGCATGGGTTGTGCTGCAATCATTTCCACAATTGCCAAGCGGGAAACTGGACAAGGCATCTCTGCCAGCATTGACGATGAACATGTTACAGGACGATTCCCTGAATAAACAGCAACCCGTTTCTTATCTGGAGAAAAAGATCAGTGAGATCTGGAAAGAGTTCCTGCCGGTGAAAGAACCGGGCATAGACGAGTCATTTTTTGACCTGGGCGGAAACAGTTTGAACATCATGCAGCTGGAAAGCAGGTATGAATCTGCTTTCGGGGTAGAAGTATCTGTAGCAGAGCTCTTCCGCAGCACTACTATTGCAGATCATGCATTGCTGATTGAAAGCAAAGCCAGCGGAAATTTCGATACAATACCAGTGGCAAAAGAGGCTGCGCATTATCCACTTTCTGCCGGACAACGGCGTATGTGGTTATTGAGTCAGGTAGAAGCAGCCAGCCGTTCTTATCACCTTGGAGGGAATGTGCTGTTACAGGGAGTATATAACCCCGGAATTTTTGAGAAAGCTATTCAGCAGGTAATTGACCGGCATGACATATTGAGAACCATATTCCTGGAAAATGAATCCGGAATGCCATGTCAGGTAGTACTGGACAAGACAGCCTGCTCTTTCCGGTTGATTTATAACGATCTCAGTACCGCCACTAAGCAGGAGATAAATTTATATGTACGCGAGCTGCGAAGCAAAGCATTTGATCTTTCTACCTGGCCATTGATCAGGGCAGGATTGATAAGACTTGGAGAAGACCGGTATCTCTGCTGGTTTAATATGCATCATATCATCAGTGATGGCTGGTCAATGGAGCTGATGCAACGGGAGATATTTCATTATTATGACGTATTGAAACAGGGGGGAACTGGTTTACCATCATTGCGTCTACAATACAAAGATTATGTATTATGGAAGGAGCAGCAATTGTTGTCAGGCGGGCTTTCTGAGGCAAGGCATTACTGGCTGCGGCAGCTGGGAGGAACTTTGCCGGCACTCAGCTTGCGAAATGCAGCGCCCCGGCCTGTGCTGAAAACGTATAACGGCAAATTGCTGGCAACAACCTTACCACTTAAAAATATTGCCGGCCTGCAGGCTTTATGCCAGAAAGAGGGTGGTACACTGTACATGGGATTAATGAGTGTCCTTTTGATCGTATTATACCGGTATAGTGGCCAGACGGATATTATTATAGGAACACCTATAGCGGGGCGCGATCATGCCGACTTAAGTGATCAGATTGGGTTTTATGTAAATACTCTTGCCCTGCGTACCCGCTTTGAGCAGGATGACAGCTTTCGCTCTTTGTTACTCAAAGTCAGGGAAGTGGCCCTGTCAGGATATGAGCACCAATCTTATCCCTTTGATCTGCTGATGGAGGAGCTTACCCTCAGGCGCGATGTCAGCCGTTCGGCTTTATTTGATGTGATGCTGGTATTGCAGAACCAGCGGAGCGGAGGAAATGCCTTGAGACATGATCATATCCTGAAAGAAGGAGTGGTGGCAGATATGGGCATTACAGCGGCTAAGTTTGATCTTACCATTGATTTTTTTGAATATGGTGAAGGACTCGAGATGTGGGTAGAATATAATACTGATCTTTTCAGTAAATCTGTAGTCAGCGATTTTATTCATCACTTTGGCAATATCATCAATATAGTTACAACACAACCTGATCTATCCCTGTCTGTGATTCCTTATCTCACGGTGGAAGAAAAGACAAAGTTGCTGCAGTTTTCCGGAAAGGATATCCTGACACCGTTACCAATAGAAGATACCCTGGTATCACTTTTCATGGATCAGGTACGGGCGCGGCCGGTAGCTGTTGCGCTTATATTCCGGGATAAGGAATTTACTTTTTCTGATCTGGATGAATGGTCTTCAAAACTTGCCTCCTATCTGGTATCGCATGGAGGAGTTGTACCGGGAGATCTGGTTGGTGTAAGCCTTCACCGTAGTGAATGGCTGATCTTTTCCCTTCTGGCAGTATTAAAAGCGGGTGCAGCTTATGTACCTGTAGATCCATCCCATCCGGCGGAAAGGAAAGATTTTATTGTAAAGGACAGTGATGTTAAGGTGCTGATAGATGAAGCTTTTATACAGTATTTCAAAGAAATACAAGACGGGCTTCCGGTTCATCCCCTTAATGTGCATATCAATCCCGGTCAGCTGGCTTATGTGATCTATACATCAGGATCAACCGGAAAACCAAAGGGATGTATGTTGGAACACAGGAGCGTGGTGAACCGCCTGCATTGGGGAGTCAGGCATTTTGGTTTATCTCCGGCAGATGTAATCTTACAGAAAACGACATATGCATTTGATGTGTCAGTATCCGAGCTGTTTACTCCCTTATGTTTCGGTTGCAGGATGATCCTGTGTGACGATGCGGCTGTTTATTCTACTGAAAAAATCGCAGCCATTATTGCTGCGCACAAGGTGACGTTTATCCATTTTGTGCCTACCATGTTACAGAACTTTCTGAGCATGGAGATGCAGACCGCTGCGCAGCTGGAGAAGCTGGGCTCCTTAAATCGGGTGATCACCAGTGGAGAAGAGCTTCCATTAAAGGTGTTGCAGGACTGGTATGCCAAAGTAGATATACCCGTATCGAATTTATACGGTCCTACCGAAACAACAGTCGAATGTACCTATTATGACACGGTACCCGGTGAAACGGAATTGCCAATAGGAAAAGCGGTATTTAATTCTTCATTGTATGTATTGGATGAACGTGGAGAGCTATTGCCTCCCGGGGCAGCCGGTGAGCTATACGTAGGGGGAGTACAGGTGGCACGGGGATACCTGAAGCGGCCGGCGCTTACTGACGAGAGATTTTTACCGGATCCATTTAGTGATATTCCTGGCGCCAGGATGTATAAGACCGGGGACCTGGTAAGATGGCGACCCGATGGAAACCTTCTTTTCCTGGGCCGTATCGACAACCAGGTGAAGATACGTGGATACCGCGTAGAGCTTGGAGAAGTAGAAGAAATTATCCTTCAGCAAAATGGTATTACAGGTGCAACAGTGGTGCTACATACTACATCCTCTGGCGACAAGCTGCTGGTCGCATATGTAATCTGTGAGGAAGGACTGGATCTGAATAATATACGCCAGATCCTTACAGCAAGTCTGCCCGCATATATGGTGCCCTCCTGGATATTCCGGGTAGACAGTTTCCCGGTTACCACAAATGGAAAGATAGATAGAACAGCTTTTCCGTTACCAGAAAATGTAGATCATCATGATGAATATACAGAACCTTCTACCGAAATAGAAGTACAGTTGTGCAGTATATGGCAGGAGGTATTGAGATATGATAAGCCGATCGGCATCAATACCAGTTTTTTTGATCTGGGAGGGCATAGCCTGAAATTGATGCAATTGATCAATAAGTATCAACGACAGTTTGGGGTGAGGTTACAAATGTCTCAATTATTTCGCCATACAACAGTGGCTACACATGCTGCACTGGTGACAGGCGCACATACAGAAAGCTACCAGGAAATCATGCCTGCTCCTGCTCAACCGGACTATCCTGTTTCCGATGGACAGCGTCGCATATGGTTGCTTAGCCAGCTGGAAGAAGCATCTCGTTCTTATCATCTGCCAGGAGCATTTTACCTGAAAGAGGAGCATGATGCAGCGAGCCTGGAGCAGGCGGTGCAACAGGTGATCAACAGGCATGAGATATTAAGGACCGTGTTCAGGGAGAATGGAATTGGAGAACTGCGACAGTACATACAACCTTCAGAAAGCGCATCATTCAGACTGGAGTTGGCTACAACGGAGCATGAAGATGCTGCTTATGAATACATACATAAATGCTGGAACCAGTTGTTCGATCTAAGTGCAGGGCCATTGTTGCGAGCTGGCCTGGTATATCTGAAATCTGGTGGTTGTATATGCTGGTTTAACATGCACCATATCATTAGTGATGGATGGTCCATGGATATATTCCGCAAAGAGATCTTTACTTTTTATGAGGCCATCAGGAATGGGCGCACACTTTCCTTGCCTTCTTTACGCATTCAATATAAAGATTATGCGCTTTGGCAAATGCAGTACAATGGAAGAGGGTTGGCTAGTGCACGTCATTACTGGCTGCAGTTGTTCAAAGAAGAAGCACCGGTGCTTGCATTGCCGGCCATGAAAATCAGACCTCAGCTGAAGACCTATAATGGACATTCTTTTTCTATACAACTATCCAAAGAATTGGTAGACAGTTTTTCTACCCTATGCCAGCAATATGATTCCACATTATTTATTGGTCTGCTGACCACTTTGAATGTGTTATTATATCGTTACAGTGGACAACAGGATATTGTAACGGGTACAGCGGTGGCAGGCAGACAACATCCTGATCTGGAACCGCAAATAGGGTTTTATGTAAATACATTGCCATTGCGGAACAGGATACTGGGAGAAGATACTTTTATCACCCTGCTGGAGCGCATTCGGGAAAATACACTGGAAGCATTTTCTCATCAGTCTTATCCTTTTGACCGGCTGGTTGAGGAACTGTCCTTGCGGAGGGATAATAGCCGTCATGCTCTTTTTGATATCATGATGGTCTTACAGCATCGTGGAGAACAACCAGCACTTTCAGATGAGCGTCCGGCAGTTAGTGGAATAACGGATAATGGGCCCTGCACAGCGAAATTTGATTATACATTTCAGTTTACAGAAAGGGAAGATGGTATTGATCTTACCCTGGAATTTAATACGGATATCTATAGCCATGAAATGGCAAGCAGGTTACTGCAGCATTACCAGCAATTCACAGCGGCTATTACAGCAGCGCCGGGGCAGCCTATTGACGAGATCTCCTATCTGAGCGATGCCGAAAGGGAGCAATTGCTGGTGGCTTTTAATGATACTCATATAGACTATGCAATTCCTCATTCTATCTGTGATGCATTCAGAGAGCAGGCATTGCTTTTCCCTGATCATCCCGCGGTGATTGATGGAGATAGGATCATCACCTATAATGAATTATATGAGCGAGGCAATCAACTGGCCCATTACCTCCTTTCACAAGGCGTGGAACGGGAAGATAAGATCGGCATCTGTATGGGAAGATCTTTGGAAATGATAGTCAGCATTATAGGAGTACTCAGGGCGGGTGCCGCCTATGTACCCATTGATATTAAATATCCGGAAGAAAGGATCCGGTTTATGCTGGAAGATACCAATGTGAAGCTGTTGCTGGGTACCAGTGATATGGCTGATATGGTTGGTGATTATCCTTTATTCTTTATAGATAGTGATCAGGAAAACCTGTTCCACCTGCCTGTAAGCGAACCTGCTTGTACTATTGCTCCCAATGCACTGGCGTATATTATCTATACTTCAGGATCCACCGGCCGGCCAAAGGGTGTAATGGTAGAGCATAAGGGGATTGTAAGCCTGAGTAAGGCAGATGGGCGCCGCTATGCTATACAAAGGTCAAGCCGTTTCAGCGTGATGGCGTCTGCCAGTTTTGATGGAATTGTATGGGAAATTTATGCAGGGCTGCTTAATGGCGCTACTTTATATATCATACCGGAAGATATCCGTTTCGAAGAGGACCAACTCGCCGATTATTTCCGGGTGGCGGGCATTACCCATTGTTTTGTTACAACAGGGATGGTGCCGGTATTTACGCAAAATGATGCATACAGGAACAGCTCCTTACAATATCTGCTGACAGGTGGCGATCAGTTGAAACTGAACAGGAATGTCAGTCTTACTTATCAGCTGATGAACATGTATGGACCTACAGAGAACACTGTTTTTTCCACTTATTATGCGGTACAACAGGATGAAAAAACAGAGCTTCCTCCAATTGGCAAGCCTATAGCTAATAGCCGTTGTTATATCCTGGACAGGCATCTACAGCTTTGCCCGGTAGGAGTAGCGGGGGAATTGTTCGTAACAGGTCCGGGGCTTGCGCGGGGCTATCTGAATCTTCCTGACCTCACCGCAGAAAAATTCATCGCTGACCCTTTCCATGCCGGAGACAGGCTCTATCGTACAGGAGATCTGGCCCGCTGGCTGGAAGATGGTAATATAGAGTTTATGGGCAGAATAGATCAGCAGGTGAAGATAAGGGGATACAGGGTAGAGCCGGGAGAAATTGCGCATACATTGCTGCAGATAGCAGGAATACGGGATGCGATAGTGGTACCCGCGCAAATGGAGAATGGTCCTCAGTATCTGATTGCTTATATCGTCAGTGACAGTCAATATACTGCTACTGATATCCGGACAATGTTAAGTGCCCGCTTGCCTGAATATATGGTACCTGCCCACTTTGTATTACTGGAGCAGATGCCGCTGACCCTCAATGGAAAAGTAGACAGGGCTATGTTGCCAGCGCCATCACGAGCGCTGCTGGAAACAAGCGTTATCGATGCACCTCCCCGCACGGGTACTGAAGAGAAGCTGGTAGCTATTTTTCAGCAGGTGCTGCAACGCGACAGGATCGGTATAAAAGATAATTTTTTTGACCTCGGAGGAAATAGTATGCTCTTAATGAAAATCCGGACGGCTATCCGGAAAGAGTTTGAAGTACCCTTACAGGCCAAAGATCTCATGCGACTGCTTACAATAGAAGACCTGGCAGTGGCTATAGATAGTCTTGGCTGGCTGCAGCAAAATACATCTATTGCACCTGCAGATGAAATTGAAGAAGTCATCATCTAATCCCAACAAATGTTATGAAACGCATTTTAGTAATTGTTTTGTTATTCGTCCTGACAGGGGTATGGTTATTTTATACCAATATCCACTTCAATGGGATCAATTCTATCCAGGGACTTTCTAATTTTCGCAATGGTATTTTGAATGCTTCCTCTCTGCATGCTGACGAAGCACCAGGTTCCGCTTCTGTTATCGGAGCTTCCAAAGTATATCTTGATACTTTAGGGATACCCCATATTTATGGTAGTGATATTAACAGTACAGGGTATGCACTGGGTTACATGCACGCCCGCGACAGGTATTTCCAGATGGAGTTGCTGGCGTATACAGTAATGGGTCGTCTTTCAGAGATCATTGGAGAACAGGGGATTACGTCGGATAAACACTGGCGGATATTTGACCTGGAGCAGCGTGCGGAACGGATGTTGGACAGCATCACTGTTGCTGCTCCTGAGCTGGCCGCATACCTCAACTCATATGAGAAAGGAGCTAATGATTATTTAAAGCAGGAAGATGAGCGGCACCGCGATCCAATGTTTACTATATGGGGTGTTTCTCCCCGGCCCTGGAAAGCGTCTTATACATTCCTGATGCAATGGTACCTGAGCCATGATCTTACTTATTATGATGATTATTTCAACAGGGAAGAGATCCTTGAAAAGCTTCCTGATACGTTAAGAAATATACTATATCCATTGCATTCAGACGGCCAGCTGGCTATTATTCCTGGTTCCTCAAAAGGACATAAAGAAAAGACGGCAGCAAATAACAGCTCCCGGGCATTGGTAAAGCTGTTTGGACCTGATGATATTAATCAGTACCCCGAAACACCTTCCGATAGAAGTTTGGGAAGTAATAACTGGGTAGTTGGAGGAAAATATACGATTGACGGACAGGTGTTCCTTTGCAATGACCTGCATCTGTTCCTGGCTGCACCAAATATTTTTTATGAAGTAGCGTTAAATGCGCCTGGTTTACATGCATACGGATATACCATACCAGGAGTGCCACTTGTTCTCACAGGGCATAACGAAAGTATTGCCTGGGGCATCACCAACGGTGGTTGGGATGTAACCGAACAATATTTGTTGAAGACAGATGATAGCCATAAGGACCAATATTTTATCGATGGCAAGTGGCAACCGGTAGAAATGAAGAAAGTCGTGATCCAGGTAAAAGATGGCGGACCCAGAGAGTTCACGGTTCAAAACACACTGTTTGGACCTTTGTTAAAAAAGGATAGTATCAAATATGCACTGAGATGGCATCCTCAACGGTCTGCCAATGCTCCGCTCGCATTCTGGAAAATGATGCAGGCGACGGATTGGAATGGGTTCAGGGAGGCGTTGAAAGCGTATGATTATCCTGCACAGAACTTTGTTTTTGCTGATAAGACCGGCGATATAGGAGTGATCTGTGCGGGCAAAATGCCTTTGAAGCCAGCCGGATATAGTGGGGGATTGCTGGATGGTACGAAATCTCCTATAGAGGGTTATATCTCCTTTGACTCCTTGCCGCAGACTTATAATCCGGAACAGGGATATTTGTATACAGCCAACCAGGAGCCACAGACAAACAACTCTTATTTTTCTTCCCGTTGGTTCGATGACCTGTACAGACCTGCAAGAATCCAGCAGATGATTAACAGTGGAAAGCTGCTGGGGGCAGAAGATATGCGCAGGATGCAGCTGGATGTTGTAGATCTCTCAGTGAATGATCTAAAGCAAATGCTTGCTAAGTATAGCGTGGATATCAAGCCCGGAAGTAACCTGGACCGTGTGCGTAAGTGGAATGGAGAACTGGACCCCGGTACCCGTGAAGCTGTATTTTACAGGGCCTATCTCCGTGCTTTAGGAGATGTAGGAAAACAGCTGGCCGGTCAGCTTGGTGTAAAACAGGCGCCTACCCACGACCAGCTCACTCATTTCCTGCTGCAATATGATTCAGTAACGGTGAATGGTCAGTCCATTGCCAGCAGATATTATTTCAATCGGCTGATGAAGGTGGCCGATTCTATTTACAGCGCCCGTTATGGGGATGCTGCCGGTAATCCTATCCCGGGAAGAGCGTATGTCTTTTCTATTCCTCAGATCACACAGCTACCTGGATTTGAAATGAAACAGGCAGGGATTGGAGGTAGTGAGAACACGATTAATGTTAACTATACTGCTCATCCGGTTATTCGTACGCTGATAGAAATAAAAGACGGAACTATTCATTCATGGATGATCAATGCAGTGGGGCAAACAGGCCGTGTAAATGATGAAAATTATGCCCAGCAGTTACCTGCCTGGAGGGAGAACCGCCTGCATCGCACGCAGCTTACAAGAAATCCCCACCAATTGGAGGCCATTGCAGATTCCATTGTATTCTCTCATCATTAATCCTATTATTTTATGAAGTACCTGAAGTATATACTCATACCGGTTTTATTGTTTATTGCTCATTTATTTGCTGATAGCTGGACGATGATCATTATCTGGAGCCTATTAGGCATTGGACTGGCCTTTCTGCCTGCGGTAAAACGTTTCCCTATTTTATTGATCACCCTTTCAGAATTACTCGTATTCTTTTGTTTCTGGTTTTTTATAGCAGATGTAAATGGAAGCCTGAACATATTGGCCCAACATGCCGGTATGGAGATCTTAAAACTGGCGGTAGCGGTAGTACTGGTTAATATTATTACTGCGCTGCTTTGTACTGCTTCCTTTTTCCTGCTGTTGAGAAAGCTCATAAATAGATAAACCTTATAGCCGCAATTATTTGGGTATGGACGTTTTATTGTTATTAGGAAAGTTGAGACAACTGGGAATAGAATTACACCTGGAAGGGGGAGAACTGAAAGTGAAAGCAAGCCAGGGGGTGCTAACCAGTTCACTGATCGCAGAGATCAGGCAACATAAAAGCAGTTTACTGGAGCTGCTCACCGCAAGAGAAGAAAACCAGGATAAGTTTCCTGTAGCCGAAATGGCTGACAGCTATCCTGTTTCATTTGCACAACGAGGCATATGGCTTTTAAGCCAGCATGCAGATGGCTCAAGGGCTTATAATATTCCATTGGTTATTCGCCTTTCTCAAAACGTAGTGCCGGATATTTTATCTGATGTGCTGAAGGAGCTGGTACAGCGACATGAAGCATTGCGTACTGCTTTTTTTGAAGATGAGTATGGGATCGTAAGACAACGTATTTGTAATGTTCCATTTGAAATGGAAATAAGGGAGCAGGAAGGTAGTATCGATGCCATTATTGCCGAAGAGGGTATGCAGGTGTTTGACCTGATGAAACCCCCTCTTATCAGAGCTGCACTCATAAAGGGTACGGAGGCGCATTTCCTGTTATTGACTATTCACCATATCGTTTTTGACGGATTTTCCGGGGCCATTTTTCAGCAGGAATTATTTACGTTGTATGAGCAGCGCAGCAAGGGCCTTCAACCGGCTTTACCCCGGCTTGTAAATACTTACAAGGATTTTGCAGTGTGGGAGCAACAGGCGGTGAACAGTAAGACCTGGGAAGCGCAGCTTGCATATTGGAAAGGTCAGCTGCAAGGTACATTACCTATGTTGCAGCTAAGCCCGGGTCCTCGTCCTGCAATCAGAACTAATCATGGGAGCCGTTTATATTTTACTATTGATAGCACCATACGCGACGCTTTGGCCAGTATCTGTAAAGTTAACAGAGCTTCCCTCTTCTCTGGGCTACTGGCAGGTTTAAATACCCTGTTTTACAGGTACACGGGCGCAGAAGACCTGCTCGTAGGCGTTGTGCTGACAGGCCGGGAGCATATAGCGCTCCAGGCACTGGTCGGTATGTTTGTTAACACCCTACCGATGCGGACGCCGCTTGCAGGCGATAAGGACTTTGTAACAGCTGTGACGAGGCAACAGCTGTTATTGGATGAAATGATGGCCAACCAGCAACTACCTTTAAGTTACCTGGTTGAAAAACTAAATGTGCGGCAGGATACCAGCCATTCCGCCATATTTGATGTAATGGTTGTTTACAATGAAGCTGGAAGCAGTCAGGCCGTGGAGATAGAAAAGGATTTTACGTTGCTGCAACGGGATCTTCGCAGCACCAGTCAGTTTGACCTTTCTTTCTCATTTACAGCCAGCGATGATTCTCTGGCATTGTGCATAGAATTTAATACAGACATATATACGGCAGAGTTTGTTGAACAATTGGGTAAGCATTATATACAATTGCTAAAAGGCGCTACCACCCATATTCATTCGCCCCTGAAGCAATTGGATTATTTAAACCGTGAGGAAAAAGACAGGCTGTTGCATATCTTCAATAAGAAGCCGGAAGCACCTGTAGAAAAGACCCTGATATCTTTATTTATCGAACAGGTAAGGCTGCAACCGGAGCATATTGCATTGCGATTCAATGAAGAATCTTTCTCATTTGCCGAACTGGACAAACTTTCTTCCCAGTTAGCAGCCTATCTGAGCCACCGGTATAGTTTACAACCCGAGCAGCTGATCTGTGTTTCTCTGCTGCGTAATGAGTGGCTGATCATTTCATTGTTGGCTGTGTTAAAAAATGGTTGTGCCTATGTGCCTGTAGACCCGAACTACCCGCAACAACGAAAAGATTATATCATAGCAAATAGCCAGGCAGCTCTTATCATCGACGAGCAGCTGATTAACGATTTTAAGCAGGTGAGGGACCGGTTTGAGGAAATATTCCCGGTAGCGAACAGCGCTGGCGATCAGCTGGCATATGTGATTTATACATCGGGATCAACGGGTAATCCTAAGGGATGTATGGTAGAAAACAGGAGTGTCATCAACCGCCTGAGTTGGCTATGGCATCACTATGGACTGAACAGTCATGATATTATGTTACAGAAGACATCGTTCACATTTGATGTATCTGTAGGAGAGATCTTTACCCCGTTGTGTTTTGGCTGCCAGATGGTATTGTGTGACGAGGAAGCGGTTTATCTGCCCGAAAGAATAGCCGCGCTTATTCAACGGCATAAGATCACCATTGCACATTTTGTACCCGGCATGCTGCAGCGGTTTATAGCCGCACAGTTATCAACATCGGAGAAGGTAGCCGCAATATCTTCCCTGCGAAGGGTTTTTTGTAGCGGGGAGGCCTTATTACCAAACATGGTAGATAGCTGGTACGAGCGGGTGCAAATCCCTGTTTCTAACTTATATGGGCCCACAGAAGCGGCCATAGAGGTGAGTTATTATGATACGAAACCTGGCGATAAAGTTATTCCTATCGGGAAACCTATTGCCAATAATACGCTATACATTCTGGATAACGCTCTGCAGCTGTTGCCGATAGGAGTTGCGGGGGAGCTATGTATTGGAGGGGTGCAGCTGGCAAGAGGCTATCAGCATAATCCGCAACAGACAGCAGAACGGTTTGTTCCTGATCCATTCTCTGAAAGGCCGGATGGCAGACTTTATAGAACAGGCGACCTGGCCAGATGGTTGCCCGACGGGAATATTGAATATCTCGGAAGAATAGATAACCAGGTAAAGATACGAGGGTATAGAATTGAACTGGAAGAGATAGAATATTCGTTGTCGCAACAGGAAGGAGTGACTGCTGCCGCTGTAACGGTGCATCAGACAGTCGGCGGAGAACAGCTGATTATAGGATTTGTAGTGGGCCGGAAAACACTGGATGCCCGGTCCTTACGGGAAGGCCTGTCCGGATCACTGCCTGAATATATGTTACCTGCGGGTATTGTACAGATAGATAGTATACCGATAACTACTAGTGGTAAGATAGATCGTAAATCCCTGCCGGTTTCATTATTCCTGGAAAATGACAGCTCATTGGATTACGTCGCTCCCGAAAATGAAACGGAATTTAAGCTCAGCCAGATCTGGCAGGAGGTACTTAAAAAGGAAACGCCCGTGAGCATTACAACAGATTTCTTCCATGCAGGCGGACATAGTTTGTTGCTTATGCAGGTAGGGAATATGTGTTACCGGATTTTAGGAGTAAAGCTTAATATACAGGAGCTCTTCAGAAATACTACTATCAGGCAGCAATCCCAGCTGATTAGAGAAAAGGCTGGCACTGAAGATGACATCATTCCGCAGGTACTTGTGGCTGCGGATTATCCGGTGAGTGATGGGCAAAAAAGACTTTGGCTGATTTGCCAGCAGGAAAAAGCGGAACCTGCATATCATATGCCGGGGCAAATAGAGCTGGACGCTGGTTATGATATTGTCAGATTGGGGAAAGCGATTGAGCTTGTTATCAACAGCCATGAGATATTGAGAACTGTATTTGTAGAGAATGCAGCGGGAGAGCTTCGGCAGGTGGTACGACCGGCTACTACTTATGATCTTTCGCAACATTACCTGGATATGAGTCATCATTCAGCTACCGATGTCGAAGCTTTCCTGCTTAAACAGGTGCAGATGCCTTTCGATCTGGAGCGGGGACCACTTATCAGAACAGGTTTTATCCGCAAAGCGCAAAACAGTCATCTGCTTTGGTTTAATGTGCATCACATTATATTTGATGGTGTTTCCATGGAGCTATTGAAGAAAGAGATACTACAAATCTATGATCAGTTAGCCCGGGAAGCGCAGTACATACCCACCACCCTGCCTGTTCAATATAAAGATTATGCTTACTGGCAGCAAGAGCTGTTACATGCCGGAAAGCTCAACAGACATCGTGATTACTGGCTACAGCAACTGGCCGCTCCTATTCCCGTTATTAACCTTCCAATAGCCGGCAGAAGACCGTCTCTCTTTACATTCGAAGGAGCTGCATTATCCATGACTATCCGGAGAGAATTAGTGTCAGAATTGAAGCAGGTGTGCAGGGAAGAACATAGTACCTTGTTCATGGGGCTGACGAGCGTATTGTATGCGCTGATCTTTAAGTATACCAGGGAAGAGGATATTATTATCGGTACGCCGGTATCGGGGCGTTTGCATCCTGCCCTACAGCAGCAGATCGGTTTTTATGTAAATACGATTGCTTTACGTAACCGGACCAGTGGAACAGATTCTTTCCGTACACTGTTAAGGAAAGTAAGGGAAGCGGCTATCAGCGGATATGAACATCAGGATCATCCCTTTGACAGGTTGCTGGAAGATATTGAATTGACCAGGGATATGAGCCGGTCACCGTTATTCGATATCATGTTGATCCTGCATAATGAGCAGGAAATGAATAGCACGAATGATTATAATATTCCTGCCGAAGGCATAACATCTTTTGAGGGCAATTGCTATGTAAAGTTTGACCTTAATTTTGATATCAGTGAAGTGGGTGAGCAGCTGTATATAAGGCTCTCATATAACAGAGACATTTATACCCGTGAAGTTATATCCCGATTTCTGCTGCATTTTCAGGGATTGCTACAGTCGCTTGTATCTGCCCCTGATATACCTTTGGATGAGACAGTATACATGGCGCCGGAAGAAGAAAAGCAGCTGCTGGAAGTCTATAACCATGTTGCTGCGGTGGTTCCGAAGGCAGAAGAGACATTGGTCCAATTATTCAATCGCCAGATACATCATGGCAATATTGCCTTATATGACCATGGGAAGGCCATCACTTACGAGACACTGAGCCATAAAAGTGACCACGTGGCCCAACGGATACAAGAGCGGAGAGGAAGAACGGATACATGTGTACTGGTGTGTATGGAGCGATCTTTCGATTTATTGATTTCCTTACTAGGGATACTGAAGACAGGGGCTACCTATATCCCTGTTGATCCGGCAAATGCCGATGATAGAATTGCTTATATTATTAAAGATGCAGCGCCACTCATGATACTGACGGACGATCCGGAACGGCTATCCGGTATTAGCAATATCCCCGTTTTTAGTCCTGCAGCTATTTTAGAGGAAGCAGCACCAATAAATATTGACTTCCTAAAGACAGCTCCTCCGGCGGCCGACCCTATCAGTTGCATTATTTATACATCAGGTTCTACCGGCTACCCTAAGGGAGTAATGATCAGAGAGACTTCTATCATTAACCGTTTATACTGGATGTGGGAGCGCTATCCTTTTGAAACCGGGGAGCGAAGTGCCTGGAAGACAGCCATTGGATTCGTGGACCATATATGGGAAATATTCGGACCCTTGCTCAGGGGGATACCTTCTGTATTGTTCAGGAAGGAAGAAATGCTGGATGAAACTTTTATCGATCTGCTCTCGGCCGAAAGAATTTCACGAATAGTGCTGGTACCTTCTTTACTTGCCAATATTGTTGCTGTTGCAAGGCAAAAAGGAACTGACAGCCTGCCCTATCTTCAATATTGTACCTGCAGCGGCGAAGAGCTGCGAACAGATCTTGCAAAGGCTTTTATCCGGTTATTCCCTAAGAAAAGGTTACTCAATATCTATGGCTCTACAGAAGTGACTGCAGATGTCACCTGTTTTGAAATAACGGGTGATACTGCCTGGGAAGGAAATAGTGTGCCCATAGGAAGACCGATCTCCAATGTCAGGATTTATATCCTGGATGCTGCCCGAAACACTGTTCCGGTAGGTGTTCCAGGAGAAATATATGTAACGGGAGCTGCAGTATCCAAAGGGTACTGGAATAATGAGCAGCTTACGGAGGATAAGTTTATTCATCATGGGCGATTTCCGGGAGAGATATTATTTAGAACAGGAGATGCTGGTAAATGGACGGAAGAGGGACAAATTATTTACTGTGGCCGTATCGATAACCAGTTGAAGGTCCGCGGTTATCGTATTGAGCCTGCAGAAGTGGAGCGCATATTATTGATGCAGGAAGGTGTTGAACAGGCCGTGGTAACGATAAAGGAGGGTACCGACGGTGTAGGGGCACTTGTAGCCTATATTGTTAGTAATATAGCTATTTCCAGGGCTTATCTGCATCGGCAATTAGCGCTTGTACTACCTGCTTATATGCTACCTGCCGCCATTGTGAACCTGGAGAATTTGCCATTGACTTCCAGCGGAAAGATTGACCGTAATAGATTACCAGCTCCTGATTGGGCTGCTGATGGTGAAGATGGTTTTACGGCAGCAGCCAGTGATCTTGAGAATGAAGTTGAAAAGATCTGGCAGGAAGTACTGAAAACAACTGACCCGATCAGTATCCATAATAGTTTCTTCAACATAGGAGGTCACAGCTTACGACTGATGCAGCTGATTAACCGTTATGACAATGCATTTGGTGTCCGGCTTTCTGTTGAGGAGCTGTTCCGTCACACTACTATTGCTGCTCATGCAGGCTTATTAGCAAACAACAATGGGGATATGTATGCCAGCATTCCTGCTATTGCTGTTGCTGCCGATTATCCTGTATCCGATGGGCAGCAAAGGATGTACATGCAAAGCCATCTTGGTAATTCCTCGCGCACCTATCACCTGGAAGGCAGGTATGAGCTAGGTGATATTTTTGACAGCAATGCGCTGGAGCAGGCTATTAAACGGGTGATTGACAGGCATGAGATCCTTCGGACTATTTTCCGGGTAAATGAATCCGGAGAGCTTCGGCAAGTGGTATTGCCAGCAATTGAGTTTAGCCTGGCATATGAGACAATGCCAGCGGAGAGAGTGAATGATCATCTGGCGGTGCTGATGGCGAAGCCATTCCAGTTACATGAAGGGCCGTTGCTCAGAGCGGGTGTGATATCTTCAGGCGCTGAAGTAAATATATTCTGGTTCTGTCTGCATCATATTATTGGAGATGGATGGTCGTCAGAGATCCTGGCAAAGGAGGTAATGTCGTATTATGAGGCTATCAGAGAAGGCCGTGAAATGGAACTGGTGCCTTTGAGGATACAGTATAAAGATTATGCTGTCTGGCTGAAAAGGCTATTAGAAAGCGAAACAGTGCTGGCTCACCGGACTTATTGGATGCAGGAACTGGCAGGGGAATTACCCGTTCTCCGGTTACCGATGGCAGGCACGAGACCGGCCATACAAACTGATAATGGGCATTGTCTGACGATTTTGCTGGAAGACAATTTGACTGACCAGTTGCAAACATGCTGTAATGACGTGAATGCTACGCTGTATATGGGATTTGTGGCTGTGCTGAACGCGCTATTATACCGCTATTCCGGACAGAGTGATATTATTATCGGAAGTCCGGTGGCTGGTCGTGCTCATAAAGAACTGGAAGACCAGATTGGTTTCTATATCAATACGCTGGTATTGCGAACGAGCATAAGTGCTACTGACAATTTTAAGGATTTGTTATTGCAGATAAGAAGGATAAGTCTATCTGCATTTTCCCACCAGTTGTATCCATTTGATCGTCTGATCGAAGATCTTCAGCTGGTGCGTGATAAAAGCAGGTCCCCATTATTCGATGTCATGCTCACTATGCAAAACCAGCGTGATCAGGTGTATGAGGCAAACGATCTGCTGCCCGGGAGAGTAACCGACGGCGGTGATTTTAAAGTGAAGTATGATCTTCTGTTTAATATTGAAAAGGTAAGTGGGGGAGTCCGCCTGGACTTAAGGTATAACAGTGACATCTATGATAAGGATAGTATGATCAGAATGTTATACCATTTCAGGGCAATCCTGGCAAATCTGGTGAGCGATACAAATAAATCATTGAGTGCAGTACAATACCTGACCCCAGCAGAATATGATGAATTGATTGCTTTCGGACGTTCGAATGTGGATGTACCCGCCGGAACGACTTTTACTGGTCTTTTTGAAGGAATGGTAAAAGCGTATCCTGAAGCAGCAGCAGTTCATTATGGAGGTGAAACATGGAGCTATCAACAGTTAGATGAAAAGGCTAACCAGATTGCACAATACCTGATATCGCAGGGAGTAGTGAAAGGTAGCAAGGTGTTATTATGTATGGACCCATCAGGGTACGCTATTGCCAGCCTGCTGGGTATTCTGAAAGCGGGAGGATGTTATGTGCCTATAGATCCTACCTATCCTGTATCTCGTATCCGTCATATTCTGGCAGATTGCAGCGCTGATATTCTTATTACAGATAGTGATGTAGCTAAAAGTTTACCAGCTGATGTAGGCAGGATAATCGTAGCGGATGTATTGGAAGGCGATGGCGGGTCACCGTCAGTCTCTGTCTCTGCATCAGATCTGTTGTATGTGATTTATACCTCCGGTTCTACGGGTCGTCCGAAAGGTGTCCAGATTACACATGGTAATATGGCTGACTATCTGTATGGTCTTGAAAGCCGTATCGGGATATCGTCCTGTCGAAGTCATGCCCTTGTATCAGGTCTGTTTACGGATCTTGGGAATACGGTGGTATACGGTTCGCTAGCCTTTGGCGGTAGTCTTCACCTTTTTTCCAGGGAAGTACTAAGTAGCGGTGATCTTCTGGGGCAAGCAATAAAAGAGATTGATTGTGTAAAGATAACTCCTTCCCACTGGAAGGCATTATCAGCCGGTCGTGAGTTAGTGCTGCCGAAGGGGTTGTTGATATTTGGGGGTGAAGCGCTGTCGGGATCAATTCCTGCTCAGATCAGTGGATGTAAGGTAGTCAACCACTATGGGCCTACAGAGACGACAGTAGGGAAGTTATTGCATGAAGCATCTTCAGGTGAAGATGTTGGCGGAGTGGTTCCTGTAGGTCGTCCATTTGGGAAT
>NZ_JBCNKF010000045.1:0-53751 GCF_039596155.1 Chitinophaga sp.
AACTGTTCGTCTGTCGGGAAGTTCAAATAACGGCCCTTTAACAAACAACAGCCAAACCATTCATGCACTCTGAAACTTAAATACAGGCACCTTGGCAAATACCCACCAAACCGTTCGTCTGTCAGGAAACTCAAATAAAGGCCCTTTAACAAACACCAACCAAACCATTCATGTGACCTGAAACTTAAATACTGGCACCTTGGCAAACACCAGCCAAACCGTTCGTCTGTCGGAAAACTCAAATAAAGGCCCTTTAACAAACACCCACCAAACCATTCATGTGCCCGAAGTTCAGATACAGGCGCCTATTTCGCACAAAAAACCCGGGCAAAGAATTACCCGGGTATTCGTAACTGTATATCGTCGTATTTGAATAATGCTTTTTACATCTCTTCTATCACATAAGCACTCGTCACATTGTCAGTTTAAGCAGTTACCGGTGTCTGGTTCCTGATCACTACAACCCCATCAAACACATCCACCAATACCGGCCTGCTCTTGTCTATATCCCCTGCCAGTATCTTCTTACTCAGCAGGTTGATAATCTCTTTCTGGATCAGGCGTTTCAACGGCCTTGCACCAAATGTCGGATCATAACCCTGCACGGCCAGATACTCAAGTGCATAGTCAGAGAATTCCAATATCATGCCATTCTGTGCTACCATGTCCTTCAACTGCTGCAACTGAATGTTAATTATTCCTTTAATTTCACTGCGCAATAAAGGCTGGAACATAATCACTTCATCCACACGGTTTAAGAACTCCGGCCGGATGGTCTGCTTCAGCAAATTCATCACCTCTGCCTTTGTACTTTCTACCACATCTTCCCTGTTCCGCTCATCTATCTTCTCAAAGTTCTCCTGGATAATATTACTACCCATATTGCTCGTCATGATGATAATGGTGTTCTTAAAGTTCACCACACGGCCCTTGTTATCTGTCAGGCGGCCATCATCCAGCACCTGCAACAGGATATTAAATACATCCGGATGCGCTTTTTCTATTTCATCTAACAATACTACGGAATATGGCTTACGTCTCACCGCTTCGGTCAACTGACCACCTTCATCATATCCCACATATCCCGGAGGCGCTCCTACCAGTCTGCTTACCGCATGTTTCTCCTGGTATTCACTCATATCTATCCGCGTCATCATAGTATCATCGTCAAACAGGTACTCTGCCAGTGCCTTCGCCAGCTCAGTCTTACCCACACCGGTTGTACCCAGGAAAATAAAGGAACCAATCGGCTTCTTAGGATCCTGTAAACCTGCACGGCTCCTGCGGATCGCATCAGATACCGCGATAATCGCTTCTTCCTGTCCTACCACCCGCTTGTGCAATTCATCTTCCAGTTTCAGTAATTTATCCCTTTCACTCTGCATCATCCTGTGCACCGGAATACCTGTCGCTTTTGCCACGTTTTCCGCGATGTCTTCTGCATCTACTTCTTCCTTCAGCAGGCGCTTATGGTCTGTAGACATTTCGTTTAATTCAGCTGTATATTTTGCAATCAGCTCTTCCTGCTCTTTCACCTTGCCATAGCGAATTTCTGCCACACGTCCATATTCCCCGTTTCTTTCCGCCTGCTCCGCTTCCTGCTTCAGGTTTTCTATCGCACCTTTCGCATTCTGCAGTTTGTCTACAATCTCTTTCTCTTCCTGCCATTTCGCCTTGAAAGTACTTCTTTGTTCTCCCAGTCTGGCGATCTCTCCATTCAGTTCACGCAACTTGTCCTCGTCATTCTCTCTTTTAATTGCTTCTCTTTCAATTTCCAGCTGACGGATCCTTCTCTCCAGTTCGTCCAGCTCTTCCGGCATAGAGTTCATTTCCAGCCTTAATTTTGCCGCACTTTCATCGATCAGGTCAATTGCCTTATCAGGCAGGAAACGGTCCGTAATGTACCTGTGAGACAATTCTACGGCTGCAATGATCGCCTCATCCTTGATTAATACATGGTGATGGCTTTCGTAACGCTCTTTCAAACCACGGAGGATGGAAATTGCATCTTCCACACCCGGCTCATCGACCATTACCTTCTGGAAACGGCGTTCCAGGGCTTTATCTTTCTCAAAATACTTCTGATATTCATTCAGTGTGGTTGCTCCTATTGCACGCAGTTCACCGCGGGCCAGTGCCGGCTTCAGGATGTTTGCCGCGTCCATGGCACCCTCCATCGCTCCGGCACCTACCAGGGTATGGATTTCATCGATAAACAGGATCAGCTGTCCATCACTTTCTGTCACTTCCTTGATCACCGCTTTCAGCCTTTCTTCAAACTCACCCCGGTATTTGGCACCTGCCATCAGGCTACCCATATCCAGCGCATAGATGATCTTGGATTTCAGGTTGTCAGGCACGTCGCCATTTATAATACGGTGTGCCAGCCCTTCTACGATAGCGGTTTTACCTACGCCCGGTTCTCCCACCAGGATGGGGTTGTTCTTAGAGCGGCGGCTCAGGATATGAAGGGTACGCCTGATCTCCTCATCACGGCCGATCACAGGGTCCAGTTTGCCGGCCTGCGCCAGTTCATTCAGGTTCTTGGCATATTTCTGCAAAGAATTGAACTGGTTACCACCAGTCTGGGAGTTCACGGTACTACCTTTTCTCAGTTCTACAATGGCAGCTTTCAATCCCTTTTCTGTCAAACCTGCATCTTTCAGCAGTTTGGCAGTATCATCACTACCACCCAGCAGTCCGAGCAACAGGTGCTCCACGCTCACAAACTCGTCTTTAAATTCTTTGATGCTCGAGCCAGCTCTCAGCATGGCATTGTTTGCATCCCGGCTCAGCACCTGTCCGGCTTCGCCGCTTGCTTTCGCATATTTATTGATCTGGTCGTCCAGTTTAGCCTCCAGGAAATTTGTATTGACGTCGTTCTTCTTCAACAGGTACTCAATCGCACTATCCTCATCATTAAGCAATGCCTTCAGCAAGTGCCCTGTTTCGATGGCCTGCTGCTGGTTATTGAAGGCCAGCTGTTGGGCCTTTTGCAGTATTTCCTGCGATTTAATGGTGAAGTTGTTCAAATTCATATAGTTATAGTTTCTCCTTTTGTTAGTATTTCATGCGCTTCGCATGTACGGAATATGTATCAAACTCTGCTCCAAGTATTATAATGCGATATTATGGCATAAAAAAATGCCCGGAACTGCTTTTTTAACAGCTTCCCGGGCATTTAACTGCAATTATTTCAGGTTCTGGCGTTATTACTGCTTCACCAACACAATCCTCGATCTATCCGCCTTATACACCGCATTATTAAACGCCGCAAAATTCACCCACTCTTTTGCCGGATACATTCCCGCCTTTTGACTATAACTTCTTATATAAACAATCTGATTGTCTTTCACCTTTATAATCGACGTATAATCGCCAAAGTTACTCCTGAGCGTAACAGGTTGTGGTACCGACTCAGAAACATAACCGGCGGGAATCGTGATAATTACTGAATCCACCTCTTTATAAGGGAAATCGATATTTACCGGCGACATACGTGGTGTGACCGTCTCCAGTTTAGCCGTCGCCTTACTTAGCAGGTTCGGTTCCAGGAACATACGCTTCCCACTTACCGTCGCATAACTATGTGCATTGATCTCCATCTCTTCATCTACCGCTGGTATTGCCCCCGTAATCTCCCTGGTCTCGTATTTATTGACGTCATAACTTGGCATCAGGTGATCCTCCCGCAGTTTCTCCATGATCTTATCGTGAGACAATGAATGGATCATATCCTGTACATCATCCTGCATCAACGCAGTAGAATGTGTATTGATATTCACCAGCATATCGCCCGTCTCTGCAACCGTCGCTGTAATACGACATAACTTTACATTCTGATCCAGACCATAGGTGGGTGTACGTACCAGTTTACTGCCCTTGTCTGCTACAACCAATACCGGTCTGCCAGCCGTGAAGCTGCTCAGGTAGCCCGTTGGCAAGGTCTGACTGGTACATTCCAGCCATGTAGTATCATTTTTATCAGGTACACAGGCAATCATGTGGTTAAACTGTGTACTGGGAAAATCCTCGACCAGCTGCGTATCTGCCTCGCCTGCCTGCACCAGCACATGGTTTGCCGTTACGCCCGCCTCCTTCAGCAGCGCCACCATGTAATTCGACAGGGCTTTACAATCGCCATACCCCCTGGTCGCCACGTAATTGGCGTCGTATGTCTGCAAACCGCCAATACCCAGTGTGATCAGGATATAACGGGTATGCTGCTGTAAATAACGGTAAAGAATATCTATCTTCTCTTTATCAGATTTACCATCTGTCAGTTCATGCACCACTTTCTTTATGTGATCAGGCAACGCGTCCCGACCCTGGTTAAGGACATACACAAAATGCCCCATCTCTTCCCAGGTATTCATATTGCCCTTATAATCCTGCATTTCAAAGTAAGAAGGCGCCAGCATGACGGTGGTCGTCCGCTCATAATCTTCCGGAACAAATTCTTCTTCCGGCATAGGCTTCATACCCTTTACTTCCCAGGAATAGCTACGGCTGTCCTTTTCATTTATCACTACAGGCTCACCGTTATAAAGAAATGTTTTATAACGAAGTGTATAATCGTTAGGGACAATTACCGTCAGCTTTGATCGTTCCACTGAATAATTTTCGTCCTCCTGCGGTGTCCATCCGGGTAGGTAAAAAGCGTGATTGAGCCTTACTTCAGTTTCTATCTCTACCGTATACGGATATATCTTACAGTTGAACCGGTATAGCTTATACCGGGTATCAGACATCAGGGCCTCGTCGCCCACTCCACTTACATCCGATACATCACTTTGCTTTAACCTGGCCTCTTCCATACCAAGCGCGTTTATCAAACGTGCCTTGATGGACCGCACGTCTCTCAGCTTATTATAATATTCGCGAATAACGGCGTATTTATCTCCTTTTGCATCCAGCACAGTGATGACATAGTGATGGTTAATGCGTACTTCCCCCGGATTCACCAGCTTCACAGTCAGTTCTTCCATGCGCTTTACAGCATGTGCGTCCCCTTTCAGGCTATCCGGTATAGTAACAGCAGGATAATCCAGGTCTTTCACAGGTGTACCCCTCATGGCAGGTAATGGTAACAAACCACCTGGTGTGAGCCGGTTTCGCGCTTCCCCACAGGCTCCTGCAGGTATCTTTGCTTCCGTGCCTGACCCGCAACCGTGATTTTTTGCAAGGGCAATTTCCTTCAGATTTCCAGGTATAGCGCCAGCCATATACTCCACCCCGGTTGCCTGCGACGGCAACAGGTATCCCTGGAGTATCAATGCCAGTCCAATCTTTTTATAGAACATGGGTTATGCTTTCTTTTTCAGTACAATTTGTTCAGATTGTTTTTTTACAATCATATCAAAAAAATCACGCAGGGTAGTATAATCGTCTGCAGGAAATACCGCCCGGTTCAGCTTAATCCGGGAACGGAACTGAACAGTGTTCTCAGTTTGCTGAATCAGGTACTGGAACAATCCTTCCTCTTCGTTCAGTTTTACCATTGTAGATTTAGGCAGTTCTTCCACTACATATCCTTCCGGTATGGTCAGGTTCAGCGTGTACATTTCGTCTAACAGGTAGGGCATTTCCACCGGATAATGACGCTCCAGCGATTTAAATGGATTAGTCTTATACGCTTCTGACAGCATGGGGTTGATATACAACATCCCTTCATCATCGGGGCTCATTTCGAGATCATACTTCACCTGTAATGGGACCTCGTAATCATCGACATCCGTCATTTCACCATTGGATATCGTTGTCTCCATAGCGAAGGCATTCGGCAATGATTTGAAATAAGCAGCCCTGCCATTCTTCACTATATCTGAACGCATCTTGCAGGATTCGTAATAAGTTGGCTTCTGTGAAAACGAGCCTTTGATCTTACCGCTATCACCGGTTAGCACGACAAAGGTACTCTTGGCTTCCAGCAAACCGTCTGCATCCAGGGAGATGGGAACCACCTCGGGGGAAAGTATCCTTGCATGTCCGTTGTAACAGGTATAATCCAGGCGGCCAAAGCCCAGGTAAGGCTCTGATGCATCCAGGAAGTACCAGGATGAATCTGTATTTAACGCTGCAATTGTGTAATTGAATCTATTCACCAGCGGATACATCTCATAGGTTACGCCGTTATCACGGGTACTCAGGATCACCGGGTGAGCATTCAGTCCCGCTTTACGCAGCATTGCCACCAGCAGCAGGTTGATGTCCGCATCGTTCCCGTTGTGAGAAGTGAAGGTAGTTTTCAATGACTTGGATAAGTACAGGTCATCGTGGCTGTTACAGGTAAAATTGCTTCTTACATAATTGTAAATGCGCCTTGCCTTTGCCGTGTCATCCTTCAATCCTTTTGTCAGCTCATCGACCTTATCACCCAGGAACGGATTGTTCTTGCCCAGCCCTTCACCGAAAGACTCAGATTTGTTCATCTCCTCATACAGTTTCTCCCAGGTACCTAATACCGGCTTTACCGGCTGATCAGGATACCGGTAGGCCGAGAGCTGGAACTGGATCATAGATACGTGGTTCCATATGCTGGTCGTGAATTCTTCCTCCCGGAGCGCAGGCACATTTTCTGCTTCCCACTTATAGATATTGGTACCCGAATTGATGTTGAAAAAAGAGGTGTGACCGGTTTTTCCACCATACGAATTTTCGTCATCCTGGGCGATCGTAAAGGATTGATGCCCCACACTCTTATTCTCCTTAATGGGCACATAACCGGAACGCAGGAAGATATACTCGTAAAATTCCGGTACCGTCACTTCATACCTGCTGTACAAAGTGGGATACTCTGTACTCTGGAAAGCCCATGTGTGCAGGTGCATTTTATAAGGAGAAACGATGGTATAAGTGTATTCGATGATACTTCCTTCCTTCACGGCAGGCAGGGTGAACTTCTGCACCACTTCCCCTTTTTTGTCGATCTTATCCGTGAAAATACTCTTACTGTCCATCTTCGTTTCTACCACCTGAGTCCCTTCCAGGTTATAAGTAGTCGCCTTGATGTCTTTCAGCTTAATTTCGTCTGTCTCCCCCTTGTAATAATGAATTTTTATGGTAGCAGCATCATAGCCGTTCTTGTCAACGATCTTGATACGGGTATGCCGTTTAAACTGCAATACCAGGCCATTTGTCCTGTCTGATTCAAACGATGCTTCGCCCACATCAGAGAGAATCACCGCATGGGCCCCTGTATCCTTCTCAAAACCAGTTTTGCTGAAATCTTTCGGATCAACTTTACCAAATTTAATTCTGTCCTGGGAAAACGTGCTCAATGAAAATAGACAACCCAGGATGAGGGCGATGGGGAACGCTCCGACTTGTTGTGGTCGCATACATTAGGTAACTAAGGTAATAGGTTATAATTTACATAAATGAAGATATGTAAACTTAGCTTTTCCATAAAAAAAATCATTTTTCTTTAACTTGCGGTTAACATGCAATCAGTCGAAACATATACAGCTTTCATAAAGGCGCAGGCAGCGGATCTGGGGTTTGACCATTGCGGCATTGCACGCGCTGTACAGCTGGATGATGACGCCAGGAGACTGGAAACGTGGCTGAATAAGGGTATGCATGGGAACATGAAGTACATGGAGAATCATTTTGACAAGCGCATTGACCCCCGTAAACTGGTAGACAATGCACAGTCAGTGATCACGCTGTTATTGAATTATTACCCCTCAGAACAACAGGTAGCGGATGCACCCCGGATCTCAAAATATGCATATGGCAAGGACTACCATGAGGTGATCAAAGCAAAACTCAATACCCTGCTGGCCCGTATGCAGGAAACCATCGGCGCGGTAAGTGGACGCGGCTTTGTAGACTCGGCACCGGTGCTGGAAAGAGCCTGGGCACAGAAGAGTGGCCTGGGATGGCTGGGGAAAAACGGGAACCTGATTCACAGGCAGGCGGGTTCTTTTTTCTTTATCGCGACCCTCATTACTGATATAGCACTGGTGTACGATAATCCTGTAGGGGATTATTGCGGTTCCTGTACCCGGTGCCTCGATGCCTGCCCCACAGGAGCACTGGTAGCCCCAGGTGTGGTAGACGGCAGCCGCTGCATTTCTTACTACACAATAGAACTGAAAGAGTTACTGATTCCGGAGAAAATGCAGGGACAGTTTGACAACTGGATGTTTGGGTGTGATACCTGCCAGGATGTGTGCCCCTGGAACCGCTTTTCAAAACCGAACAAAACGGTAGAGTTTACACCGATACCCGAAATATTGAACTTTACGACGAAAGACTGGGAAGAACTGACCGAAGAAGAATTCAAACGAATTTTTAAACATTCGCCCATGAAACGATCGAAATACACCGGAATCAGAAGAAATTTACACTTTTTGGAGGGCTAAACCCGCATTTTTAACGTTTAATATTCCCTCCTTTTCCGTACATTGTATGACTTGCCAACAAACTACTCTATCGGGGGTTACTAAAAAGAGTCTTATTGCATTATGGAAGAAGTACAGGTTTTAACTGCTCCGGGATTGAACGGATCAGGCCCGCAGCACTGGCAGACAATATGGGAGAACCTGCCAGGTTTTAAGAGAATAGAACAGAACAATTGGGATGAACCCGAACTAAAAGACTGGATCAATAATATCGAGGATGCCGTGGCAAAAGCCGGTCCCGATGTAGTGATCGCAGCACACTCCCTGGGATGTCTTGCCCTGGCTCACTGGGCACAACACACGAAACTAAAGATCAGGGGAGCACTGCTGGTAGCCCCTCCGGATGCCGACCGAACGGACTTTCCTTCAGCAGCCAGGAGCTTTGCGCCGGCGCCTTTACAGCCTTTACCTTTTAAAAGCATTGTAGTGTCGAGTACAAATGATCAGTATGCGAGCCTGCAAAGGCAGAAGAAGTATGCTGAATCGTGGGGAAGCCGTTTTGTGAACCTGGGAGAAGCAGGCCATATTAATGCAGAGAGTAACCTGGGGGAATGGACGAGTGGGCAAACGCTGGTAGAGGAGCTGGTGCGGAATTGGGAGACACTCTAAGGACGCTGTCAGCTGCAGCTAAATCAACAAAAGATACTATTTAATAAAAATTGAAAGGCTGGAAGATTCCAGCCTTTGGTATTCCACGTCATCTATGGCGTTATGCCAATTTTTATAGTCTATAAACTTGTAATTTTATCGCTAATAAGCCGTCATCAGCAAAAAAGGACTTCTGCTGTTACCTGCTAACAGCAACAACTGATTTCACCTTTCCACTGTTAACAACCCGAATTGACTTTACTTCTGTCCCTTCAGCAAATAAATCGCATCATTCCATCTCAGCTCATTTCTGAACTGATACAGATCAGTATTCTTTCCAATCTTCACATACTCAATACCCGCCATGTCCGCAAAGTCCTGCATATGTGCACTACCCAGGTTCTGGCTGTACACTGTATGGTGCGCACCGCCTGCCTGGATCCATGCCGCACAGCCCGTACGCATATCCGGCAAAGGTTTCCACAGCACTCTTGCCACCGGCAGTTTAGGCAGATCAGCCACCGGCTTCACTGCTTCCACTTCATTTACAAGCAAACGGAAACGGTTACCCAGGTCAATCAATGATGCATTGATAGCCGGACCCGCATCTACATTGAATACCAGTCTTACAGGATCAGCCTTACCACCAATACCCAACGGGTGAATTTCAGCACTAGGCTTGCCATCAGCGATAGAAGAACAGATCTCCAGCATGTGTGCACCCAGCACCAGCCTGTTAGACGGATCGAAATGGTAAGTATAGTCTTCCATGAAGGAGTTACCACCCGGCAGTCCGGCACCCATTACTTTCGCCGCTCTTACCAGGGCTGCTGTTTTCCAGTCACCTTCACCGCCAAAGCCGTAACCATCTGCCATCAGGCGTTGTACAGCGATACCCGGCAGTTGTACCAGGCCATGCAGGTCCTGGAAAGTGTCGGTGAAACCTTTGAAATTACCATCTTCCAGGAACGCGCGCAGACCCAGTTCGATCTTTGCAGCATCCCGCAGGGAAGCATGTTGTGCAGCACCTTTCACCAGTGTGGCACCCAGTTTATATACTTCCGCATATTCCGCTACCAGTTTGTCTACCGCAGCATCAGAGATCTGGTTCACGAATGCGACCAGGTCGCCGACTCCGTATCCGTTTACGGAATAACCGAACTGTAATTCAGCCTCTACTTTGTCCCCTTCCGTTACAGCCACTTCGCGCATGTTATCGCCGATACGGGCAAATTTAGCACCCTGCCAGTCGAACCAACCTGCAGCCGCTCTCAGCCAGGTGTTCAGTTCTCCGATCACCTCAGGATCCTGCCAGTGACCACATACCACTTTGCGCTCGATGCGCATGCGGGACATCATGAAACCGAACTCCCTGTCACCATGAGCTGACTGGTTCAGGTTCATAAAGTCCATATCGATTTCTCCCCAGGGAATGTCTCTGTTGAATTGGGTATGGAGGTGTAATAAAGGGCGCTGTAATATCTTCAGGCCCCTGATCCACATTTTAGCAGGAGAGAACGTATGCATCCAGGCGATTACACCGATACAGTTTTTAGCGGCGTTGGCTTCCTGGCAGATGGCATATATCTCATCCGGCGTTTTTACAGTTGGCTTGAATACGATCTTAACAGGGATACTGGGATCAGCATCCAGGGCGGCAGCAATGGCTTGTGAATGGGCCGCTACCTGCTGCAGGGTCTCTTCTCCGTAAAGGTGCTGGCTACCGGTCACGAACCAGGCTTCAAGTTGCTTCAGCTGTATCATATACTATTGAATTTTTTGTGATTAGTTTTTTTCAGGTCGTTCGTTTTATTGACGACGACATTTGTTGTGAACATGGGTCACGGAACGTCTCAGACAATTCATTTTGGAACGGGATGTACGTTATCTGCTGAACAGTCAGAGATGGACAACTTAACTACCGGCAGTCGTAGCTGTCAACTGCCTGCTGATTGCTTATGTTCCTCACCCACCTTAGCGTACTTCTCTCCAGTTCATTTACTGCTGCCCGTAATAAGAATCCGGACCATGTTTACGTTCAAAATGCTTTTTGATCAGCGAATCCTTCAATCGCGGACAGGAAGGACGGATGGTTTCTGTGAGGTACGCCATTCTCGCGACCTCTTCCAGCACCGCAGCGTTATAAACCGCTTTGTCCGCTGTTTTGCCCCAGGTAAATGGCGCGTGGTTGCCCACCAGGATCATTTCAATCTCCTCGTAAGACATTTTCCGCTCATTCAGGCAATTCATGATCTGGAAGCCGGTCTCATGCTCATAATTCCCTTTGATCATATCATCGTGCATCGGCGGCGCGCAAGGCACATCGGTGGTCAGATGATCTGCATGTGTCGTTCCATAAATTGGAATATCCCGCTGTGCCTGTGCCCATGCAGTGGCATAGGTAGAGTGTGTATGCACGATACCGCCTACATGTGCCCAGTGTTTGTAAAGAACTGCATGGGTTTTGGTGTCGGACGATGGTCTTCCGTTGTTCGTCACATTGTTTGCATCGAAGTCGACAATCACCATTTTCTCCGGAGAGAGCAGGTTATAAGGCACACCGCTCGGTTTGATGGCAAACACCCCGGCTGCGTGGTCAGCTACACTGACATTGCCAAAGGTGAAGAGCACCAGCCCCAAAGCCGGGAGCTGCATGTTTGCAAGGTAGGCCTGCTCCTGGAGGTCCTTGTATGGATGGCTCATTTGTATTGTTTTTCTGTGAACGCGCCTGTTTCTATGAATTTATTTCCTGTACAAGTTTGCCGGATTCCCGAAGGGTAACCGCACTTCCTGTAAAAGTTACTCCTGTACTGCACTTCGGTAACTGAACGGTTTCATTTACCTGCACTTCCCGAACAAAAGTGTCTCCTTTACAGCCTGACTGCTTTTTACCCTCATTAACTGGTGCGACAGCCTACTTGTACAATTGCTCTGTAAACGTTCCTATCTCTTTGAACCGCTCATAACGACTGGCATAGTAGCCTACGTTCTCCTCTCTTGGGAACCAGGTTGTCTCAAATCCTGAAGTCATCGCCGCCTGCGCCGCATCAATTGTTGGATGCACACCTGCTACCACCGCGGCAAACATAGCCGCACCCAATGCACACGCATTCTCACTGTTCACGATACGGATCGGCCTGTTCATCACATCCGCCAGTACCTGCATAGCATAGCCTGACTTCTTTGCCACACCACCCAGCGCAATTACTTCCTGAATCGGAATTCCTTCATTTACAAAACGCTCAGCAATCGCTTTTGCACCGAAGGCAGCCGCCTCTACCAAAGTTTTGAACAGCTGGGCAGCATCTGTTCCCAGGTGGAGACCGGTAATAGTGCTCTTGACTGTATGATTTGCATCAGGTGTACGACGACCATTGAACCAGTCCATGGCAATAGGGTCGTTATCACGTAATGGCAATTGTTCTGCCTGTTTGGAAAGATACCCGAGGAGTTTTCCTTCCACTTCTGCCAGTTTCTCTTTGTCTTCCGGCAACAGGTCATATAACGGCCCCATGATCAGTTTACGTAACCAGGCAAAAATGTCACCGTAAGCAGATTGACCTGCTTCCAGACCAAGCATGTTAGGTACCACAGAACCATCTACCTGTCCGCAGATACCCTTTACCAGTTTATCATTTGTTTCTTCCAGCGGTGCAATCAGGATATCGCAGGTACTGGTACCAATCACCTTACAGAGCGAGTAAGGACGGATACCGCCGCCAACTGCTCCCATATGGGCATCGAAGGCACCGGTGCCGATCACCACATCAGCAGGCAGTCCTAATTTGGCAGCCCATTCTGCACTGATAGTACCTGCGGGAACAGTGGCATCCACTGTGTCCGTGTACATCTGGTCGTATTTATCAAGAACAGGGTTCAGTTTATTGAGGAATTCCTTTGGAGGCAACCCTTTCCAGGTAGCATTCCACATGGCTTTATGGCCGGCAGCACAACGGCTGCGCAGCAAAGTATCCACGCTGTTATTGCCGGTAAGTACGGCAGGGATCCAGTCGCAATGCTCCACCCATGCAGCAGCAGCTGTTTTGACAGCCGGGTCTTCCTGTACCACATGAAGGATCTTGGCCCAGAACCATTCGCTGCTATAAATACCACCACTGTAGGCAGTATAATCCTGGCCATTGCTATGGGCGATGTCGTTAATCAGGGCCGCTTCCGAGTTGGCAGTATGGTCCTTCCACAGCACGAACATGGCGTTGGGATTTTCTTCAAAACCCGGCAGCAATGCGAGCGGAGTACCTTGTTCGTTAACAGGACCGGGCGTGGAACCCGTAGTATCTACGGCAATACCCTTTACCCTGGCGGCAGTGCCGGCAGGACATTGCTGCAGGGCATCCCTGATACTGTTTTCCAGCCCTTCCAGATAATCTTTAGGGTGCTGACGGTATTGCTGGATGCTGGGATCGCAATAAAGCCCTTTTTTCCAGCGGGGGTAAAAGTACACAGCGCTGCCGGCTTCCTGGCCGGTCTGCGTATCTACAACAAGGGAGCGGACTGAGTCGGTGCCGAAGTCAACACCTATGACATATGAATGTTCCATAACGATCTGCCCTTTCCAACAGCCGGGGGCAGCGGAAAGTTGTTTTTAATTGAAAAATAAACAAATACTTTATTGTCAGTTTGACATTTATAAGACGTGGTAAAAAAAGACGATATGAGTGGGGCTCATATCTGTCATTTTCTGTGATTTTTACTGAGTAAACTTTCCGGATCCCTGAAGGTGTTGTTAAACCACCTACTTAAGATTACCCGGATCGGAAACGAAGTTGAGGAAGGCGTGGAATTTGGCGCTGTACTTTCTTTTATCCAGCTTGTAATAGAATGCTCCCCTTTTGGAAGTAGCCCTCTCTTTTTCTTTTTGTTTGATCAGTAAGCCTGTAGACAATACTTTACGGCTGAAGTTCCTTTTGTCAAAGCCGGCATCATAGACCGCTTCAAAAAGAATCTGCAACTGCGGGATTGTAAACTTAGCCGGCAACAGTTCAAATAGCAGCGGATGGATAGCTGCCTTGTAACGTAAACGTGCCAGTGCCTCGGATACCATCTGAGCATGGTCAAAAATCAGCTTTGGAGCCTCCTTCAGCGGGAACCATTCCGCCTTGTACTCATCGCTCAGCTGTTGTTTGTACTGATTGATGTCGATCAGGGCATAATAAGCTACAGACAAGGTTCGCTCCATAGGATCGCGGTTAGGGCCGCCATAGGCATTTAATTGCTCCATATAGACGCCGTCCAGTCCTGTCAGTTTGGTCAGTGTACGGGTCGCCGCCTCTTCAAGGCCCTCATCTGCCTGTACAAAGCCACCCATGAGGCTCCACTTTCCTTTTTCCGGTTCAAATCCACGCTTGATAAGCAAGAGCTTAAGATCCTGTCCGTCAAAACCGAAAATTATACAGTCTACTGCTATCAGCATCCGGGTTTGCCGGGAATAACGTGTCATACTTTCCTGGTGTTTAATTCTGCTAATATAAAACTCCCCGTCGATATTCCCAGCATTTAGTGATATTGATAGCGCTAATATGAATGCAATATAGAAAATTAAATGTCAATTTTACAATTATTTTTATCAACTTTTTTTATTCCTGCAACATTAAGTACTGTAGCGGTTTTAAGGCAGAATTCTCCGGAAGTTGTGCTAAATGTAAGACGCTTTTGCCGTAGGGCAAAAGCGTTTTGACGGTGACTTGAGTATTTTTTGAAGCCAGGGATCACCCTTTTACAGGCCAGACGGATCAAGTTCCGTGTAGTCGCTGATGAACCGGATGATGTTACTGTAGGCGGAAAACTCCTCCTTCGTGTGCATAGTGGTGATCACAATCGCCTTCATACCTGCATGCTGCGCGGCTTCTACCCCCTTGGGTGCATCTTCAAATACAATACAGTCCTCCGGTTGTACGCCCATTCTTTCAGCAGCCTTCAGGAAAGTTTCCGGATGCGGCTTACTATCTGTAACATCATCGGCGGTGATGATTGTCCTGAAGTAAGACCTGATGTGTAAATTATCAAGGGTGAAGTCTACGTTGAAGGGTATAGCCGCCGTTCCTATGCCCATAGGAATACCCAGGTCCCGGGATTGATCCAGGAAATGCTGTAATCCGGGGATCAGGCTGAGGTGAGGGAGGTAGGCTTCCTGGTAACGACGCTCCTTTTCCAGTGCCAGCTGGTCCATTTGTTCGTCAGTAAATTTTTCTTTGCCGAAGATACGGATCAGAACCTCCTGGTTTTTGCCGTACATCTCCCGTTTTACAGCCTCACGCGACAGGTTGGCGCCAAGGTCGTCATTGAGGATGTTAAACCAGCCATGTACATGATATTCCATATCATCTATCATTGTGCCGTTCATGTCGAAAATAAATGCCCGTTTCATATGCGTTCTTTGGATAAAAGACGAAGGTAGAAAATAAAAACAGGGATTTTCTCATTCCCCCTATCCTACCACCACCTCGGATCTCCTGCCGTAGATCTGCCCGCAAATCCATTGTCCTTTATCGTAAAGTTCCCATTTGCCGGATCCTTCCACAAATCGCCTGCCGTACCACTATACACCGTCAACCCTGCTATTGCATTACCAGCCACCACATAATCCGAAGTATTATAACTGCTGCTCACACTGATCAGCGTTGCCGCATTTGCCCGGATTCCCCTGACTGTTGTATTCCCGCTATTACTCCTGCCCACCCCGATTATACAACTCTTCAGACTGATACCGGCCGTGATATTGTTCGTAGCTGACTGACTATAATCCACCAGGTAGGCCGATCCTCCACCCTGCGGTGCCTCATTGATGGTGCAATTGCTCAATACCACCGAATTGGAATTCTGCTTACTCGTCACCACCTTCTCCAGCTTGTACAACGTACTATTCTGAATTGTAATATCCTGCACCGCACATGCCACATTGTCTACATTCACCACCCCGTAATTCGAAATACTGTCCACCACACAGTTATTCAACATAAAACTACGTACCTGTGTACCGCCTGCTGCCGCTGTCTGCAACCTGACCACTCCCCTGAATATCTCCACATGGCAGTCTTCAAACAGGATCTTCCCGATCGTCGCCACATTGCTGGCATTGATCACATACCTCGCAGCATAATCATTACTTCTTAACGTCAGTCCCCTGAATACGACCGAATCGATCACACTCCCCGCCGTCACATTGAAATTATTCGTAAAATAGATCAAAGGCAACCGCGTATTAAAACTGTTCTCACTCACGAAAGATACGGCCTTACCAATCTCTGTTGCCAGGTCGATATTATACCTCTCGCCCCGCTTCAGGATAATGATACTCCCCGCCCCTACCTTAGATAAGGTATCCTGCAATATGGAAGGTACACCTGTTATCCCTGTCAGGTCTATCACATGCGGACCGGTAGCTACAGCTGCCCTGGTCGTAAAGGTCAGGATTCCCTTACTCACCTGGTCTTTGAAGATCTCTACCGTATACGTCGTGAACGGTTGTAATGAGTCTACCTGTAGCTTCCCACCCATGCTCTGTTCAGCGGATAAACTCACGGTACGTGTAACGCTTTCACTTGTGAAGACCAGTTTTGTAAGACCTTCTGTCCCTTTCCACAACAGGATCACTGATTTATCGATCAGGTTACTATCCGCTATCGGCAGCAACAACTGCTCCCCGGTAATCGTAAAGCCTTTACTATACACCCAATTGGAAGAACTGGCCGTATCCCTCCCATCCGTCCTGACACGGGCATAATACTTTTTGCGTACGGCCAGGTATCTCTCTGAGATACGAATCCCCGTGGTATCTGTTGTAAATGTATATGCTGTGGTGGCAAAGGTGGAATCCTGTGAAACGGCTACCGTATATGTTGCCGCCGCTCCAGTCGTAAATAATGCCGCCTTCCAGGTCAATGTAGCCAGTGTATCTGCTGTACTCACCACGATATCGCCCGATGGCATAAACTGCCGGCTCAGGCGAAGTGCCTCCTCCTTTTTATTACAGGCCAACAGGCCGGTGAGCAGAAAAAATATTACATAACGCATAAGAATCATTTTAGTAGCCCTCATTTTGTACCAGTTTGTAATTCGCATTCAGGGCATCTAATGGAATAGGAAGCAACTCTTTTTTATTCGCCTCAAAGTAAATGGCGTACCCCTTTCTGGCACCGGTAAGGTTATCCTCCGTCCAGGCAGTTCGCCAGTTCTTTACGCTATAGCCGGCGGGTGCAGCAGAAGCACCTAAACCCGGCTGAAACATGACCTGTGATACAGGCCCCCCGTACAGGTCCAGTGTCTGGGTCTCATCCACAGAATTTGTAATACTATAAGGCGCCGCCTTCGCATACAGGTACAATGGCACATTGGCATACCTGCCTTCTCCATTTACAAACTGTCTCAGCTTATTCCTCGTCTCCGTAATCTTTGTCGCCAGCAGGTTCCACCGGATCAGGTCATATTTTCTGATCCCTTCTCCGCCGAATTCCAGCAGGCGTTCATGTACCAGTGCCTCAAAAAATCCCTGTTTATCCTGCGGTATAGCCGGCAGGCGGTCCAGGTGGCCTGCATAGGCCCGTTTTTGCACCTGCAACAGTGCGTCCTGCGCCCTGGCAGAGGGAGCTTCATTCAGTTCATTGTCCGCCTCCGCATACATGAGCAGGATATCAGCAAAACGCAGGATCGGCCAGTTGATCGCCAGATTCTGCGATGTACCGGTAATGCTTGTCCATGAACGACGGTACTTACCATCCGTCAGTGCACTCGCTGTCGCCGCTATCTTCTGACTGTTCGCATCTATTTCAAACAGGTTGATCGTTACATCCCGGCGGCAATCACCAATAGAGTCAAATTCGTAAAAATAAACCGGCAATGCATTGATACCACCTCCACCTCCACCGAAGCGGGAGGAAGTATGATGCTTCAACCCATTGTAATACCCCAGCTTACTATCTGTACTGGCATTGCCACCATAGGCCCCGATCTCAAAGATCAGTTCATGCGCATTGTCTGTGCGTGTGCCTGTATGCAGGGATTTGAAAATATTCTCGTACACCGGGTTCAGGCTATGCTGCTCCGGATGCGCCATGATATCTGCACATTCGTCATAAGCGATCTGGTAGAATTTCTTATAGTCCTCCCTTCTCGCCATTACATGTGGCGTAGTACGCAGGGAATAGCCGCCCACTGCCAGTGCGATCCTTGCCCTGAGTCCTTTTACAGCGCCTTTGGTCAGTCTTAAATTCTGATCGGGCGATTCCGTTCTCCAGGGTACTAACTCTTCCGCTACAGCCAGGTCGTCCAGCAACTGCCGGTAGATCGTATCCTTGTCTGTCCGTGCCTGGTACATATCTGTCAGATCAGCGGCAGGTACCAGTTGTGCAGGCAGATCTCCCCAGTTACGCAATGCCTCGAAGTAGAACTGCGCGCGCAATGTCAGGGCCTCCCCATACATTTTTCTCATCTGGGCCTGCTCCGTAGCAGTACCACTGGTATACAGCCTGGATAGCGGGATATATCTGATACAGATGTTTGCCCGCTCTATTCCTTTAAACAACTGGTTGAAAGGGTTGGGCAAGTCACTGTTCCCGGCACTGGCACCATAGGTGCTGATGCCTCGCCTGTCGTCAGGACTGTAATCACCAGAGGTTTTGAAATCATCGGCAGACTGCGGGAACAAACAGGATAGACGGTTACCATATCCATTATCCCCGATCAACATGGCATAAATACCAATGACAGCGGAATTTGTGTTTGACACACTGTTAAACACCGCTTCCTGCGATATGGTAGACGGGTTCTCGACCGTCAGGAATTTTTTGCAGGCGCTGAACACTGTTGCAAAAAAGAATAGTATGATAATTGAACGTATGTATGGGTACATCATGAAAGAGATTAATCCATTAAAAAGAAACGTTGACACCACCCAGTATGAAACGGCTTCTCGGGTAGGCGGCATAATCCACACCCGGTGTGAGGGGGTTAGAACGGCGGGTATTCGCCTCTGGGTCATAGCCGGAATACTTTGTAAATGTGTGCAGGTTGTTGACCGTGGCAAAGACCCTGAAACGGGAGAAGACGTGTGTTTTCTTCAGCCAGGAGGCAGGCAGGGAATACCCGATAGTCACATTACTGATCCTGATAAAGGAGCCATCCTCAATCGCATAGGAATGCAGGAAGTAATTACCTGCCGGCGCAGACCAGTACTTTGTATCCCTGTTCAGGGTTTTCAGGGCATCGGGATCGGTCACCAATGCACCATTGCCGTCATACCATTTCCAGGCATCTTTCATTTCTTTCAGCAGGTTATTATCCTTGTATTGATAGGTGGTGGTAAACTCGATCTTATTCGCATTGTACACTTTGTTGCCATAAGAGAAATTCACGAAGACACTCACATCAAATCCCCTGTAGGTGAACTGTTGGTTAAGACCACCAAAGAAACTGGGTTGAGCATTCCCCAATACCTGCCGGTCGTTCAGTCCCACATTCATCGTATTATCTTTAGAAAGCTTTTTCAGCTTCAGGTCTCCAGGTTGCGCCTCGCGGCTTCCCAATGCAACGGCGCTGGTATTCGGCACATCTGATTTCAGGGTATAGCGTTGGGCAGTGGCATCGTAATTGAAATCATCTACCTGGTAATAACCATCTGTCACATAGCCGTAGAACTGTCCCACCGGCTTGCCTACTTCTACCAGGAAGTCGTTCAGACTATTCACCCATCCGGATTGTGCATAATAAGATTTCAGGGGTGCCCCTGCAGGATCTGTACCCAGGCTCACAATCTTATTCCTGTTTGCCGCAATGTTGAAAGACACATTGTAACTCATTTTCTTCCGGTTGATCACAACAGCTGCTATCTGCAATTCCACCCCCTTATTCTGGGTTTTCCCTACGTTCTGGATCTGGGCATTATACCCGGTGGTGGGTGGTATCTGTACGCCGAGTAACAAGCCCCTGGTATTGTTATGGTAATAATCGAAGGAGGCACTGATCCTGCTATCGAGTATGGCGATGTCCAGACCAAGGTTGCGGGATACGGTCGTTTCCCATTTCAGTTTCGGGTTGGCGAGTGATAAAGGTGCTGTTCCGGGAGTAACCGATTCATCAAATGCATACGAGCTGGTACTGGTACCATACATGGTTTTAAACAGGTCTTCGGAGATGCGGTTGTTGCCTGCGGTACCCAGGGTACCACGTAATTTCAGGTCGGACAACCAGCGAACATTCCGCATAAAATTCTCCTGCGACACGCGCCATGCCAGGGCCACTGATGGGAATGCCGCAAATCCGTTCTCATAATTGAACCGGGAAGATCCATCGTAGCGCAGGGTCATTGTGGCCAGGTACCTGTTGTTATATCCATAGTTGGCCCTGCCAAAGAAAGAGATCAGCCGGTTTTGCGTCAGGGCGGTAGCAGGTGGATCCTGTATCTGCCCGGTAGGTGGTGTCGCCTTTTGAATACCGGCAAAAGCCTGGTCAGGCGTCAGGTCGACAGGTATCCATTTTACGGTAGTGCTCAGGGTATTCCCTTTCAGCATGTAGATTTCCTGTCCTGCCAGCAGGTCTACCTGGTGTAGGTTTTTAAAGGTCCTGCTATAGGTGAGTGTATTAGCATTCGTGAAAGTGGTTGTTTCACCGGTAGCAATGGTTACAACGGGCATATCGGCATTGGAACGTGCTATGGAAGTAACATATCCATTGTAGGTGTTGGTGCGCGTACCCGTACTGGTAAAGCCGACCACACTGCGGAAAGTGAGTCCGTCCAGGATAGTAAAATTCAGATATCCGTTCAGGTTAGCATCGTTGCGGTAATCGTATTTCAGTTCATTGTGCGCGAGCAGTACGGGGTTAGTAAGGTTAGTGAGGTTGGCATATTCCGGATCGAATACGTCTACCACATCTTCGTCACCGGGGGCAATGAAAGGTTTATAGCGTACGGCATTGCGAAGGCGGTTGGTGCCCTGAGAGCCGGTGGCACTGGTGCCTACCCCATCGACCCGCTGACGGCTGTAGCGGGTAGTGATCCCCAGTTTCAGTCTTTTGCCGGCAGTATGATCAAATCGGAAGGCGGCCATGGTACGGCGATAACCGGATTCCAGCATAATGCCATCTTCTGAAGTATTGTTCAGCGTAAGGTTGAAGGAGGTCGTTTTGTTTCCACCTGTTACCGCAACAGAATGGGTATTGTTGATCGCGTCGCGGCCGAACACTTCCTGTTGCCAGTCGGTAGCAGGCACCTGTTTGTACAGTTCCAGGTCATCCCATCTGCCATATTTGTCCCTGAAGGCTTTCCGGGTATCATCGTCGGTCTGGTAGTTGTAGAGTTTGTACTGGTACTTTACATAGTCATAAGGAGAAAGCACCGGCAACTGATTGACGATGCTGCGAACGCCCATATAGCCATCGTAGCTCACACGGGTGGGCATATCCTTTCCGCCTTTAGTCGTGATGATCACCACACCATTTGCGCCGCGGGCGCCGTAAATGGCAGTAGATGCGGCATCTTTGAGCACATCGATACTTTGTATTTCCTGTGGGGAGAGTAAGGACAATGCATTTTCCACCTGGATCCCATCCACAATGTAGAGTGGTGAATTGTCCTGTGTGATTGAGCCACCGCCCCGTACGCGAATCAGGATATCTGCGCCTGGTCTGCCTTCAGTGGTGGTCACCTGCACACCGGCCAGCCGCCCGGCGAGTGCTTCCGCCACGGTATTGGCAGGCACATCTTTCAATTCTTTCTGGGCATTGATGCTGGAAGCGGAACCGGTAAAGTTGCCTTTAGATACCGTACCATACCCCACTACCACAACTTCGTTCATGTTGGCGTTCGAGAGTTGTAACTGAGCTTTCACGGCCGTTGCCGGCGAAGCGTTCACTGTAAGTGCCTGGTACCCTACATAGGTAAACACCAGGGAGACCGTTTGTCCATCAGGAACTTTGAGATGAAATTGTCCGTCGGCATCAGTCTGGGTACCCGTACTGGTATTCTTAATACGGACGGTTACCCCCGGCAGTTTATCGCCTGATTCTTTGCTGGTAACTGTTCCGGAGATCTGATTCGACTGGGCAAACACCTCCATACACCCGAGGAGGATGGTCATGAAGAATAATAATCCTTTCATAAGTGGAATTCAATGTTTAGTATCTGTTATCTATTTCATAGACGTGTGCTTGTGGTTGATAGAACGATCGGAGAATATCGGGTAACTGCTACAAAAATGTCCCACCTTGTTGTTCATGCTCCTTCAACAATTTTAACGGCTAATTTTCTAATGAACAACTAATTGCACGTGTTTATTTACGCAATCGTTCCCGGAGAAAGTAAGGAACGGCATGAAATGGCGCCCTTATAACCGCTTTACTTCAACTATATATCAGCGATGTTACCAACCTTACATTAACAGTGCACCATAAGTACACCAGAAGTGCACCTGTATATCCAATCGATATTGAGGTGCACTTCTGGTGATCAGTTAGTGATGTATTAGTACTCAAATGGTAACGAAGCTGACAGGATATTGTTCCATGGTTGGTGGCTATTCGGTATATTGAATCAAATTGTTTGTTATGGCATTGGTAAAAGACAACCTGTTATTTCAATTCGTACGGGGCACCATCGGTGATCAGATCACTATCTATGAAAGGAACGGCCAGATCATAATGGCGAAGAAACGAGAAAAATCAGGAAAGAAACCCACACCAGGGCAGCGGGCTGCCCGGGAAAAGCTGGAAGTAGCAGCAGGATATGCAAGGGCTGTACTACGCGATGCGGAGCTGAAGGATTATTATAAGAGCAAGGCAGGACCGGGACAGAGTGCTTACAATATGGCGATTAAGGATGCATATACCTCACCTGAAGTACAGGATGTGCAGGTAAAAAATCTTACTATCATCGTGAACGCAAAGAATGAATTCCGGTTAGCAGAAGTGGCAGTACAGGTATTGAACCGGGCTGGGAAAATACTGGAGAAGGGGAACGCTACACGAGACAGGAACTTCGTGGATTGGTATTATACAGCAGAGAGTTTGCCTGCTGGTGGAAAAGTGAAAATTATTGCGACCGATCTGCCGGGAAATAACACGATAAAAGAATTGAAACTCGGATAAATAGCTACGCTGGCAAAAGAATGACTCCTTATACCCGGTAGTCCGGATAAGCACACTGCCGGGCAACTCATTGTTATCTGTAACTAATGGACTATCTGTACAAACATAAAAAAAAGGTCGAATGAATTCGACCTTCGATATCATAGTTCACGTTATTGAATAGCTGTAATCTGCAAAAATTACTGAGAGTTCATACAGCTTGTAGAGACTAAATAAAAACTTACCAGAAGCGGATGTACAACGCACTCAGGATGAGCAGGGTCAATACAATCAACACAATTGTAGACGGTGCTAACCTGAACATAGCTTTATCCAGCTGGAAGGCTTTCGGATTGATCTTTGGCCCCAACAGGCTGAGGATCACCATCACCAGCAGCGTAAAGAAGAATGCCCAACCCATACAGATCTGGAATGGAATTTCATATACGCCATTGTTGTTCAGGAACGCGGTATATAACCATGTTTCATGACCAAACCATTGCGCTGCATAGTTATTGAACACAACAGACAGGAGAAAACCGGTCACGATACCTGCTACTGCCGCCGCACCAGTCGTACGCTTCCAGAACATACCCAGCAGGAACATTGCAAATACACCTGGACTGATAAAGCCGGTATATTTCTGGATGAAGGTAAAACCACCTGCCCCACCGATACCTAACAGGTCATTCCATGTAAAGGCAATTGCCACCAGCATAGCCACCACGATTGTAACGCGGCCGGTCCATACCAGCTTTTTCTCGTCGGCTTCTTTATTGATATATTTCTTGTAAATATCCAGTGTGAAAATAGTTGAAATACTGTTCGCCTTACCCGCCAGAGACGCCACGATCGCCGCTGTCAATGCCGCGAGAGACAAGCCTTTCAAACCATTTGGCAGGAAGGTCAGTACCGCAGAATAAGCATTGTCTGCATTGAAATGCCCACCTGGCGCCATTTCGCCCTGCAGCCCGCCATTCTTATATAATACGTAGGCAGCAATACCGGGTAGCATCACGATCACAGGCATCATCAGTTTCATAAGGCCGGCGAACAGGATACCATTGCGGGCTGTCTTCAGATCCGCCCCCAGTGCTCTTTGCGTAATATATTGATTACAGCCCCAGTAGTTCAGGTTGATGATCCACTGACCTGCAAAGTAAATCGTGATACCCGGCAATAAAAGATAACGGTTAATATAATCCTGGGAGGCGCCGGGACCAGGTTTCTTGAGGATCATCTCAAAGTGATCCGGCGAATCTTTCATGAGTGCATTGAAACCAGCCAGGGCATCCCTGCCCAGACCGAAGTGTTCACTTACCATAGTGAGTGCCAGCCAGGTGGTAGCCAGCCCACCGATGATGAGCACTATTACCTGGATCACATCTGTGTAACCAATTACCTTCATACCTCCCAGTGTAATAACCAAGGCAAATACTGCCAGCGCTACCATAATAATGTGGAAATGCTCAGCCCCTACCAGGTTATTGATGGCCAGTGCTCCCAGGAAAAGAATGGATGTCAGGTTGACAAACACATACAGGAACAACCAGAATACCGCCATGATCAGTGCCACCGTTTCATTATAACGGGTTTTAAGGAACTGGGGCATGGTGTAGATCTTGTTTTTCAGGTACACAGGAATAAACCAGACCGCTACAATAATAAGCGCTACGGCCGCAATCCATTCATAAGCCGATACAGCGATGCCGACAGAGAAGCCGTTGCCGCTCATACCAATGAACTGTTCTGCAGAAATGTTGGAAGCAATGAGGGATGCGCCTATGGCCCACCACGTGAGAGATCCTTCTGCCAGGAAGAAATCTTTGGTACTCATAGTGGCCTTCTTTTTCCGGAGGTAAATCCAGTATCCATAAGAAGCGACTACCAGAAAGTAGACTACAAAAATGATGTAGTCAATATTGGCTAGTTTGTTCATAATATGTGGAATGTTACGGTATATAGTTTCACAACGGGTGCACTTTCATGAAGAGCAAGATAGTAATAATTGTCAATTTTACATTTAAAAATAGAAATATTTTTTCTTTGGTACGATTTTATCCCCCGGATGATCTGATTTTGTCCCTGCTGTTTTTTTTATAAATTACAGCCATATGCGCCAATTATTAAAGAATTATAGCAGCATCCTGCTTTTGCTGGGAGGGATCATAGCCGGTAGTATCCTTGGCCTTACCCTGGGTAAACAGGTCCTGATCCTGAAGCCCGTCGGGGATATTTTTTTGAACCTGATCTTTATTGCGGTGGTGCCGCTGGTATTTTTTGCCATTAGTGCGGCGATTGCGAATATTGATGCGGGGCAACAGCTCGGCAAGATCATGTCTGCCATGTCGCTGGTATTTCTCGTTACGATATTGATCGCTGCGTTCTTTACGATAGTGGTTATCTGGCTATTCCCGCTGGAGGCCGTTGTATCTGTACCCGGGTCTTTGCCGGAGATGAAGGATGCGGGTAACTGGGGGGATCAGATTGTACGGTTGCTTACTACGGAAGAGTTCTTTTCTCTTCTGTCCAGGAAGAACATGTTGCCATTGCTCATATTTGCAGCTTTAACAGGTTTTGCGGCGCTGAAAGCGGGCGACGCAGGAATACCGTTCAGGAAATTCCTGGTGTCCGCAAATGCGGTGATGAAGAGCTTTCTGGACATAATTATGATAATGGCACCACTGGGTCTCGGGGTATATTTTGCCTGCCAGGTGGCTGAGCTGGGTCCGCAGCTGTTTAAAACGTATGCAAGTTCCATGAAGATCTATTACGGGTTCGGGATTATTTACTTCGTTGCGGGCTTTACCTTTTATGCTTTCCTGGCCGGCGGCTGGAAGGGTATCCTTTTATACTGGCGGTATAATATTGTGCCTTCTCTGACGGCGTTGGGGTCCTGTAGCAGTATTGCTACCATCCCGGCTAACCTGGAAGCGGGTAAGAAAATGAGGATACCGGAGAGCATTAACAATGTCGTGGTGCCGTTAGGGGCCACTTTGCATAAAGACGGGTCCAGTATTTCATCGATTGTAAAAATCGGGGTGGTGTTTGCGCTGTATGGAAGGGATTTTTCAGGGGTAGACACCATATTGCTGGCGCTGGGAATTACAGTGATTGTAAGTATTGTGGAAGGAGGCGTCCCCAATGGAGGGTACATCGGGGAGCTCCTTGTAATGTCTGTTTATGGATTTCCGGTGGCGGCTTTGCCAGCGGTCATGATCGTCGGTACTTTAGTAGACCCGCTGGCCACAGTGCTGAATGCGACGGGTGATACCGTGGCTGCGATGATGGTGACCAGGGTGTTGAAAGGCAAAAACTGGATCAGGGATCAAGAGGAGCAGCAAACGATGCCCGGTTGATCAGCCTATACAACAGCAGGGAGTTCAATCAGGAAGCAGGACGCGTCGCGAACAATACCCGGTTGATCAGCCTATACGCCAACGAGGAATTGGATCACGGATCCAGCGGATCATTAGGATCTTCCTGCCACGCTTTTTCATCTGGCAGAAACCTGTTGGTCGTTTCGTCTACCCTTTCCATGCTTTTATACGGTACATAGCCGATTTCCTTCACGAAACGTGGCCCCATCCGTTCAATCATCATTGATTGCATCGGGTCGGTAATGATCAGGCCCGGTTTCGCGGCCGGCATGTTAAATAAATACATCAGCCTTTCCGTATTCCTGATATTAGTTGTTGTATGCCTCGCATGTGGTTCTATGATGATTGCGCTATCCGGAATACCTAACTTCGTTACCAGGTACTTTTTCATTTCTACAGCTTCACTGAAAGGTGTTTTGTACGGGTGTACGTGCCCGCCGGAAACGACGATGTAGGGGGCCAGCTTATTATTATAAGCAGCTACCGCCAGTTTACAACGATATACACCGACTGAATCAATGCTCTGTCCTTTCTTGCCAGGACCTGCGCCGGGTACCAGTATCACACTGTATTTATAAGCATTCCAGTAAATTAAACGGGAGCTTTTGAATGCTGCGGCATTACTCCCGGCATACAGTGGCTCGTAGCGGGTTGCTTCATCTCTGCCGTTTACTTCAAGTGCTGTGAGGGCACCCTGCAATGACTGGCGATAGAAGGCCCCACCCATTTTACGCAATAAACCTGCTTTCACTTTGGGCAGATCGGATGGCTGTAAGGACGCGCTATCTATCGCTGCATAACGGGGCTGCTGTCCCTGTAAATACACCTCGTAAATGTGATTCATGCCCGTCACTATATCTAACCATACTTTACGGATATACGCGGTATCATTCTCCTCGTCATATACCGGGTAACGGTTCACCACTTTCAGGCTTTTTACCATTTCGGTCATATCACTATTGGTGTTCACCAGGTTTACAAGCTGGTCTCCCACCCTCCTGATCTCATCAGGCGTCCATTCCAGCGCTTCGCCCAGGCAGGCTGCACTGGTACAATTATTAACCGCCGTCTGCAGACGGGTCTCTCTCTCTGCGGCAATGCCATTTAACACAGCATCTTTCTGTACTACATCATGTGATGCGCCCTTTCTTTCCAGCATGTAGAGAAAGTAAAAAGACTTCCTGATCTGTACCTGTTGTGTAGCAGTAAATGCCAGTCCTGCCGGTGCAGTGGTCTTTGGCCGGGAGACCGGCTTGTGATAGCGTTTGCTCTTGTGTTGCGCGAAGGTCATTGTGGTGGCCAGCAACCCCGCGACGAGGCCAGTGGCTAAGATCTTTCTGTTTAATTTCATTTTATTTCCTTTCCATTTTTCCAAATTGCGCTGATACTGCGGGTGGCCTTGATATCCGCTGCCGGATTGCCATCGAGCACCATAAAATCTGCTTTATTTCCTGGTATCAGTTTTCCTGCCTGATGTGCACCTTCTAAGAGCTGCGCTCCGTTGGCGGTGGCACAGGTAATTACTTTCAAAGGAGACAACCCCGCTTCTGCCATCAGCTGTAACTCCAGGTGCTCAGAGAACCCCTGTGCTCTTGTGGGTTGTGCGCCCGAGTCGGTTCCCATACAAACAGGGATACCCGCGCTATCTAATTTACGTAGATTGGTGCACGCAATGTTGAATGCTTTGATCTTTTTCTCTCTTTCTTTATCGTTTTTCTGCGGCATCTTTTTCAGGTCATCGTATACACCTGGTTCCAGCGATTGAATAAAGAAGGGATCGTTGATCCAGTCCGGCGGCGTTATGCTGTATGCGAAGTTATACCTGTCTAAGGAGAGTGTAGGAATGTAATAAGTTCCTTTTTCTTTCATCAGTTGTATGAATGCATCGTCTACGACCTGGTCCCGGATACTGTGGGCAAGCAGATCGATGCCGGTAGCGACGAGGTCACGGGCATCTTCTAAATAATACACGTGTGCCGCTACTTTGATATGGTGTGCGTGTGCGGTTTCAATAATGGCTTTGTAGATGTCCGGGGTAACTTTGGGATTGCCATCGACCCAGATCTTGACGAAATCAGGATGTAACGCTGCCAGTTGTTCCATAGCCGCTGTTGCCGCTTCTGGTGTAAGTGGCCGTTGGATATATTTTCCAAATGCACCGGGAGGCACGCCACCGTTAGCCCCAAACCCGTATCCGGCGGTATAAATGGTTGCACCGGGAACAGTGCCTTTCTGTGAAGAGTCGCGCAAAGGCCAGATCAATGGCTGGTCTGTACCCATGCTCAGGACAGCACCTATGCCGTAGTGAAGATATTGTTCCAGCTGCCGTTTCACATTTTCCTCTTAATAATTATTGGCACTGGCTGTATTTCCTTTTATAAGTCCCAGGTGTCCATGCGCATTGATCAGCAGCGGCATGACCGTTTTACCGTTCATGTTAATACGTCTGGCGTTTTTAGGCAGGTACCGGGTATCTGGAAAGGACACGACTTTATCTGCCTGGATCACCATATTTACATGCTGGCGCACGGGTGCGCCGCTGCCGTCTATGAGTGTGACATCTTTCAGTACCGTCAGGGGTGCCTGCTGTGCAAAAAGTAAGCAGCTTTGACATATTGCCCCGATGGTCAACAACAGATAATTCTTCATTCAGTATGGTTTGCAGTATTGCAAACTACGAACTATCAGTTAAAAATGGCGATCGCTTCGGGCTTAATTTGATAAAAGGCATGTGCAAGGTCTGCCAGCAGGTCTTCCGGTTCTTCAAGCCCAACGCTCAAACGGATGAGGCTATCCGCTACACCTGCGGCTCTTCTCTTTTCGTCCGGGATGGATTTATGGGTCATAGCCGCCGGATGACACAGCAAACTCTTAACACCACCGAGGCTTTCAGCCAGTCTGAAATACTTCGTACCGGTTACAAATTGCCGGGCGGCGGCCTCAGTATCTGTTTTCAGGGTAAACGAAACGATGCCGCCAAAACCTTTGGCCTGTTTTCTGGCAATCTCGTGGTGAGGATGTGATGAAAGGCCTGGATAAAATACTTTGCCGACCTGAGGATGCTGCTCCAGGAACAACGCAATCTCTTTTGCATTGGCACAATGCTGCCGCACGCGGAGGTGAACGGTTTCGATACCCCGAATCAGCAGGAAGCTGTCAAATGGAGACAGGATGGCGCCACAGGCATTCTGATAGAACCTGATCTCCGCACCGAGGGCAGCTTCTCTGGTGATGACAAGACCGGCAATCAGGTCACTGTGACCACCCAGATATTTGGTGGCACTGTGGATCACAATATCAGCACCGAGGGCCAATGGCTGTTGTAATACGGGTGTAGCAAAGGTATTGTCAACCGCAAAGAGGACTTTGTGAGCCCGGGCAATTTTCGCGATTGCCCCGATATCTGAAATTTTTAACGTCGGATTGGTGGGTGTTTCCAGCCAGATCAGCTTTGTGGCAGGCGTGAGGGCATCCAGTATGTTTTGCACATCGCTGGTATCTACGTAGGTAACTTTAATACCGAACTTGCTGTACACTTTGTCGAAGAGTCGGAAAGCGCCCCCATAAATATCATCTACAGCAATGATTTCGTCTCCCGAACGAAGGAGTTTCAGTACCGCATCGATGGCCGCGAGGCCACTACTGAACGCGATACCTGTGCTGCCGCCTTCAAGGCCAGCTACTATCTTCTCCAACGTTTCGCGGGTAGGGTTGTTCGTGCGGGCATAATCGTAGCCTTTGTTTACGCCGGGTGCTTCCTGTACAAATGTAGAGGTCTGGTAGATAGGTACTGCGATCGCACCGGTTAATGGATCTACCGGAATGGAATGAAGGAGGTTAGTGATGTTACTCATCGGTTTGCTTTTTAGTTGATGAAGAAATTGATTAAACAGGGTTCTTGTGGGAGCTTATCAGAAAGGAGCGGGCATAAAAAAAACTCACCTGGATAGTCAGGTGAGTTTGGAAGTATATTGAGTAATATCGATCAAATCTACCGACTTATCTTTCCCGGATATACTCCGGGATGGATGTAGCACCTTTCTTGTCTGGTGGAACAAGGTGGTTGCTAAGGCTTCGCAGGGCCATTTCCCTCTGCCTTTCTTGATAAGGTATCTTAAAGAACTGTTGCAAAGATACAGTGGTTTAATCTGGAATTCCAAATAATTCCAGAAAAATCTTCTTCAATTATTTCCAATCAAGGGGAAAATTGCGGGGAATGGGCCTGCCGGTGGAAGAGGATGTAGATTTTACACAAGTGGACAAGACCGTGAGCCTGGCCGCACGGGAGGCATAAAAAGTAACAAAAACGCGCAACGACGTGCCAGATAAGGCTGCTGGAATAGATGGAAAAGCCCTCCCAAAAACATCAGGCAAAAGAAAAAATACCGTTTTATTTGGTTTACTAAACACCGTTCAGTAAGTTTGCATCGTAAAGAAATTAATTATGGGGATTTCTGACAGGAAAGAACGGGAAAAGCAGGAAATGCGGAAGCTGATCATCGGTGCCGCCATGGATATGTTCATCAAAGATGGATATGAGAAAACGTCGATCCGGAATATTGCGGAAAAAATAGAATATTCCCCTGCCACTATTTACCTGTATTACAAGGACAAAGACGAATTGTTTTATGAAATACAGGGTGAAGCCTTTGACCAGATACATGCCTATTTCCAGGCAATGGTCGTTTCAAATGATCCCGTGGAAAGACTACGGGAGCTGTTGCGGGCATATATCGAGTATGGCATCGCCAACCCGGACCTGTATGACCTGATGTTTATACTGCGTTCTCCCATGAAGGCGGTTCAGGAAGAAGATTCATGGGACAATTGTCATGTTGCATTCCAGTTCCTGCTCGATACAGTCGATGCTGCCAAAGACCAGCTCCGTTTCTCAAATCCTGTACAGGCAGGGATGATTCTCTGGGGCCTGGGGCATGGCATTATTGCGTTGACGATACGCGACAGGATGAAAGTGACGCGTATGACTGAAGAGGACCAGGCAGTCCTTATCCAGTCTGCCTTACAGGAGTTCATGCAGATCATTCTAAAATAATTTGTCTGTGTCAATCTTATAATTGACACAGGCATACAATCCGCTCTTTTACACTGACACTCAACGTGTCTTTTTTTATACCTTTTCACTAAACAGTGTTCATTATGTCAACACACATTAAAAAAAGACTTTTGTTCATTCTAGCTATACTGGGTGCTTCATTCCGCCTTTCTGCCCAGGATACGCTGCTTGAGCACTACATTCAGGAAGCGTTTTCACGCAACCAGGGCCTGCAGCAGCGCAACTTCCAACTGGATAAGTCGCTGTACGCGCTGCAGGAAGCCAAATCACTTTTTTACCCGAGTGTAAGCCTGATTGGCGATTACACAAGGGCAGACGGTGGCCGTACTATCGACATCCCGATCGGGGATTTGCTGAATAATGTGTATTCGAGTCTGAACCAGCTGACCGGGACGAACAACTTTCCCCAGCTGAAGAATCAGTCTGTGCTCCTGAATCCAGACAACTTCTACGACGCCAGACTTCATACTACGCTTCCACTCATCAACACGGAAATATGGTATGCAAATAAGATCCGCAGGGAAAATATCTCGCTGCAACAGGCTGCTGTAAATGTGTACAAACGTAAACTTGTAAAAGATCTGAAGACTGCTTACTACCAGTATTATCAGAGTTGCCGCGCCGTAGAAATCTACAATGCCGCTATGTTGCTGGTGGATGAAAATATCAGGGTAAACAGGAGTTTCATTGCTAACGGGGTGACGAATACGACGGCCCTGACCCGCTCCCAGGCAGAACAGCAGAAGATCATTACCAACATTACCAGCGCAGAAAACCAGCGCACTTTAGCGAAAGCATATTTCAATTTCCTTCTTAACAAACCACTGAATGATACCGTCTTGCTGGATAGTAACGCCTTTGTAGCCGCTGCCCTCCTACCCATAGCAGATACCGGTACCATTGCAAAGAGAGAGGAACTGACACAACTGGAACAGCAAAGGAAAATCGCTACACTGCAGTATAAGCAATCCAATGCTTACCTGGTGCCGAAGCTCAGCACATTCCTGGATCTGGGATCACAGGGTTTTAACTGGGCCATCGACAATAAGAGTCGTTATTACCTGTGGGGAGTACACCTGCAATGGGACATCTTTACAGCCGGTCAGCAAAAGCATAAAGCACAGCAGGCTGCGATGGAAATAAAAACAGCGGATGCTGCCTATGCTGAAACTTATAGTGCCTTACAGTTTGCACTGACTACTGCTTATAATAACTATCATACTTCGGTAGCCAATTACCAGAATGCACAAACCCAATTAGGGCTTGCTGAAAAATATTACCGTGATCAGTTCAAGGTTTATAAGGCAGGCCAGCTTCTTTACCTGGAATTGCTGGATGCACAGAATCAATTGACAAATGCACGCTTGCAGGTGGCTGTGGCCTTCGCGGGTGTACAAACTTCTATGGCCGACATTGAATTACAGGCTGCTGCTTACCGGCTACAATAGGAGTTACGCTTTTGCAGATGCGGACACTGCAAGGATTGATACTTAAGTCCAGGTATTCGCTTACCGGTTGCAATAGCTGGTTACGCCTCCGTAGATGTTGACACTGCCGGGGCAGATATTCAATCACAGGTATTCGCTTACCGCTTACAATGGGGAGTTACGCCTCCGTAGATGTTGACACTGCCGCGGCAGACTTTCAATCACAGGCATTCGCCTATTGGTTGCAATAGCTGGTTACTCCTCCGTAGATGTTGAAACTGCCGGGGCAGATATTCAATCACAGGTATTCGCTTACCGCTTACAATGGGGAGTTACGCCTCCGTAGATGTTGACACTGCCGCGGCAAACATTCAATCACAAGCATTCGCTTACGAGTTACAATAACAATATTAAACGTCGAAATATGAAAACTATTCACGCCATCTTACTACTGCCCGTTCTCGCTGTCTTCGTCGCCTCTTGTGGCGACAACAAAGCGGCTGAAAACAAAACCGCTACTGAAGTTATTCCGGTTAAACTGCTCCCCCTGAATGGACAGCGCGCAGGCTCCGCAGCTATCGCCGTTTCGGGACAATTTACTACTGACGACGAGACCATGCTTTCTTTTAAAGTTGGCGGCATCATTCAAAGCCTGTTGGTGAAAGAAGGAGATGCTATCAGAACCGGGCAGCTTCTGGCTACGCTTAATCCTACCGAGATCAATGCACAGGTCATGCAGGCGCAACTGGGTTTTGAAAAAGCACAGCGTGATTATAACCGGGTGCTGCACCTGTACCAGGATAGCGTGGCCACACTGGAACAATTACAAAATGCAAAGACCGGGATGAGTATTGCAGAGGAACAATATAAATCTGCTGAGTTCAATCGCAGTCATGCACAGATCCGCGCTACTTCTAATGGTTATGTGTTGCGGAAGCTGGCAAGCGAAGGACAACTGGTACAACCCGGAACTGCAGTTTTTGAAACAAATGGTGCACAGTCAGGGAACTGGTTGCTGCGCGTAGACCTGAGTAACAAGCAGTGGGCAGCGATCAGGCAACAGGACAAAGCGAAGGTGGAAATCGAATCCCTGACAGGAAAGACTTTTGAGGGCACGGTAGTCAGGAAGACAGAAGGATTGAATCAGAATAGCGGAACGTTTAAGGCAGACATTCGGGTGAATGGCGTAGAGCCGGGCGTAATTGCTTATGGTATGTTTGGAACGGCGGTAATTGAAACAGGCAGCAGTAAAATGACGGATCGTGCAAATGAAGGTGCCGGCAATTCAGCTGACATTTCCGGCAGGGCCGCCGGGACTGGTTCGAATGGAATGATGAAAGATGCAAACAGCAGCAGTGGAAAAGGTCCCTGGTCTATCCCTTACGATGCATTGATGGAAGGAGATGGCAGCACGGGGTATGTATTCATCACCACCGATAACAAAACCGCTAAAAAGGTAACCGTCACCATCGGTGGTATGGAAAAGGACGTCGTGATCATCACCAAAGGGCTCGAAAATGCTCCTGCTCTGATTATTTCCGGCAGTGCTTATCTCACTGATGGCAGTCCGATCAGTGTAAAATAAGATTAATCGTTACAACAATCAGCACATGAAAATTTCAACATATGCGGTAAAGAATTATCAGTTTACCCTGATAATCTTTATCATGATCATTACACTGGGCATCATGACGATCTTCAATATGCCCCGTTCCGAAGACCCGGAAATGCATGCCCCAACTTATTCTGTGATCGTGGTATACCCAGGCACCAGTCCGAAAGATATGGAAGACCTGGTGGTAGATCCTTTAGAAAAAGAACTATATGCACAGGAAAATGTAAAAAGGGTGCGTACCTCTATTGGAGACGGGTTGGCTGTGATCAGGATAGAATATAAATATAGCAGCGATGTAAACGAGAAATACCAGGAAGTATTGCGTGTCGTGAATGGAAAACGCGGAGAGCTGCCGGAAAATATACGGATTGACGTGATGCGGTTCCAGCCTAGTGACGTGAATATTCTGCAATTGGGACTGGTATCGGAAAACGCGCCTATGGATAAATTGCAGTATTACGCGGAGAAGTTGCAGGATGAACTGGAAAGGTTGAAAGAGCTTAAGAATGTTGAGATACATGGGGTGCCGGACAGGCAGGTGCGCATTGAACTACAAATGGAGAAAATTGCACAGATGGGTATTTCTGTGAACAGTGTGATCAGTAGTCTGCAGGGAGAAATGGCGAACTTACCCGGTGGTAGCATTGATGCGGGCAACCGTTCATACAATATTAAGAGCAGTGGCAGTTACAAATCGCTGGATGAGATCCGGAATACCGTGATCAACGTCAACAGTAATAAGAATATTTTCCTGAAAGATATTGCTAATGTATACTATGGTTTTAATGATGAAACCTATGCTACACGCCTGAATGCGCATCGTTGTGTGTTCCTGGTGGCCGCGCAGAAAGAAGGTGAAAACATCAGTAAAACAGAGAAGGTATACGGTCCGGTGATAGCACAGTTCAGGAAGACGCTGCCTGCAAATATTGACCTGGTGCAGAACTTTGACCAGGCAGAAAATGTAAACAGGAGGCTGAGTGGATTGGGCGAAGACTTTATCATCGCTATCCTGCTGGTGGCGATCACCCTGCTGCCATTGGGTTTCAGACCAGCATTAATCGTGATGATCTCCATTCCTTTGTCTTTGTCAATTGGTATTATCCTGTTGAATGTATTTGGATATAACCTGAACCAGCTGAGTATTTTAGGTCTGGTGGTGGCATTAGGATTACTCGTGGATGATAGCATTGTGGTGGTAGAGAATATAGAACGCTGGATGCTGGAAGGGCATAACAGGATGGATGCAACACTGAAAGCAACAAAGCAGATTGGACTGGCAGTAATTGGTTGTACGGCTGCGTTGATTATAGCTTTTATGCCGCTGGTGTTTATGCCGGAAGGATCTGGTGATTTCATCAGGGGGTTACCGCTGGCGGTGATCTTTAGTGTACTGGCTTCCATGCTTGTATCGTTGACGATTATTCCATTTTTAAGCAGCAAATTGCTGAAAACGCACACAGGGCATCCGGATGGAAACATCTTTATGCGTGCGCTGAAACGCCTGATCCATGGCAGTTACAGCCGGTTGCTGGATGGCGCATTGAAACGCCCTGTACTAACAGTGGTAGCAACGGTGATCATTTTTGGCGGAGCGATTTATTTGTTCAAAGTGATTGGGTTTAGTTTGTTCCCGGCCTCAGAAAAGCCGCAATTCCTCATTAACATCACAACACCTGCACAGTCTAACCTGCCATATACACAGACGATCGCACTGGAAATTGAAAAGGTATTGAAGACAGAAAAAGATATACAATACTTCTCTACGAATATCGGCCGGGGGAATCCAAGAGTATATTATAATATCATACAGGAAAATGAAAGAAGTGATTATGCGCAGATTTTTGTGCAGCTGAAACCTGAGACATCTCCGGAAGATAAGTTGGTTTTGATAGACAAGTTACGTAAACAGTGGACGCCTTATCCGGGAGCAAAGGTAGAAGTGAAGAATTTCGAGCAGGGGCCGGCATTACCGGCACCAGTGGAGATCAGGTTGTTTGGCGACAACCTGGATACCCTGCGGGAACTGGCGGGACAAGCGGAGGAAGTGTTGCGGAAAACGCCGGGAACTATTTATGTAGATAACCCCGTCAAATTATTGAAGAGTGATATCCGGGTGGTAATCAATAAGGAGAAGGCTCAGCAGCTGGGTATACCTAGTCTGAATATAGATCGTACCGTAAGACTGGCAGTGGCCGGCCTGAATCTCGGACATTATGCAGATAACAACGATAATGATTATGATATTCTGCTGACGCGGAATAAAACCGGGCGGCCGACGATGGATGTATTCAATAGTCTTTATGTGAATACGAATGACGGGAAATCGGTTCCTTTGAGCCAGGTAGCGGATTTGAAAATGGAAAATTCGCCGATCAGTATCAGTCACCAGGAAAAGAGAAGAGTGGTATCGGTAACCGCTTTTGTAGACAAGGGCGTACTGGTGGATAAGGTGCTGAATGAGGTGATTGCAAAGATGGATGCAATGCCCAAACCGGCGGGCTATTCTTATGAGATGGGTGGCGAGATAGAGTCGAGGAAGGATTCTTTTGGGGATTTTACCAGTATTATCATCCTGACGGTATTCATGTTTATAGCGGTGTTGATCCTTGAATTCAGGACGTTTAAGAGTACGTTTATCGTGTTGTCTGTGATACCGCTGGGCGTGGTTGGAGCAGCGGTGGCACTGTGGATGACGGGGAATTCTTTGTCTTTTGTGGCGATTATTGGTATGATCGCGCTGGCGGGGATTGAAGTGAAGAATACGATCCTGCTGGTGGATTTCACGAATCAATTACGGGAGCAGGGCAAGTCATTGGAGGATGCGATCAGGGAGGCTGGTGAGATCAGGTTCCTGCCAATTGTGCTGACGTCACTGACGGCAATTGGTGGCCTTATCCCGATTGCGATCAGTACGAATCCATTAATCGCACCATTGGCGATTGTATTGATTGGAGGGTTGATTAGTTCGACATTGTTGTCGAGGATAGTGACCCCTGTAGTGTATAAACTGATGTATTAAACCCAAAGGCCTGTATCATTTTATGATACAGGCCTTTTTATCCGGATACCTGGTAGAAACTGGTATCGTTTTAAAATTCTCAGGATGTCGTTCTATTTGTGATACATTCTTTTTTCCCGCTGAAAATGGTTTTCGTTAGTGAACCCCGCTGTCATAAATTCGTTATTTAACAGCTTCCAGCCAACTGCTTGCCATGAGTTCAGCACCAGCCAGGCTCGGGTGCACCCCATCTCCTGTCCAGTAGCTCCCCGGAGCAGATTTCTGCGCTTTATCCATAATTTCCTGGTAAGGTATAAATACCGCGTCATACTTACCCGCTATTTCCTTAGCCGCTGCACGATAATCATTAAATGCCGGGAACCATTTATCATCCACTGCTCTCACATGGTTTACCGCGAAAGGTTCCCCGATGATCAGCTGCACATTCGGCAATTTCTGCTTAGTCCGGTCTAACAGGGCTGTCAGGTCATTCTTATATGTTTTGATAGTACCGGTATAACCACCTGTGAGGGTATGCCAGTAGTCGTTTACACCGATCAGGATACTGAGCACATCAGGCTGTAAATTCAGACAGTCAGTGTCCCAACGCTCTGCCAACTGGTGTACTTTATTCCCGCTGATTCCCCTGTTGTAGATCTTCAGGTTCTTGTCAGGGAATTGTTTCAATAAGGCGGCAGCAGCCAGAAATGCGTACCCATTGCCCAGTGCATTGGTATTATTTGCCTCATCATTGTCTCTTTTACGGCCGGCATCGGTAATTGAATCACCCTGAAACAGGATCACCGCGTCCTTTTTCAAGGTGATCTTTTTGGCGCTTCCGCCATGTGCAGCGGCGAGGGACAGGTCTGGTAAAGCAGCAGCAGCCAGGGTTCCCAGCGATAAGTTACGGAGGAATTTTCTCCGGGGAGAGTAAGTGGATTGTTCCATGGAATTTTTAAGTTAATAGTATATACATTGCAGTTAGAAGGGTCTGAGGACCTGAGCAATAAAACTAAGGAATTATTTAAATAAAAGAAAGGGGCGGGCTGAAAGACAGCCGCTAAAAACCGTTAAAAAGACAGAAAGGTAAAAAAAAAGGCCGCCCAGGAATGGGCGGCTACTTATTTATCTATCCTATGAAAACCTGTGTATTAATGAGATACAACAGTTTAAATGTAGAGATTGGTATAGAGGGAAACAGGGCATTTCGCCTTAAGTTCCCAAATCCACCAAAATTGCCCTGGTACTAAAACCGCATACCAAGGCTTAACGAGAGTTTGGCTTATTATGGATATGGCTCTCCGGTAATAAATACTGTCATATCCTTTCATTTGCACTTTTATATCATTTTAAAAATTAATTCAACGGTATTATACATAAATTTTATACCCTATTGATGTTAATTTTACCACTGAATATAACTAGTTTTAAATGCATTATGCATTTTGCTGTTGTAAAGATGGCTAATTGTTGGCGTCACGACGACATTTATTGGCACACTTTTTATAAAATGAGTAAGGTCACACATTTTTCTAGGTGCTAACACTTATTTTAAGCATCGACCACAGTTGAACAAACAAAAAGGGCTGTTATTGACGCATATTTACGTGCAGGTCAACCTTTGAAACCCTTACCCTATCTTCTTGAAAAACTTCACAAGGAAAAAGACATTATTATCAGACTAAAAAAAAATGAGTATGGTCATTAGTACATTACCTGCAACTTTGGAGAAAGGAACCAACTTTTATTCATCGGTTTCGTTAATCAGAGACGGGATTTTTATTCAATCACAGAGGGACTTGTTCAATTTTTTCAATTTCTAAGTGGTATCAGACAATCCTATTAAACCACGTCAGCAGGATATATGCGTTCTGATGAGAACCAATGACTATAAAGGCCATAAAGCAGACTACATGGACCTAACGAGAACGTATAAACTAGCTCAAAACAAATTGAATGAAAGAACAGATTTATCGAATTTTACTTTTAGAGGAGGACACTGCTTTAATCCGCAAAATCCAGCAGCTGCTAACATTACACAACTACGATCTCATTTCCACTACCACCCTTGAAGAGGGAATGTATATGAGTCGTCAGTTTAAACCGGACCTTATTGTATGCGGAGTCAAACTGAGAGGCGGCAGTGGTTATCATTTTCTCATGGAACTGCGGAATGACCCCACTTTGCAGCATCTACCTTTTATCCTGATCAGTGGCAAAGAAATTAAGGAAGACATGCGCATGGGTATGAACCTGGGTGCAGACGATTTTTTGACCAAACCTTTCAAGAGCAAAGAGCTTTTAATGAGTATCAAATCGAGGATTACAAGGTTTTCGGTTTTCAATCTGCAGCAGCGTGAGAAGAAGCATACCACGATTGTGTCGATGCCGGTAGCAGCTCCCGAAATTTACAGCAAGCTGAGTAAAACAGAGCTACGCATCATGCAGATGATTGCCGAAGGATTGAGCACAAAAGAAATTGCAGAGGCACTCAACATCAGTATCAAAACTGTTGAGAATCATCGCCACAATATTTCTAAAAAGCTGAACCTGACAGGGCACAATTCTCTGATTAAGTATGCTATGCGGAATCTGCAGCAGCAGTACCGGATCCTGAGTTAGTGGAGAGGTATTATTTCATTTTGCATTTATTCCTGAAAATCCGCCGGTTCCTAACGCCAAAAGCAGCAGGAACCGGCGATGAAACGAGATGATCAGCTAATAAGCTGATAATGAAAAATTCCTTTTTATTGTAACTGCCACTATAATTGTCTGGTAAACAATCATCTCTTCAGCTTCAGGTGTAATACGTCTTTGTCGTAGTAATGATCTACGTCTCCAATGATCTGAAGAGTTTCCAGGAAGTAATCGAGCGTCTGCAGCTTTTCCAGTCCACCGGTAAATTTCTTGCCAGCGAGGGAAGGGTCGTCGAATACCACTTTTACCCCATACCACCGCTCTATTACAGCAGCGATGTGCTCCAAAGAGGTGTTGTGAAAGACGTAAAGCCCGCGCATCCATGCCAGTACTTCATCTGTATCAAAGTTGTCGACGCTGAATTTATTGTTGGCGTTGAATGCTACTTCCTGCCCGGGTTTCAGGGTCACTTCCCTGTCCCCCGATCTGGTGAGCACCTTACCGGTTACCAGGGAGGTGGTAGTTACGTCTTTGTTGTACGCATTGACATTGAATGTAGTGCCAAGTACGGTAATATCGGTGTGGGCGGTGTGTACGATAAATGGCTGACCATCTTTCCTGGCTACATTGAAGTATCCTTCACCTTCGAGGTATACTTCTCTTTTATCGCCATCGAAGGCAAAGGGAAAGCGAAGTTTGGAGGTAGCATTCAGCCAGACCTCGGTACCGTCTGAGAGAGCAAGTTTATAGTCCATTTTAGGGGGAACGGTCAATGTATTGAATCCCTCTCCCATTTTTGTATTGGATGCATATTGCAGTTGTTTGGCGCCGGCGCTAAGCTGTACATCGCCTGCTGTGATCTGTTGGCGGGGCTGGTTGTATGGCAGGGCTACTGTAGTACCATTTGCGAGTTGTAACTGTAAACCCGGCATGGTATTCCCGGTATTGTTAACCGCTACAGGTAACGGTGTTTCCTTCTGCCAGATCCCTGAGCGCCAGATAACACTGATAGCGAGGGCCGCCAGCACGGTAATGGCAGCGGCCATTAACAGCGCCCGGTTCATCCTGACCCTGCGGGAACGTATAGTGAGCTGACTTTTGACATTGTTCCAGGCAGCGTTTTCATCTATTTGCTGCCAGAAGCGTTCTTCACCAGGTGTAATGTAACTATGTTTTAAAGCGCGCCACATCAGGGCAATCTCTTCGTGCGTATCGATGAGACCAGCTACCCGGGCATCGTCGGCTTCGCTGATTGTACCGTTTCGTTTTTCCAACAGGAGCTGGTAAATGTGCTCGTGGTTCTCAATCATCATATAATTCCTTGTTAAATAAGACGGTTGGCTTCCGCACGTGAATTTATACTGCAATCTATTGCACCGAAGCTACGGCGATCATTTTAATATTTAAGTTAACTACCAGTTAATGATTTGAGATAACAAGTTGTTTTTCTTACGCTTATTCGCCTTTATATTATATTATTTTCTCCTGAATGAGTATTATTTTACCATATATCAATTTTAAAAACTGTACGGTTGGATTGACCGCTGGTCGTCAGAGAACAGGCTCCAATAAAAAAGCCGCTTTCGCCGGGCTGGCAAAAGCGACTTTTATTAGAAGTATAAAAATTAAAACTTAGAATCGGGGCGGTTCTCAAGTGCCTTACCGAAATTGTAATTCGGCTGGGGGCCCATGGTCACTTTCAGCACACCGCCTTTCACCATATCTGCATGACGAATATAGCTATTGTTGTAAGGTTTTCCATTGAGGGTAACGCTCTGGATATAAATATTTTCGCCACTGTTATTGGCAGTTTGAACGGTGAAAGTCTTACCTCCTGCCAATTTGAGGACAGCTTTGTCAAACAGTGGGCTACCCAGCACATAAATACCTTTTGCAGGGTTTACCGGATAGAAACCTAAAGAAGACATGACGTACCAGCTGGACATTGCACCGCAATCCTCATTACCAGCCAGCCCTTCAGGTGTGGTAGTATAGAATTCTTTCACTACCTGTCTTACCTTTTCAGCAGTCTTCCATTGTTTACCTGCGTAGGCATACAGGTAGGTGACATGGTGGCTTGGCTCATTCCCGTGTGCATACATACCGATCAGGCCGGAAATGTCGCTGCTCGCTTTGTCGCCCATATCACCGGAAGCAGTGAAAAGACTATCCAGCTTGGCAGTAAATGGCTCATCGCCCCCCAGCAGACCTATCAGGCCTTCAGGATCCTGTGGTACCAGCCAGGTATACTGCCATGCGTTTCCTTCGGTAAAGTCTCCAAACTCGTGGATAGAGTTGAACGGATCGAAAGGTGTTTTCCAGCTACCGTCATCCATTCTTGGACGCACGAACCGCACGGATGGATCAAAATAGTTTTTATAGTATGCGGCTCTTTTGGAGAAGTATTCGAAATCTTCGGTACGCCCCAGTTTCTTAGCCATTGCGGCTATACACCAGTCATCGATGGCGTATTCCATCGCTTTGGATACGGATTCCTTCTCATGTTCGGAAGAAATATATCCCTTTGCCTTGATGTCTTTCATACCATAGTCATCTCTTGTAGCAGAGGATTTCATGGCTTCGAATGCTTCGTTCGGATCAAAACCGGTATAGCCTTTCAGGTATGCATCGGCAATAAAAGGAACCGCATGGTAACCTACCATACAATCTGTTTCATTACCCATGAGTGGCCAGATAGGGAGTTTACCCTGCTGTTTGTAAATAGCCAGCATAGAATTGACAAAGCCGGCTACGCGATCTGGTTGCAGGAGGGTATACATTGGTATATCCGAGCGATAGATATCCCAGAGGGAAAAGATGGAGTAATTATTGAAGCCGGGATCTGTATACTCCTTCTTATCCGTACCGCGGTAGTCGCCATTGTGGTCATTAAATAATGACGGTGCGATCATAGTATGATACAACGAAGTATAGAAAATAGTTTTGGCAGAATCGTTCCTGGTGGTCAGACTTACCTTGGATAACTCGGTGTTCCATTTCTCTGTTGCGGCTTTGCTGACGGCAGCAAAATTCCATCCCGGAATTTCTGCATTGATGTTTGCCAGGGCATTTTCGCTGCTGACCGGTGAGATCCCTACCTTCAGCAGGACAGTGGCGGGTGCTTTACTGAAAGAGATCAGCCCTTTTACGTTCTGCCCCCTGTAAACGGTACCTTCCTGTAGTTCATCTCCATCATATACTTTGAAGTCTTTCAAAGGCACGTTACTTTTAATAGCGAACCACAGGCGTTGGTCTACTGCCCAGCCTTTGGAATAGCGGTACCCTTCCAGGGTGTAATCATCCTTTTTCGTGATGTACGTTTCAACCGGGGCATCCCAGCCGATCCCTTCTTTCAGGTCTACTATAATATGACCTTCCTGGTTGGCAGGAAAGGTATACTTATGGAAACCTACTCTTTCGGCGGCGGTGAGTTCCACCTTGATTTTGTAGTCTTCCAGGTTTACGGCATAGTAACCTGGCTTCACAGTTTCGTGTGCATGTGTGTAGTGGGAGGCATAGCCACTGGTGGGATCATCCTGGGTACCACGGTTCGTGCGTACCTTACCGGTATAGGGCATAATTAAAACATCGCCCAGGTCACCAATACCTGTACCACTCAGGTGGGTCTGGGAAAAACCGATCACAACGCTGTCCGAATAATGGTAGCCGGAGCACCAGTCCCAGCCTTTTACAATATTGGTAGGGCCTACCTGTACCGCTCCAAAAGGTACGTTGGCCCCTACAAACACGTGGCCATGGCCGCCCGATCCGATGTATGGATCAACATAATCTACTGGTTTGTAAGCCTTTTTGCCTGTAACAACTGTCTTTTTTGATTGACCGTTTAATTGAATGCCGGTAGCGAGCAACGCTGCTGCCAGCATTGGGTAATGCATGAGTCCCAATTTCATATCTCGAAATCCTTTAGAACACCCAATATACGTACCTCCCTTCAGAAAGTAAAGCCTGGTTAAAATGACATCAGTCAGGGATAATATGTTACAATTTGATGATATTCAGCGGGTCCATTAGGTCTACTTACTATTTCTTATAATTTAATATTTGGCTGGAATCCTTGACCATCAAGATAAACGGTCCCTGAATTCGGCCATTTTTACATGTTTTGATACCCAAAGCATGCAAAAAAGACACTTTCCGGGGGTTTTCTAAAATATTAATACTATCTTTACTATATTTAAGTTATTATATGATAATATCTTTTAAACTGATATTCTTATATTTATAGCGCAGGCCAAATATCCTATGAGATGAAAGCAATTTTACTCATTTTACTTCTTCCTCTTTTGTTGTGTGTAAACAGTGTACGCGCTCAGATCCCTAATACTGGCGTTACAGGTTTGCAAGGTATGAACTATCAGGCGGTATTGAGAAAAACCAGTACCCAGGGCGTGGCAGCGAACCTGACATGTCTTATAAAATTCTCCATTTCTGCTGAATCTGGTGGTACTCCGGTATATGAGGAAGTGCAGGGGTTGGTGAGTTCTGCCCAGGGTATCATATCTGCGGTGATAGGCAAAGGTACGGTGATCACCGGTTCATGGAGTGCAATTCCATGGAGCAGTGGTTATGTGTGGTTGCAGGCGTATGTGGATATGACGCAAACGGGTAGTTATGATCCGATAGGTACGCCTGTGCAGATGTTTGCAGTACCTTATGCGATGTATGCAGCGAACGGGGGATCTGGTGGTGGAGGAACGGGTACCGGTACCGGCATTAACTGGAAGGGTACGTTAACGGTGGCGCCGCTTACTGCGACGATTGGCGATGCTTATTATAACAGTACTGATAAAAAATCTTACATCTACGATAGTAATAGCACCTGGCAGGTGATGACACAGGATGGTAGTTCAGTAGTATGGCTGGGGTCATTTACTACGGTACCCAGTGGTCCGGTATCGAACCAGGCATATTATGATATAACAGCCAAAAAGTCTTACATCTATGATGGTACAACCTGGCAGATCATCGCCCAGGATGGTGTGGATGGTACAACGCTCATTTGGCTGGGCACCCTTACCGCAGCGCCGGCGACTCCTTCTCTTAATCAGGCTTATTACAACTCTACTGACAGAAAATCTTATATCTATGATGGTGCAGCCTGGCAGATACTTACCGAAGATGGTTTACAGGGTGTAGGCGTTTCCTGGCTGGGGACTTTTGCAACAGCACCTGCTACTCCTACTTTAAACCAGGCTTATTATAATTCTACCGACAAAAAATCTTACCTCTATGACGGGACTGCATGGCAGGTCTTTGCCGAAGATGGTGTAGGTATTTCCTGGTTGGGCTCTTTTGCAACGGCCCCTGCTTCTCCTACTTTAAACCAGGCGTACTATAATACTGCCGACCGTACTTCTTATATCTATGATGGTACGGCATGGAAGGTACTGGCAGAGGGTGGCACCGGCTGGACCACGAAGACACTGGAGTTCGAAACAACCGGGCAACTGGGTCTTGCAACGACTGCCAGCCCCGATACCCTGAAAGCTACAAAAAAAACATGGCTTACTACCGGCAACACCGGTACTGCCAGCAACTCTGAATTCATTGGTACACTGGATACGGCAGCATTTGTGATCAAAACAAATGGTAATGGTACCCAGCAGGAAAGAATGCACTTTACGAACACGTCCAGGATCTTTGTGAATGGTAGTGCGGATACGGCTTCCTCACAGGGCCAGGCGGTATTTACCGTATTTGGTGGTGGTGCGCCGTTAGCTTTGAATACAAATGATCCCAGCACGGAACATGCGATCAATGCATATAATTCTAATAGTACTGCCGCTATCTATGGCCGTAACTATAGCAACGGCTATGGTATACAGGGCGTATCCTCCGCGGGTGCGGGCATATATGGCTGGTCAAACAGTAAAGGCTCACTGCCAATTAAAGGTGAGAACTATTCTAATACGGGTGGCTACGGGATTTTTGGATCTACCCGATCTCCATTCATTTATTCATCCAGCGGTGCGTATGGTGCGGGTGTGATTGGTTGGGCGCAGAGCACGACCGGTATAGGTTTACTGGGAATTGGTAATAACCTGGATTATACAAATACTTCTTTGTTACAGGGGCCAACTGCGGCTGCCGGTGTACTTGGTAATGGTATTACGTATGGTGTGGTAGGTGTTGGTGGTATTTCTAATGCCACTAAGGGCGTGGGAGTAGCTGGTGGTGGTAATAACATGGCAGTGGTGGCTCCGACCAGCGGGGCGGGTATATCCGGGGTAGGTTATATTGGTGTGGCAGGGTATGGTAAGAGTTCCATTAATTCCGGTGGTGATGCAGGGCGCTGGGGCGCTTACTTCGAAAGCCGCTATGGTAGTACCCCTATCGGTTATATATATATAGCGGGGCAGTCTACTGATAACACATTTGTAGGTTTTGCAACGACGGGGACCAAATCCACCATTGTAAAAGATGAAACGGGAACCGGCCGCATGCTGTATTGTCCGGAGGCACCGGAAGTGCTATTCCAGGATTATGGTACAGGTGAACTGACAGATGGCAAAGCGCATATTGATCTTGACAAATTGCTTACCCAGCACATTCGTGTAGACGCTAAGCATCCCCTGAAGGTTTTTATACAGCTGGAAGGTGATTGTAATGGCGTATTTGTGACTAATAAATCAGCAAATGGTTTTGATGTAAAAGAGCTGCAGAATGGTAAATCAAACGTTGCCTTTACCTGGCAGATCGTGGCCAGCAGAGCGGATGAGGTAAGCCCTACCGGTAGTCAGCTGAACTATTCAGATCAGCGTTTTGCGATAGCTCCGGGCGCATTGCCATCAGTAGAAGATGGAAGACCGCTGATCGATTCAGCCGTCAACGCCTCCGAAAAGCCGGTTACTAAAGTTGAATTGAAAAAAGAAGAAGAAAAGATTGTTAATAAAGCATTTTCTAACCTCCAGTTTGCGAGTGCGAAAGCGGATATTGCCAAGCGTTCATTCTCATCTATGGACCACCTGGCCAACCTGCTGAAAACTCATCCTGAATGGCATGTAACACTCAGCGGCCATACAGATAATGAAGGTACCCCGGCATTTAATCAAACTCTTTCAGAAAAACGAAGCGAAGCGGTAAAGACCTACCTGACCTCAAGAGGAGTGAATGCAGATCATATCACGACCATCGGTTACGGACAGACTAAACCCCTTAGCACAGAAAACACCCAGGAAGCCAAAGAAAAGAACCGACGCGTAGAAATCGCAATTTATTCAGAAAGACCTTAAAATGATAAATCTGAGAAAAACCATATTTACAGGACTGCTGTTAGCCACCATGATGATGGTTGCGGGGCTGTCGTATGGGCAGACTGATACAATAAAAGAACATTATACCGCCAAACAATTTACGATCAGTACTGCCGGTGAGGCGCTGTTAGTTCAAGGCACTTTTTATATCGCGTACAATATAGGGGAACCGCTCATTTTTGCAGATAGTAGTCTGAACTATGCGCTCTGGTTTGGATTTGAGCAACCGCTGGGTGATACCATTGCGTATAAGAAGGATGATATGACCATTTATCCCAACCCGGCATATACCAGTACGGCCACCGTGAAGTATGTCATGAGTGATGGCAGTGGCAGTTCCGGGATCACAAAAATTGATATCAGAATTGTAAATATATCGGGGCAGCTGATGTTTACCGACTCGAAGCAGATTGATGAGAAGGAAAGTATATTTGTTTACCAGTTTGAAACAGAAAAATACAACCCCGGTATATATCTCGTCACCCTGTTTATGGATACGGGGATTAAAGCCAGCCGAAAATTTGTACGAGTGAGATTATAGGATATGCCTTATCTTAAAGGTATGAAAAAGATAATTCCACTCTGCCTGCTGGCTATTGTTATGATGACCCATACACGCGCCATTGCCCAAAGAAAAAGCCCGGTACTGAACCATATCGCCGTATATGTATACGATCTTGAAAAAACCACTGCATTCTATAGGGATATTCTCCAGATAGATACGATTCCAGAACCTTTTCATGATGGCAGACATTCCTGGTTTAAGATTGGCGAACACAGCCAGTTACACCTGATAAGAGGTGCAGCGGGAGTAAGTACGCATGACAAGAACGGACACTTATGTTTTAGTGTACCGTCTATGTCAGCGTTTATAGATCGGCTGCATGCGAATAAGGTACCATTTGAGAGCTGGCAGGGAGTCGCGGATACTCCCACCAAAAGAGTGGATGGCGTGCAGCAGGTTTACTTTAAGGACCCGGAAGGCAACTGGATTGAGATCAATGACGACAAGTACTGATTCGTCCGGTATAATAGAATCGATCAGGCCTGTTTGCCGGAATAGCTAATCCCATTCATTAAGCCTGTGATGGCAGATTAAATGGGTTGCTATCATTCTTATCAGCCACATTTCCATGAAGGGTTTTATACGCTCCTTCCTCTAAAACAGCGCGCGTTTTAGGCAGGCAATACGGATGATTGTCTCTCAAAAAAACAAGCATCTTTTCCCTGATATCACAGCGAAGATCAAAGGCCTTCCCTGAGCTATTGGAACTTACCAGAAAACGGACTTCAATTACCCGTTCTCTGACATCTGTCACCTGTACCGCTTTTACTCTTCTATCCCAGAGCGGATGGGTTTTGAGAATGCGCTCAAACTCTTCGCGCATAGCATCGAAGGGAGCGGTATGATCAAGGTATAGGAAAGCGGTACCCAGGATGGCGGAACCGGTACGCGTCCAGTTCTGGAAAGGCTTTTCGATAAAGTAGTTGATTGGCAGGATCAGTTTACGCTGATCCCATATACCCAGTACGACATACGTGAGGGTGATCTCTTCTACCCTGCCCCACTCACCTTCTACCACGAGCACATCGTCGATACGGATAGGTTGGGTAAAAGCGATCTGCATACCGGCGAGAAAATTGGACAATGAGCGTTGGGCAGCAAAACCGATGATGATACCACTGACCCCCACACCGGTGAGTAAGCCGGTACCAATCTTACGGAGACTGTCAAAACTGAGTAGTACTGCACAAAGTGTGAGAACTAAAATTGTGCTTACGGCAAACTTGCGTACGAATTGTAATTGGGTGCGCATCTTACGCTCCCGGAGGTTGTCTTCTTTACTAAGGTCGTAGGTATGGTATATATAGTCTTCGAAGACCTTTACCAGGCCGGCGAGTGCAAAGCCGAAGGAAAGAATAAGCCCGATTTCAGCGACTTTGCTGAGGATGTTCATTGGTTTCCTGGACAATTCCATAAACGGCAGTACCATATTGAAAACCAGTAACGGCAGCAAATAATTTACGGCTAGTCCCAGGCGTTTGAGAATAGACCGGATCAAAGAATAACTGGTGTTATTCTTGGTCGTGTAGCGGAGGATAAAGGCCATTAAGTATTTGAGGATCAATCCAGTAATCAAAGCCGAGGCACCGAGCAAAATATTCCATAAAAATGGCGGCAGGTTAAGATTTCTCTGTAAAACGTCAAGCATGGTCACGTATTTTGTCATGAAAAGCCTAATTTCCCGCAAAGAACATACCGGGAAGAGCAGTATTTCACCTTTGCCCGGGTTAACTTGTTTTTCGTTATCTTTAAGAAATATTTAATTATTTAAACAGTACATCGCTTTGTATTTTGATGAATTTGACCTGGATGACAGGGTACTAGACGGAATTGACGCAATGGGATATACCACAGCAACGCCTGTACAGGAAAAAGTTATACCCCCCATTATTGCTGGTAAGGATATTCTGGCCTGTGCACAGACTGGCACTGGTAAGACTGCTGCTTTCCTGCTTCCCATTATTCACCGGCTCCTTACCGAGCATCACGATAACCATAAGATCAATTCCCTGATCATCGTACCTACAAGGGAACTGGCGGTGCAGATTGCACAGACGCTGGAAGGCATGTCTTATTTTACCAATATCAGCTCTATTGCTGTGTATGGTGGAAGTAACGGGGCCTTGTTCTCAGCCGAGAAGAAAGCACTGACTTCCGGGGTGGATATGGTAATCTGTACGCCTGGGCGTATGATCGCGCACCTGAACATGGGATATGTGAAACTGGATGCCGTAAAATATCTTGTATTGGACGAAGCAGACCGCATGCTGGACATGGGTTTTAATGATGATATCATAAAGATCACATCTTTCCTGCCGAAAGTGAGGCAGAATCTTTTGTTTTCTGCGACCATGCCGGATAAGATCCGGAAACTGGCATTAAAAATATTGCATCAGCCGGAAGAGATCAATATTGCTATTTCCAAGCCTCCTGAAAAGATTGTACAGGAAGCATTTGTAGTGTACGAAGAGCAAAAGCCAGCCCTGATTAAGGCATTGCTGAAGCAGAAGCAGTTCGACAATATCATCATCTTCTGCTCCAGAAAGCAGAACGTGAAGCAACTGACGTATGAGCTGCAAAAGGCAAAATTCACTGTAGAGCAGATCCACTCGGACCTGGAGCAGGATAAGCGGGAGCAGGTGCTGATGGATTTTAAGAGTAAGAAACTTAAGATTCTCGTAGCGACGGATATATTGAGCCGGGGTATTGATATCGAAGATATCAACCTGGTGATCAATTATGACGTACCAAATGACGCAGAAGACTATATACATCGGATAGGCCGTACGGCTCGTGCTGCTACTGAAGGTACTGCGTATACCATTATATCAGAGAAAGAGCAGCGGAAGTTTGCCAGGATTGAAGAGGTACTGGGAAAGTCTGTAACGAAGGCGCCTGTACCCGAGGAATTAGGCCCTGTACCTGAATATACGGCGAGGCCCGGTAGCGGAGGTGGCGGTAAAAAGCGACCTGGGGTGTATAAACACCGCAATAATAAAAACCGGTATAGTAATAAGAAATAAGCTTTGGGCTTTATAAGATATAGGAGCGCCCTGGTCGGTTGACCAGGGCGCTCTTTTTTTTCCATTTTTTGGAAAAACTTCTAAAAAATAGACCTTCCACTTGCCATGCCAAACCAATAACCCGCTACCATGGCCACTTTGGCACGATTTCCAATTTTGGTCTCAAAATGGTTTCTTCTATATCAAACGGCAACGAAATGGCTACAAAAACAGACAGCAAGTTATACGTCGTAGATGATGATCCATTTTATCTGGCTACATACGATAAACATCTTAGAGCGCAGGGCTTCACCAACATTACCTGTTTTCTTTCAGGTAAGGATTTTCTGGAGCACTTAACAGATGAGCCGGATATTGTAATACTGGATCATGATCTGGGTGATATGACTGGCCTGGATGTGCTGAAAGAGATTAAACGCTTTAATTCAAACATCTTTGTCATTTTCGCCAGTGCAAGACAACAGCCGGATATTGCGACTGCTTCTCTCAAAAACGGTGCTTTTGACTACATTATGAAGGACGACAATGTGCTGGAACATATTACTTCGACACTCAGTAAGCTGTTTGTGGTACAGGATTACCTGAAGAAGAAAAAACGTAATAACAGGTTCTTCTTTTTCTTCAGTCTGATTGTGGCGACGCTCATGGTAGTCAGCTTTGTGCATGATATGCTAAGACATTAGATCAATGCTCTATTTAACTACCTAACCTACGATTGCATACACCTGTGTCCATTTATCCCTGTACCTGTATAACTCATTATTAAATCACGCAACTCATGAAGAAGATTATAGCAGTTCATTTATCAAACGACAGGAGTGGCAACACACTGATCTTCCGCGAATCGCTGGAAGCACTGGCAGAAAAGGGAATGGATATTCATTTAATTACGAACGGCAATACGTATACACAGGGATATCTGACTGATTTATCGAATATACAGTATCACTACATAAATTATATTGAACGGGGGAACAAAACGCGCTTATTCTTCAGCTTCCTGCTGGCGCAGTTAAGTATCTTTTTAAAGGTACTCTGGCTGAGTAAGAAAGGGGATAAAGTATACATTAATACTTTGCAACCTTTTGGGGCAGCATGGGCCAGCAGGCTGAAGGGAGCGCAGCTTACCTATCACATTCATGAAACGGCGATACAACCGGCCGTTTATAGAAAAGTGATGTTGAAGACTGCGCAGTTGTTAGCACAGCAGGTCGTATATGCTTCGCGGTTTGTGCAGTCTCAGTTTGAATTCAGGAAAGCGGAGAGCAGAGTGATTCATAGTTGTCTGCCGAGTTCCTTTGTGCAGGAAGCGGTGTTGCATGCGAATCTCGGTACCCGCAAAACAATTTTGATGGTGACTGACCTGGAAGAGGAAAGTGGTGTGGATGAATTGATGGAACTGGCGACTGCCATGCCTAAGACGAAGTTTGAGTTGGTGATCAGGGCGACCTATAAAGAGATTGCAGATCATTTCAAGGGTTTAAAGGTACCTAATAATGTAATGATCTATGATACACAGCTGAATATGCATCCGTTCTATCAACGCGCTGCGGTGGTGTTAAACCTGTCTCATGCGGCACATTACCAGGAAACGTTTGATATCAGCATACTGCAGGCGATGAGTTATGGCCGCCCGGTGATAGTACCGCTGGCAGGCGGAGCGAATGAACTGGTGGCTCATGGCTGGAACGGATACAGGATCAGTGGACATTACGTGGAGCAGGTAAGGAAGCATGTAGAACAGTTGTTGAACAACAAGCCATTGTATGCGGATATGAGTTGTGCGGCACAGCTGGTGGCTAGTCAGTTTAAACCTACACATTTTAAGCAGCAGGTAGAAGATGTATTTATGGAAGGGACCTGCTATACACCTACAAAGAAACAGGAAGTAGCCGAGGTATTGCTTTATCCGGCAGCGTTGCAGGAATATTTGAATACTGCTTTGAATTGATTAAATAATCAGACCTTTTTGTTGCGTGTATCAGTATCGGGGCCCTGGTGAAATAAGAGGGGGACTAAGTTTGGAACGGGGCCCGCGGATACTGGATCGTAAAAAGATATTTTGTTTGAGTATGTGGAACTTCGCATCCCGGCCCCGTAGGATTAGGGGGAGCATTTGAAGGGAGGGGCCAGGGGTTGGAAGTTATGTTGATTTTTTAGTCGTAGAAGTACTTTGGGGAGATTTTTACTAAGAGAGAATTTGATTCTATAAGATATTTTGCTTTGGGGGGATTCATAATCAGATGTTTTTTTTGGGGTCAACAAGCGTTCTGTCGAGAGCATTTATTGAGGGTTTTTCATAAGGGTTAATTAGAGGGTTTTGTTTTATTTGAGTATGTGAGTATGTGACTTCGCATCCCGGCTCCGGTGGTAGTTGGTAGATAGAAGTGGTTGGAAGGAGCCTGGAGATGGAAGTTGGATTAAAAAAATGATGTTTTTGGGGCAGTGCAAAGGATAGTAGATTTTGGAAGAGATTGGAATGGTAATGGGACCTGGAGGGTGGAGAGATTGATTCGAGAGGGAGATAGTGAGGGGTGGATTGGGGATTTAGAGAGATTGAGAGTGTGAATGGATCGTGAAGAGAGACTGGAGGTGTGGATGGATTGTGAAGAGAGATTGGAAGGTGCGGATGGATCGTGATGAGAAATTGAGAGGGGTGGATGAATCGGGAGGGGAGATTCGGAGG
>NZ_JBCNKF010000046.1:0-49732 GCF_039596155.1 Chitinophaga sp.
TTGCCGTAAGCTTCCTTCAGATTCCACTTCGCAGTGGACACCCTTGCTCTTGGCTAATGGTTGGCGATTACAAACCCCCATAACGGACTTCCACCGTCAAGTTTATCGCCATGCATGGCGCACATGAGAAAAGCCGCTTACATCCTGCGATGTAGGCGGCCTAAGCGCAACCTGCGGTTGTATTTGTGATCCCGGTCGGACAATTCTCGAACTCATTTCATGAACATTTAACGACCCTTTATGACATTAAATTACTGATCATCAACTCAATAAGATAAAATCAAGATAACTTTCAAAATATTAATACCAACGAACCCTCAAGTAGCCTATTTTGCCTTTCAGAATGGTAATAACATTGCTAATGACTTTGCCAGCCATTGAGAATAGGCCAATACATCTATCATTGGGACTGTTCCGTTTTCCTATTACAGTTTCTTTTTCGGGGGTGTATGTATCAACCGGAGAATATATCCCGATTATAATCACTGTTTCACCGGACGAGTCATGGCGCCCTTTTTGCCGACTGACGACGGAGTGAGACCTTTGAACCCGCTTAGTTCTACGCGTCGATCAGCCAATCTCAAAACCGCTTCGGTACGGATATTTCTCTGCTGATAGTAGTACTACCGCTGAAGAGTGCAAGGATACTTAATAGTATTCCTATTGCTGGATTCATAAGAATAGAAAGAAGTTATTTCCCGATAAAAAAAGGGCCCAGGGAGGTTATTTCGCCAGATACTACGCGGGTTTAGAGAGGAAATGACAGTGAATTTGTGAACGATTCGTAACAATCTTCGTTGATATTTTCTTTAGACTTTAAGTCTATAACATTTCATTCAAAATAATCAAAATTAGTGGTCGCCTAGAAAAAAATTCTTATACCAATACTTTATCTTTTTTACTCAAATAGTTAAATTTAGGGTTTATATCAAACCTTTGAGGCATGCCATTATCCAACTCTGGAATTTTCCGGCCAGGATAGTACCCCAACACTGACAAGCCCAATCAATATACCATCTCTTATAGTGATTATACTTAATAATTTTTTAAAATAAGCGATAAAACATATCCGGAACATTTTTCCATGTATCTTCAATAAAAAAATCCCCAATTCCTAACTGTAACTAAAACTCCATGAATTATGTCGTCTATTTATGCCCTCCTGGTTGGTATTAATAATTATCCCTCTAAACCTTTAAAAGGTTGCATCAATGACGTAAAAGCAGTAAGTTCATATCTGCAAAAAAGTGTTCCAGCTGAAAAATTGCACATAAAGGAACTTACGGACAACAGCGACATCTCCCCTACAAGAGAAAACCTGATAAATTCATTTGATTTTTTTGATAGTGCCTCCAGTGGTGATACTTGTCTTTTTTACTACAGTGGCCATGGTTCGTATGCTGAAGCTCCGGCAGGACTGGAAACGTATGGTAAGGGGCAAATACAATCTTATGTATGTATAGATAGCAGATCTCCCAATGGAAAAGATCTCGCTGATAAAGAAATGGCCTTTCTTATATGGAAAACGCTCCAAAAAAAAACTGGCCTCAAATTTATCGCTATTACCGATTGCTGTTTTTCAGGCACTATTACAAAAAACTTCCTGGATAATAGTGAAATAATGGATAGGATGACGTCTGGAGGCGCCGAATTTATTCCTGAATCCGTAGAGAAATTTCTCGGATTTGGTGAAACGGTTAATGGGCATACAGCATGGCAAATGAATGCTACCAGTAAAAAATATGTTGTGCAGGAATCCAGTCACATTCATCTTGCTGCCTCTGGAAATAATCAGACATCCAAAGAATTAATAATTGACAATGAGAAAAGAGGTGCATTCACCCATTCATTGCTGAAGGCCCTAAATAATAGTGGCGGAGAACTCAGTTACAACAGCCTTATAGAGCAGGCTACAGCGTTGGTAAAAAATCTTGTTCCTGATCAAACCCCTGGTATTAATATCAATGGAGAACTAGCTGACAATGAACGTTATAAACAATTTCTGTCTAATGAAATCATACAACGCAATCAAAGTTATAATGTAACACACGATAACCAATTAGGTTGGTGTATTCACGCCGGTACACTGCAGGCTGTATCAAAAGGCGATACAGTTAATATAAAGGATCAGGGAGAAACTATTGTTACCAGCAGTGCAGGGCCCAACCTCTCTACTATCCAATCGTTGCCTGAAATGACCAACCCAACAGTGCAATATAGTGGTACTATAACCCGTCAACCCAATCATGACATAAGTGTAACTTTTGGTGTTGGTGTTCCTCAGCATCTGCAATCATTGCTACAAAAAACTGCAGAAGAGGAATCAGTTCCTTTTGTTACATTAACTATAAATGGGACAGCACAGTATTTCATCCGGCAACTTAAGTCCAGACACCTGGCACTTTGTTTACCCGGCACTGAGCAACCGTTGTTTCAAGCACAGGAAGTGAATAATACCACTTCGGCCTGGGAATTCCTGAAGGCAATATCAAAAGTGGCTCAGTGGACCCATATATACGAATTTCGCAGCCCTCAGGACCCGCTCACACATCAGCATTATCGGCTGAAGCTGGAAAGATCGGCAGATCCAAACACTAGCACTTTTGAGGCTGTCGATTTGGCAAAAGGCATGGTGGAGCTTTACTATAAAAAAGACTCCAAAGGAGAATGGCAACAGCCTCAGTTTAGGCTTACAATAACCAACACCTGTAGTCTTACCTTATATATTACTAATTTATACCTGGGGTTCGACTATAGCATCACAACTAATTTTTTTAAAGAAATAGAATTACATACAGGAGAGTCAACGAATTTAACCTTTTTAGACAAAGGCTTCCAAAAAAGTATTATACCAATGAGATTGGAGGAGACATATAAAGCTAAAGGCTACGATACTGCATTCGAATACCTTAAGCTATTTATTTCTACTGAGAAGATAGTTACCTACAATTTAGCACAGGATGGACTGGAAGTAGCTGCATACGCAAAAAAAAGGGCTGAAAAATTTGTGGTGCGAGGTCCCGGGAAAGATGGAGTAGCAGGCTTATTCGCCTGGTCTGCAGAAACGATTGGCTTTAAAATTGTGAGACCACAGGAGGAAATAACTATTGCAGGCGGAAATACTTCATTGCCTGGTGGCATTGTAATACAATCCCCAATAGAGCTGACAGGTAAAATAAGCATCACTTCTTCCTCGGCCTTCACTCCAAAATCTGCTAATAATATAACACCTCCATCCAGCGCAAAAAACAACAGTAACCTGGAACCATTCGATCTAGTTGGCGGACAATTGGGAAATTCACAGGCAGATGTACTTGAGCTTTTCGAGATAAATGACCGTACCCTAATAAGCAGGGATAATCCGCTGACAATTCAACTGCCATTATCAAAAGCGGCAATCGAAGATTTTTCAATAGTACCAATAGGATATGATGCTGAAACAGACATGTATTATCCATTGGGATATGTTGATGCAGATGGCAATATTAGAATAGAAAGTTTACCTGCTGAAACCCCATCAGATGGTGCTATCACCAAACGCAGTTTTATTGGGTCCATCAGGATTTATTTTCAGAAAATAATAGGCCAGAAGATCGGACGTTCCTACTCCTGGCCCCGATTGGCCATACCAACGGTGACAGGCAATAATGTAGAATATGAGACAACGCTAAAAAAAATAATCGACAAGGTAGCGGTTGCGAACACCATTTTACTTTTTATCCATGGTATCATCGGTGATACCGAAGGCATGGCAAAATCAAGTTATATGCCACTGGGAGATAATATTCCTTTAAAAGATAAATACGACCTCATTTTAACTTTTGACTATGAGAACTTAAATACCCCAATAGAGGAAACAGCGACAATGTTGAAGAAGGCGCTTGAGGCAGTCGGACTAAAAAATGGCCATTCAAAGAAACTCGTAATAGCAGCTCACTCTATGGGGGGGCTTGTGAGCCGCTGGTTTATTGAGAAAGAAAAAGATAACACTATTGTGTCTAAACTCGTAATGCTCGGAACACCAAATAATGGATCACCCTGGGCAGATGTCAGGGACCTCGCAGACACCTTATTCACATTCTCTATTAATGGTGGTACAATGCTTTATCCATGGATGTACGTCTTGTCTGTCGTAGGAAAAGCTGTAAAAGGAGTACAGGTAACACTAAAACAGATGGACGCAGAAACGGGTATTTATAACAACCTGAATGATGGTAAAGACCCCAATATACCCTACGTGATCCTCGCAGGCAATACGCAAAAAATTCTGGCAACATATGACGCCAATGCCAACCTACTGGAAAGACTCTTCGCTGTCCTGAAAAAAAGAGGTATATACATCGCACTTGATACAATCCTGTTTAAAAAGGCCAACGATATAGCAGTAACTGATGAAAGCATCATCAATATACCTGGAAGCCAAACATGGAACATTCAACCGCTTACCGAAGAAGTAATCTGCCATCATTTGAATTATTTCCTGACGCCGGCAGCGCTGGAATTCATTGCAGCGCAGGCTTAATATAAAAATGCCCTGGAAAGGTTATACTCATCCAGGGCTTTCTCAGATTATTTCTTCTTACGAATTTTAGGCGCAGATGTTTTTGTTGTTACCTCCTTATAATAAAAATTTTTTGGATACCCGGTTTGTTGCTGAAGATCCAACTCCAGCATCGTTTTATCGCTGGTATAAATACCAACAGTAAAAGCCTCATAAGCCAGAAAGCTTATCTTTGCAATTCCGGACACAGCCCTGGCGTAAACAATTCTATCCTCAAAAGAGTCATGCAGAAAAAATGCGACTTCCCCAACAAATGGCATAGCCGGATCAGTAGAAGATACGCTTACTTTCACCCGGAAATATCCTGGCACAATTGATCCACTAACAGTGGCTTTCGCCTCTTTATTACTGCTGATAGTTTGACCTCCCCATCTGTTTTTTTCCGGATCATCCTCTACACTTACCTTTCTGGATTTATCAAGTTTCGCGGCTTCTGTTTTAAACGACTCTGGTATGATTTGAGAATAGAACCCTTCGGGATAGCCAATTTCTTCGTCCATATCCAATTCCAGCATGGTACCATCTTCGGTATAGGCTGCCGCCGTAAATGCCTCATAAGCCGTTACCTCATAACTACAAATACCGTCCTTCACTTCTACTATCTCAATTTCTGAGCCGAATGACTGATGCAGCATAAAGGCAGTATAGCCGGAATATTTATCAGGATTATCAGCCTTTACCATCAGCTCCACGCTAAAGAAACCAGGAATAACATATTTAGTCACATTCGCCATCAGGGTTTTACCATTGCTGCTAGCCCGACCTCCCCAGCGGTGTTTCTGAATATCGATATCTACACTTATATCCCTTTCCCGGTAAATCTGCTCAACCTTTTTCTTAAATTCCTTCTTCGACATTTTGTTTGTCGTCAATCTGTCGAGAGTCGATATCACAAAAGCTGCCTTTTGTTCCGCTGTGACGTCAATATCCAACGGGTTCAATAATGCGCTAATCGTTGCCGGCAGAAATTCCTTCAAATAGGGTACATTTTTCCTCGTCAATATAGTCCAGGCATAACCTGCCACTCCTCCGGTCGAAGCAATAGGGATAATTGGAACCTTATTTTCAACTGCCTCGTCAAAAATATTCCTGGTTCCTTGTTTTCCCCCAATAATTATTACTACTGCAGCACGGTCCAGAACATATCTATTCCATTCTTTATCGTTTCGGGCATTCACAATCGTACCTCTTTGAGTGAAAGCCTCATGCTGGCCATCAGTTACATGTGTAAGGCGAAGATGCAAGTCCTCGAATAGAGAGAATTGATCAATATAAGCGTTTGTGACAATATCATCCACACCTGGCCATGTGCCTGAAATAAGCCCATAGCCATTGTGTGCCAGCGCTGTCCCCATCGCTATGGACATATCCTTTTCCTTTTGAGACAATTGGTTATGGTGCCCTGTACCAACTACCACTACGGTTTTACCATTGTAAGGTATCTGTGTCTGTTTTTCTGTTAAAACAATACTTACCTGGTCAAAGATATCTTCAGAATAAGCACTGATCAACCGATAAAAATCAGCAGGCAAGTTTGTTTCTGACAGGCTGATAAAGTTCTTATTGGCAGCATTTCCTTTAAAATCTTTTCTCACTGCAAAAATCTTAATCTGGCCGCTATTTGTAACATAATTACCATTCCCGAAAGGCGCAACCTCTTCCTGCATAAAATCAGGTACAGGAAAATGCCAGGTCGGAAACCCATCAATATCTATTTTCATTTCTCCGGGTATTATACTCATGGTCATATGCCTGGAGATAAATGCTGTATATAAGATGGCATCACTGTTAAGATCACCATACTGCACTTTTATTCCTTCTTTAAGATTATTCAGGTCAAGCATAAGTTCCACATGCAGATCATTTCCATATGCAGATCCGGATTTATCCGGCTGCATGTTAAAGTTCTGCCGACGACCATGATCATCTATCAATACGAAGACCTTATTCCTGGGCTTATCAGTTGCCATGCGCAACAACATCCAACACGCAGAAAAACGTTTATAGAAAACACCTCCAGGGTCAGTTTCCGGGCTAAAAACAGCAATACGATTACCCGCACCCGCATCATAAATAATATAACTCTTTCCGGTACTTCTCACTTCATAATCATCACTACTATTATCAATTATGCAGAAAGGATTATACTGAATGTCCAATATTTTATAATCTTCCGGACAATTGATACGGATAATTCTGCTTGCCAAATTCCTCAAAACCTTTACCAAATCTATGTTTCTCTTTATTTCATCCAGGTTATAGGCGCGTTGGATAAATTGCAACGCATTCTCCGAGGCCGGTCCCCATAAGCCATCTTTATCAATGATGATATACGGTTCCGAATCCTGTGGAGACACCAATTTTCCCAATGCTTCCTGTATTTGACGATCTACTTCAACGCTTTCCTGTTTTTTTTGAAGCCGCTCGGTCACATACCATTCATTAACAGCCACGCGGAGATCACGGGTGTCATATCCATTGTTGAAAAGGTAGGAAACAATATTGCATAGCTGATTAAATGAGAGGGTATCAACAGGTACAGCCGCTGGTTCCACCTCCTCTAGCAATGCGTTCATTTGTTCATTAGAAAGCTCCCAGTTAATATTTCCAACACTTACTGGGATACTTACCGCGTCCCAGGACAGTTGCCTAAGCGGTGAATTCTCATTAATTTCACTTGCCATACTGATACGATTTACTGGATTCCTCTTTGGGAAAAGTCAACAATAATAGGGTCCTTGCTAACTAATATCTTTAGTTGCGCACTATACCTGTTATTACAGATATCATTCAGATATCTGTCTATAGGCAAGCTAATATCCCGCTCATTCCGGAAACTTCCTTTCTCCAACAAAACAATGTCCATCAGCGATGTAAGTAAGTAGATATTAAAATATAGTACCTCCTTCTCTACTGATTCTATTCTCAGAAATAGTTTCCTAAAGCTAACGCTTCCTTTATCAGTAATGATAGCTCTTTCGTCCACCTGCAATTGGAATAAATCTGAATTAAAATGAACGTAAGGTGTACTACCTTCCCAATAACAGTTATAACCAATACGGATCGGTTCGTACTTTAATGAATCAGATAGAAAAGAGTGGTTTAATGAAGTAAAATACTGATACCTGTTCAGCACATCGATAATGCGTAATGCTTCATCTATCGTTGGGATACTATAATTTATTGAACCATAAATAGGGTTATCACCTTCAAAGAAAGAAAATGTTAAACTTTGAGCATGTATGCGGTGTATTTGAACGGTAGCGTCAGTGCTGGGATACTTATGAAAGTCATCTTCCGGGAACAAAAATTGTTCCCATCGTGAAAAGGCATTAATCTTGCGGGACTTTAAAGCACGATAAAACTCATTTCGCTCTGCAACTTCCCCGAAAATGCATTCCACTTTCAGCGCACGTTTCTCAGGAACAACTTTATAGATACGGCTCTTATCCAGACGCTTACTATCTCCTGCAAATAGCAAAGTGTTAGCGTCATAGCGCGTAAATAATTCACCAGATACCCCGGGAATTTCTTCAAAAGATGTATAATAATGCGCCTTTGTAGTAGTACTTAATACAGGCACCTTAAAATCATCGTCCAATACAGACCAACTATTTTCATTCCCGGCAACAACCAGGTACCCATCGTTGGCAAATGCATAAGTACTTTTGGAAAGAAAATAGTTATTCCAATATTCAGGTGGTACATGCATATTTATTCCGCCTCTGAAACCGGTTTTATGTCTTGCTAGTCTTAATATATCCCTGTAAGTAATAGCGCCACCATTTTGAAACAGATAATTAAATATCCAATTTAAGGGCCGATTGTTTACGGCAGATAAGCCAGGAAAACTAATCTGAATATCATAATCTCCCACCCATAACGCTTTTCCAACATCAGGCGTATCCATAATAATTACTACCTGTGCATTACTATTCCCTTTTGCCTTAACAAACAATTCACGAAATTCATGACTGTACAATATATTGCCGTCTTTCATCTTTATTCCCTCCTCTCTTTCCATGCTTCCTCTAGCTCCCAGTATGCAGATTAAAACCATATCTTCATTTCTGGTCTGTCTAAACAAGCTACCTATTGCCTCAATCAGAGGTTCGGCTTCAAGGACCTCCCTGTGCATTTGCGTGACTTCAACTACCTGGTAGTCATGGAATCTACCAATCTCTCCAAGGGCAATCCGAATATGATGGATAAGCATGCCATGGGCAGTATTTATAGCTTCTATACCTTCATCAACTTTTATCACAAGCGTATACACACGTGTCTTTACCTTCTTCCTGGTAAAAAGTTGTTGTACTATTTCTTCCTGCAATGGCAGCGTAATACCAGTATCGTCGGTACCGTCAGTAATCAGGTGTGTATCAAACTGATTAAAATGTTCGAATGCTTCATCCGCCGGTTTGCCGGCTAACTTCAGGATATTAACCTGGTTATACAAGCTGAAATTTATGAAAAGCTGCTTTCCCGTGCTGTTCGTATCATATATATCAAGATCCAATTGTTGTTTAAATCGCTCTGTAAGCATATTGATTCGCAACTGCCCCCACTCATTCTCTCTTTTCTCATCACCTCTTCCTAACGAATCATTCAGCGATTTAGCCAGTTCAAAAGCCAGTTCATTTGGGTGCAAGTAGGCCTTGGCAGCCCAGGCATTAAGTTGCCGGAAGCCAGTAGTATCATTTTCCGGGAATGATGTACCATCTTTTACATATTCCAGCAGGAACCTGGCCAATGAGTGCAACCTACGCTCCCCTTCCAGTTTGATTTCAAAGAGTTCAAACCAACGACCATCTTTGAGTAGATAAAGAAAATAGCTCCGGATTTCAGGCATTACTTCATATTGCCTGTATCCCACCGGCCGTACGAGCGACGAAAGGAGAAAATCACTGACCACTACCGGATCTATCTGTTGGACCTCTCCTCCACTGATGTAGGTGTTAAAGTTAAGCCTGATAAGATTAGCCAATGCAGGAGATAATAATAACGGGAATGACGCATGGCAGGCATAAACAATATGCGCCAGGCCATACCTCTTCCTGTTTTCTCCAGTACAGAATTGCTGGTAAAAGCTTTCCAGCTTTAACAGTACATCCTCACTCAGTTTTTTATCTCCTATCTTAACCGGTAACATATTGATTATTGTTGATCATATATTTTCCCTTCAGCGTTGCCACGGCTCTTTCAAATCCATTCCGGGTGCTTTCATACATGGGTATATTTCCCGTGATATTATCAAGGTCACAATTACTCCACCTCGGTAAGGGGGATGGGTTGACCCAGGAAACATAAGCAACTTTTTTACGAAGATGTTTTACAAACGCTTTCATTTTCGTGGCTACGGCTTTTGTCATCCCATTTTTCAGACATCCGCCATCACTATAAATCATTACCACAATGTTTTTCCTCAAATAAGGCGAGAACAGATGGTTTAATGAAATAGATGGTATTCCACTCGCATCATTAAACCAGTAGTCATCTTTCTTGGTATCATGTAAAGGAACAGTATTAAAATAAATGGATCGCAGCTCGGGATATATTCCGCTCGCCCTTGCTGCAGCACATATTTCCTCACCAAAAGACTCTACTGCCGCCATTGTTTCCGATTCATCAACAAACACAAATAGCTGCAATTGGTTAATCCTGTTCCTTATATACCTGAATCCACTGAAATATCCTTGTTTCGCTATTAAATTACTCGTAGCAATGATATCAATCGCTGCTCCTTCTTGTCCCTCGTTGTTGCTTTTCAGGGTTCTCCATACCTGTTGCAGTTCGCGGCTCTTTACAGGAAAATAATCACTTAAAATGGGAAAAGGAGTGGGCACATCACTATTCAACAATTGATCCTGATGCAAGGTAAGGCCTGTAGTTGTATTTGTATCTCCATTTTTTACGCCAAACTGAGATGGTATGGTATGCTCTTCTTCAGGAGTAGTAAACTCGTTTTGTTCGATACCTTTCTGCCGCTCTTCACCTACCAGTTGCTGAGTGTTTTCCTTATTTTCCTCCTGTTTGTGCTCTGATAATTTTTCATATTCTATCCTGGGCGTCCCTTCAGCTGTATTTGATACTGCTGTCAATGGCTGATCTTCATCGCTATTGTACTTTATCCAATCCTCCAGCAGCGTCATCAGGCTGTCCCTGTATTGCTGGATACGCTGCTGGAACCAAGGGCGCAGTACCTCTGTCTTCAGCCACATCGTTTCTAATGCAGCTGCAAACTCACTGAATCCTTTAGGTCTAAGCGCAGGCTGCTCAATAAGCTCATACAATAGATAATACTCCTCAAGGGCCAGGGTGGCAGGCTGTTGCTCCCTTAGCTCTTCAAAGAAATTAAATAGCAAAAAATTGTCGGGCATATTCTAAATCAATTATTCATAAAGGCTCTCAGACTTTCTTCATCTTTTAACAGCGTATCCATATGAACGGGTCTGTTACTATCCTCAAAAACTGGTTGGCTCCCCTCTACCCAATCATGTTGCACTATACGCAACCAATCAAGCAACTCACCGGTGGTAATATTTTTTCTACTGGTACTTTCCTCTTTGATCTTTTTCCGCCAGCCTGCAAATAACTCGATAATCCGGGAAACTTTATCATGTTGCACAAATTTTGGAAACCTGGCAGAGATTATCGCATTCAGATTAATCTCTTTAAAGTCAATATAGTGAAAAAGACAGCGGCGCAGGAACGCAGCTGGCAGCGGCTTCTCATCATTACTTGTAATAATGATCAGGGGCTTATTATTCGGATTGGCTGTTATTTCAATAGGACTTCCGCTTTCCCCAATAATCTCAGGTATCTGGAAAGCCAGGTTATCCAATTCCATTAAAAGATCATTAGGAAAATCTATGTCAGCTTTATCAACTTCATCAATCAGTACTACGGGCGGTATAGCAATATCTTTCTTCCAGCTATGCACAAAAGCCTGCCCCAAAACACCAAGTTTTATATAGTTCCCAACTGCTTTATAGTGGCCATGTTCATCAGGCGGAAGGTTAATTTCCAGATTAATTTCCCCTCTCTGACCATTACTCCGGATATTGGCATCACTTAAACGTTGAAGGTTATTGATGCTATATAATCCATCCTGAGCCTTACTGGTAGATTTCACATTCCATTTGAAAAAGTTATTCCTATATTCTTTTCCAAATAATTCAATAGCTACAGCTTCCGCCAGCCGGCTTTTTCCACATCCCGGCTCACCTTTAACCAGCAATGGACGTTGAAGTATCTGCGCCAGCTTAACAGATTGCACCAGTTTATCAGATGGGAGATAGGGATCTACATTATATTGTTTGCTTTCTTCAAGCGTTTTGAGTTTCTCTCCCTTATAATAATTTTCAGACATAGTATTGTTAATTGAGTAATTCATTAGCTAAGTCAGGGCAATGTATTTCGTGACAAATTCTTTCAATAATAGTACCTGGATGAAGCTCCTCTGTGTCAATAAATATATCATCGAGTTTCTCGCCAATTCTTTTTTCAAGAATGCCGATGGATACTTTATCATCCTTGTTTTTTAAGTCTATTATTAATTCACTAAGCCATGATTTGAATGCAGTTTTCTTCATAGCTTCAACTTTCTCTATAATTGCAGAGGGTACATTACCAACAGCCTCTTTATTTATTATGGCGCTATAATCAGTGTTATCAAAGTCAATGATGATAATGTAAAATGCGTGAGCCGATTCCTGTGAGTTGATCTTGTCAACAAACGCGGCTAATTTTTCTATAATTTTTTGACGGATAACCTGGGCAGCACTGGAAGCTGATGTTGTATCTTCGATATGAACTTCGACCACTATTGATGTTTGGAGAAGGACACTTTGTATATGTTGATGAACCTCCTGAAGCGATGAAAACTGAGACCGGCTCCTTAGGGTATGGTTAAAAATTCCCAACAGGGCATTTTCCGGGTCTACATCCAGCATTTGTAATGACAAACGGCTGATTTGAGCTTGCTCCAAAACAGGTACCCGTTGTTTAATCATCTTAACAAGATGGAATAATCCTGCATCACGAATATCAGACATCAACGTGAAATACGGCCACTTATCTGTGCCAATAACTCCCCATTGCTTTCGCTGCTTTTCATAGTCAAATCTTCTCAATTCCGAAGCGAAAAGTTCTTTCATTCGTCCGGTATGGAATACCGCTTCATTTGCCCACAATTGAAATCTTCCCTGATTATGATTCGTGATCATAAGCAGACCACTTTGTGCCCTTTGTTTTCTAGTCAGGTCATTGCCAAAAGTTTGTACTACTTGCTCCGCAATATCCTGGAAATATATTCTAGGTTCTTTATTCTCCATTAATTTTTTAACGAGTTCCTTAGTAAAAGGGCTACATTCATTCTCTTTGCCTGCTTCGGCCACCTGGTAACTTCGACATGCAGTGATTGCAAAACGTGACCTCTCCATACCAATTTCCATGATACTTCTATTGGCCTCATTATTCATCTGTTCAGTACCCATTAAATCTTGAAAGGCTGCTCCTGCGTAACAGCAATCCAGAACCAGAAGGAGATGTCTCGTTTTAATACTTTGCAGTGTTGGTTTCAGCTCATGAAATGAAAGTTGACTTTCCATATCTGTCGTGCCTGGGTAAGGTACGATACAGTTATACTCTGCATTAGCCTCTTCAATTATGTGCCGATCACCATGTCCGGAAAAAAAAATAATAAGATTATTGCTGAATTTATTGAAGCCACTTTTCTTAAATAGTATGAGGGCGTCCTTTATCTTTTCTTTGGTAGCCTGCTCATTATATATCCTTCCGTTATTGTAAACTTCTACATTCTTATATGCGTTCTGCATCACCGCAATAAAGGCTTCGCAGTCATTCTTACAGGACTTAAGCGGACGGAACAACTTTCCGTCATACTCATCAATCCCTATTGCAATGATATAGGTAGTTCCTTCCTGGTACTCAGGGCGGATGGTGTCTTTGGGATTTAATGTAGTATCAACCCCGGGGCCTTTACATTCATTCTCCATGTTTACTGCTATGGTTAAAGGGTATTCTCCAACTGTTGATTTCGGAATAACCGCATTTGCTGCTTTAGTATGGTTGAAGCACGCGGAGTATCCAATATAATGTCTGCTAGTTTTATCTTCTCCGCAGAAGATAGCTCATCAAGCCTTTTTTCTTCATTATGCAACAATACCTGTAAACGCTCATCAGATAATACCAGTTGCATCAGCTCCGTCTCCATCATCTCTTCTTCAGGATCCAATGTTTCTTCCGTAGTTTTCAACCCGAATATTAATTTGAAAAATGGAAACCTGACAGTATCTATCTGTTGCTTAGTCAATTGACCTGGTGATGATACCGGCACCTTCAGCATATCCATTGCCTGAAGTATACCATTGCCATAATAGACGGTGTAATCATCTTCATACCGGTTATTCTGATGATTTATGATTTTTTCAGCAGATTTAAAAAGAGCGTTACGAATCGCTTCTACCCGCATCCATGGCTCTGGGAGAGTCAACAGTTTATCATGGTGCAGGCTGTAATAAAGAGCTGCTGCTGCTGCTATCTGAGGAGTGGCTGAGGAAGTTCCATCTCCTCGTATACCAATAACGTCATTGAACCGGTAAGTAGCCCACGGCACATTGGGCGTAAATGCTGCAACAGCCGTTCCCATTAATGATTGCGGACCATAATTCCCCTCCATGATGTATCTGCTACCTTCTCCCCATGGCTTTGCATATGGTGAACGATCATACGCCACTCCACATGCAGCTACTACCCGATTAAATCTTGCAGGATAAACCATTGTACGAGTAGGCAATTTCTTGAAATTATTTCCTGCTGCCGATACCATGAAAATTCCCTGTTCATATGCCTGATTCACTACATCGGCCCAGGCGCCACTGGCAAGGCCTCCCATGCTCATTGTGATCACATGGATCTGAGTCGATTCAGCCTGAGAAAGTTCATTCAGAATATAACCCATTGCTTTCACAAAAGCACCGGTTTTGAACAAAACCACAGATTTGGCAATTCTTATAGGAACAATCTCAATTTCATGTGCCAGACCAATAGAATCATCAAACGTCAATTCAGGAATATTCACATGGGCACCGGCAAGAATACTCAATGTGCCTGTACCATGTCCTGGCATTTTCAGCAGGCCATCTACCAATTGATCCTCAGCTGAAGGCCATCGATCTTCTTCTCCTTCAACAAAATTCCTTTCCAGATCCTTCCTTATAAATTTCCCAGGAAAAGATATATGTGCAGAATGGTACCCCGTATCAAGGTGTGCGATCCTGATTTTTTTTGCCTTGCCAGAATCTTTCACTGCCGCCCTGGCTGGTCGTAACTGTGAAAACTCCATGTTAAGGTGCCAAATACCAGGCAATGGAGGGTGTGTCCAATCTTCCAAAAACTGGTAGTAACTGTCCTTAGGCAACTCTCCTTTATCTTCCAACATTTCATCAGCATAAAACATTGCAGAGGAATCTATTTCAGGCTCCGCAAATGAATAATTACTTTCTGCATTAATAATTTCATAGGCATTATCCCAATGGCTTGTGGCTGCTTTACTTATTTCCACAAACTGGATTGGGGCTGCGTTTTCTAACGTGATAGCAGCATCATTTTGATTATCCACATCCCTTGAAATGGCGATAGGACGGACCATAAGTTTTGAGGCGGTATCGGGCATAAAATTAAATTTAGCTACATTTAACATAGCACCCCAGGTTTCTATTTTACCTGGCAGCAAATAAATTTAAATATTTATCGCCATCCGACCAAACAGATCAGATGCACTCTTAATAGTCGATGGACATCCCTCGGTAATTTATCCCTGTGTACAAACTCACGTGAGTCCCCATTTTGTAAGAGGACTTGCTTACCTTCATCAGTATTCAAATAATTGATAGTATCCTCAGTTAATTTCTCGATTAAACGCCAATCGGGATTAACCTTGAAAGGCGTTACTATACCTTTATCCATCAAATGCTTAGTGGTATTTAATTCATAAGGAGAAGTCATCGACTCTGAAACAATAGTGCTTATCTCATCCCAAATTTGAGTAACGGCAAGCGAGACGTCAGTTGTTCTGCACGGAACTCTAAACCAGCGGTTGTACATAGCTAGGGCCTAATCTGATTAACCTTGAAATCCTTTCCGTTTGATCTATAAAATAATCATTAACTGTATGAAAAATATAGTAACAAAATGGGGATATAATTTTATGGTAAATGTGAATAGGGATGTATGCGCAGCAAAAAGCCACCGTTAGGAGGCTTCCATAACATCATTATAATTTCCGCTACTTCTTTTCTCTCCTAACATCCTTTCCAGCAGCGCAATCTTTTCATCTTTCTCTTTCAGTAAAGCAGCATGCATTTTTTTGTTTTCCTCTAATAATTCAAGCCATTTATCTATAGGGTTAAAGTTGTAAGTACCATAATTCCCTATAACATGACTAATACTATTGTTATGAAAGGTATTAATATAATTAACTGCTGCTTCTTCATTAAAATTCTTAATAGCCTCAACTGAAACTTTAAATGTTTTAGCGATCTGCTCTAACTACTCTGGTTCAATTGTCTCCTTTGTTTCCAGCAGGGAAATACTTTGCTGGCTGATACCTAATGCATCTGCCAATACATCTTGCTTTATATGCAATATTTCCCGAATGCGTTTTACGGCTCTTCCATGGTGTGCTTTCTGAGGTATAAAAGTAGTTGTTATATTCACAAATATATAAAAACCAAAGGATTGGTATCATACCAATATACATTAAATTCGTGATAACACACAGGCTAAATTGGTTTGGTACGGCAAAAACACACGGTAATTTACTATTCAAATCATGTAAAAAACAATAAGTCTGAGTAAGCTACTAGCCTACCAACGAGGGAAATATCCGGGTATCACCTCCAGCCTAAAAGGTTAATTGTTTGGCACAATTATACAAATGAAAATCTCAAATACTTATGCAAAAAACTACCGAAAACAAAATCATGATGCCCTTGCAGCATGACTTAACACCCGCTATGAAGATCAATTCCACATATCAGAAGACGATTTTTCAATACTTCTTCAAAGAGCTACGCGTTTACCAGATGTCGCCGAAGGAATGATAGCGGACAGGGTTACCTGATCCGACATCTATGCATCATGAAAAGTTGGAACAAATAAATCCAGACGATCCACGTTTCTTATTAGATTTGTAATATGCCAAAAAAAGAACCCTATAACACTCCGCCCCCTTGCAGGTAGTTCCATTATTGACCCAACATTTTGTCGGGGATTATGAAGATGTCGTTAAACAATACGCGCTACCTCAGCAACTGGAATTAGCCGAACACCTACTGCAAGTGCTGGAATTATTTCAACACTACGATCAGCATGAATCGAAAGCTATTTACGGGAAATTACGAGAAATAGAGGAAGCTCTTTTAAATTACCAAAAGTCTTGCAAGGATCGTAATAAAGCCAAGGGAGAGTTAAGAACAGAAATAAACATGAACAAGCAACGGATTGCCAACGCACAGCAGTTAATGGTAGATGGTGAATTACCTGCTGCGGATTACAGGAAAATTAAAAACAGGTATGAGGCAGTTATACAAAAATGGAGAGAGAATTAATTGCTCTGTCCCAGGTGGATACAAACCTGATGGCATAGGTAACGGCTGCTGGTGACCTTCTCCGCAACCTGCCAGTATACTATGACAAGGCCAGTTTACCTGTCAAACAAAAAATAGTGGGTTCGATATCCCCCAGCGAAATTATTTTTGATGGAAACAAATGTCGAACTCCCGACGTCAATGAAGTGGTGGCCACCATACGCGCGCTGGGCGCGACTTACGAAGGAACAAAAAAAGGACAGTTTTCCACAATAGGAAGCCTGTCCAATCAGGTGATCCCGTTGGGACTCGAACCCAAGACCCATACATTAAAAGTGTATTGCTCTACCAACTGAGCTACGGAATCTTTCCACGTTTTCTCTCAAACGGAGCGCGAAGATAGTAAAATATTTATTTATACCAAATTAGTTTTAACTTTATTTCAGCAACCCTCCTGTTCAACATACATTGACCCAATGAAAAACTGGATTTCCGCCATCTGCCATACCAATAATACCTCCATTCACTATACCCGAACCGGTGGCAACAAACCTCCTGTCATTCTCCTCCATGGCCTCATGACAAATGGTTTGTGCTGGACTGATCTTGCACATATATTAGAGAATGAGTTCGACGTCATCATGCCCGATGCCAGGGGACACGGCCTGTCTGGTGTACCGGATTTCGGATATACTTATAATGATCATGCGGATGATATAGCCGGTTTGATTGCCTCCCTGCAACTCCATAAACCTGCAGTAATAGGGCATTCTATGGGAGGCATGACCACCGCTGTACTGGCGGCAAATCAGCCGGACCTGTTAAAAGGTATCGTACTCGCAGATCCGCCTTTTATCAGTTTCAAAGTGCAGCGCGAAGTGAGGGATAGCGATGTGGCAGATCAACATCGGAAATTGTTGGGACAATCGCTGACAGCCGTAATCGCCGATGCAAAGAAAAGACATCCCCACCGGTCGGCAGAAAACATTGAGATATTTGCACAAGCCAGGTTACAGACCAGTATGGCCGCTTTTGATGTATTGACTCCCCCCTACCCCGATTATAAGCTATTAGCCGGTAAAATCAATATTCCCTGTTTGCTTGTATTTGGAGATAAAGGCGTAGTGACGAAAGCTATTGCTGAGGAACTACCCAATATGCAGGCAGCGCAGATCCCGGATGCCGGGCATAGCTTGCATATGGATCAACCGGCACGTTTTACAGCTATTATCAGGTCGTTTTTATACGCTTTATAGCCGTCATTAGTACCTCCTGTAAAACTAGCTGTTTTTTTGTTCGCCGCGAGGGAAAGGACTAAACAGACCAATCAAGTCACACCTTATTTCAGCCTGTCAATCATCATTGATGCAAACCGCCGTACACCTACCCTAATACACTCCTCATCCACCTTAAATCCCGGCGCATGATTCAGGGCTTTATCCGACCCTCCTAAGAAAAAATATACACCCCGTATCTGCTGCTGAAAATACGCGAAGTCATCATTGAAATAAGGTACCTGCCCGTAATCGCATTGAACACCCTTTACGCCACGCACTAAACTGTCATCATTTACCACCGTAGGATTCTCCTGTATAAACGACACTGAATATAAATTATCCCCCGCTACCGCTTTAATCTGCGATGCAATCCCGGGAAGATTGGATTTATTCGTTTCATACAGATACGCCTCCATTATCAACGTGTCCTTCACTGTATATGTATTAAATCCCCTGTCCATGAACAGGTAGTCCTTATAGATGGTTTGGGGATTCATTAACCCGGTAACAGGATCATTTATATGCTGGATCTCCCATGGCTTACTACCGGGATGAACACGTAGTAATGCATTGTAGATATTCCTGGACACATCGGCTTTCAGTTTTATGCTGACCCTCCGCTGGTAAGCAAACATCTCACCGGGCTTCACCAGTATCGTTCCTACCGGCAACGCCGTCACATGCAAAGCATAGATTTCATCTATGTCAGGTAGTCCATGGCCGATCATCCCTTTCGCTCCTTTGAACGTTTCTTCTTCAGGTTGGAAAATAAAGTAAACCGTACCTGCCAATGATGCCTTATGCCTGGCTAACACCTCCGCTATTCCTAGTGCAACAGCCATATGCACATCGTGCCCACAACCATGCCATACACCTTTCACTGTAGATGCAAAATCTACCGCTTCAGGGGAATCACCGGGCAATGCATCCATTTCCGCCCGCCACGCAATGTTCCTGCCAGGCCTGGCTCCTTTGAGTATACCAATCACACTATGACCATAGGTGCCGCTTTCTACTTCAAGTCCCAGGTCCTCCAGATGTTGGCGGATGAATGCCTGGGTATGTTTTTCATTACCTGCCAGTTCCGGCCAGGCATGCAATGCTCTCCTGATGCCTACCAGTTTGTTATAAATACTGTCGGTTTCAATGCTGATCACATCATGCTGCCGCCAGCCGGCCAGCGCTAATAATAGCAGGAGTGTTTTCATGTGCTAAATGTAGCCTATAGCATTCCATCGCAGTGCTAAATGTGATTAACTGGTACTGATGAGGGATAAACATTCCTGACACAACTCCGTGGCAGCCCTTTTACTGATAGCCGACCCGAAAGAATAGATCGGGCTGCAGATTGCTTTTGTTTAAAGCTGTACTTTATTCTCTTATTCATAAAAATGCCCCCAAAAGTGTCTAATTTTTTGGGGGCATTTCACAGTGGGTCACTTTGTAAATAATTTAACTTTTCAATCGCTGTTCTACTCCAATGCAATCAGCGTGGGTGCCGCTGCCACAAACTCATCCAGCACACCATCCGCTATCTTAATCGCCCCTTCAAAACGGGTCGCATCCTTTATACTTTGTATAGCCGCCGCCGCTGCAGCCAGTTGCTTCGCATGTGCAAAGTGGCGCGCTGCTGCCGGACTCCCTTTATCCGCTGCGTCTAATCCTGCCGCGGTCAATTGCAACGCCCTTCCCCACAGTTGCATTGCATCCAGCCATGGACGTGCCTGTTGCGCGAAAGATGTATCCACTACACCCGACCTGATAATATCGGGCACACCGGCAAACTGATCTGCCTGTTGCACCAGGTGCGCAATGGCCTGTCGTCTTGTTACTTCATCCCCATATGCAATGGCTGCACGCACACCATCCAGCAATGCTTTCAGTTTGGGTGCCTGTTCCTGCCATGGCTGACTGCCAAAAGTCGGTGCCATATGCTGGGTATCAAAGAATGTAAGCAATGCTGTCGTAGTCCTTTCATCACCACCAGCCAGTTCACGGGCAGCGGCATACCAGGTACGCTCCGCATCATAGCCCTTATCATTCCAGGCAAATGCCACTACCCCAGTTACAGCTACACGGCTGGGCGCTTCCTGGTTCATGGGATTAGACAGGATACCGGTCAGTTCAGATGACAAGCCAGCCTCCCGCTTTACATAAGGTGCCATCAGTAATCTTCCCGTCGTTTGCCCGTAGTCGTTTACCGGGTAATTATCCCACAGTAAGGTCTTACGGCCAAATGCCTTTGTGGCGGCTTTGGCATCCGGCACGGAGATGGCGGGTGGTACCACATCGGTACCTGTCCACTGAACGACGACCTTCGGATCAAGATATTTGCGCAGCGCTGCTTTATACGGGCTTTCTTTGGCATCATAGTATTCCGTCGGCACCATAATCAGCGGCGGCGCAGTGGGATCTGCAGCAGAGAGATTCGCCTGCACAGCATTCAGCAATTTCGCCTGTGCAATACCTGCCGCCTCCGCACCGGATGGACCAAATGTGGTCGAATCCAGGGCACAATTCCATTTCTTGTATTCAATGTCGTCAAGCGCTACGTAGAAGCTTTGCACGCCGATAGTACGCAGTGCACTGAACTTGGCTTCCAATGCCTTCAGATCAGCCGGATCTGAAAAACACATGGTGGGTCCCGGAGAAATTGCGTAAACGAAGTTGATATGATTTTGACGAGCTATAGCCACCAGGGTGCTCAACTCTTTCAGGGTCGCTGCAGGGTAAGGTTCACGCCAGCGATCCCTGGCATATGGATCATCTTTGGGGGTATACACGTAGGTATTGGCCTTCACAGTTGCGAGGAAGTGCAGGTGCTTCTCCCGGTCAGTCATTGACCAGGGGGCACCATAGAAGCCCTCGATCGTACCTCGCACTGACATGGCAGGATGATCCTGGATCAACAGTGCAGGTATGGAAGAACGCTGTGCGAGCTGCCGGAAAGTCTGCGCAGCATAATACAAGCCATTTGCATCATGGCCGGCAAGCGTAATGAGTGCTCCGTTACCCATCGTAACACTGGCCAGCGTATATCCTTCTGCATGACTGTCTGCAACGGCATCACTCTTTGAAAGAGCGGAACGTACCACTGCAGCGTCGTCATTACCAATGACGATATAGGTTTTGTCCGGCACAGGCGGTAATTGTTTGCCGGTAGTAATCGTCTCCACACCTGCTGCTGTAAGAGCCGCGCGTACCAATGCTGTTGCTGCTGTATCTGCCCCCGGGGCTACCACCAGTACAACTGATTTGCCCAACAGTATTGAACCCTTGCCAAGTGTCATTGACACAGGCGCCGGGAAAATCGCGGGCAGAACTGCCGATCGGGAAACCTGTACATTGCCGGTCAACTGTGTACCAGCCGCCGTTTGAGCAAACACTGGCATTCCTCCCAACATAACCGCTATTAAACTAGTAAAAAACATTCTCATGATCTGTCATTTATCGCATATGCAAGCCGTAAATATAGCAAACAGTCCCATCTTTTTATAATTCCCCCGATTTAGGTACAACAAGCGCTGCCAGCAGGTCTTTGCTGACCTCTTTCCATTCCATCCAGATGTGGTCCTGCGGGAGTTCGTCGCCAGTCATCCTTTCGTCTATTTCGTGTTTGCGTTGCTGGTAGTATTCAATCGTTTTCAATACGCGTGCGGTATCAAAATCCACTTCTCCGTCTGTCAACGCCATGTTGCTTTCCAGCATACGACCGATATTGATCCTGTTATCCTTCAGCGATAGCCTGCCATTGGGCCCTGCCATCAAAATTCCGTCCACCTGTAATCCGGCTAAGATACTACTGGCCTGGTCGTCCTGCCCATCATCTTCCCAGTTGCAGATGTCACAGATATCGAACCCGCCCCTTGCTGCAAGCGATGGGAATCCACAGCCGGGGCATGTATGCCGGGCAATATCATTCGCCTGCAGGTAGGTGTTGTAGTGTTCCCTCCTGTTATAAAATTCAGCTAATATTTCCCTTTCGTCCATCTATGAAATTTAATGGTTATTCCGGTTTTCTGCAAATTTACTTACAGCTACTGCGTATAGCCGGCATTTACTTTTTTTTTTAAAACTATTTTTTTTTGTGGGTGCCTGTTTCTCTCTAGTTTATATTGTTTATTGTTTATTATTAATATTGTGTCTCAATTTTGATACCCTGACGGATATATTTTTGATACCTGAATGATATTACTTTTGATACCTGTATGGGTATCAAAATTTTCATGCGTCCCGGGTATCAATTTTAACACCTGCATATGGTATTAATTTTAGTACCGGCATTGCATGTGCCGTGGTACGCTAACGGTATCGTTTATACAAAAAACAGGAACAACTAACCCCTGTTGATATCCATGGGGATGGCATTTACAAAAAACAGGAACAACCAACCCCTGTTGATATCCATGGAGATAGCATTTACAAAAAACAGGAACAACCAACCCCTGTTGATATCCATGGAGACAGCATTTAAAAAAAAAGGAACAACCAACCCCTGTTGATATCCATGGAGATAGCATTTACAAACAAGCAGGAACAACCAACCCCTGTTGATATCCATGGAGATAGCATTTACAAACAAGCAGGAAGCAGCCTTCACCAGTAAGGCGATGAAAATAATAGCTGTAAACAATTAACTATTCCAACCTCACCTCTTTGACCGTTTCATTCCCCGGCAGATCCACTGCCAGTATCACCACGCTACCACCAACAGGCAAACGATCCGTTGTATAATACCAATCCACCCCATTCCTTCCCAACATCGCCTTTCCCCTTTCCAGCATCTTACCCGCTGCATCAAATACCTTTACCTCCACTTCCGCGACCCTGAATTCGTCTTTCGCTGTCACAATCACACTGGTGTCTTCAAATCGAATATCCTGCACCTCCGGCGATCTGTAAGCATCTTTTACGGCCATGTTGTATGCATTCTGTCCCGGCCCGGCTTTGGATTGATAGTAAGCCTTCAGGTCGGGATCGGTTAAGATCGCCTTTGCATACGCCGCCGCTACCTTCATCCTGTAGCGGGCTTCCAGTTGTTTATCTGTTGGTTTCTTCTGCGAGGGGCCGCGTTTTTTCGCCATGATGATCTGCCCGTTGCGTTCGTATATCGTAAGCTGACCGCCCAGCGTACCCCGGACGAGTTGGAGAAGGATGTTATCCCTGACAAGTGCCATAACAAACAATTTTACCAAATATACAGCATAGCCCGGTAATATGAGTCATCGATACTACTTTCAGTATACTAAATGAGTACTACTACTTCACTATAAAGGCACTTCAATATCAAATGGATATTGAGGTGCCCTTATCATGTACTTATAGTGCCCTTATAATATACTATTGGATATACAGCCAGGTAAACGGAGCAGGTAGAGCTACCCCCTTCAGGTACCCCAATAAAAAAGCCTGTATCAGGAACGATACAGGCTTATCAAGAATCGTTATTGATCCCCCCGCATGACTAACACACGCGCTATTATCAATGCTAACGTAAGCTGCCTCCGGGTGCCAATACCACAAGAAATATTTTTCCCCTCCCATTCATTGCTTTTGCACGGTCGCGTGTATTAGTAGGAACAATTCTATCCTATTCCCTATACCTATCACCATGCTTACAGCATTCCATCCGGATATGTATATTTAAAAAATGATATACAGCCTATCCGGATGAATGCTTTATTGTCTTCCGAAAGGTGATTAATAGCACACCAGCAACTCTATAGTGATAGCTTAATTGACTGATTGAGGTCATAAAAATCGATATACCATCTCTCCGTATCCGATAAGTTTATTTTAATTAATAATACGTATATGTATACACGAAAGTACATTCAGTTGTTTATCGCCCATTTATCAAGCAGTACGGTTACTCCCTCCTGATTAAATCTCATAAAAATCAATACCCGATACTATTATAATCAAAAAATACTTTTTATTTTACAATCGTCAACAGTGATACCATGACTAAAAAGATAACCAATCCTAAAAACGCATTCATCAAGGTCTCGTTTGCGATTTTTAACTATGCAATTACCGAAACCAATCCTGCTATTTCATATATAAAAAACAGTTTGACGGATTAACCTGCAAACGCAAGGCGAACCAGGACACTTTATTCATTCAACAAACCGATTTACGTTTTCTTTAAATGCGGCCGGGCATGGCAGGGAATTCTCTTACGCATGAATCCATGTCCTTCATCCATGTTTAAGGGTGTTGTACAGTTGTACCTGTCACTGCTGAAAAGATTAAAAACAACTATCTATTCTGCTGATTTATCATCATGTGAACGATAAAATCATATTCCCCCCGGGGCAATAGCAGACCTTTTTAACAACCATCCGAAACCAACCTTTACTATTATAATCCATTCCTGATATGACCAAGACTGATGCCTCCAGATTGTTCGGGCAAATTATTAACTACCTGCTGCTGGAATACTACCCGCCCGGGGAAGAAAGCCCCCGATTTCCGGTCAGTAAAATCGTGACCATCGAAAATAATGAAATCAACTGGCGGGTGACCGCCAGAAACATTATCCCGAGATATCTTTCTCATCTCCCGCTACAGATGATCCAGGATTTAAGTGCGATCGATAAGTTCTGCAAAGCAAGCCACCAGCGATATCCATTAGACATCTGCGAGTTTAATATCGGGTTAACCACAGGTCTCGTGGATGACTTTATCTGGACGAAAAATGAAAGGAACGAAAGACAACCTATCTCAAAACTTCACAAAAGCCTGATACCGGCGATGGAAAACATGGCTAAAATGCCAAACAGCGTATTGATCACTTATACAAGTAATACAGATGATGCATTTTCTGAAGAAATGAATGATTACTACTGCAGTAGCCAACCAGTTGATACCAACCCGCTCACAGCTTTCACATTTATAAGAAAGGCCTGGACTTCGCTGATATCCTGGTTGATATTTTTTTTCTAGTCTGCAATTATCCTACGAGGGGGAAATCTTTCCTCCTCTTTCTATCACTATTGTAAACCGGGAGATCGCACCGATACATGCGGGGGCTGAGAAGATGCGGGCAACATACCCGTTACCTTGCGCCGCATCAATAATAAAACTATCGGTCCAACCCTGTGAACAGGATCAGGATAATCAACTTAAGATGCTTAAGTGTATACTCTTTTAAGAATTGCAGGGACTGCGTAATATGGCTATTGATAGTGGCTGTGGAAACACCCATTATTTTACCGGCCTCCTCGTAACTACGTCCTTCTACCTTACATAATATAAAAGCCCGCTTTCGTTGTGGAGACAACTGGTCTATCGCCTCATCCAGAAATCGCCTGAGCTCCCGCTCCTCCATGAGCTGCTCCACATTCAGATAATGCTGGGGGCTTTGTAAAAGCAGGTTTTGCAAAAGATTGGAATCCGACGCATTTTTCCGGAAATAATTATATACCAGGTTCTGGGCGACCGTATAAATGAAGGCCTTGAAAGATTTCTCCGGATCTATCTGCTGCCTGTTCTTCCAGATATTAATAAATACCTCCTGTAGTAACTCATCTGCGATATCTTTGTCTTTTACCAACCGCAAAATTCTCAGCCAGATGGGCTTACTATAAGCATGATACAGTGCATTAAAAGCCGTTTCTGCACCATTTCTGAGCTGAATGAGTAACTCTTCCTGATATTTTATATCTATAAATTCCAAAGTATTTATGGAGAATGGACAAACATAAAACATATTATTTTATATTTTACCAAAATCTGTCTTTCACTCCCGCTACTGTAGCCCAATATTTTTTTTCTAAACCATTCATTGTTTTTTGAATCTGCTGTTTATTAATAAAAAAACATTCCATGGAATCTTCATTACATGAAATTTTCAGAAGATATGTCAATGATGATTGCACAGAAGAAGAGATAGGCATCTTATTGGACCACTTCAATATTCCGGCGGAGGAAATACTTCTTAAGGAATTGATTATAAAAGAATTACAGCAAGAGGATACACCTTCTTACCAACCGCAGGATACGGACGCCCGCCTGCAAAAGGTGTATCAGCACCTGGAACTTTTTATTAAAAACGAAAACAGGCCCGGACTCCGGTATTATAAATCGTGGCCGTTAAAAGTAGCTGCCGCCGTCCTGGTGATGATAGCCGCAGGCGCATTCTGGATGACCCGGAAGGAAAGCCTGCCCATGCAACAACAAGGATCAATCGCGCAGATAGTACCCGGAACTGACCAGGCGACCCTCACTACTGGGAACGGACAGACGATCGTATTGAACAATATCAAACAGCTGGACGTTCCGCTGCAAGGCGGGGGCCGGATAAAAAAACTGTCAAACGGACAAATAATATATAATCTTCCGGGAAATGCCCATGGCAACAGCAGCAGAGAGCGCAATACGGTCAGAACACCTGCCGGCGGACAATGGCAGGTCGTACTACCCGACCAGACACATGTATGGTTAAATGCCTCCTCCTCTATTAGTTACTACCTGCCTTTCGATGGCAATGACAGGCATATTGAACTCTCCGGCGAAGCTTATTTTGAAGTGAGCAGGAATAGTGAACATCCTTTAAAGATCACCTGCCGGCACCAGGAAGTAATGGTACTGGGTACTGCCTTCAATATTATGGCTTACCCCGATGCACCGGCTATAACAACTACACTGGTGAAGGGCGCAGTCGTCGTAGCAAGCGGACAACAGCGGATACAACTGGCACCGGGAGATCAGTCCAGCAACAAGGACAACCTGATCCAGGTAAAGCACGGAGTAGATACCGAGGAAGCCGTGTCCTGGAAAGATGGGTACTTTAAATTTAATGGTACCCTCCCCGAAATAATGAACGATATCGCCAGATGGTACGATGTTAAAATCGTCTATAAGAATACCAGGTCTGATGAAATTTTTGTGGGGGAAATCTTAAGAAGCCGAAATCTGGAAGATGTATTAAATATTATAGAAAAATCAGGTAGCGTACATTTTATTATTAATGGAAGAACCATAACAGTAGAAGACTAATACTGAAAAGCCGATTGTGGTGGAACACAAATCGGCTAAGAGCCAGTAATAGTTTGAATTAAACGACTATAATCAACCAAACCAGCCAAACAAATGTATTTAAATTTTGCCAAGAAATCGGGCAGATGGGGTCATCATGCCAAAAAATCCCTGCTAATTATGAATTTCAGCGCAATGCTGCTTTTGGTGGTTGTCATGCAGGTCAGCGCCAGTTCGATGGGTCAGACTGTAAGTGTCAATGTGAAAAACGCTCCTGTCAGTAGTGTCCTGAAGGAAATCAGGCATCAGACAGGCTATGACTTTTTCTACAGCAAAGACCTACTGAAAGATGCAAAGATGATCAGTCTTTCCTGCAAAAATGTCGCCATCGAAAAAGTATTGGATAGTTGTCTGTCAGGTTTACCCATTACCTATGAAATTAAGAACAACGTCGTATTGTTCCGGAAGAAAGAGGAGATCACCTCACCTGTCGATTATTCAATTCCGCCCATTACTCTAAAGGGCCGTATTACGGATTCTACCGGTACCCCGCTCAAAGGGGCTACTGTGCGTCTCAGGAAAACGCCCAACGTGATCGGGACGGATAGTAACGGGGAATTTACACTATCGGGTTTAAAATCAGGAGACGTCATCGTCATCAGCTTTGTGGGGTATCAGACCCGGGAAATTACCGTGACTGGCGAATCGACGAATTATCTAAACATCGTCCTGAAAGCTGAAATTAACAAGCTTACCGAAATTGCTGTTGTTTCCAATGGCTACCAGACACTTCCAAAAGAGAGAAGCGCCGGCGCCTTCGGAAAGCCAGACATGTCCCTGGTATATGAAAGATCTTTCAGCATGAATATCCTGCAACGGCTAGATGGACTGGTGCCGGGATTAGTCATTAACAATAGCCCGAGTGCCTCACAAAATCCCATCCTGGTAAGAGGTCTTACCACTGTGGGTACGGAGGTACTACCCGGGCTTGGCATATATGGCAATGGTACTAACAGGAACCCGCTCTATGTTGTGGATGGTATTCCTATTAACGATATTAATACCATCAACCCACAGGACGTAGCCGACGTGACCGTTTTGAAAGATGCAACCGCTGCCTCTATATGGGGTGCCAGAGCAGCCAACGGCGTGATCGTTATTAACACGAAAAAAGGAAGTACCGGCGGAAGACTACGCGTACAATATGATGCTTTCCTGAACTACCAGGGAAAACCAAATACCAACTATTACCCCGGTATGAACAGCCGGGATTTCATTAAGAATGCAGAGGAGATCTTTGATCCGGAGACCTATCCCTGGGAATCCCTGACCAGTTCACCTCTCTCCGGCATGCCGCCGCATGAGGTGATCCTCTACAACCGCTACAGAGGAATCATCAGTAATGACCAGGCGACCAAAAGTCTTGATAGCTTATCGGCCATTGACAACCGGAAACAGATCAAAGATCTCCTTTATGCCAATGCCTTATTGTCCAATCAAACGATTTCGGTAACAGGCGGCAACAAGCTCTATTCCTTTTATGGCTCCTTTGCCTATACCCGGAATACCGGTTACCAGCCGGGTAACAATACCAATACATACAAATTGAATCTCAGGCAGGAGTTTGCCGCCGGGCCTCATGTTCATTTCGACCTGGTCACAGACCTGACCAATACGCTCTCAAACGCAAAGCGACCTGTTACCGCTGATTCCCGGTTCTATCCTTACCAGCTCTTCAGAGATGCAGGTGGCCATAACCTGTCTATGCCTTATATGGGTACGCTGAGCGACTCTATCAGGCAGGACTACCAGGACAGAAGCGGTATCAACCTGGATTATATACCACTGGATGAATTGAACTATGGGTATACAAAATCAAACCAGCTGAATGCCAGGAATATACTGAATGTCAATATCTCGCTAACAAAAGGGCTCAGCTTCTCCGGTACGTATGGATTTATCAATGGTACTACCAGGGGGGAAGCTTATGATGATATCAAGAGCTATAATATGCGATATGAGCTGCTTCAGTTTACCGTAGCTCCTACCGTAGGCGCTACCCCTGTTTATTACCTGCCCACTACCGGCGGTTCCTTTGCCACCAACAATTCTACCAGCCGTACCTGGACGGTTAGAAACCAGTTGAATTACAACAATAGCTGGGATAATGCGCTACACCAGCTGACCTTACTGGCCGGACAGGAATTACAGGAACAACAAAGTCTGGCGAACACCACCAAGGTACGTGGTTATAACCGGCAGTTACAAACATATTCCATGCTGGATTACCAGACACTCAGTACAATCGGGGTGGCCGGCACCATTGTTCCTAACTACGGCGTCGTCAGCCTGCTGAGTGATAACTACTTTACGCAGACAGAATCCATTTCAAGGTTCAGGTCCTACTTTGCGAATGGTGCTTATACCTACAATCGAAAATATTCAATCAATGGAAGTTTCCGTATTGACAAAAGCAACCTGTTTGGCCTGGATCAGTCAGCACAGAATAAACCGGTTTGGAGCGTAGGTGCGAAATGGATTTTATCAGAGGAACCGTTCCTTTCCAGGTCTTCCTGGTTAAACAACCTGGCCTTCCGCGCCACCTATGGATTGTCAGGCAATGCACCGAGTCCGGGTACCTCTGCTTCCTTTGATATTTTAACGACCTATCCCAGTGCCTACCTGCCTAATGGCGCAGGGTTGTATATATCTTCTCCGGCAAATAGAAAGCTGAGCTGGGAAAGCACCAAAACAATCAACCTGGGTGTAGATTTTTCTATGCTGAATAACGTGATAACCGGTTCACTGGATCTTTATAACAAAGCGACCTCCAACCTGCTGGGATACATGCCTACCAATGCGCTCACGGGATACACCTCCGTTACCGGCAACGTGGGTGACCTCAATAACAAAGGCGTTGAACTCAGCCTGACCTCCATCAATATCAAAAGAGGATCTTTCAGATGGAGCACTATGCTGAATATGTCCTATAATAAGAACAAGCTCATAAATGTCACCTCTGCTTACAATACCACTGAAGGTTACCTGAGAATTTATCAGAGCTATGTGAAGGGATATCCTGCCTATAGTGTTTTTGCTTATCAGTATATGGGGCTGGACAACGAGGGAGATCCACAGATCAAGCTCAAGGATGGTACATTGACGAAATCACCGTACATATCCTCTACGGCAGATGTTCAATACAAAGGCACTACACAACCTGTTGTGAATGGAGGTCTAACCAATATCTTCAATTACGGCAACTGGATGCTGAGCGCAAACGCCGTTTTCAACCTGGGCCATGTGATGAGAAGAGAAGGGAACCTGTTATATACCGGCGATCCGACACATAGCTCGTTCAGCGGCAATTTCCACAGTGAGTTTGCGAATCGCTGGAAGACGCCGGGAGATGAAAAGCGGACAAATATTCCTTCTTATGTAGCCGACAGCTATACCAGCTATAGTCGCCGTGATGTGAGTTACTATACTTATGGCGATATCAACGTGGTAAGTGCAGCATATGTAAAACTCAGAGATATTTCTTTAAGTTATACGCTTCCGTCATTTATACTCAAAAAACTGCGCGCAGAACAGATCGCGCTGCGTGGGCAGGTTTCCAATATCATGCTCTGGAAAGCGAATAAATATGGTATTGACCCGGAATTCCAGGATGCCAATAATGGTGTACTGACAATGCCGGTCGGACAAAAGTCTTTCACTGTAGGAATAAATGCCAAATTCTAAAAGAGATCTCATGAACTATATTATAAATAAAAAGATTATAGCTTTAATTATTTCAGTGCTGGTTATTACTTCCTGTTCCAACCGTTTCCTGGAAGTGGAGCCAAAAGGATCATTGATCGCGCAGTCGCTGAGTGACTACGATCTTTTACTGAACAACCTCTATGTAGTCTACATCAATAGTAATGCGCAGGTACCCATGGGTGATGAAGTAGCTGCTATGGAGCCCTACTTTACACAGGCCAATTATCGCACACAAAGGTTATTCAGGTGGGATGATGTGATCTACGAGCGTAACGACGATGCGCCTGAATTCACGAATACCATGCAGAATGTGTATGAATTCAATAAGATCATCAACGAGGTAGATAATGCAACGGATGGTACTACTATCCAGAAGGCATCTTTAAAAGCAGAGGCACAGGCCGGAAGGGCATGGACCTACTTTTTAATGATCAATTACTTCGGATTGCCCTATGGTGCTAATTCAGCAACCGATTTAGGCTTTCCTATTATCACCAACTCAGATATCACCCAGACAGTATTCAAGAGAGCCACGGTCAAAGAAGTATATGATTTTATCATCAATGACCTGACTGCTGCCATACCGAACCTTCCTGCACAAACTACTTCGAGATTAAGAATGTCTAAGGCAGCAGCAGAAGGTATTCTGGGTAAGGTATACGTCTTTATGGGAAACTACCAGGAGGGCCTGACCTGGCTCAATGCCGCGATCAACGACATGGGCAATTCTAAAATTCAGGTAGGACTCTATGATCTGCAAACTGCTACAGCGGATGATGGTGTGTATGGTGGTACATCAGTGCCTGCTATGACAGCGAATATCGAAGAACTGCTGGTGAAGCAGTCTACCAGTTACTGGTCATATATCAATAACGAATTGGTATTAACGCCGGCTGCAGCAGCCCTGTTTGACGCGTCGGACTTCCGGCTGAAATTTTACACAGATAAAACCTATGGTGGCTCCTCCTACCCTGTCAGCGGCGTCCTGAGGAAAAACCGTTTCTCCGCGTTCGATTTCGGGGTGGTGGTACCTGATCTATACCTGTTACGTGCTGAATGTGCATGCCGGCTCGATGACCTGGCCGGTGCAAAAACAGACGTAGAGACATTACGGCAAAAACGGCTGCCGATGGCTGATGCCGGTGTTCCTGATAGCGTATCAGGCAATAAAATAAAACTGCTGAATTTTATCCTGGACGAAAGAACCAGGGAATTTGCGGTAACAGGAACCCGTTGGTTTGATATGAGACGACTTTCAACAGATCCTCTCTTTAGCAGTAAATCATATGTACATACTATTTATAATGAAGATGGTTCTTCCACACAAGTTTCACTCAGACCCGAACGGCTGGTGCTGCGGTTCCCACAAAAAATTGTAGAACAAAGTACCGGTCTTGTCAATAATCCATAATATTTTTCTATCATCACCTATGCTTCAGGAACCAACCCAATGGAATACTGCTTCCGGTCTTGTGTAAAACAGACCGGAAGTAAGTTCCTCCTTACATTTACAATAATTAAATCATGAAATATTTACAATTTATATTGCTTTGTTTTCTTTCTGTGACGTTGCATGCCCAATCTAATCCAAGAGATAGCCTGTTCATTGCGAAGTGTACGTCACTGTTGACGCTCGCGCCCCCACAAAGGGAAATAGCCATCCTCAATGAAGTTCGTACTTATACAAAAAATGGCGATGAGCCAGGTCTTTTAACCGCAGCCACCGCACTTTTTTATATGGGCATGCCTGTTGCGAGCGATTCTGTTTATATGGTTGCTGCAAAAAAATACCCAAAGGGTAACGCCGCCCGAACCGTAGCATTTGGTAAGATTGTGAAAATGGAAGAAAACAGCAGTAAGGTGGAAGCTGCCTACTATAAATGGCTAAAGGAATTTCCCGATAAAGGAGATAATAAGGATTTATACGAAAACGCCCGGGCACACATCGCTACCATCTATGCAAAGGAGCGTAACTATACACAAGCACAGAAATGGCTGTCTACCGTGAAGGATACCATGTTGATACTCAACACAGATGAAACCATCGCCGATCTCGCGCTGAGCGCCAATGACACCATGCAGGTCATAAAGTCAATAGAGGCAGGGATGAAACAGCTCAGCTTATTAACCGATAGTATGTACTACAACTACCGGGCTAGCTATACCGCGAAGTATGCATATTATTTATATCGTCTGAAGCGTTATGATCAGTCGCTCAAAGTGATTACCGACGTTTATAACCATACAGATGATAAATCCCCTGAACTGGAGCGGTTATATGCTAATATATTAGTGGCAAATAACAAGAGCAAAGAAGCCATGGTTGTATTATCCGGTTTACTGAAAAAAGGAAAGGGAGATGAAAAGTTGCTGCATGATCTGAAAAATGCCTATCAACAGGTGAATGGAAGTCTAACAGGGTATGATGCTTATCTTCAGCCGCTGATTGACACCATGAAAGTGAAGGTCAGAGAAGGGCTTGACCTGAACATGCTGGATGAAAAAGCGCCTTCGTTCTCATTACGTGTATTGGACGGGAATATGCTTTCTTTGGAAAAGCTGAGAGGTAAAACGGTTATTCTTGACTTCTGGGCTACCTGGTGTGGCCCATGTAAGGCCTCTTTCCCGGCTATGAAGACTACCCTTGAAAAGTATGCGGCTGATTCGAATATCGTATTTCTATTTATTGATTGCATGGAACGGGTAAAAGACCCGACAGGTATGATCAGGAGCTTTCTCTCAAAGAATGAGTATCCTTTTACCGTACTGCTGGACAGCGAATCAATTGTGGCCGATCATTATGGTGTGAAAGGTATTCCTAATAAAATCATCATCGATAAAAACGGGGTGATCCGTTTCAGGATGGTAGGGTATGAAGATGGAATTGATGCCGCTGTAGAAAGATTATCAGCGATGATCGACGAGGTGAGAAAAGTTAAATAATAACTGATTACTTAACCCGGAATGATACGCGGCTTATATTGATTCATTTCAGTATAAGCCGTTTCTTTTTACCCCCTCATTCACAAAAAGGCAGGATAACAGCGCCATCCATTAAAACGTAAATATATCCTTTGAACCCAAAACCACCTTCCCGCATGAAAATTGACGGTATTTTTATGTAGCTTTCAATTTTTAAACCTGCCGATAATTGCCACTTATGAGGAACCGATTTACATTCTCATTGCTAAATGCTGATTATGTACAATTAAGTGAGACCTGGAATTACCTCAATGTCATTAGTCCTTTTTACAGGCTTTACCTGATAGACGACGGCATTGGTCACCTTTCCACGCCAGACCAGCATATTGCCCTGGAAAAAGGTCAGCTATACCTCATACCGAGCTTTACCATGTTCAATCAAACCTGTCCTTCCAGTCTCAGCCAATATTATATTCATTTTGTCGAAGAATCGTCTGACGGAAGTTCACTATTCTCCGGCAGCAGGAGATTATTACAAATCACCGCCTCTCCTACAGACATTGAGCTCTTCAAACGACTGATTGACATCAATCCCGGCAGAGATCTCAGGAAATCTGATAATCCTAAAGTGTATGAAAAAAGTAATATCCTAAAGGGTTTCCAGGAAGCGAACGCCAGGTTGAACCTCTCTACGGTCCTGGAAACACAGGGGCTGATTCAAATCTTACTATCCAGGTTTATCAACTGCATTGACTTTGCGAATGAGCAGCAAAAACTGATCCCTTCCAGGATCATGGAGGCGATCAATCATATACAAACGAATTTATCGGGCAACTTATCCGTGGAAGAGCTGGCTATGCGGGCCAACCTGAGTACAGATCATTTTTCCAGGTCCTTTTATCAGCATACCGGCCAGCGGCCACTTCAATTCATCCAGCAAAAACGCATTGAACGCGCGCAATTTCTCATCCTGACTTCTAATTATTCATTTGCAGCTATAGCAGAACAAACCGGGTTTGAAAGCCTGAGCTACTTTGCCCGGGTTTTTAAGTGCAATACAGGGCAAACGCCGGGGGCATACCGGGAAAGTCACGCATATAATGTATAAAAAAAACTGTCAGTTCTGGACAGAACTTAGCAGGATTGGCTTGAGTCTAAGCGGATTCAGCTTTACGCTTTATGGTTGCATCACACTAAAAACTACCTGAAAAAATATATAAAACGATACCTCTGCTCATCCCAATAAAGTGAGCCTGTATCTTTCTTTTTGATACAGGCTCACTTACACACGTCTTACATGTGTATTGCTGTTTAATAGCCCGTGTTCTGCGTCAGGTTGGGGTTGATATCCCGTTCTGACTGAGGAACCGGCCAAAGCTCATTCACTCCTGTTTTGAAGTTCCGTTTATTGACCATGATATAATAGCCATCCTGGTCCACAGGATAGGCGGTGTAAGTGGCGGGTGTGTTTGTCAGTTTCATTCCGGTGAAAGTGCGGTTCAATTCTGTGCCAGCGGTTCCCCAGCGAAGGATATCATAATAATGAAGGCCCTCAAAGGCGAATTCCACTCTTCTCTCCCGGCGAATGATGGTTCTGAGATCACTTGCATTTGTCGTTGTGACGGCGGGCATATTCACTGCTGCCCTGCCACGTACCAGGTTGATTGTCTGATCCAGTAAGCCCTGATCGATGGCACCACCAGCTTCCAGGGTGCTTTCGAGGTAACTGAGTAACACCTCTGCGTAACGTACCAGGCACCAGTTACCGCCATAATTTGTGAGACTGCCGCTAAAACCGGGGTCTACAAATTTGCTGATACAATACCCGCTCCAGTTTGCGTACTTACCAAATCTGTCCGGTGAAGTACTACCTGGTGTTGCCACGTAGGCGACACCATTTAAGGAGAAACGCCCATCAATCATTATGGTGTAATCCAGTCTTGGATCACGGTTGTTATAAGGATTGTTCTTATCGTACAATGGAGACGTTTCAATCGGCTTACCATCTTTGCATTCATATTCCTTTACCAGTTCATTGTATGGAGAGAACTGATGCCATCCGCTGTAAGTTTCAGGGTACAGGTATTGCAGTAACACATGTGAATAGGTATCTACCAGGTATTGGGAAGACATCACAATTTCATTACTCAGTTCACCTGCCTGCCAGAAAAGTTCTTTGAACCTTGGATCGATGCTGTATGCTTTACTATCAATAATGATTTTATAAGTACTGGCTGCTTCGCTCCATTTTTTTTCTGCCATTTGCAGGCGGCCAAGAATGGCAAGTGCGGCGCCAGCTGTCATTCTCCCATTTTCAGTAGCCGGGCGGGTGGATGGCAGTAATGGGTAGGCGGCTTTTAACTCAGCCTCCACAAAAGCCCATACTTCATCGCGGGTAGCTCTGACTACACTGTTTGCTTCCGGAATCGTCAATACATGTTGTACTAACGGTACACCACCGAAATAAAGTGCCAGGTTAAAATACTCATATGCTCTCAGTGTTCTCACTTCTGCCATCATCACCGCACGCAGGGTTGTATCCATATTGATTGTCCCCACGTGATCCAGGAAGTTATTGCAGACGGCTATTTTGCGATAAGAATTAGACCAGTAATTAGCCGGCACCCAATAGGCTGAGTTCAGGGTACCATCTGTCATATGGTCCGGGATTAGTTCTTTTTCTGATCCGTTTCCGGCCATGAGGTCCAGGTAAACCATGGAACGGGGCGTCCAGAAATCCTCGCCTTTCCAGCCAGCGCCTGTATTGTAACAGCCCACCAGCGCCAGGTTTGCGTCCGACGCTGTTTTCCAGAATGTGGCATCTGAAACAGCGTCCAATGGTTGTTTATCAAAAAAACTTTTATTACAACCGGCCGCTAAAAGAGAAAAGATAAATATGTTGATAAGCTTTTTCATTTCTAATGGATTTTAGATCAGAATTTCACATTTACACCGAAAGTGTAGACACGGGTAATTGGATAAAAGCTGGGCCCATCCCCTGTGGCCTGGTACATCTCCGGATCCCATCCTTTGTAGAATTTGTTGATGGTAAAGAGATTTTGTCCACTTACATAGAGTCTCAGTCTGTTGATCTTTATCCTTTCGAGCATACTGCTGGAAAAAGAGTATCCCAGCTGAAGATTTTTCATACGTAGAAAACTTGCATTTCTGTTCCAGTAGGTAGAAGAGGCGATAGTGCCACTCCCCATATTTAAAGTCGTTAGTTTGGGATAACTGGCGTGCGGATTGGGATTGCTGGTCGTCCAGCGATTATCTGCCTGCCAGCGTTGTATCTGACCGCCGTTGTAAAATGCGAAGGCCATGTAAGATCCCATTTGTTTTTCAAATCCGGCCAGTCCCTGTAAGAGGATAGAGAGGTCGAATCCTTTGTAATCAGCCGTAATAGTGGCGCCGTAGGCGTATTTAGGCATGGTATTACCAATGACAGTACGGTCGTAAGTCGCATCGGTTTTACCATCCGGCTTTCCATCAGGGCCACTCAGGTCTTTGTATTTAATAAAGCCAGGCTGCGCAGCATAAGGTTGTGCAGGGCTGTTAGCCACGTCATTGGCGTCGGTGAACAAACCATCCGCTACATAGCCATAGATGGAATTAAGTGATTTTCCTACAAACAGGTTCTGACCTATGTCCTGCTTCAGTCCACTGGCAAGCTGCATCACCCGGTTGTTGACAAATGAAAAATTCGGGGAGAAACCCAAATGTACCTTTCCGAGCGTTTTACGGTAGTTTAACAGGACATCTACACCTGTATTTTTAACTGCACCAGCGTTGACAGCAGATGGTGTCAGTCCTAATACACTGGATACTGAAATAGCATATAGAATACCGGATGTATATTTATCAAAATAATCTACAGACATACTCAGTTCACCGTTCAGTACAGACAGATCAAACCCGACGTCCGTAATCCGGGTCGTTTCCCATGTAATAGCGTGGTTGGCCAGTGTAGTCACAGCTGCGCCAGATGCCAGTGTACCCCCGAAAGAATAGTTTTGTCCTAAGGAGATAATATTCTGGTAAGGGTAGTTGCCTATATTCTGGTTACCCAGTTTACCCCACGATGCCCTGATCTTGAGCAGATCTATCCATTGTGCGTTTTCTTTCAGGAAGCGCTCTTCAGAGATCTTCCATCCGGCTGATATGGAAGGGAAAAATCCCCATCTTCCACTGGCAGGGAATCTGGACGTACCGTCGTACCTGGCATTTAATTCCAGCAGGTATTTATTGTCAAATGCGTAATTGATTCTTCCGAACCAGGACCTGAGTGCCCATTCATCTGCAGAACCGGTAGCAGACATCCCTGTCGCGGATCCTGCATTCAGGGTATACAGCAGGTTGTTGGGAAAATTTTGCCGGTATCCCTGTTGCCATGCGTACTTATTCTGTTCCTGCGAATAACCCGCCATGATATTCAGATCATGCAACCCGAACTGACGATTGTATCTTGCCAGGGATTGCAGGGTGAGCAGGCTGTTTTCAGAGGTGAAAACAGTGAGATTATTAGGCCCTACGTATTTAGTCGGATTAAACTGGAAATCCGATGCAAAGCTGGTGCTATTATTGTTCGTATAATTATATCCCCCTTTACCACTTAAAGAAAAGCCTTTGAAAATTTCCCAGGTCAACTCAGCCCCGCCGAGGAAATATTTCTGGTTACTCTTATAGAAAGAATTACTGGACATCCATGCTTCAGGACCATAATTATCCATATAGCCATAGGTGCCATCTGATTTACGACCTGCATATATCGGTCCTTCGCGCACGGCATAACCAATGATGCTGGCCATATCTCCACCTGACTGGCGCGGCTCGGTTGTATTGGATGTATTGCCGCTCAGGTTTACATTAAGTGTCAGGTTGTCTTTTATGTGGCTATCAAAATTAAACAGGAAGTTATACTTTTTATAGCCGTTCTTAGCCACCAGTCCATCCTGCTGCAGGTAGCCCCCGGAGAACAGGTATGCGTTCCTGCTATCTCCCCCGTTCACACTCACATTGTGGTAAGTTTGAAAGCCTGAACCGCTGTTCAGCAGGTTCTTCAAATGCGGTACATTCGGATAGTTATCAGGATCTGATCCATCCCTGAATTTTTGGATTTCCTGGTCTGTATAGACCGCAGACCCACCGCCATTGACGTTGGCTTCATTTAACAGTGTTGCGTATTCCCAGGAATCCAGGAACTGCGGCAAAGCGGTGACGTGCTGCTTACCCACATAGCTATTATAGCTTACCTGCATTTTACCGGTTTGTCCGCGCTTGGTTTCAATCAGGATCACACCGTTGGCAGCCCTTGTACCGTAGATGGCGGCAGAGGCGGCATCTTTCAGGACAGAGATGCTTTTAATATTATAAGGATCTACCTGGTCAATGGAGGATGCCAGACCATCAATCAGTACCAGTGGACTGTTGCCGGCGCCGGAGAAGGTGCCTAATCCACGCACGGTGATACCGGCGCCATCGTTGCCAGGGCGCCCGCTATTCTGTGAAACAGTCACGCCTGGCGCAAGACCTGCGAGTGCCTGGGATGCCTGGGTAATAGGACGATCTTCCACCTGTACAGCAGAGATGCTGACAACAGCACCGGTAAGGTTTACTTTCTTTTGCGTGCCATAGCCTACGACCACTACGTCATTGAGACTACTGGACGTCCGCACCAGGGTAATGTTTTTGGGCGTACCGGCCTGCACGACCGTCTCAGATTTTTCAAATCCGATTGCAGAGATTTCCAGGACAGCGTTTTCTTTGGTTGGCGTAATTTTAAAATTCCCATCGTTGTCTGCTACAACGCCGTTGCTGGTACCTTTCTCTTTAATCGTGGCACCGGGTATGGGCTGATTATCAGCGGATAAAACTTTGCCGGTAATGATGGGTAGTTTTTGCGCATAGGCCCCCGGTTTGAAGCAGGTTAGAAATATAAAAAAAATGGCTAGCCATGTGGTGGAGGTGACTCCACACATCAGTGTTTTTTTCATAACGGAAAATTCATTTAATACAGGTGATAATATTTCCTTTGTGATGAAGGAATAAGCTTCAGTATTTCATAACAATCATTATATATCGACGCTGAATCAAATTTGAGATTTTCTTTTTTATCTGATATTGTACAAAACTAGTTTTGTTTTTAACTTTTCCGACATCCGGAAGCACAAGTACACGCACCATACAAAAGCATGGCTTATTTTCATTGGGGCGGGTTTTCAAATTCGTAAAATATCTGCGTGATGCTATTTCACATGAGGATACAATCTTAAAGCCGGGAATTAGTGCGGCGTTAAGCGACCGGCGTATAAAGCATTATAATAGTATGCCGGAATACGAGGTAGCACCATCCGTAGTAATGATCGCTTCATTTTCCTTCACGAGCATAATGATCATCTCCAGGCACCCCACTACATCCAGTAGATAGCCGGTAGTTACCATTGCGCACTTACAGGCCTTTTTACTTATCAGGGAAATTTCATTCAATGTTTTCTTCAATTGTGTGATGATAAATTTCCGCTCACAATAGAAAGAATAGGAAGCCAGTACTGAACAGATCTCGATGATCTTAGATTTAAATTGGAGAACATCCATTTCATTATCAGCATAGATTTTAAAATCAGCATGGAGAGATTCGAACATTTCAAGTTGGACATTCATAATTAAAGAATTAATGGATCAGCGATAGTTTTGGTGTTGCAATCGATTGCTTTCAATTACAAGTTACGTAAGTTGGGGGATTATAGATTTGCGCAGGCAACATTTATTTAAAGGCAATGGTAAAAAAAAAGCCCTGGCGATATGCCAGGGCGTACATTCTTTTCCCGAACATTTGCAGGACTTATATAAATGACTCATGCAGTAGATATCTTACATGCAAGGTAGCTGATTAAACACATTTCAGCTGTGAACAAAACCGGCTATTCAATGAACAAATCCGACCTGTGAATGCTAGTCCGCCTTATTCTTCAGCATCATCAGTAAAGAATAGGCACCTTTTGTGACAAACTGTGATTGACTATCAGTCGCTATCTCCACCGGTACATAACCATTCTGTGCCTCACCGCTATTTACTTCCATCATTTCATAGGTTTTATCGCCTGTTACTTTGAAAACATAATCTTTCCCCTCATAATTTACTACGGCTTCAGCCGGCAGTGTAGCGGCTTTCACATTTTTCACCTGTACCTCTGCATTCATATAGGTACCCGGCACCAACGACTTATCGTAGGTTACAAAATGGCAATGTACATCTGCTGTTCTTTCCGGCGACAGGTCATGACTGATCAGTAATATTTTGCATTCGTATTGTTTATCCGGTTGATTGTTGGTGTAAGCCGTCACTTTTTGTCCGATGTACAATTTGTCGAGATCCTTTTCAAAGACTTTCAGTGCCAGGTGTATGTCTGTTGGATTCACCAGTTCAAACAGCACCTCTGTTGGCGACACGTACCTGCCAATATTGACATTGACTTTTGATACGAACCCTTCTATGGGCGAGTGGATACTGATGTTCTTTTCTATATGGGTTTCACTGATCCGGGCCGGATCAATACCCGCGAGCCGCAGTTTTTCTCCCAGGGTGGTTACTAAAATACGATTGGTGCGGTAATCGGCTTCTGCCTGCTGTGCCACCTTATCGCTGGCTGCTTTACTTTCATTCAGATCCTTCTGACGCTGGTAGTCTTTTTCCAGTACATTCAATTTAGCAACAGCCGTCAGGTAGTCCTGTTGCAATTGTATGTACTGCTGATCTTCAATCACGGCAATGACCGCTCCTTTTCTCACCTGCATGCCCGGCAGCAGACCTGTTGATTTGAGATAACCGCCCAGTGGAATACTAATGGACACCATATTTTGCGGTGGCACGTCTATTTTACCATTTAATTTAAGCGTGCCGGAAACTTCCCTTTCAGTAACAGTGCCCGTCACGATACCGGCATTACGAAATTGTGCGTCGGTCAATTTAACGGCGTTTTCGTTGGCCGCCGCTGTTCCCTGTTCTTCAGGATTATTTTTCTTCCCGCTGCAGGCACCGAATATAAGCGCCAGCGCGATGATATATATATTAGTCTTCATGTTGGATCGTCCTTATTTGTTAGCTAAATAGTTGAGCTGGATCACGGATTCGTACAGATCTCTGACTGCGTCAGCATACCCGTTTCTTATCAGGATCGCCTGGTTAGTGACCTGCACCCATTCCAGGAAGTTGATAGTACCGGCAGCCAGTTGCTTGTTGGCAGTCTGGTTAATCAGCGTTGCATTTTTAAGGTACTGTGTTTCAAATGCGGCGATGTTATTCTTTGCTGTGCGATAGCGTTCCTGTGCAATGCCAAATTCAGTCCGAAGGTTTTCTGATTCGGTGGTATAGGAATTAGCCGCTATCTGCTGATTGATGTAAGCACTCTTTATACGAGCGTGCTGGCCGCCGGAGAAAATTGGAATGCCCACGCCTACCTGCACAGAATTGAAACGATGCGCACCATTGTAATACCTGTCGTCTGCGCCTAGTCCTTTAATGCTGGAGTTCGCATAGCCCAGTGAAAGCTCAGGAAGCAGGCGGCTTTTCTCAAGTCTCCATGCGGCGGTTGCCGTTTTACGCTGTTGTAATAATACCTGCAGCATGGGATGTACCTGCCATATAGCGGAGTCCATACCTGCCGGTTCAGCCATCACGGTGTTTAACTCCGTTTGTTCCGGCTGGAAAAGGGTTTCGGTATTCAGGAGCAGCTGGAATTGCAGTTGTGCGATGACACTATCCTGCTTCAACTGGTTCTGTTGCAGTTGTATCTGGGCCAGGAGGGCTTCTGCACTGCTTACTTCCAGCACGTTACTCTCTCCTTTGTCAAGCCTTAACCTGGCCAGGTTGTAAAAGGCCCTGTAAAGACTATCTGTATGATGAAGTAATTGTTGTTTGCTGGCGAGATAGATTAAGGTGGCGAAGGTCTGACTGACCTGTTTTTTCAATACAGCTTCCCTGACAGCTACGTTCAGGACCCCGGCTTTCCATTCTTCACGTAAGAGTTCTTTCTGACGGGTGTATACGGTGGGGAAGCTAAATGACTGGCTGATGGAGAAGCGGGTATCCGTATAAGCACTGTTAATCTGGCCCGCATCACCGGCTACACTCGTCTGTGGCAGTGTGCGACCACTCCTGATCAGCAACTGCTGGTAGGTCGTTTTCAGGCGCTCGTTTTTTACCTGCCGGTTGTTTTTAAGGGCAGTATCTATTGCCGCATGTAAACTAATAGGAGTTTGGGCAATCGCAGTTCCGCTCATAAAGTTAAGTGCGGGGAAGAGGATACAGGCGATCACGATAGCTGTTTTGGATAGCCCGATCTTCACTCCTTTTTCAAAAATGATATACAACACAGGTAATACGAACAGTGTCAAAAATGTGGCAATCAGCAAGCCACCAATCACAACGGTCGCCAAAGGACGCTGTACTTCTGCGCCGGCGCCATTGCTCACGGCCATCGGGAGAAAGCCAAGTGATGCTACAAAGGCTGTCATCATCACGGGGCGTAATCTCACCAGCGTACCTTTCAATACAATTTCTTTCAGATCGGTCATTCCTCCTTTTTTAAGCTGGTTAAATTCTGCGATCAGTACAATTCCATTCAATACGGCCACGCCAAAAAGCGCGATGAAGCCAACGCCTGCGCTGATGCTGAATGGCATGCCTCTCAGCCCCAGGAATAATATTCCTCCAATGGCAGAGAGTGGAATGGCAGAATAAATCAATAATCCCTGTTTAACAGAATTAAAGGCAAAGTAAAGCAGCAGGAAGATCAGCAGCAGCGATACGGGGACTGCTATCATCAATCGCTGCCTGGCAGCATTCAGGTTTTCAAAGGCCCCGCCGTAAGTAACGTAATAACCTGTGGGAAGTCGTAATTCGCTGTCAGCCCTGAGCTGTAGTTCCTGCACAATGCTCTGCACATCGCGGCCACGGACGTTGAATCCGACAACGATGCGTCTTTTTGCATCTTCCCTTTGAATCTGGTTAGGACCGTTGACGATATTTACAGCTGCCAGCTGGTAGAGTGGTACCTGTACACCACCGGGTGTAGCTACCAGCAGGTTCTGAATATCTTTAAGGTCCTTTTTCTGTTCGCCGCTCAGGCGTACAACTACGTCGAACCGCTTTTCACCTTCGAACAGCATGCCTGCGCTTTGTCCTGCCAGGGCAGTATTGACCACTTTATTGACATCATCGATATTCAATCCGTATTGTGCAATGGCATTCCGGTTGTAGTTGATCAATACCTGGGGCACCCCTCCTACTGCTTCCACATACAGATTCTGCGCACCCTTCACCTTACTGATTATTCTGCCTAAACGGGCTGCATAGCGGGCAAGTGTGTCCATATCTTCGCCGAAGATCTTACAGACCACATCCTGGCGGGCGCCTGTCATCAATTCGTTGAAACGCATCTGGACCGGGTACTGAAAACCGGCGGTAATACCGGGAACAGCCTCCAGGGCATTGCCCATTTTCTGCGCCAGGTCATTGAAGTTTGTGGCGGATGTCCATTCAGATTTAGGTTTCAGGATCACCATCATATCACTTGCATCCATCGGCATAGGGTCTGTTGGTACTTCTCCACTTCCTATCTTGGTGACCACCTTTTCCACTTCAGGGAAGCTGGTCTTAAGAATATGCGCAGCCTGCTGGGTATTGGCGATCGTCGTATTCAGGCTGCTACCGGTGAGTACGCGGGTATCAACGGCAAAGTCGCCTTCTTCCAGGGCTGGGATGAATTCTCCGCCCAGGGTTGTTAACACATACAGCGCGATCGCAAACATGACCAGCACCGCTGCTATAATAATCTTCGGGATCTCCAGCGCCCGCTTTAAAGTACGGTAATAGGCCCCCCCTATCCTCTCCATCAAACGATCGGCGAGATTGGACGTATGCTTCACTTTTTTACTGAGGAAGACAGCACTCATCATGGGTATATAGGTCAGCGAGAGTAAAAATGCGCCTAACAGGGCAAATGCGACCGTCTGTGCCATCGGTTTAAACATCTTACCCTCGATACCCTCCAACGTAAAAATGGGGAGATAAACAACCAGTATGATGATTTGTCCAAAGACAGCACTATTCATCATTCTACTGGCAGATTCGTTTACTTCCAGGTCCATTTGCGGCTGGTTCAGTTTATTGATGTTTGTGAAGTGTTTGCTATGACTCAGTTTGTGCATCACGGCTTCTACAATGATCACGGCACCGTCTACAATCAACCCGAAGTCAAGTGCACCCAGGCTCATGAGGTTACCACTCACACCAAACAGGTTCATCATGATCACGGCGAACAACATGGCCAGTGGAATAACCGATGCGACTAACAGGCCAGCGCGTAAGTTGCCCAGAAAAATGACCAGCACAAAGATGACGATCAGTGCGCCTTCGAGCAGGTTATGTTCAACAGTACCGATGGCATTGTTGACCATTTTAGTCCGGTCCAGGAAAGATTCGATCACTACACCCTGGGGGAGTGTTTTCTGGATCTGCGCAACTCGTTCCTTCACGTTTTTGATCACGACGCTGCTATTGGCGCCCTTCAGCATCATCACGACCGCACCGGCTACCTCTCCCTGGTCGTTGTAACACATGGCACCGTATCGTGTAGCAAAGCCGGTTTTCACGTCCGCCACATCCCGGATAAATAAAGGTTGTCCATCTGCCAGCGGCTTGATAATGGTATTCCTGATATCATCTTCATTACTGAATAGCCCTTGTGTTCTTATATAAACCACGGCAGGTCCTTTCTCTATGTAGGCCCCCCCTGTATTATTATTATTCCGTTCAACAGCATTGAAAACATCTGTGATAGTCAGGCCATGTGCCTGTAAGCGGTTAGGGTTGACTTCAATGCTATATTGTTTAAGTTTTCCGCCAAAGCTGCTCACCTCTGCGACACCCTTTACTCCCAGCAGCTGTCTGCGCACGATCCAGTCCTGGATGGTCCGTAATTGTGTGGCATCGTATTTATTTTCGTAACCTGGCAGCGGCCTGACCACATATTGATAGATTTCGCCTAACCCGGTGCTTACGGGGCCTAATTCAGGTACACCTACACCCGTCGGTATTTCAGTTTGTACCTTCTGCAGCCGCTCACTTACCTGTTGGCGTGCCCAATAAATATCCGTGGCATCATCAAATACGATGGTAACGAGGGAGAGTCCGAAACGCGAGAAGCTGCGGATCTCTTTCATACCCGGTATATTCGCATTTGCCTGCTCAATCGGGTAAGTGACGAGGCGTTCGATATCAGTGGCCCCAAAGGAAGGGGCAATAGTAATTACCTGCACCTGGTTGTTCGTAATATCCGGTACGGCATCGATCGGTAACCGGGTTAGCTCGAAAGAGCCATATGCAATAAGGGCGATCAGGAAAAGACCAACAATGAGCTTATTTCTAACAGAAAATGAGATGATTCTGTTAAGCATAAATAAAACGTTTTTATGAAATTAATGTCTATGCCGGGCATAGAAGGCCTGAGCAGGTGATAGGCCTGCTGTAACACGTTTAAATAAATAACTTAACAGGATTTGGGCGGCTGCCAGATGCAGGAAAGATAGCCTGCCGGGATGAATGGAGTATGATAAAATGTATATACGCGCCTGGGAAGCCCCTGCGGAATAGTTAATATAATATGCTGATCGGGCAGTGCATAGGCAGCAGATTGACTCAGCTGACAGTTGTCCGTACGCTTGAATGGCAGCTTCATGTCTTCCTCGTAATCACTATCATGCGGACTTCCATGAAGATAATGCATGGCCAGAAACCCCAGGAAAGAAAGATGGCTATCCTGACGGTGATGTTGTGCAAAATGCTTAAAAATATAGGGCAGCTTCAATAGCTGGATACCTTCAGTCGATGAAAGTAAAATTACGGTGAGTAATCCTATAGAAATTAGCCTTTTCACGGGTATAAAAGTAGTAATAGTTTGAATTTTAAATTTCACAATTTATGCAACCACAGTGCGAAATCAGCACCAACAGGATGGAATACATGGACATACACCACTTATAATCAACAACATACATTTAGTAATTATAACAGCAGGAAGAGATTAAAGGTTGTGAGGGAGCGAAAAAATTAACTGTTGTATCAGGCAGCGGGAAAATTTTCCCGCTAGCTTCTAAAAATAATGAGAACGGAAGGAACAACATCCATTATCAAACCTACCTGAATAATTTAAAAATCTGGTAAATTGAAACGGTCATTACGACTAATAGAACCAGATACCTGAATACGATTTCCGATGTATATCTTAAAATAATCTTTCCCAGATAGCTTCCTACGATACTGATAACAATAAGAAAGGGTATGAGTACAATATATTTACGGCTAAAATAGCCATTGTGAATATAGATGAACGCCCGGCTGCTGTCAACCCCGAGGTCAATAAGGGCCGATGTCGCAATAAATACCATTTTAGGAAGGTGGAACGCGGCCAGGGTAATCCCTCTTATGGCGCCGCCGGTACCTGCAATACCTGCCAGGAACCCCGATGCTGCACCGCCGGAAAATAAATTACTATTACTTTGACGGATGGAGTGATTAAAATTGACCAGCAAATAAACAGATAGTCCTATTAATGCGCAACTCATCAGCAACTCAAGTGGTTTTGCCGGGATGTAAGTAGTAAGCCAGGCACCAAGGATAACAAATACGATGGCAGGTATGCCCAATTTAACAGCCACGTTCTTATCTATACCTTGCCGGAATAGGTATATTTTAGACAAGTTGCTGAATACATGAAATACAGCGGTAATTCCAAGTACTGATTTAAAATCAAAAAAAAGCGATGCTATAGGAACAAAAAGAATGGAAGACCCAAATCCAGAGATTGTTCCAATTACCTCAGAAAGTAACGCGAGTAGGATAAATGCCAGATAGTTGTCCATGTGTGCCTGTGCTTTATAACTGCAATCGGTTCTACGTTAAGGTAATATTAAACAGTGTCCGATACAAAATGTTGTACCCGCTGAACAAAAGCCAGCAGCTATAGGCACAGGCACACAATATCTGTCCTGATATGCCACCTTTAGTGTGGCAGTTGATCCCTGAAGTAACCGTAGGTCCAGGTTCCTGCTACTGCACTGGCGATCACCACTAAAACCACCAGGGATCCGAGACCGATTTGTGCAAATAATGGTCCCGGACATGCGCCGGTGAGTGCCCATCCTAATCCAAAAATAAAACCGCCTATTACCTGTCCTTTGTTAAACTTCTTGGGATGAAATTCGACCTTTTCACCATGAATTGTTTTAATGTTGAATCGCTTTATCAACCATACCGAGAGCATACCGGTCAGGACAGCAGAACCAATCACGCCAAACATATGAAAGCTTTGCAGGCGGAACATTTCCTGTATCCTGAACCAGCTGACGATTTCGGCCTTGACAAATACAATTCCAAAGATGACGCCCACCGCCAGGTATTTAAAATTGTACCACCAGGGATGTGAACGGGTGGATTCATTCACACAAATCGTATCCAGGGAACGTACTTCAAAATCAGTATTAGTTATCTTTTTCTCCAGTGTGTCCATGACAAAAAATTAGAGGAATTATAAATGAAGAATATAGGGCAGAATAAGGTTCGCCATCAGGAAACCGCCGGCCATAAACATTACGGTGGCTACCAGTGATGGCCATTGCAGGTCACTTAACCCCATGATGGAATGACCGGAGGTACAGCCGCCCGCATACCTGGTACCGAATCCTACCAGGAATCCTCCTCCTATCAGCATGATGGCGCCGCGAAGTGTGAAGAGGCTGGTCAGTGAAAACAGTTCGTGGGGAACTAAAGCAGCGTGATCCGTCATACCATACCCGGCCAGTTCTTTTACCAACGAAGGATTTACCAGGACCGGGTCGGGATTTACCAGTAATGTGCCCGCTATGAAGGCCCCTGCAATAATGCCTGCCACAAAGAAAAAGTTCCATATTTCTTTCTTCCAGTCGTACTGGAAAAATTGAATTCCCGCCGGGAAGCATGCCGCGCAGGCGTGCCGGAGGTTCGCTGAAATGCCAAAGTGCTTATTGCCCAATAATAAAAGGGCCGGTACAATAAGTCCAATAATCGGTCCCGCCACATACCATGGCCAGGGATGTTGCAATACCTGAATCATTATTCCTGAATTTGTTTACAAATATATCTGCAGGTGAATGGCTGTACGGTGACTTATATCACAGTGTCAGAAGGAGTAATTAAGTACCAGCGCGAAGTGGGATACGTTGACTTTATTAAAATCATACTTCAGGTTATTAAAATCATTCCCTTTCTTATCCTTATAGATATACAATGCCGATACCCTCATTCCATCCAGGACCTTTTTGCCAGTATAATCTATGCCGATTTTGATATGGTCGTAAGAAGGCATGCCATATTTGTTAAGGGCAGATTACCATTGCTTTTACAGCCTATGTATGACACAAGTCACACAAGGATGCAGATTGGTAATACCGGCAATCGAGTAGGAAGTGAGGGATTAGTTCCCTCACTGTCCTCTCACACCACCGTACGTACCGTTCGGTATACGGCGGTTCCTTAATTTAATTTTCGAGCATTCAGGTAGCAGTCCGTCAGGGATAGG
>NZ_JBCNKF010000047.1:0-43213 GCF_039596155.1 Chitinophaga sp.
CTCCCGCCAACCCTCACCAACCGCACACACTCCCCAGCCAAACCTGCCAGTGCCCTGATCACACCAACCCTCATCAACCGCACAAACTCTCCACCCAAACCTGCCAGCCGCCTGCTCCCGCCAACCTTCACCAACCGTACACACTCTCCACCCAAACCTGCCAACCGCCTGCTCCCGCCAACCTTCACCAACCCTACACACTCCCCACCTTGCGCCAAACAGCACGATGGCCGACAGGCTATCCGCCAGCCATCGCTGTAGCCAGTTACTTAACGGCCGGTGCATAGCGGCTCATAATCTCGTTCGCCTTGATCACTTCTTCCGGCAGTGTTTTAATCTGCTTCCAGAAAATGAACTTGGTAGATACCCAATCTTTGTAAATTGAGTTGTCAAGAATTCCGCCCATCTTCCTGTTCAGCGGATTGTTGGACGCAATGGTAATTGCTCCACGACCGAAATCCTTAATGCCATAGTGCTCCGCTACGACACGTTTGATCTCTTCCTGGTCACTCACAGACACGCGTTTGCTGGCGACTTTGGAAACTGTGTAAAGGTGCGTGCTCACGCGTTTTACGCCCGGTACCTGCTGGAATGAAAATGAGAGAAGTAACACCGCAGGGGCGCACAATGAAAGCAAGAGTAGCTTTTTCATACAGTGAAATGTTTTGGGATTAATATGATGGCAAGTTAGTGGATTTCAATTACATAACAATCAAGTATTTATACGCAAAAACCGAGGTGGACGCAGGGTAGGTTGAAGCGCCGGAAACCGGTTATATTAAATTTCCGGCCAACAATCATCCGGATTCCGCCGGATAAAATTTACTTTGCACCAACCGCGTATCCTGAATATCCTTCAGATTATTTAATAAAAAATTACTCTGTTCTCAAACTCTTCACAGGATTCATCATTGCCGCCCGGATCCCCTGGATACTCACCGTTAGCAACGTGATGACCATCGCCCCTCCAGCCGCCACCAAAAATGCCCACCATGGCATATCTGTTCTATACGTATACCTTTGCAACCAGGCCTGCATCCCTACATGTGCCAATGGCAGCGCTATCAAAAACGAAATCGCCACCAGCACAATAAACTCCCGCGACAACATCCCCCATAAACTAAATACAGACGCCCCCAGGATCTTCCTGATCCCCAGTTCCTTCGTCCGCTGCTCCGCCATAAACGATGCCATCCCAAACAATCCTAAACAGGATATAAAAACAGCCAGCACCGCAAATATCCCCGCCAGTTTTCCTATACGCATCTCATCTTTAAACTTAGCTGCATACTCCGCGTCGGCAAACTGATAATTCACCGGACTTTCCGGATCGTACTTCCTGCACATTGCTTCTATCAGCTGTACCCCCTCCGGCGGACTCACTTTCGGATTGATTCTGATATTGACATAATTGTCACGAAACCCATTCCTGATATAAAACAGGGTGGGGGAGACCGGCTCATAGGGATTCTGCATCACCATGTCCTTTACCACACCCAGGATCTTAAACTGCCTTCCCCCCTTGGTAATATACTGTCCCACCGGATTTTTCAGACTCATATAATCCACCGCACGCTGATTGATCACCATCCCATCTGAATCCGTCAGCATTCCCGCATCGAAATCCCTGCCATCTGTAAACTGCCAGCCCACTGTTTTGCCGTATCCAAACGTGACCCCGATATTTGCAAAATCAACGGTCATATTCGGATCCTTTCCCTGCCAGTTTACACTACTCGTATTATTATTCACCGTGGTCGCCGCACTCGTGGAAAATGCCACTTCATCAATCTTACCCGTCGCCATCAACTCATGCCTGAACGCCTCGAAGTGGTTCGCTATTGCATCCGTAATCGTAGGCACAGTCACCAATCCCTCCCTGTTATATCCCACCGGACGGTTCCTTGCAAATTCGATCTGCTTAAACACCACGATCGTTCCAATGATCAGGGTAATAGATACACTAAACTGTAACACTACCAATACCTTCCTGGGCATAGCCGCCAGTTTACCCGCCTTATAGGCCCCTTTCAATACTTTCACCGGCTGGAAAGAAGATAAATAAAACGCCGGATAACTACCCGCTATTATTCCCGTTACCGCGGTGAAGGTCAGGCCGGCCAGCCAGAACAAAGGACTATCCCAGGGCAACGCAATGTGTTTATCCGCCACCTCGTTGAAAGACGGCAATAACAGCCATACAAAAGTAATGGATAGGATATAAGCAATGAATGTTACAAACAATGACTCTGTAAAGAACTGCGCCACCAGCTGCTGCCGAAGCGATCCGATCGACTTGCGGATACCCACTTCTTTCGCCCGCTTCTCACTCTTCGCCGTAGTCAGGTTCATAAAGTTGATACATGCCAGCAATAACACAAACACGCCTATAATGCCAAACAGATACACATACTGCAAAAGTTCTCCCACTGCCACCCCATTCTTAAACTTCGCATACAGGTGCCAGCGACTCATCGGATGTAACAGGATCGCAGGTGTATATTGTTTAATAAAAGCATCTGCCTCCTTCATCGTTACATGCGCAATCTTTGCACTCACGCTATCCATGTCCGCATGGTCCGCCAGCTGCACATACAACTGGTAAGAATTATCCCCCCAGTCATTCTTTGACCTTGGCTTTACCAGGTTTGGATTATTGGCATAATACGCCCACGGCGCTATAAAGGAAATGTCACTGAAACTACTGTTATACGGAAAGTCCTCATATACCCCCGTTACCTTGAAGCTCTCCTGGTTGTCCAGTTTCACCAGTTGCCCCATTGGGTTCATGTCTCCAAACAATGCCTTCGCTGCCGTCTGCGAAAGCAGGATACTACCCGGATCCGCCAGCGCTGTACGATCACCCCGGAGCATCTTCATACTAAACATCTCCGGCGCCGATGCCTCCATAAAGTTCCCCCGCTGCACCAATTGCTTATCGCCAGCTGCCAGTATATGCCCCCAGGTCCATGAACTCATGGACATCGCCTTAAAATATGCCCCGTAATGCTCTTTCAATGCCACCGGTAGTGGCATACTGATGGCCTTGCTGGTCTTCGTGTCGCCATTGAACACCTGGCTCTTATACACCTGCGCAATACGGTCGTAATGCACCGGAAAGCGATCATACGTAAATTCATCCCTGATCCATAACCCAATCAGCATCGCTACCGTCATCCCAACTGAGAGTCCGAGTATATTAATAAAAGAATGTACCTTGTTCTTAAACAGGTACCTCACCGCCATTTTAAAATAATTCCTGTGCATAGCCCTGGGTTAAGTATTCCAGCAGTGCGGAAAAACCCTGCCAGAAAGAAAATTATTCATTATCAGTGAATTATAAAACACCCACTGTCCGCTTTTGATACATCGCCTGTCCGCTTTTTTTTTACAGAAACTTGTTAACTTAGTATTAACTTACTTGCTTGTTCGGGTACCTTAACTTCGATCCAACACCCCTTTATTATGGAAATATGTATTAGAAAGATCGGCGATGCCGGCGTTTGTATAGAGTTGCCTATGTTGTCTGCCATCCCTCATGTGAAATTATGGAAAGAGCGCATCGTAACAGATATATTACTCATGGCTTTTTCCAACAGACCTGCCACCTTCATCCGGATAGACCCTACACCCGATGCAATAGGGTACCAGTTCCCTTATCAAATGGTCGTAGCCGGCGGCAAAAGCTACCTCGTCAATAACATGGAATGCTGCGATTACCAGGACCTTGTCAAAGTAGGTGAAAGCCCCGATATGAGCGTGGGATTGCTGACAGTCGTAGCAGGTACCGGTAACTACCAGTTTAATACTTCGTTCCCCCAAGCAGAAGCCACGCTTTCAGCCATCAAAGATGAATTATTTACCTGTAGTCCGGATGGTTACCGCGTCTACTGGTTGAATGCAAATCGCGCATATCCGGATGTTCTCGAAGCAATCAATGATATCGCTAACTTCTATGAATTCGTAACCGCTTCGTAGATAAATTATTTAGATATTATTTTTAATCATTAATAATTAAAATATGCCTGTTTAAACAACAGATTCAAAATTTTTTTATAATTTCGGGCTGTTTGTAAATACTTAACCTATTCGTTAACCGCATTACCATATCAATTATTGAGCGAATGGCCTTATATACCCAAACTTCTGTATCAATAGGAGAGGAACAATTCAAGCAATTTCATTCCCTTCACCTGAAGCAATCCATGACAGGGCATCACGCACTGGAAATCAGGATTGGATACGATTGGTTGCTGAAACTGGGGAAGGATCCCGTTTCTTCCGGACAATCTTTTTTAGGGAAAGAAGTACGCATGACCGTCGAAAGTATGGAAGGTACCGGTAATGGTACACCACTATCTTTCAATGGCGTTGTGACTGCCGTTACCTTTGGCAAAGAAAGTAATTCGATCAACGGGCACTGTACTGTCTACGCATCCAGTCCTACCATCCTTCTCGATGGCAATCCGCACATCCAGTCTTTCGAAACACAGAACCTTGCCAATATTGTCAACACTGTATTAAAGACCAGCAGCGCCTTCCCCGGTTCTCCCGAGGTCAACCCGGAGTACTCCGCACAATTAAAATACATTGTCCAGTATAAAGAAACCGGCTTCCAGTTCCTGCACCGCCTGTCCCAGCGCTTCGGCGAATGGTTCTTTTATAACGGCCAGCGGATCATCTTCGGAAAGAATACCCCGCAAAAAGTGACGCTTTTCCACCAGGTGAACCTCGTGGAGTACAACATCTCCCTCAGAACTGTTCCCAACAACCAGGCATTGAAAGGACAGGAGTACAGGAACTATTCCGATGTGGATTTCAATACGAACAGTATTTCTCCCGGTAACCTGGACAACTACACGCAAACCGCGAAGAACATCAGCGATAAACTCTATAACCGTGCCTTCACTTACAAGGTACCCCATGCTTTCAGCAGTAATGCTAAAGAAGAACTGGAAAACACCGGTAAGCGCCAGCAACAGGCCCAGATGGCCCAGATGGTGCTCATCAGCGGGCGTAGTAAAAGTACTGCCCTGCGGCTCGGAGATACCATCAGCATACAGGAAAATATCTACTCCACCGCTGATCATGGTGAATTCCTGCTTACCTCCCTGGAACATTTCTGCGATGGCAACGGTGAATACTACAATCTCTTCGAAGGCATCCCCGCAGCAACCGCCGTACCTCCCATGAACATCGAAAATATCCCTTACTGCGAAGCACAAAGCGCTGTCGTAGTGGAAAATTTCGATCCAAAAGGCCTGGGCCGCGTACGCGTTCGTTTCAACTGGCAAAACGGGATGACTCCCTGGGTCCGCATCATTCAGCCCCATGGCGGTGGCGACAAAGGCTTTTATTTCCTGCCTGAAACAGGCGAAGAAGTATGGGTAGATTTCGAAGGCGGCAATCCCGAAGCACCTTACATTACCGGTACACTCTATAACGGCGGCGGTAAAACGGACTACGGCGATACCGATAATAATATCAAAGCCATCCGTACCCGCAGCGGTCACACCATCCGCCTTGACGATACTGCCGGACAGGAATTCATTACCATCAACGACAAAGGAGGTAATACCATCGTGATGGATACCAACGGTCAGAACATCTCTATCACAGCACTCCAGAACATCAAAATACAAGCCCGCAATATCAACATCATCGCAGTTGAAAGTGTAGATGTCACCGCCGGTACCTACCTCAGTAACAGTGCCGGTTATGACCTGACCGCCAGCGCTGGCATGAATATCATGCACAACGCCGGTGACAGCATCACACAGTACTCTGTGAATGACTATAAACTGAGCGCAACTAACATTACCAAAATTGCATCAGAAAATATGGATGTGCAGGCTAAAAGTATTGAGAAAACTGCCGAACAGGTGAAAGTGGACAGCTCCAAAGAAGAGATGACCATCAACTCAGGAAAATCAGTCGCCATCAAGAGCGCAGAGAAATCCAAACTATTCTGATCCTCATCTTTAATTGAAGAACCATGGGAGATAACAGTACGGGAAGCCTCGTCATTGTCGCCAAAAATTATACGGAAAACGGTGAGAAAGTCCGCTGGAACAGTGCCGGTGAAACAAACCTGCAGTCCGGCAAACGGATCCAGCTGCACGGCAAGCAGGAAGGCGTTTCCTTTCACAAAAATGACCCCGTTGTACTAAATGCAGGTACCACCGTCAAAGTACTGAAAGTTGAAGGCCCCAAAAGCGTTGTTAACGGCAATACCTACGAATTCAAAGCAACTTCCTTCAGTGAGCAGCTACCCGACAACCAACTCCGGCTGGTCGCCTGGGCCTATTCCTTTGATGGTGGCAAAACAATCACCCATTTTAAAACCGGCACCACCCGCGTCGAGAAAGGTGTGGCCTATAAATCTATCACCGTCGACGGAAATACCGTTGATAAGGAAGTGAGCGTATATGCCTTTTTCCGCAAGCCGGATACAAAAGTGGTCGCCACTACAAAGATCATCTACCTGCCGCTGGTTGTCGACGTCTACCGCACTCCCGGCCTTAACGAAGATGGTACCGACATCGCCAATGACATGGCTTTCGGTAAAGGCGTAGCTAAACGCCCGGTGTACACGAAAGGGGAAGTGGATGCCTATAAGAATGCTTATGTCAACGACGGCTTCGATATTAAAAGAGACGCGAAATATGCCAATGCAGCCAGCAACGGCGCCTATAGCGCCATCTACAGTGAAAAGCAGATCCTGAACACCGGTTACCTTATGCAGTTGTCCAATGCTGCCAGCAGTGACGACGCGCTCTTCCTCGACTTCCGGATCATGGTCGAAACCATGGCCAGGGGCGATCTGAACGACAACATCAAATCGATGATCAGCAAGTTCCAGAAGAATGAAGGAGGGGTGTACGAAAATGCCAAACTCACCGCTGCCGCACAGGCCAACCCTTCTACCCAACGCTTTTGTACAGGGATAGAAGATGAAATGGCAGAACGTATCAAAAAGGCAGGCGGGGAACTGATCAACATGGAAGACAAAAAGATCTATACAGGTAGTGAAGCGGGGTACAAAACCTCTCATCCCTATGGCCATCCTGCCTTTCCATACAGCAGGGACTATAACCTGATCAAAGGCCTCACCATCGCAGTCAACGACGTGTGGAGCTATAAAGTAACCTTACTAAGTTTTAAGCAAACAGGCGACAACTACAAAGCACGTTACGAAGTACAGCTCTGGGACCACTTCGGTCTGGATCTTCCGGACATGGAGAAGTTCTATTCATGGGGCGCCGGCTTCCGCGCCTGGTTCCTCTTACAACATCTCAGGGGCTACAAACCCTTCTTAACTAAAATGGTATTTACAAAAGAATTTTCCGGCAATATCAATGAGGGTGCACAGGAAAGGAAAAATAAGCGATAATGAAGTATACTTTTTTACTACTACTGATATGTGGATTATTCGCCTGTTCGACGAAACCAACCGGCACGCATGTGATATACTTAGATAAACTGGATCATCAGGCAACAGTAGAAGTGAACGGTAATTATGGCCCCGGCTTTTACCGATATGCCCTGATTGAGAATCCGCCTAACTCCGCCGACAGCATCCGGCAAATCATTCAGCAATATTGCGATAGTGCAGTGAACAAACAAGATGTGGAAGCACACTACGTCCGGTATTTTATTCAGTTCTACCGGTTGTCTGACAATACCAAAAGCTATCAGAAAGGCAGGGAAGACTACTGGGATGTTCATAACGATATCAACCAGGAACTAGCGGATTACAGGGGGGAATACCGCTACGAACGCTGTATCGGCGATTCTCTCCATGGGATATGGACAATGGAAATCAATACCCCTGCCGGTAGTAAAATGGATACACTGGAAAATAAATGTGCACAGTAAATGGGCTTCTTTAACATATTTGGTAAGCGGGCGCCCCGTGTGGATATCCTGACCCCGGTGGAATACACGGTCAGGATGCAATCGCCGGCTGTACTGGAATTCACCATGTCTGTAAGCCGCATGAAAGTTGAAGATGATCAGCGGACCTTCTTTCAGTTCGATCGGGGAGAGGTGACGATCAACGGCGATGCTGCGTCCGATTACCTCGCTGCAGACCTCGCCGCACAGTGCGGACAGCTCCTGTATCCCTTGCAGGTATGTGTAGCCGCCGATGGAAGCATCACCCGGATTTTCAATCATCCTGAGATATTGAAAAGATGGGAAGAGAAAGAACCCCGCCTGCAGGAATACTTTGCAGGCCAGGGAGCCGCTGAATATATCAGTGCCACCGGCCGGACAATACAGGATGAAAATGCCGTACTGCGTGCCCTGCAACAGGATCTGTTCCTGACCTGCTGGTGCAACCTGGCCATGGGCGGAAGCCGCACAGCATACCAGCTAATCCCGTTCAAAGAACCGGTGCCCTATGAACACGATATTAAATTTACTGTCAATAAAATGACGAAGATGATCGACACCATCACTGCCGAATGGCATTTTGAACAGGATGGAAGTCCCCGCCGTACGCAACTTACGGCCGTTTGTAATCCGATTAAAGAAACTGTAGTATGAGTGAAAAACACTTTGTAGTACAGGGAGCTACCTGCAAATGCGACTTTGGTGCTTCCCCCGACAAGTTGAAGATCGCCTCCAACGACCGTGATTATATCAATGATGGCACCGGCGATGCTAAACCGATTGCCAGTACGAAAGATATTGGCCAGCCGCTGGAAGCAAAAACCTTTGGCCGTTGTAGTAAAGTGAACAGTGCCTGTAATGTGAACATCACAAAATGGGATAGCTTTTATAATAAGATCACCCTCACCAATGGCGGAAAGATCCTCACCGAAGATAGCAAAGCTACCTGCGCAGTGGGGGGAACACCTTGTATCTCCATCATCAACCACGGACAGGTCGCACAGGTAAGCAGTGCACACTTTGACAATGTGGAAGTGTCCACAATGGCAGCCCTGAACCCCATGGCAGCACCCCCCGACAGTAATTTACAGCTCCCGAAAGTGAAATCTATCGAAGGGAAAGCTGCTTCTTCAAAAGATGCCGTCGAAAGTGGTAAGAAAGTGCCTGAACTGGTGACCCGTGTAGATGAAAATGTAACTTTCAGGGTGAAAGACTATTTCAATCCCGGCAATGCAGATAAAGCCAAAGTGAGCTGGAAAGTGTTTAAAGGACATGGCTTTTCAGAAACCGGTACACTCACCTTCGAGACCATCGGTCCCGATTTCAACATGAACTTTGATACCGTCGGTACTTACCGGGTAATGGCCTATGGTGCCAATGGAAAAGGCGATCCCAGCTGCTCCGTCGATGTGACTGTCGCCGTCAACAAACTCAAAGATGAATTCTCCATGGACGGGTTACTGGGCCACTTTGTTAAGGACCAGTACCGGGTGAGAAGAGGTATGAACGTAACCGTCAGCGCCGTATATGAAATAGATCCACCTACCGCCGAAGAAAAACAACTGGTGTCTATGCTGGTCACCGATGCAGCGGGCAACGTAATTGCTACCACCGATGCCGGTACCGACAAGATCACTTTTAAGGTCGATAACTCCGCTACATCCTACACGGTGACCGCAAAAATGGGAGAACAGGTGGTGACAAAGGAAATGAAGTCCGAAGCAAATGGCGTAGTTGCCGTGACCAACGATCAGAATACCACTGTCATCCGGCCACGTACCAGTATGTCTTTCAAAGTAAGTGAGATGACCTATACCACACAGGTGGAAGACTTTGAAGCAGGGCAGATCAAATGGCAGCTGAACGGTAAAATAGTGGGTACCGGTAAAACCCTCCAGCTGGATGGCAACCAGTACTTTACCAACCCGGGAAAGTATGTGGTGGAAGCATATGTATCCGTTGCAGATGCCTGGAATGCAAAGAAGAATGCCCCGAATGCCCATCAGAAAGACGACTGGCAGTTTGAAGTCGCCTACAATACCATTACCGAAGTCAAAGAAGAAAATGGGAATAAAAACTGGATCGTTGGCAAGCAATATAACATCGTAGCCATCACAAAGATGCCTTACGACGCCGCTAAAGATGGTCCGTTCACCTGGATCCCATCCTCCGGTAAAGGTGATAAGATCTCCGGTGTTTTTGCCAGCCACAAAGGAAAAGTAACGGTGACCGCTTCGCTGGGTACTTCGACAAAGGTCCTGGAAGTGAATGCAGACTTTGCAAAGATCGACGCCTGGTACTTTGGCGACAAAGATGGTGCATATAAGGCGAAGGCAGGCTGGAATGAGACGCTCAAAATGATCGTTAAAAGTGAAAATGCGGCGAATGAGGAGGTGGAACTGCATATCCTGGAAGCTGATAAGAACACGGAACCTAACTACATTCTGGGGCCTAAAAAAGGCACTTTCGGGGCAGATGGCCTGTTGAGTATCGATATCAATACAAATGACCTGAAGGGCAAACTGAGTGAACTGTGGTTTGAAGGAGATTATTACGATGTGTTTTTTGCCATGCTGCCCACCCGGTCAGGCCTCCAGTTTGACGGCGTAAAAAAGTTGACCTGCAAAGGGAAAGAGTATATCTTCCCGGCGAAGGAAAGTAATATGCGCGGGGCAGAAACAGGTAAGTATGTCTACATTTCAAAAAAGCCGGAGATCGTAGATGTAAAATACTTTGAATCCAATGGTAACCTGGCATACAGGGTATACAAGTATGGTGAGAAAATTGATATTAAGATCCAGACAGCCAACCTGGCCGGCAAGGATTTGACAATCGAATTCTGGGAGAATAAAAATAAAGACAAGGATGAACTGATTAAGTCTAAAAAGATCAGGCCTGACAACACCGAAGTCGTTACGATCAATTTCGATACAAATGAACTGAAGAGTGGAGACAAGACAAGGAATGATGGATACCGCGCCTTTTATCTTGTGATCAAAGCAGATGAAACCAAATCATTCATGTATCCGAAGGATGTAGCAGATGAAAATGCCCATAAGGCCGAGCAGATCTATTTCTTCCAGCACCTGAAGATGTCCGATGCAAAAGCCGATGAATGGAATAAACTGGCAGATAAAAATGCCCCGGCAGTACTGAAGAATGAACCTGCGCAAAAAGCACAGACCACGACCGGTTGTCCCAACTGTAATGCAGAAGTCACCCTGGCCCAGTTACAGCAGATCTTTACAAAAGCCAATGCAGATGATCTGAAAGCCATTGCAGCGAACTACACCAAGTACATGGCGGAACTGAATATGAACACCTGTTGGAACAAAGCACATTTTTTCGCACAGGTGAAAGGTGAATCGGGCGATACGCTGAATATTACAGAAGATGAAAATTTCAACTACTGGTACAAGCGGCTGAACAGGTTCAAAGCATTCAGAACAGCCGAAGGGAAAATAAAAGCAAAAGAATTAGGCCGGCAGACGGAAGAAAATATAAACGGGCTGGACGAAGAAGGGGAGAAGAAAGTCGCTAATTACGCTTACGGTCCGCAATCCGAGAAGGGCGTTGAACTGGGGAATACACAGGAAGGAGACGGCTGGAAATTTCGCGGAATGGGGCCGTTGCAGCTCACCGGCCGAAGCAACTATACCGTAGCCAATGCCTATACCAGCAAGGAAGGTGGAGACATCGTGGCCAACCCCGAATTGCTGCGGACAAATGCAAAGATCTCCCTGCTGGCTTCTATGGCGTTCTGGAAAATATACAAGATCGCGCATGTGGCCAACAAGCAGAAAGATGAAAACGTCATCAGCGTCATCGTCGGCGCAGACCAGCAACTGTCCGGTGGAAAAACAGCCTATGGTGTAAAGAAGGAAGCGTTTGAAAAGAATACTTCTATCGTCTTCAAAGTGAATGAGTGTAAATACGGGGATGTCGTGCCGGAGAAAGACTGTAACCGCTACAGGATTGATGTTGACAACTTCACCGTCACCTACGAATACAAAAACCTGGCGTCCAGACAGTACCGGTACGAGGTGATCGTGAACAAAAAATCGGTGTATACAAAGTATATCAATGCAGAAGAGATGAAGAGCACCTTCAGGGGCAACAAAGTTGATATCCGCTTGCTTCCTTTTCCTGAAACAGGACCTAACTGGGGCCGCTTTGGTACGAGGGATAAAGGCGGTGATAACTACGCCTCTCCTGAAATGGCCGCACATCTGCTGGGCTTTTTCTTTTGTCTGCCCGTAAAAGGATACACGGACACCCTTTATTACAATGATATCTCTGCAAATGATGCACGTAACATCGGGCACAGTTCTCATAGGGTAGGAGTGGACGTAGATATTCGTTATCCGGGTAGTCCGAATACAGCCGGCCAGGTCATGTGGTCGCAGGCTGCAAAGGCGTTTCCTTCTACAGAAGATTTTGTTGCGAAGCTGGAATTTTTATTAGAACTTGCTTCTAAGTGGAACTATGTAAATAATTATACGTACAAAGCTGGCATCAAGCACTCAAGTGGCGACTATGCCAGTGTGCATCAGGACCACTTTCATATCGGCATAAAATTTTCAGAATGAGATATGTAATTGTCTTAATTGGAATAATGGGATGTTTGAGCTGTCAGCCTGGAACTGGTGAACACGCGGTAACAGACGGACAGCAACAACAGGATACAACAAAACAAACAGAAGCAAAGGAAGCAATCATTATGACTAATCCCGAATTTAAAAAGCAGGGCGAATTACAACAGCACCTGGATGATGAAGGCGGTGGCAATTACAGGTATGCAGAAAAAGACCTGAATGTAGCACTGCCGGTGATTGCAGATATTCTCAAAGCGAAAGGATATGTGGCACCGTCAAAAGATGCATTCGATAAGAAACTACATGAAATCTTTGCCGAAAGCTTTAGTGCCGGAGGCAGCTGCCGGGTAAAGGAATATGAAAAATTTACGATGCTCTACGAAGGAAATACCATAGAGACCCCATTCCCCATGATGTCTGACGATGTTGTGGCGGCAAAGGAAATTCCTTTTATCTGGCAGATCCCTTTGATCTCATCACTGGGCACTTTTGTAGATACCGTTCACTTTAAGATTGATACGAAATACACACAGAAACTGATCTCCAGAAATAAATACTTCTTTAACGACAGCAAGGCAGATCTGGCGATCTTACTGAATGAGGATACTGCCTTTCTGAAGGTATTGGTCACTTCATTCGGCTACACAAAAGATCAGAAGATCAACGACCTTGTGATGAATGAATACCTGAGAGAAGATGATGACGAACTGGCAAAAGTGGCCGGTATTATTTTCAAAAAAGATTGCAACCACCAGCTGGTCATCAGAGAAGGTTTGCTGAAATGGATCGCAGATCATACAGATACAAAGGAGCATAGGTTGATCAGTGCACTCTATAACTATGCCTTCAAACTGTATGAAGATAAAAGCGATTTTACACAGCAGGAAAAGCGGAAAATCGCCGCTTACGTAGATAATACATTTATTCCGCTCAAAGACAAGTATGGCAAAGGTGGCGACTGGCCTGCGGAAGAGTTGATATTTAACCTGGAAGCAAGAGATAAAGACATCATGAAGTACCTGGAACTACAGCAGTATTTCAATTTACCAGCCGTAAAGAATTTGTATGGGGAATAAGTTTTTAATTATCATCGCAATAGTAACAGGTAGTATGGGCTGCCAGTCAGCCGCTACACAGCATAAGCAGGCAGCGGACACACTGTCGCAGGCACCTGCACAGCCTCAACAGCAGGAGCTGGTGATCACCAATCCTGAATTGAAAAAACAGGCTGATATGCAGGCACACCTCGATGATGAAGGCGGCGGCAGTTATCATTACCAGGAGCAGGATATGAATGCCGCGCTGCCTGTAATCGCTGAAATCCTCAAAGCAAAAGGCTATGTGCCGCCGGCTAAAGATATCTTTCAAAAGAAACTACAGGAGATCTTCGCGGAGAATTTCCTTCCCGGTAATAGTTGCCGGGTAAAAGAGTATGGGAAATTCACGATGCTGTGGGAAGGGCCGTTATCCAATAAAGACTATCAATTTCCCCTCATGACCGATGATATATCCGTATCAAAGGAATACCAGTTTATTACACACATACCCCTGATTTCCGGGCTTGGTACTTTCACAGATAATGAGCATTTTAAAATTGACCTGGCGGAAAAACAAACGCTGGTATCGATTAATAAGTATTTATTCAATGATAGTAAAGCAGACCTGGATACCCTCATTCAGAAGAACGATGCCTTTGTGACAGCGTTGGTAAAGTCTTATGGCTATACCAAAGATCCAAAGCTCAATGACCTGGTGATGAAGGAATTCCTGACTGGTGGAGATGATCACGCGGCAACGGTGGCAGGCATTATTTTCCGGAGAGATTGTAAACAACAACTGGTGATCAGGGAAGGATTGTTGAATTGGGTAAAAGACCACACAAACAAAGATGAACATCAACTGTTAGACGCACTGTATAATTTTGTTTTCAAACTGTATGAAGATAATAACAATGATTATACCCTGAATGAAAAGCGGAAAATAGCAGCCTACGTAGATAATATCTTTATTCCACTCCATGATAAATTTGGCGGACCAGGTTGGCCATCCACCGAATTGATCTTTAACCTGGAGCCGAGGGACAAAGGAATACAGGATTACCTGAAGCAGCAAAATTACTTCAACCTGCCAGCCGTGAAGGACCTGTACGGAGAGTAGGTCATCAATTTGCAGGCAGGAACCGCCCGGGTATATCATACATCAGTACCCGGATAAAACTTACCTGCATCCTTCTTTGGTTTTTTTCAAATAACCGTACTTTTGCCCCCTATGCGTAATTGGTTACTTTGGGGGGCATGGCTGTTCTTATCCACTATCACGAGAGGGCAACAGATAGTGCGCATCGACAGCTCATTGAACGAACACATTTTCACCTATTCCCAGATCGAATACCTGAATGATCCGCAAGGCAACCTGCGTATCCACGACATTACACAGCCTGCCGTGCAGGCGCAATTCCGCCCCAGCCTGGAAAGCACGCCACAGAACCGCCAGCTCGGCGCCGTTCGCTGGTACCGTATCCGTATCGGCCACAACCCCGAAGCAGACAAATACTACCTGCTCGAATTCTTCGATCAAACTATAGATGATATCCAGGCCTACCTGCCCGATACCGCCGGCCATTTCAAAGAAGTGCAACTCGGGGCCCGATACCCCTTTGCCCAAAGATGGTTTCGCCACAAGAACTTCGAAATACCCCTGGACAACTTCCGGCATGACAGCGCCGTCTATTATTTCAGGATCCAATCCTCCCAGACAGCGGATATTATAATCGTCCTGCGCTCCATCGACCGTTTCGTAGGCTATGCGCTCTCCGAATACCTCACCTTCGGTATCTTTTATGGTATGATCCTCATTTTCAGCTTTTACAACCTGATCATGTTCATCGCCATGCGGCAGCGTCAATACCTGTATTATGTATTATATGTGATGAGTGTAGCCCTGTACGAACTATGCACTGATGGTATTGCCTACCAGTTGCTCTGGCCCAACTGGCCCCTCTGGAACCAACAGGCTTTCGCCTGGCCACTCCTCACGATGAGCATTTTCGCACTCCTGTTTACCAGCAGCCTGCTCCACCTCAAAGTCCGGCATCCGTTTCTTTACCGCATGGTCCATGTTGTCATTGCACTCCGGTGCCTTTACTTCCTGGCATGCCTCCTGATCGACCCATACTGGTTTAATTATAAATTTATAGAGATCCTTCCCCTGGCGGTCGCTTTCTATACCGGCATCTACGTGTGGGCCAAAGGCTACCGGCCCGCCCGGTTTTTTGTACTGGGCTATGCATTTCTCTTCCTCGGCTTTATGCTCAAGTTCTTCATTATGCTGGGCTACACCTGGCTGAACTTTGGGGCTATCAGCTATTATAGCCTCAGTTGCTGCTTTATATTGGAAATGTTCTTCCTCAGCTTTGCCGTTGGCGATAAGGTGCGCCTCCTAAAACGCAAAAGAGACAAAGCCCACCGCCAGATGATCCGGCAAATGACGGAAAATGCCCGGTTGAAAGACAACCTGAACAAAGAACTGGAGGCACAGGTCAAAGCCAGAACCCGGGAAATCTCTGAACAGGCTGCGGAGATCTCCCGCATGAACGCCCTGCTGGAGCAACACAATAAGCAATTGCAAACCAATGTAGAAGAGGTGAGCCGTGCCCGTGCCCTCTCTACCTCCCTTGATTTTGAAGAGTTTAGCAAGATCTATCCCGACAAGGAAAGCTGCCTCCGGTTCCTGGCCGACCTGAAATGGACAGGCCCTTTCCATTGCCGCAAATGCGGGAACGATAATTATTATCCCGGCCATCAGCCCTTTAGCCGACGCTGTACCAAATGCAGCTATGAAGAATCAGCTACCGCATATACAATCTACCAGAACATCCGTATTCCTATTAATAAAGCCTTCTATCTCACCTTTTTAGTTTACAGCAGTAAGGGAAAGATCTCTTCCCACAAACTGTCCGAAATCCTCGATATCCGCCAAAGTACCTGCTGGTCCTATGCCTCCCGTATTACAAAAATGATGGAAGAAAGAAAAAAAGCCCTCAAAAATGCCAGCGGACAAGGATGGAGTCTCCTTGTATTAGATGATCGGGAAGATAGTTGACAATAGCAACAAATTATTTTTAAATGGTATTAAACCGTATCAGGGTTTTCCTCCCAGATATAGGGAAAATCATTATGTAATGCGTCATTATCAAGCCTTTTGAAGCGTATTGCCCAACGGTATTAAAGCGTATCAATTATTTTATAAGTTACTTAAATTCAATTGTTTACGATAAAATATTTTTGATCGGAACTTGTAAATACCCTTAACTTTATCCGCACAAAGCGTTATGAAATTGACATCAGCCAACTGACTCAAGTCGTATCCTTTCCACAAAATCAAACCAGACGTAAACACACATTATGAAAAAAAGGGTAACATTCCTGACAGCCTTCCTGTTAATGTTATGCTGCCAGTTGTTCGCACAGGAGAACAGCAACATCAGGGGACAAATCAAAGACAGTAAAGGAAATGCCTTGCCTGGTGTCACCATCAGGGTCAAAGGTACCAACCAGGGAACCACCAGCCAGGGCGATGGCTCCTTTAGTCTCTCTGCTCCCGGCACCGCCACTTTAGAAGTTTCCTACGTAGGCTACACCTCCCAGGAAATTGCTATCAACGGCCGTTCCAGTATCAACATTACTTTATCAGACGGTAAAACTGACCTGGGTGAGGTAGTCGTGATCGGCTACGGTACCCAGAAGAAACAGGACGTCACGTCTGCTATTTCCGCTGTATCCACCAAAGACATTTCCAGCCGTCCCATCGTGAGCGCTGTCGAAGCTATTACCGGTAAAGCCCCGGGTGTACAGGTGTCTGTACCTTCCGGTCAGCCAGGTGGCGACCTCTCCGTGAGGGTGCGCGGTATTGGCAGCCCGAACGGCGGTGAACCACTCTACGTGGTAGACGGAGTGCTGGCCAGCGATATCAAAACCATCGATCCCAATACCATCGAGTCTATCTCCGTGTTAAAAGACGCTTCCGCGGCCGGTATCTATGGTGCGGCCGGTTCTACGAACGGTGTGGTGATGATTACTACCAAGCAGGGCTCCAAAGGCGCCATGAAAGTAGATGCAAACGTATACACCGGTATGCAGCAGATCGTAAAGAAACTGCCTGTACTGAACAACGACCAGTGGGTAGACCTGATGACGGATATACACGGTGCTAAACCAAGCCTGCCTTCTTATTATAATCTCGATTCTACCAACAATAACTGGCAGGACCTCATCTACCGCAAGGCCATGCAAACCGGCGCAAACGTAGGTATGTCCGGCGGTTCTGAAAAAGGTACTTATTACTTCAATGTGGGCTACCTGAACCAGGACGGTATCATGGTGGGCTCCAACTTCAACCGTTATTCCGTAAAACTGTCCCTGGACCAGAAACCCAGGGATTGGTTACGCATTGGAGGCAACATCAGTTACAACCGCTCTTATCAGCGCTCCGTTCCACAGAACGCTTCTACCCAGAACGGCGGTGCGGTGATCGCAGCCCTCGTTACACCGGAATATATTCCTATTAAGATGCCTGCGGGCGCTCCTTATCCCGGCGTGTATGGTTACAGCAATTTCTTCTCCGGCGATAACCCGTTGTCAGATATCTGGCAGTCAGAAAACAAAACCACGGCCAACAACCTCCTGGGCAACGTGTACACAGAGATTTCTCTGCCGTTCAATATCAAGTACCGTAGCCAGTTCAACGCCATTATGGAAGATTCCCGCTACGAATGGTTCCTGAACCCTTACACCAGCCTGTATGGGATCTCCCTCACTGGTGCAGGCCGTGAAAACACTTCCGAAGTATTCCGCTACAGCTGGGATAATACCCTGACGTACGACAAGCACTTTGGAAAACATGCACTGAACGTAGTAGTCGGTACTTCCGCCCTGGAAGAAAAAATCGCTACCGGTAGCCAGTATGGAACCGGTTTCGCTTCCGGCACCGTGACAACCCTGAATGGCGCAAGCACGAATTATTCTATCGGTACCGGCCGGTACGACTGGACAACCAATTCCTATTTCGGTCGTGTCATGTACGCTTACGCTGACAGGTACCTGCTGACCGCTACCCTGCGTGCAGATGGTTCCAGCCGCGTAGGTGTTAACAACAGGTGGGGTACATTCCCAGCAGTATCCGTAGGCTGGAAAGTGAGCCAGGAGAAATTTATGGAAAACGTCACCTTTGTACAGAACCTGAAGATCCGCGCTGGTTATGGTGCTACCGGTAACCTGCCACCCTATACCATGCTGTATCCTACCTACAGTCTGCTGAGTGCTGGTTCTGCCTACTCCTTTAACTCCGGTGCAGCGCTTCCCGGCGTGAGCCCTAGCAGCCAGATAGGTAACCCTAATCTGCGCTGGGAAAGTGCCAGGCAATCCAATATCGGTTTTGATGCGAGCTTCCTGCAATCCAGGATCACTTTCTCTGCTGACTATTACTACAAGAAAGTGGACGACATGATCTTTACCCAACAGTTGCCACTCACCACCGGCGGCGCCACAACCGCTGTCAACCTGCCGGGTCATGACATCAACAAAGGGGTGGAACTGAGTGCAAACGCAGTGATCGTAGACAAGAAAGACTGGGGTTGGGACCTGAGTGCCAATATCTCTTTCAACAATAACAAGATCACCGGTATGGATTCAACTACTTCTTACCAGACAGGTGGTGTAAGCGTAGGCGGTAGCAAACAACCTATCTACACAGGCCTGATCAGGAACGGTTATTCCCTCGGTACCTTCTGGGGTTACAAAGCCCTGGGCGTAGATCCGCAGACGGGCAATATGGTATACAGTGACAACATGATGGACCTGGGCAACGCATTGCCTAAATATACTTACGGTATCAATTCTAATTTCCACTATAAGAACTTCTCACTGGATGTATTGTTCGACGGGGTACATGGTAACAAAGTGTACAATGAAACCCGTATGGAGATCGAAAATCTCACCGGCTATACGAATGAAAGCGCTGCAGTACTGCGTCGCTGGAGACAGCCCGGTGATGTAACTGACATTCCGCGTGCAAAGGACAACGGTAGTACCAATGCTACAGCAGCCGCATTACTGCAAAGCCAGATTTCCAGCAACTACGTAGAAGATGGTTCCTTCTTCCGCCTGCGCAGCGCAACACTGGCCTACAATGTAGATGCGTCTCTGCTGAAACACATCGGTATCGCAGGACTGCGTGTATATGCTACCGCACAGAACCTGTTCACGGTGACCAAATACAAAGGCTACTATCCTGAAATCAATGGTTTCGGTACAGGTACCAACAACCAGGCCACCAATGCCGGTTCCAGCGCAAGTCTGATGACACTGGGTGTAGACAATGGTACGTATCCTGCAGCAAAGACCTATACCCTGGGCCTGAATGTACAGTTCTAACCGCTTTAATCCTGGAAAAATGAAAAAACAATTCTTATATACGCTTTCTTTCGCCCTGGCATTTGCTGCCTGCAAAAAGAGCTTTCTGGATAAAAAACCTGAATCCGATCTGAGCACAGGAAGTTTCTATGCCTCTGCAACAGATGCAGAAGAAGGACTGACCGGTGCTTACCGTGTAATGGCCAATGGCAATTTCTTTCAGTACGATAACCTGATGAATACAGATGGCCGCTCAGACAACTGCTATGTAAACGGTGATAATACCGCTGCTGAACAGCCACTGGAAATGTTTACCTACGTGGCGACCAATACCAATATACAGCGCGACTGGCAGGAACTCTATAACAACATCCGTGCAGTCAATGCCGTCCTGGATGCCGTACCTGGCCTGAACGCTGATGAATGGGCCGGCACTACCCGCAAGGCACAAATACTGGGTGAAGCCCGTTTTCTGCGCGCCATGAACTACTACTGGTTAGTCACAGAATGGGGAGATGTACCATTGATTACATCAGAAGATAACGGAGGTAACTATTATCCTTCCCGTGCTGCCAGTACAGAAGTTTATGCACAGATCATTACGGACTTAATGTACGCCGACAGTACGCTGGCCACTTCTCCTTACAAAGGACAATATGGCCGTGCTACAAAAGGTGCTGCCGATGCCATGCTGGCAAGAACCTATGCGCAGATGGGAGATTATACAAACAGTCTCAATTATGCAAATAAGGTGATTAACAGCGGAACCTACGCTTTGGTAGGCAACTATGCGAACCTCTGGGGATCTGCGAACAAGAACAACAGCGAAGCCATCCTCGAGATCCAGTTTTCCGGTAGCACCTACAGTTTCTGGGGTGCGGAAATGTTCGCCTATGTACCATCTGATCAGTGGGCAAAACGTAACATCGGTTCTTACGATTTAATCCAGGCTTTCAAAGCTGCCGGCGATACCCTGACCCGTTATAAAACAACGTTCAACTGGCAGGTGGCAAACGCCAGCTTTAACAGTCCGGCCAATGCCTGGGACTATACAGCTAAAGTACCATTTATGAATAAATGGCCTGATCCAAGTGGCTGGAACAGTACCGATAACATCACACTGTTACGCCTGGCAGATATCATACTGCTGGCAGCAGAAGCGAATAATGAACTGGGCAATACCGCTGCCGCTACTACCTTGCTGAACCAGATCCGTACCCGTGCAGGTTTGCCCAACACAACTGCGGCCACAAAAGCAGACCTGGCGATGGCTATCCTGAATGAAAGAAGACTGGAACTGGTGAATGAAGGTACCCGCTGGAACGACCTGTTGCGTGCAGAGAAAAACGGATACCTGAATATCGTTACACTGATGAATAGCCAGAAGAACGAATCCGGTGCGACCATCAACTATGGTGTGAATACTGACAAGCATCAGTATTTGTTCCCGATCCCACAGCAGGATAGGTTGTTGAACAAGAATTTAAGCCAGAATGCAGGATATTGATCATTGTTTATCCTATCAAAGGAGCCTAACTTCTCAGCGGGAAATTTCAACCGTTCCCGCTGAGAAATATATTCAATTGCGATTCTAAAACACACAACAACATGCATTTTGGAAAACGTCTGCTAACGGTGGCTATGGTGGGAGGGATCATTTGTCCCCTCACACAGGCACACGCGCAGAAAAAAACAAAAGCCGCGCCACCGGTAAAAGTGGTGGCTTATGATTCCGCGACGATTAGTTCAAGAGTAGAAGCTTTACTGGCAAAGATGTCGCTGGAAGAAAAGGTCGGCCAGATGGCACAGATCACGCTGGATGTAGTCGGCAAAGGACCGAACCGTTTCGCAAGCTTCGATCCGCTGGTGATCGATACCGCAGAAATGCAGAAGGCGCTGGTAAAATACAAGATCGGTTCTGTACTGAACACCGCTAATAATAAGGCCCTGACACCCCAGCGTTGGTGGGAGGTAGTGAGCTATATTCAGCAGGTATCAATGAAGGGAAATGCGTTGCAGATCCCGGTGATCTTTGGTATTGATGCAATTCACGGAGCTACATATACGGCAGGTGCGACATTGTTCCCTCAGCAGATTGCACAGGCAGCTACCCGAAACAGGGCGTTGGTGCGCAGGGGTGCAGAGATAACAGCGTACGAAACACGGGCCAGTAATACACCATGGGTATTTTCCCCGGTGCTGGATTTAGGTGCTGATCCACGTTTCCCGCGTATCTGGGAGTCTTTCGGTGAAGACCCTTATATCGGTGCACAAATGGGTCATGAGATCGTGAAAGGATATGAAGGCGAGAAAAATGATGTGAACGATGTGACCCATGTGGCGGCAAGTATCAAGCACTTCCTGGGGTACCAGGCACCTGTGTCCGGCAAAGACCGTACACCGGCGAACATCAGCCAGCAACAGCTGTATGAGTACCACCTGCCTGCATTCAGGGCAGCGGTAGCAGCAGGAGCACATACAATTATGATCAACTCCGGTCAGATTAATGGTATTCCTGTACATGCGAATTACGAAATCCTTACCAAACTATTGAAAGAAGAACTGGGCTTCAAAGGACTGGCTGTAACGGATTGGGCAGATATTGAAAACCTGTATCGCCGTGATCATATCGCGGCTAATGATAAGGAAGCTATCATGCTGGCGATCAATGCAGGTATAGATATGTCTATGATCCCTTATAACTACGAGCCTTTCTGTGATGGACTGGTTGCGCTGGTGAAGGAAGGTAAGGTGTCACAGGCCAGGGTGGATGATGCAGTACGTAGAATACTGCGTGTGAAATTTGAGCTCGGCTTGTTTGAAAAACCGGTTACTAACTATAAAGACTATCCTGAGTTCGGAAGTAAGGAATTTGAAAAAGCCTCCTACGATGCAGCTGCAGAAGCCATTACATTGCTGAAGAATGAAGGGAATATATTGCCGCTGGCAAAAGATGCAAAGATCCTGGTAACCGGTCCTAATGCAAATGATATCAGGACACTGGATGGTGCGTGGAGTTATAGCTGGCAGGGAGAAAAGGTACCGCTGTTTACAGCCCGGTATAATAGTATCCTGGCGGCTTTAAAAAAGAAAGCAGGTGCCGGGAATGTGACTTATGTGCCGGGAGTCAGTTACAAGGCAGGTGGTAAATGGTATGAAGAAGCACCTGATCGTATGGCTGAAGCTGTCGCAGCGGCAAAGAATGCTGATGTGATCGTGCTGTGTCTCGGAGAGAACTCTTATGCGGAGAAACCCGGTGATCTGAATGACTTGTATATAGGTGATGACCAGACGGCGCTGGCGCAGCAACTGATCGCTACGGGTAAGCCGGTGGTGCTGGTGCTGACGGAAGGTCGTCCGCGCATAATCAGCAGGTTTGAGCCAGGTGTCAAAGGAGTGGTATTAGGGTATCTGCCGGGTAATTTTGGTGGCGATGCGATTGCAGATGTGCTGTATGGTGATGTGAATCCTTCCGGTAAATTGCCGTATACTTATCCACGTTATCCAAATGCACTGATTGGCTACATTCATAAGCCATCAGAGGAGCAGACAAAAGCAGAAGGTGTGTATAACTATGAAGCAGATTACAACCCGCAGTATGCGTTTGGGAGTGGGCTGAGTTATACAACTTTTGAGTATAGCAACCTGCGTGTAGGGGTAGAGAACCGTGTACTGAAGGTAAGTGTGGATGTCAGGAACTCCGGTAGCAGAGCAGGCAAGGAAGCGGTAGAAGTGTATACATCAGACCTTGTGGCGACACTGATCTCTCCGGATGTGAAGCGGTTGCGTGGGTTTGAAAAGATATTGTTACAGGCGGGTGAGAGCAGGACGGTAACCTTTGATATTCCTGTAGAGCAACTGGCTTTTGCAGGAATAGATGGCAAGCCGGTACTCGAGCCGGGTGATTTTGAGGTGCATGTGGCAAAGCTGACGGCGAAGTTCACGTTGTAAATTGAATGGAGGGTGTTTCAAAGACAGGTAGCTGGTAAATCAGCTTTTGAAACACCCTCTTTATAATTCTTAGTGAGAGACCGGTGTAGGTGCTTTCAGGCTACTGTTACTGTCTTCAATTTTTTATTAATACGGAACTGTCCCGGTTCCCGTTTCTCAACTTTTCTATCATGAAAAAATGGTTGTATGCCGGATGCGTGGCATCGGTACTGGCTGGTTGTGCCCAGAAAAAAGAGAATGCAGCAGTTTATCTGACAACAGCGGATGAAAAACAGTTATTTCAGCCGCAAACAGCGCTTGAACAGGCGAAGGATACGGCATTAATAAACGTGAAAGTAGACACCAGTCTCCAGTACCAGGAGATAGAAGGATTCGGTGCCGCCATGACAGGATCCTCGGCCTATGTAATGCAGCAGTACATGACGGCACCAAAGCGTAAAGCGTTGCTGAACGAACTATTTGATGCAGACAAAGGTATCGGCATTAACTATATCCGTCTTTCAATAGGTGCATCTGATTTCTCAGTCTCTCCTTATAGTTATGATGATATGCCGGCGGGTGAGCGGGATGATAGTCTGCAACACTTTAGCCTTGCTAAAGATACGGGCGCTTTAATCCCGGTATTGAAAGAAGTAGTAGCCATCAATCCATCTATTCATATAATGGCTACCCCATGGAGTGCACCTGGATGGATGAAGACGAGCGATAAACTGGAGGGGGGCTCGCTACGTCCGGACGTATATAGTGCCTATGCACAATATTTCGCGAAATACATCCAGGCAATGGATAACTATGGTATCAAGGTGACTAGCCTGAGTGTACAGAATGAACCGCAGTACGAGGCGGCCTATCCCACCATGAAAATGACGGCGCCTGAACAGCTGACATTTATAAAGGACCACCTGGGACCGGTATTACAGCAGAAGGGTATCAAAACAGAGATCTTGTTATTTGACCATAACTGGAATAGTCCGGAGTACCCGATTTCTATCCTGAGCGATTCCGTAGCTGGCAAATATGTGGCTGGTGCGGCTTTTCATTGTTACGAAGGGTCTGTGGGAGCCATGAGCCAGGTGCATGACGCTTACCCTGACAAGGGGTTATACTTTACAGAATGCTCCGGTGGTAGCTGGGCACCTGATTTTGCGGGTAACCTGAAGTATATGGTGGGTAACCTGATGATTGGCACCGTCAATAACTGGTCAAGGAATGTATTGCTTTGGAATATGGCACTGGACGAGCATAACGGGCCAACGACCAATCAGCCTGGTCCGGCAGGAGAGAAGGTAAACAGGGGATGTATGACCTGTCGGGGGGTAGTAACGGTGAAGTCTGATAGTGGTGCCGTGGTAAAGAATGTAGAATATTATGCACTGGCACATTTCAGCAAGTTTGTACGGCCGGGGGCGAAGAGAATTGCATCCAGCCATCCGGAGGGATTGGAGAATGTGGCGTTTTTGAATAAGGATGGCAGCCGGGTACTGGTGGCGTTGAACACGGAAGATAAGGCGAAGGTTTTTTCTGTGCAGGATGGGAGCAGGGTTTATCAATATGAGCTGAAGCCGGGAGGGGTGGTAACATTGGCGTGGAAATAACCTGAATGCGGTATTCGGGGTTGTGGTAGTGTAGTTGAGATGAACACGGTGTAGCACTTCTGTGATGTAGGCCAGGGAAAATAGCCGGAAACAACGTGTTCTGTCACCTTAGCTCGGCCGGGAATAACCAGAAAGTGGCATCTCCTCTGATGTTATTTAAGCCATAATATCCCAAAAGCAGCTTTTTCTGTGATTATGCTAACTTTAAAATAACCTAAAGCCGCATGTCCTCAGGTCACCAGGGGCATGCGGCTTTCGAAAATTACACGGTTCGTGGGATACTTTTTATATGTGGCTAAACATATATTTGTAATAGAAATACTGTAAAATCTACTATAACGTTGATTTGCACCCCCTTTAGCCTTCCGATTGCCGGGAGGCTCTTTTATTATTCATTCATCCCTCTTTACTCCTGCGGAGGCAATGCCAATCCCCACTCTTTCAGCTTCTCCACCGTCTTCTCATAGTTTTCATGCAACAATCCATTAATGCCTAGGCCTTCAGCCACGTGAATAAACATGGAACGATCCTCCAGGTATAACACTTCCTGCGGGCGAACGAGTGCAATATCCAGTGCGATCCTCCAGATATCAGCATCCGGCTTACGGAAGTGCACGAAACAGGAAGAGATAAAGAAGTCTACAAATTTATCAATACCAAAAGTACGAATGCGGTATTCATTCAGCTCCCGGCCTTCGTTATTCACGATAGCGATCTTTAGCTTATAATGCTCTTTCAGCTTGCAGATCAGGTCTATCATTTCAGGATACGGTGTCGTACGGCTGTACATGAACTCTTTGAAGTCGTTCCTTGTAAAATCCCTGTGCTCATAAAATACAATTCTGGTAAGGTACTCGTCCAGTGTCAGCTTACCTTCTTCGTATGTGTCGAAGGTGAGGTGGTGTCGTTCTTCCAGTTCAATAATGTCCAGATCAAAAACTTTTGCTGCTTCTTTGCGGGCTGCGCGGTCCCAGCCATTGCTTAATAATACGCCGCCAATGTCAAGGAAGAGTGTCGTAATCTTTGCCGAATGCTGCATGGTATGAATGTTAATTTTATAGAATAATTTTATTGCAGAATGATGTAAAGTATGTCTGCTATTAGCAATTGAAAGAGTATTTTGTTGCTTGTTTTTAATACTGACGGCAGTAGCCTGAGCGATCGTTTAAAGACAGGTTATCATTTCCCCTCAATCACTTCACCGGCCGTTTCACAAAATGCGGCAACCGAATCGCAATCGGTACCGTCACTATCACCAACACCGCCGCTATAAAAAACGTATCCTGTATCCCGTAATGATGCGCTACCGCCTCCGTATACCCTTTCCCATCAGTATAATACCGCATAATATACTGCTGCAGCAACCCACTGAACGCAATTCCAATCGTCCCGCTCAACTGCTGGATCAACGAAAACATAGACGACGCCTGTGCCACTTCCTCCGGCAGCACCGCACTCATCGCCGCCGCTGTAATAGTCGACACCAGCAGGCCAATTCCGATTCCCCGTACAACCATCGCCGAAATAATAGGAAAGAGATTCGGCGTATTCAACTGTGACAACTGCACCATAGAGATTGCGACCAGTAATAACCCCGCCACAATCAACCTCCGCGGCCCGAACTTATCCGAGAGTGACCCGGCAATAGGCGTTACCAATGCCATCACCGCAGAAAACGGTAAAATCAGCAGTCCCGAAGCAATCTCCGAAAATCCCAGTTGCCCCTGCAATAAAAACGGCAATAGAAATAACCCGCCATAAATCGCCACCGATCGCACACTTGTGATCAGGATACAGTAGGTATAGATCCGGTGTCTGAAAATATGAAGATTAAAAAGTGCATGCTCATTTGGCAAACTACGCCTGATAAATACAACAATTGCGATAATACTGACAACAAAAGGGATCCACACTGCCAGCGAAGTAAACCCTTTATCCGGCAATACCGCCACCGCATACTGAAACAATATAATGAATACGGTAAATAAACCAAACCCGCCCGCATCAAACTTCGCCGGCTGGCGGACAGACGCTTTTAAGAAACGTAAACTATATGCAGCAATCCCAATCGTTAAAATCCCGATAGGCAGGTTAATATAAAAGATAGAAGGCCACCCGTAAATATTGGTGAGCGTACCACCCAATGTCGGTCCTATAGCAGGTCCGGCAATACTCCCCAACGACCACCATCCCATAACTTTTCCCCTTTCTTCGGGTGGGAAAACCAGCGTAAGTATGGCCATCGCAGTAGGGGTAATAGCTCCGCCGCCAAAGGACTGGATCGCCCTTGCAGCAATAAGTTCAGGAAGGCTGTTAGAGATCGCACATAACAGGGAGCCGAAAGTGAATATTGACAAACTGATCAGGTATAATGCGTAAAAACCGATCTGTTCCTTGAGCCAGCTGGTAAGGGGCATAAATACACAAAACCCCAGCATGTAGGCTACAATCACCCATTCTATTGCATCCAGTCCCACCCCAAATTGTGCGCTCATCGTGGGGAGGGAAACATTGACGATACTACTGTCTATTCCCGCCATAAAGGTCCCCAGGATCAGGGGGAATAGAATTCCAAAACGTTGCTTCATGTACGACTAAATTATTGAATATTTTCTTCTCGTGAAAAAGACCCTTCAAATAAAGCAATCGATTTTGATACCAATTTGAAGCATGTCTTTTAGCACGACCATGAATGAGCCCGGCTCTTCACCCAACTTGAATTATTTACCTACTTTCGCTTCATGAAAATGACCTTCGCAGATCACGTCATCGATTTTAACACCCATCTTGCATACACCGGCAAGTTGCCGAAAGGCATCCGTATCATGAACCCATTCCGTGAACAACCGCAGGTAATGGACATCATGCAACAATTTTACCGCCGCTTTTACAACGACCATCATCCCCGGCAAATCATTATGGGGATCAATCCTGGTCGCCTGGGTTCCGGTGCTACCGGCATCCCTTTCACAGATACCAAACGACTACAATCCGTATGCGGTATATCCATTTCGGGTATACAAACCCACGAGCCATCGTCAGTGTTTATCTACGATGTCATCGCGGCTTATGGGGGTCCGGAAAAATTCTACCATGATTTTTATTTTGCCTCTGTGTCTCCGTTAGGGTTTACTTCAGTAAAAGAAGATGGTACGGAGATTAATTATAATTATTATGACAGTGCAGAATTGACAAAGGCAGTTTATCCGTTTATGGTAGAGAATATAAGGAAGCAATTGGCATTCGGGGTGGATACCAGTGTGTGTTATTGCCTGGGAACCGGGAAGAATAGTCAGTTTTTGATAAAACTGAATGAAAAAGAGAAGTTCTTTGAGAAGGTGGTACCGTTGGAACATCCCAGGTTTGTGATGCAGTACCGGGCAAAGAGGAAACAGGAATTTGTAGATAAATATTTAGGGGCTTTTGAGGAATATGGCCAAAAGTAAAAAGGTAATTATCGCGGATGTATAATTGCTCGCCGGATATCATTATTTATATTGCCAATTATTACATAAAAATCCAGCAATTGATCGGCAGGCATATAGACCTTTGTGACATGCCAAGAAGGACGTATTAGTAATAATTTCAGTTTGCTTTTTCCCATGAAAACCTATATCTTAAAGTATTATTGTTTGACCCAAAACCCAACCCACTATGCCTGACTTTGTATTCATGTTCTCCGGCCATGGTAGCCAATACTATAACATGGGTGCCATGTTATACCACAGCAACGTCTTCTTCAGAAACACCATCCTCCATCTGGACAAAGAAGTCCGCAACCACACCGGCACTTCCGTGGTCGAATACCTGTATGGTAACCGTCTCAATGGCGAAGGTGTTTTTGATGATATCCGCTACACCAATCCCGCCCTTTTCATGGTGCAGTATGCCTTAAGCCGCCTCCTGCAGGAAGAGTTCAAAATAAGGCCTGATTACGTCGTCGGCAGCAATGTAGGGGAGATGGTCGCTGCCGCTGTCAGTGGCATGGCCTCTCCGACAGAAATGCTTACAGCAATGATTGATCAGGCGCGTATGATCGAACGGCTCTGCAGCAAGGGCGGCATGATCTCCATTCTGACAGATCCGGCTATCTACGAGCAGGAGCCGCTATTGTATGAGAATACAACACTTGCCGCAGTAGACCATAAAGGACTCTTCACTTTATCTGCAGATGACCGGACCTTACTGGCCGTAAGACTGTGGCTGGACAGTCATGACATATCTTATAACCAGTTACCTGTCCGTTTCCCATTTCACAGCCCTCTTATGGAACCTGCCAGGGCGCCGCTGATCCGTATTATGCAGCAATTGAGATATGGTGCACCGGAAGCGACTTTTGTCTCAGGCATACAGTCCACTCCTATGTACCAGGTGGATGCAGATTATTTCTGGGATGTACTACGGCAGCCGGTGGCATTTAGTGCGGCTATTGAAAGACTGGAAAATGCAGGGCCTTGTTTTTACATTGATTGCAGCCCCTCAGGGAGTTGCAGTAACCTGTTGACGAAGATACTCCCACCGGCTTCGTCGTCTGTAAAACAGGTGATTATGAGCCCGTTCGGGCAGGAAGTGAAGCACCTGCAGGCCTTATTGCAAAAACGACAGGCGTATTCGTTTTGATGAAACCGGATTGCACATAGCCCGTATGAAGATGATTTTTTAAGCGGCCATTATGATTCCTTAAACATAAAGGAGTTATAATGGCTTGCTTTTGTGTTTTGACAGCCTGTAATGACTCTTTCAGCTGAACTCGTCCTATACCGGCGCAATCGCTTTCCTGCATTTGCTGCCTTATACCCGGACAGGATTTCCTCTCCACTTCCCCTGATCAGGCTCCGGCTAACGCCACTATATCCTTTACTTCTATTGTCTTCTTAAAGTACCCCTTGTCCGTCACTGCAATCATCGCCTTACCCAATTCTGCAAGCGTACAGAACCCATTCTTAAATAGCATCCTGCCTATGGGATAAATCCAATCTATATATTTATATCCTTTCAACACATGCCTTGCATCTTTATCTGCCTTTAAAAATCCTGGTCTGAACGCAAATACCTGCCTGAATGGAAGCTGCATCAGGTCATTCTCCGTTTTGCCCTTTACCCTTGCCCACATCAATTTCCCTTTCTCGCTGCTATCCGTACCACTGCCGGATACATAGCAAAATGTCATCCCGGAATTTTGCCCGCTCAGCACCTCTGCCACATGCAGGGTGAGGGTATACGTGGCACGGGTATAGTCCTCTTCACTTTTACCTAAAGACGTCACTCCCAGGCAAAAGAAACACGCATCGTACCCTTTCAGCTGGTCAGCTACCGGACGGATATCAAAAAAGTCAGCATGAATGACCTCTTTCAACTTTGGATGCGATTTGCCAAACGGTTTTCTGGCAAATGATACAACTTCAGTGACCAATGGATGGCGAAGGCATTCTTCCAATACCCCTTCTCCAACCATCCCGGTCGTACCGGTAACGATAACTTTCATAATTACTTTTTTTAGTAATAAATTGATGCTGTATTGAGGTGTTCAATCCTCTCATGTCAGCTTATCGAACGGGCAATCGCGCTACTTTGTCGATCACCCATCGCAATCAGTTTTTCAATTCCAAACTTGTCTGCTTCTCGGAGGGACAATCGCCCCGCCTTACACCTCATCCCTCGCCATCACCAACACCCGGCAGGCAATAGCAGCCAGCATAGCTACCTAACCCCCATTATTTTAACACCAGACAGACACCGGGTTTCCAAATGTACGATACTTCACCCTTCAATTTGTCCGTTTCACCCCGGAAACCGTATCCCGATTCCCTGAATTTATGTCTATTTGCTATAAACCTAAAACATGAAAAACAAAATTGGATTAGTTGCAGTGTTTGTGCTGCTTTTTGGAATGTCCCAGGCCGCATCTGCACAGGACGGCAGCCGGAAAGATCAGGCAGTAAAGGCGATGACAGATACCATGCAGGTGCATCTTTCGTTGAATGATGACCAGTACAGGAAGGTGTACGACATCAATCAACAGTTCCTAACTAAACTTGGAGGGATTAAGCAGGACGGTGGAGGTAAGCTGGCAAAGCTCCAGCAACTCAAAGCTGCTGATAAGGAACGGGATGCGGCATTGAAGCCCATACTAACCGATGAGCAGTTTAAACAATTCCAGGTGGATAAGAAGGCGAGGAGAGAGGAGATGAAAGAGAATTATAAAAATCGCAAGGGCTGAGACCCCGTAAGCGCTATTAAGTATGAAGGCTGAATTAAAGTAAGCACTGTAATATCATTTAAACCAGGTTTTTATGAAAAAGATCTTGATTTGTTCCGTTGTTAGTTTGTGTTTCAGTGCACTCGCAGGTGCTGGTGCCAGGGCACAGGTAGTAGTGGTAAGACCTGCCCGCCGGGTAGTTGTCGTAGCAAGACCAGTGCCACCACCGCCACCCGCTAAGGTCGTCGTCGTTGCAAGACCCCTGCTGCCACCACCACCGCCCGCAGGCGTCGTAGTGGTAAGGCCACGACCTGTCGTGCGCGTATACGCCCGCTTGTAAAAGGCAACCGGGAATTGTAAAAACAAAAACAGACAACTGCTACTATTACATTCAATAGAATGGCTGTAATAGTAGTAGTTGTCTGTCTGTCATCTATAAGCTCATCCAAATTATTCAAACACCAGATCCCGGGGGACTAAATTCATTCCGATAGCCTGAAGCATCAAAGCCTATACCGCCACCGGCAAACTAAACCCAAATGTCGCCCCTTCTCCCAACTTACTATCCACCCAGATCTTCCCTCCCTGCGCTTCAATAAACTCCCTCGATATCGATAGCCCTAAGCCCGTTCCCGCCTTCTCAGGCGTACCCGGCACCTTAAAATACCTGTCGAAGATCTTAGGCAGGTACTTTTCATCAATCCCCCTTCCATGATCCTGCACCGTAAAATAAATATTATGCTCTTTCACCGAAGTCGTCAATACAATCTCATCATCTTCCGGCGAATACTTCACCGCATTCGTCAAAAAATTCGTCAGCACCCAGGCCGTCTTCTCCGGATCTGTCAACATCTTACAATCCCTGTCCGCCTGCTCTACCTTTACCCTGATATTCTTTTGCTGCGCCAGGAAACTCACCGTACTTGTCGCATTTTCTATGATGATACCAGGACTCACCGGTGCTATTTTTAACTGTATATGCCCCGTTTCTACCTGGCTCATATTCAGCAACTCACTCGTAATCTTCAACAACCTGTCAGCATCATCCGTTATACTCCTGATCAACTCATCCTGCTCCTTATTCACCGCACCCACCCGATGGTCTGCTAACAATTGTGCACTCATCTTAATACTCGCAATCGGCGTCTTCAATTCATGGGAAATCGTCGCAATGAAATTCGTTTTTGCCTCGTTCAATTCATGAAAAGGCGTAATGTTCCGCAATACGATCACCTGCCCGATCACCTTCTCATTATTATCTACATTGATCACATCCAGGTGAAAATAACTTTCCTTATTATCCGCAAAGATCTTTAACTCTTTCTCCCGGCTGTTCTCCTGCAGCAAACTACGCATCAGGTCATTTTGCAACGCCACATCCGGTGCATATTTGCCGGCAATCTCCATCTCTTTCAAACCGAGCAGCTTCTCTGCCACCCGGTTGGCAAAAAGTATATGCCTGGTATCATCAATCCCGATGATTCCATCATTCATCTGGTTAATAATGGTGTCAATACGCGACTTTTCAAACTTTATCTTCGCCAGGTTACTATGCTCATACTCATTCAGTTTCTCTGCCATCGTATTAAATGCCTGCGCCAGCTCCCCGAATTCATCATGCTGGTTCAGATGGATCCTGCGGGAATAGTCCTTGTTGACGATCGATTTGATCCCTTCAGATAAGGCATTGATCGGTTCAGATATAATACCCGGAAAATTTACCGCCAGTGTAAATGCAATCAATGACAACAAAGAGAAGATGATCATTAACGAATTACTAAATCGTTTGGCATTCGACATCGCAGTACTGTTCTTCGCAAATATTGCCTGCTGGTTAGCCGTATTGATCAGGTAGATTTTCTCACGCAGCAGCTGTTGCAATGAGTCATTCCCCGGCGATTTTTTTAATTCTTCAAAAAGGTCTCTTACCGCCCCCGTAGCAGCACCTTCGCCAGGTTCGGTAATATTGGCCTCCTGTTTAGACAGGTTCTCTTCAAAGGCCCGGATGCTCTTTGGATCGGTACGGAACCGCTCCAGCGTCTGCAACATGTTATTGCTATACACGAGCGTCTCATAATTATCCTTCAATACAAGATGTGCATCCTTCTTCATCAGGTTGATGGAGAAGATGCCCAGTAATCCTGATACCAGGATCGCGATAAATAAAAACCCAATGCCTATACTTAATTTCGTTTTCAGGCGCATCTTATGACAAAATTATAACGTCAATATCCGATTCAGACAATTTACCGAGCAACTGGGCAAATACAGCTGTGTTCAATACCATACCTAATACATTGAGATGAGGTTTACCCATGCAAATGGTCGTGATATTCTTCTCTTCAGCCGTAACCATGATCGTTTTGGCAATATTACTACTTTTTACTTTCAGTACTTCTCCTCCCAGCTCCATCGCCAGTTTGAAGTTATTGATCAGGTGCCGCTGGGAAGCCAGTTCTATCCGGTCCATGTTTTCTTTAGGCGTCTGTACATACAGTACATAAAACCTGCTATGGTAATATGCAGCCAGCCTGGCCGTTTTCCTGATCACTTTACGGGCAATGACGTGGTTACTGCTGATGCAGGCCAGGAAACGTTCACTGCGTAAGTGTGCCGTACGGGGAAGCGCGGTTTCGATTTTGCGCTCTACCTGCGACGCCACTTCTTTCAACGCAAGCTCCCGCAGTTGCAGGATCTTTTCCGGCTGAAAGAAATTCTTCATGGCCACGGCAATCTTGTCAGGCGTGTAGATCTTTCCTTCCTGTAAGCGGGTGATCAGTTCATCTGCCGTCAGGTCGATGTTTACCACTTCGTCCGCCTGCAACAGAATGCTGTCCGGAATTCTTTCCGAGACATCGATACCGGTGATGTTTTTTACTTCTTCCTGCAGACTTTCAATATGCTGGATGTTGACCGCACTGATCACATTGATCCCCGCATCGAGTATTTCCATAACGTCCTGCCAGCGCTTTTCATTCTTGCTGCCTTCGATATTGGAGTGGGCAAGTTCGTCAATCACCACTACCTCCGGATGCAGATTCAGCACCGCCTGCATATCGAGCTCGTCGAGCATCTTGCCTTTATAAAAAAGTTGCCGGCGGGGGATGACCGGCAAGCCTTCCAGGAGGGAATGCGTTTCCGGCCTGTTATGCGTTTCGATGTAAGCAATCTGGATGTTGACCCCATTCCGAAGCAGGGTACGGGCTTCCGTAAGCATACGATAGGTTTTGCCTACGCCGGCACTCATGCCGATGTAGACTTTAAATTTTCCCCGCCGTGATTGACGGATCAGGTCGAGGAAATGCTGGACGTTATTTTCTTTCTCAGTCATGGATAAAAAGAACGTTTTAGTAATAGGCGAAACTTTTTGCGTTTACCTGTGGCAAAGGCAAAAAGTTTCAAAGCGGTGCCTGCGGCAGGCTGAATAGAATTCCCCGTGCTACGGCCGTTACACTTACCGGCAGTGCTTTCAACTCACTACACTCATTTTCACAGCTCCATGCTCTTCAATGCTCCCCGTTACCCCATGCTCCTGCGGCGTATATAACATCGCCGTACAAATACAATGTTTAAATTTTTTCTGCGTTAAGATATCGTAGTTCACACAACCCTTACAACCGGCCCAGAACTGCTCATCATTTGTAATCTCATTAAATGTCACCGGTTCAAACCCCAGCTTACTGTTCATCTTCATAATCGCCAACCCACTTGTAATACTAAACACCTTCGCCGTTGGATACAGTTCTCTCGACAACCGGAAGATCCTTTTCTTAATCCTTGACGCCACCCCCATATTCCTGAAAACCGGGTTCACGATCAGGCCTGAATTGGATACATAATCCCCATGCGCCCATATTTCAATATAAGAAAATCCTGCCCAAACCTTGTCAGCAGTCAACGCAATTACTGCCTTTCCCTGCCTGATCTTATCTATAATAGCAGATACAGGTCGCTTTCCTATTCCTGTTCCCCTCGCCTTTGCCGAAGCTTCCATCTCATCCCTGATCGTAGCGGCATATTGAATGTCAGCAAGGGTCGCCTTCCTGACGATAATCCGGTCGTGTTCCATTGTGCTTGTTATTTTAACGCGTCTAACGCGATGTTGAGTTTTAATACATTAATTTTATCTGGTCCTAACCACGATTTATCCGTATGGTCAGCAATCAGTTTTTGTATAGTCGCTACACTCATATGGCGGGTAGCTGCAATCCTGATTACCTGTATATCTGCAGCAGCAGGAGAGATGTCAGGATCCAGGCCACTCCCCGAAGCAGTCACCAGTTCACTCGGAATGTCAGCCTGCAGGGTGCCGGGATTGTGTGCCAGAAACGTATCAATACGCTCCTGTACTGTTTTGAGATATTCAGGATTGCTTGCAGCCTTGTTCGAACCACCGGAACCAGCTGCATTATAATTGACCGCTGAAGGTCGTCCCTGGAAATATTTATCTTCTGTAAACAGCTGGCCTATATTTTCATAGCCCACTACTTTTCCATTCACAGTGATGGTGCGGCCCTTACCCTGACCACTGGCAAAGTGTGCCACACCCGCTATCAGCAGCGGATAAGCGACACCGAGCAAGAGGATTAAAATCAACGTAAGTTTTATGGAAGGCAAAAGATACTTTTTCATGATTGAACTATTTACATAAATAAGGATAAGAACAGGTCTATCAGTTTAATCCCGATAAAGGGGATGATCACACCACCCAGACCATAAATGAACAGGTTTCGGCGTAATAATGCGCTTGCCCCGATTGGTTTATAGGATACACCTTTCAATGCCAGCGGAATCAATGCAGGAATGATAATCGCGTTGAAGATCACCGCTGAAAGGATGGCGCTCTCCGGACTTTTCAGGTGCATAATATTCAGCGCCTGTAAAGCAGGTATAGCTGTTACAAACAGTGCAGGTACGATTGCGAAATACTTGGCCACGTCGTTCGCGATGGAGAATGTAGTCAACGTACCACGTGTCATGAGCAGCTGTTTACCGATTTCTACGATCTCAATGAGTTTAGTCGGGTCATTGTCCAGGTCCACCATGTTACCTGCTTCTTTTGCTGCCTGTGTACCGCTGTTCATGGCTACACCTACATCGGCCTGTGCCAGCGCAGGAGCGTCGTTCGTGCCATCACCCATCATCGCTACCAGTTTACCGCCTTCCTGTTCCTTGCGGATATAGATCATTTTATCTTCAGGTTTTGCTTCTGCGATAAAGTCGTCTACACCGGCTTTCTCGGCAATAAACTTTGCGGTGAGTGGATTATCACCTGTTACCATTACCGTTTTTACCCCCATCCGGCGAAGTCGTTCAAAACGCTCACGGATACCAGGTTTGATAATATCCTGTAATTCGATCACGCCCATCACCATTTCATTCTGACTTACCACCAGTGGCGTACCTCCATTGGAGGAAATTTCTTTTACTTTCTCTTCTGTCTCTGCAGGAAATGTATTGCCGGAGCGAAGCACAATATTCCGGATGGCATCATAAGCACCCTTACGGATCCGTAGATGACCCAGGTTCAAACCGCTGGAGCGTGTCTCCGCTGTAAAAGGAATAAACGTAGCACCATTCGCGTTTAAACTACTGGTTTTGATACCCTTTTCAGCAGCTAATTCAATGATCGATTTACCTTCCGGTGTTTCATCTGCCAGTGATGCGAGTGTACAGGCTTCAAAGAATTCTTTCTGCTCCACTGTATTGGCAGGCCAGAAGTGCGTCGCCTTCCTGTTACCAATGGTAATGGTACCTGTCTTATCCAGCAGGAGTGTATCCAGGTCACCGGCAGTTTCTACGGCCTTGCCACTCTTTGTGATGACATTCGCTCTCAGTGCACGGTCCATACCTGCGATACCAATGGCGCTTAACAGGCCGCCGATCGTAGTTGGAATAAGACAAACAAAGAGGGAGACGAAAGCAGCGATCGTGATAGGCGTATGAGAGAAGTCACCAAAAGGTTTCAGTGTCACGCATACGATAATGAAAACCAGCGTAAAACTTGCCAGCAGGATCGTCAAAGCAATTTCATTCGGTGTCTTCTGGCGACTGGCACCTTCTACCAGTGCGATCATTTTATCTAGGAAACTCTCCCCTGGATCGGTGGTCACTCTCACTTTAATTTTATCACTCAGCACTTTTGTACCACCGGTTACAGAACTTTTATCACCGCCGGCTTCGCGGATCACCGGGGCAGATTCGCCTGTGATGGCTGATTCGTCTATGGTGGCGAGACCTTGTATGATCTCACCATCCATAGGAATCATATCTCCGGCCTCGCAGATGAAAATGTCGCCTTTGCGCAGCTGGGAAGATGGAACGATCTTTATTTCGTCCATAAAGATCTCACCGACAGCCAGTACTTTTTTGGCCGGGGTTTCTTCCCTTGTCTTGCGCAGACTCTCTGCCTGTGCCTTTCCCCTCGCTTCAGCAATGGCTTCCGCGAAGTTGGCGAACAGCAGGGTTAATAACAGGATGATGAAGACCGTCAGATTATAGCCAGGTGCACCTTGTGATGCATCCTTTGTAAAAAACGTATAGGCGGTTACGACCAGCATGATAGCAGTACCTATCTCTACGGTGAACATGACCGGGTTGCGGAACATGATCCTGGGAGACAGTTTCACGAACGCCTGTTTCAGCGCGCCGGCTATCAGTGAAGGTTCGAATAATTTATTGTTGGACATGACTGGTAACGATTAATATAATTGAAAGAATTCAGCCACAGGTCCCAGTGTCAAAGCAGGGAAGAAGGCCAGTGCTGCTACGATCATAATGACGGCATAGGTCATGATACCAAACGTAGCGGTGTCGGTTTGCAGGGTGCCCGCAGATTCCGGCGTATACTTTTTATTCGCCAGGATACCAGCAATGGCAACCGGACCAATGATTGGCAGGAACCGGCCTAACAGCATGATCAGACCAGTGCTGATGTTCCAGAAAATATTGTTGTCACCCAGTCCTTCAAAACCGGAACCATTATTGGCAGAAGAGGAAGTAAACTCATACAATATTTCTGAGAACCCATGGTGACCTGGATTGTTCAGCCAGGCAGCCTGCGGATGGTAGGCGGCAATTGCTGTACCCACCAGGATCAGGAAAGGGTGGAAGAGGGCAATGATCGCCGCGATCTTCATTTCTTTGGCTTCTACTTTACGCCCCATGAATTCCGGGGTACGTCCTACCATAAGACCGGAGATGAATACCGCGATGATGAGGAAGATAAAGTAGTTCAGCAGGCCGACACCTTTACCGCCATAAAAACAGTTAACCATCATACCGAGTAATTGCATGGCACCGGAAAGCGGCATTGAGCTATCATGCATGGAGTTGACCGAACCGGTAGAAATGATGGTCGTCATCACCTGCCAGTAAGCGGAGGCGGCCACGCCGAAGCGTACTTCCTTGCCTTCCATGGCTGTATGGTCATGTAAACCCATTTTAGCGAGCGCCGGGTTGCCGCCCAGTTCTGACAGCATATTCGGAATCATCAAAGTGAGCATACCAATGGTCATGACCCCAAAGATGGCGTAGCCCAGTTTCTTCCTGTTGATAAAGAACCCGAAGGCAAATACCAGTGCGATGGGCAAAATACATTGTGCGATGGCTTCCACCATATTGGTGAAGTAGCTGGGATTTTCCAGCGGGTGGGCGGAGTTGGCCCCGAACCAGCCACCACCATTGGTACCAAGGTGCTTGATAGCGATCATACCGGCTGCCGGACCACGGGATACCTGAACAGTGTCACCCTGCAGGGTGGTAATGGTATCCTTGCCATCGAAAGAGGCAGGGGTGCCGGAGAATGCCAGCACGATCGCCATGATCACAGATAATGGCAATAAGAGGCGCGTAATCGTCTTAATAAAGAAAACGAAGAAGTTACCCAGTTTCTCTGTCGTTTTGCCCGCAAACGCCTTAAAAAGTACCGCTACCGCTGCCACACCTGTCGCTGCGGATACAAATTGCAGGAAGGTGATGACGATGAGCTGTGTGAGGTAAGTCAGGCCCGATTCGCCGGAGTAGTGTTGCAGGTTACAGTTGACGAGGAAACTGATGCTGGTATTAAAAGCCAGATCGGGCGTCATGCTGCCGTTACCGTCCGGGTTGAGGGGAAGGTGTCCTTGCAGCAGGAGTACCGCGAAGGCGTAGATGAGCCAGACCAGGTTGATGGTGAGTAAAGCCACCATGTGCTGTTTCCAGTTCATTTCCTTATTGGGATCTATGCCGCAGATGCGGTAGAGAAATCTTTCAAAAGGATTCAGGAAGTCGGTGAAGGTAGGTGCCCCGCTAAATACTTTGGCGATATACTTTCCGAGGGGGAAAGCAATCAGTAAGGTGATGAGAAAGGTGACTAAGACACCCGTAATTTCGCTGTTCATAGTGTAAGAAATCAGAATTTTTCAGGTTTTAAGAGCACATACACCAGGTAAATGAATACGAGGATGGATATGATCAGAAGTAATGTCATCATGGCTTAGATGTTTTCGAAGAAGTCAATAGATTTATAAAAAATGTAAAAACAGGCTGCTATGATGAGCAGGTAGATAACTGTAAGCATATATTTAAGCGTGTAATTGTTGAATGTAGACGGAGAAGATATTTACAGGCATTTTACTTTGGATCTCCTGCCATTCCTGGCGGGAGCAGACCATTTTCATGGCACTGAAGCTGTAAATGAACACGTTTTCGATGGCTGTTTTCACCAGCCGGTTACCTTTGTTGTAGATTTTTTCGGCCAGGAGCATGGTGTGTTCTACTTCTCTCATTTCGTGGTCCTGGATCATTTTCAAGGTATAATTAGCCAATATCTTAATACAGAGGTAGGCAGAGCCGAATACAGGTGCTTTGACTATTTCCTTTTGAATAGAGGGTATTTCATCTGCTATTTCCGCAGCGGCTTCATACTGGTTCATAAAAAATGATTTTTATACGGGGGAGTGAAGCCAATTCATGTGCCGGGGTCAATAAGTGGAGTTAACTGTTTGAAAATCAGGCGTTGGTGAAATCTGGCATAAAATAAAACCCTCTCATTTTGAGAGGGTTTTATCATTTTGGATAGACCTTGCAGCCTACTTATATTTTATATTCTTCTATCTTCCTGTACAAGGTGGCGAGGCCGATATTTAATAATTTTGCGGCTTCTGTTTTGTTGTTCTTTGTATGATGCAGCACCTTTATAATATGGAGTTTTTCAACGCTTGCCAGGTCAAAAGCGGAAAGGATGCCTGAGGATTTATCTGCGATCTGCAGGTCGAACGGAAGTTGGTCTACGGTCAGTTCGTCATTATCTGCGAGTATCACCGCGCGTTCCAGTACGTTTTTCAACTCGCGGATATTCCCTTTCCATTCATGTAACTGGAGCTTATCGATAAATTCCGGCGTCATTGTCAGGGGCTTCCTGTTATTCCTGTTTGCAGCCAGTGCGATAAAATATTCAGCCAGTGCGGGTATGTCTTTCTTCCTTTCTCTTAAAGGGGGGAGGGTAATGGCGAATACATTCAGCCGGTAGTACAGGTCTTCCCTGAACAGTCCTTTCTCTGCTTCCGCCCTCAAATCGCGGTTGGTAGCGGCGATAATGCGTACATTCACTTTTGTGGGTTTGGTATCGCCCACCTTAATGAACTCACCTGTTTCTAATACCCGGAGCAGTTTTGCCTGCAGGTCCAGCGGCATTTCACCCAGTTCATCGAGGAAGATAGTACCGTTGTTGGCTTCTTCAATCAGGCCTTTCTTATCGCGGGTGGCATTCGTAAATGCCCCGGCTTTGTAGCCAAAGAGCTCACTTTCCAGCAGTTCCCTGCTAAAGGCGCTACAGTTCAGTGCAACGAAAGGTTTTCCTGCGCGCTTGCTGTTATTATGAATAGCCTGTGCAAACACTTCTTTACCGGTTCCGGTTTCTCCTAATAATAACACGGTGGTATCTGCCGGTGCCACTTTACTGGCCTGGGCGATGGCGTCGGAGATAGCGCGTGAATTGCCGAGGATGCTTTCAAAACTATATTTCTGCCCGACTTGTTTTTCGAGTTTTTCGATCCTTTTTTGCAGCAGTACCTTTTCATGGGCACGGTGTAGTAAAGGAATGATGCGGTTATTGTCGTCTCCTTTGGTCAGGTAATCGAAAGCCCCGTTTTTGATGGCCTGCACGCCATCGGGAATGTTGCCGTAGGCAGTAAGGAGGATGACTTCCAGTGCGGGAAATTTGTCTTTGATGGTTTTGGAGTAATCTACGCCGCTGCCGTCGGGGAGTTTTACGTCGCAGAGTACGACGTCTATTTCTTCTTTATCGAGGATCTTTTGCGCGGATTTGATATTGCCGGCTTCAAGTACATTGTAACCTTCCAGGGTGATGATGCGTTTCATCAGGCTGCGTAATTTCTCTTCGTCGTCGATTATGAGCACAGTTCCTGTCATATAGTTTATTTGAGGAGCAAAATTAAGGTTTCCGCGATGGATTATTGTATTTGTAGCATTCTTTCAGAAAATACATACACATTCATGCTGCGGATTTTAACAAGCCTGGGGGTTGTTGCAACAAGATACCTTATCTTTTCTCTGATCAGGGATGTATCTGGTTGATGCGAAATTTAGAAGTCATTCAATGGGTGCCTGCTGTTATATTAATAAACCTGCCTGCACCAGCTGCTGCATATAGAATATTAGTATGTATTTCGTGAGATATAAAAAAAAATGCCCCGACCTGGACAGATCGGGGCGGTATTTTTGGCCTAGATTAAAGGGATAGGTACCAGGTAATAATCATGTCGTATTGTCCGGCCCTTTTCCCACTTTACATATTTATAAGAATTCTTTTTTCAACCGCGATCATTCCGATTTCAGGGATTTGTTCATCCCTAAAAATGCCCCCAACCTGGAAAGATCGGGGGTATCCCCTATGCTTAGGAAAAAGACACCCTGGCAATCCAGGGCCGTCTGCGGATTGATGACTAAGAAATTTATTTAATTACATTCACCACACCCTTGTTCAGCAATTTCGTTCCACCAGCACTCTTCTGATAGGTCAGTAGCCATACATAAGTCCCTTCATCCACTAAAATGCCTTTATAACGACCATCCCATCCGCTGGAAGCTTCTTTACTCTGGAAGATCAATTCTCCCCAACGATTATAGATGCTTAGATGATAGTCATACATCGGGCCGGTGATGTGTGGTTTGAATGTGTCGTTTTTACCATCGCCGTTTGGTGTGAATGCATTCGGGAAGATAGGTTCACCTTCACATTCTTTGTAAGTAACCGTGATGTCGTCGCTCACGGAACCACAATCATTGTACACTGTTACTTTATAGTGCCCGGTTCCTGTTACCACATAAGAAGCAACTGTTGCACCATCCTGCCACCTGATGTTGTTGCCGGTGCCGGCATCTACCTTCAGGGTCAGGGTCTGACCGATACAGATCGCCGTATCATTGCCCAGGGAGATATCTCCGATACCTGCCACTGTTACTCTCACACTATCAGAAGAGGTCAGGTTACAATACCTGTCAAGGACAGTTACTGTGTACATACCTGGGGTGCTCACTTCCCTCACAGGATCGGTTGTTCCATCA
>NZ_JBCNKF010000048.1:0-42682 GCF_039596155.1 Chitinophaga sp.
GGAGGCGATGGAGCGGCTGAATGGGGAATGTTTGGGGGAGAGAGTGGTGAGCGAGGAGGAGAGGATGGTGTGGCTGGACGGGGAGTGTTTGCGGGAGAAGTTGGTGCGAGAGGAGGAGAGGATGGTGCGGCTGAATGGGGAATGTTTGGGGGAGAGAGTGGTGAGCGAGGAGGAGAGGATGGTGCGGCTGGATGGGGAGTGTTTGGAGGAGAAGGTGGTGAGTGAGGGGAAATCTGCTAAATTGCCTGAAAATCAAAAATTTATACTAAAGAATTTACCTGAAAAAGAAAAGGGGTGTGTTATTACACATCCCCTTTCCACTATAAAAAAGACAAAACTATCTTTCTCCGATCTGCTGCCTCCACATGGCATAATACAGCCCTTTTTCAGCCAGCAGGTCAATATGATTACCAGTTTCAATGATCCTGCCTTTTTCCAGCACAAAGATCTTATCCGCGTGCATAATCGTGGACAACCTATGTGCGATCATCACCGTAATGTGTTCACGGGTAGAGGTAATTTCCCGCACAGTATTCGAAATCGCTTCTTCTGTGATAGAGTCCAATGCAGAAGTGGCTTCATCAAATACCAGCAAACGAGGATGGCGCAGCAATGCACGGGCAATGGAGAGGCGTTGTTTTTCGCCGCCTGATACTTTCATACCTCCTTCGCCGATCATGGTATCCAGTCCGTTTTCACCGCGGGCCAACAGGGTGTCGCAGCTTGCCTGTTTCAGTACACGCAGCATATCTTCATCTGTCGCACGTGGATTTACGAACAGCAGGTTTTCCCTGATTGTTCCGGAGAACAATTGTGTGTCCTGTGTTACGAACCCAATCTGTGAGCGTAATTCTTCAATATCAATCTCGGTACTTTTAATGCCATTGTAGGAGATACTACCTTCAGGAGGATTGTATAAACCTACCAGCAATTTCACCAGGGTGGTTTTACCAGAGCCGGAGGGGCCTACAAAAGCCACTGTTTCGCCTGTTTTTACGGTGAAATTGATCTGATCCAGTGCTTTGGTATTCGCGGTCAGGTGCTGGAATCCTACATTCTCGAAAGTGAGGGATTCGATATCGCTGATCCGGACAGGGTTGTTCGGAGTTTCCTCTACAGGCGTTTCCAGGATACGCTGGAAATTCAGGAGAGATACCTGTGCTTCCCGGTAGGCGAGAATGATATTGCCCAATTCCTGTAGCGGACCGAAGATAAAGAAGGAATACAGCTGTAAGGTAAACAGCTGGCCTACCGTTACGGTATCACCATAAATCAGGTACAATAGCAGGAAGAGAATAGCCTGGCGCAGGAAGTTGACAAAGGTACCCTGGATAAAACTGATACTTCTGATGCTACGCACCTTTTTCAGTTCCAGCATGAGGATCCGGATAGTGGTTGAATTGAGACGACGGATCTCCTGGTGAGTCAACCCAAGGCTTTTTACTAATTCGATGTTACGCAGGGACTCTGTGGTCGCGCCTGCCAGCATGGTAGTTTCCTTTACAATCGTTTTCTGGATGGTCTTGATCTTGCGGCTGAGTACGTTCATCATCCACGCCAGTAACAGGCATCCACCGGTATAAACGAACACCAGGCTTGGGTGTACAGAATAAGCATACACCATGACAAACACCACACCTACCAACGCGACGAAAAGTACATTCACAAAGGCAGTGATAAACTTTTCGCTGTCTGTACGTACTTTCTGTAATACAGCGAGGGTTTCACCGCTACGCTGGTCTTCAAATTGCTGGTAAGGCAGGCGGAGGGAGTGTTTCAGGCCGTCGGTGTAAACACTGGCGCCAAACTTCTGGATGATCACATTGGTGAAATAATCCTGGAAGGCTTTGGCAATGCGGGAGACCATGGCTACACCCATAGAGGCTAGTAGTAACAGAATAACACCGGTAATATAATCGCTTTGAACGCGTGGCAGGCCAGAATCAGTCGTCCTGGGGTGATTCGCGAAGCGGTCAATCAGCTTGCCGAATATATACGGATCAAGCAGGGAAAAGACCTGGTTAATAGTTGCCAGTAATAAAGCCAATCCGATTAACCATTTATATCTTTTCAGATAATGTAAGAACAATTTCATGATGCAAAGAACAATCTAGATCGCAAATATACGATATTATCAATGTTGCAACATCTTTGACTGTGCCACAGGTCATAAAAATTGAGTAACTTACTACTCAAAGAAGGGATTCTATAGCTTATCAAGGGTTATAAATCGACAGCAACGCTTCGGCAGCAGCGCCGCTACGGCCACAATTCACCAAAACGGCTTTCCACGTTTACTTCACAATTTCCTCTTAATTAAATTTTTATGAAGACCTATGATGAGAAACACATCAGGAACATTGTTCTATTAGGAGCAGCGAAAAGCGGTAAAACCACACTTTGTGAAACGATGTTATTCGAAGCCGGCATCATTCCCCGACGAGGCAGGGTCGAGGATGGCAGCACGGTTTCTGATTATCATGAAATAGAGCATGACAGGGGTAGCTCGGTTTACGCCACCTGTATGCACACAGAGTGGCGTGATTACAAGATCAATATCATTGATACCCCGGGACTGGAAGACTTTATCGGGGAAGTAATTGCATCTATCCGCATCTGTGACACTGCACTCCTGTTGCTCAACGCACAGCATGGGGTAGAGATCGGGACTGAACTGATCTGGGATTATGTGGATAAATACCGCAAGCCTACTATCCTGGCTGTAAACCAGCTTGATACAGAACAGGCAAATTTTAACCGTACTGTTGACGAAGCCAGGCGGGTACTGGGGCCTGCTGTTACTGTGATGCAATACCCTGTTAACCAGGGACCGGGTTTTAACAGCGTGATTGACCTGTTGAAGATGACCCTGTACCGGTTCCCGGAAAAAGGAGGGAAGCCTGAAAAACTGCCTATTCCCGACAGTGAAAAAGAGCGGGCCGAAAAGTTACACAATGAGCTGGTTGAAAAAGCGGCTGAAAATGATGATACCCTTATGGAGCAATACTTTGAAAAAGGGAATCTGGATGAGGATGAACTGCGGCAGGGATTGAAGATCGGGATGTTGAAACACGACGTATTTCCTGTGTTTTGTTTATCTGCTTTGAATGATATGGGAAGTGGAAGGCTGATGGGATTTATTGACAATGTAGCGCCATCGGCTGTGGATATGCCTGCAGAAAAAGGTGAGGCAGGCGAAACAATTGTTTGTGATCCGGCGGGTCCTCCGGTGTTGTTTGTATTCAAGACTTTGCTGGAACCGCATATCGGGAAGTTATCGTTTTTTAAGGTGCTGTCGGGGGAAGTGAAGGCGGGAGCTGAGTTGTACAATGAGAAGGGGAACACGGCGGAGCGGTTGAACCAGCTATTCATTGCAGATGGAAAGAACCGTAATAATGTGGATGTACTGCGTACAGGAGATATTGGCTGTACTTTGAAACTGAAAAATACTTTGACGAATCATACATTAGGAGAGAGGGGAGGTGTGCAGGTGGAAGCGATCCGGTTTCCTGCGCCGAATGTGCGGATAGCGATTGAACCTGTGAATAAAGGGGATGATGAGAAGCTCAGCGAGGTATTGGCGGAGATTCATATGGAGGATCCTACGCTGGAAATAGAATATAATCGAGAATTGAAGCAGGTGATCTTGCATGGGCAGGGGGAATTGCACCTGACGCTCACAAAATGGCGGCTGGAGCATATTTATAAAATGCCTATTGTGTTTATTCCGGCAAAGATTCCCTACCGGGAAACGATCCGGCAGGCGGCGCAATCTGCTTACAGGCATAAAAAGCAATCAGGTGGTGCAGGGCAGTTTGCAGAGGTGTATATCAAGATAGAGCCTTATTTTGATGGCATGCCTGCATTTAAGGAATACCCGGTACGTGATACAGAAACGGTTGATTTAAACTGGGGAGGAAAACTGGTATTCAACAACTGTATTGTGGGAGGAGCGATTGATACGCGTTTCCTGCCTTCTATCATGAAAGGGATCATGGAGAAAATGAATGAGGGTCCATTGACGGGGTCTTATGTGAGAGATATCAGGGTAAGTGTGTATGATGGTAAAATGCATCCGGTAGATAGCAATGATATATCATTTAAGATAGCTGGAATGATGGCATTTAAGGATGCTTTCCATCAGGCAGCACCGTTATTGCTGGAGCCGGTATATGATGTGGAAACGATGGTGCCGGATGAGATGGCGGGTGATGTGATGGGAGAGATGCAGAGCAGGCGGAGTGTTATTACCGGCATGGATACAGCAAATGGCTACCAGGTGATAAAGGCGAGAACGCCGCAGGCAGAGTTGGATAAGTTGTATGCCGCATTGCGGAATGTGACGCAGGGGAAGGCGAGGGTGAAGGCGGTGTTTGCGGAGTATGCAGCTGTGCCGGGTGAGTTGCAGAAGAAGTTGATGGAAGCGTATAAGGGGGTAGAACTGGTGGGGTGATTGATGGAAAGGAATGGAAGTGGTGGGAGTAGTGGGCTTCGTGCGGGTATAAAGAAAGCGGACGTATCAGCGAGAAGAATACGTTCAGGGAATTTATGAAACGGTATCTGTTTCCTTGAGGGGATACAAAGCAAAAGAGTCTGTATCAAAGTAGATACAGACTCTTTTTTTCTTAGTCATCAACCTAAACACTATCAATAACCCGGGTTCTGCACCAGGTTAGGATTTAATTTTATTGCATTTGTTGGGATTGGGAATATCCGGTGATTTACATCATGATCCGTTTTGAAACCCCATGAATTTTCAAATTTACCAAAGCGGATCATATCATTTCTGTGCCATGCTTCCATTGCGAACTCCCTGGTTCTTTCGTTGTAAACAGAATCCAAAGTGATATTAGACCATCCCGGGCTGGTGGTACGTTGTGCTCTGAGCTGGTTGACCAGGCTCAGTGCGGTAGCACCATTGGTAGGGCTACCACCGCGGAGGATAGCTTCAGCTTTCGTCATCAGGATATCAGCATATCTGAACACCGGAATATCGTTATTCTGGTTACGGTTAGGAGAAGTAGGATCAGGATAGAACTTGATGTTACGATAACCCATGTTCCATGCTACTTCGTCGTTTCCGCAGTCAAAGAGCTCCGTGCTTTGTCTCAGTATAACATCCGGTGTGATATCTAACTGGTAGGTGTAAGGAGCGTTGTTACCAGCATAGGTAATAGCGTCATAACCTGCATAAGTAGTAGTGATGGTGATAGGTGTACCATCCTGTTTGAATTGTTTACCATGTAGCCATTGGCCATTACGTACGTCATTCGCATCGTAGAAATAGGCGTAGAAAGAAGGTATAGTACTTCTTGGTGCGCCTGGTACAAATGGGATGTGGAAGTAGTTGTAACCTGCACCGGGAGCAACATTACCCATAGAGCGTGGCACATCGTAACGGCTGTTGAGACTTACGCCTCTGAAAGGCCATGAACCATTATTGAAATTCGGATCGTAAGGAACGGCGAAGATAAATTCAGGTGTAGCAGGACCGTTGTTATACTTGAACATATCCAGGTAGTTACCCATTCCGGCTAATGTATACATGTTTGAATTAATGATACTATCGCAGGCGGTGATACAATCATTGTAACGTTGGGTGCCGGTATAATATTCAGCATTCAGGTATAATTTAGCCAGCAGGGCAAATGCCATGAACTTATTGGCTCTGCCGTAGGTAGAGACACCTGTTGCTCTACTGAGGTAGGGCAATGCATTAAGGATTTCTCTTTCGATGAAGCTGAAGGTGACGGTGCGGTCTACGTTAGAATGCGGGGTATAATCACCAGCCACGGTATCGAGGGGAACCCGTCCGTAGTTGTCCATCATCCAGAAGTAAGCCAGTGCCCGCACCATTTTGATTTCAGCGAGGTGCCTGCTTTTGGTAGCGCCTTCACTTTCAGTTTTACCGAGGATGTCGAGGGTCTGGTTGGATACACCAATGATGGTAGAGAGCCATGTCCAGTTACCGTTTACATATCCATTGTCTCTGGTCCAGGTGTGGTAGTGCATCTGCACGTTTTGTCCACCATCGTACCAGTTACCGCCGCGGGCGGGGAAGATGGTTTCATCTGTACTTAAGGAGTTTTGCATTGCCCATTCAACGGCAAAGTTACCTCTCAGCACGACATATACGGGACCGGCTGCGGTAATAAAGGAGGCAGAATCCTGTGGGTAGGTATCTGTGGTCAATTCGGTAGTAATGGGTACGTCTAACTTATGACACGCAAAGCTTGCAGCGACCAGTACTGATGAAAGAAAATATTTTATGATTGAGCGTTTCATACTTCTCATTTGTTTAATTGATAAATATTAGAGGGCCAGGTTTGCGCCGATTAGGAAGGTGCGTGTTTTGGGGTAGAAGTTATTATAGTCTACGCCAGGTGCGATACCTCCCTGATTCACTTCAGGATCTACGCCTTTATATTTAGTAATTACGAAGAGGTTGTTTACAGAAAAGTACAATCTCAGTTTTTTGATAGTAGGATTGATATTTCCGAAAGTATAAGCTAAGGTAGCGTTATCAAATCTCAGGTAGCTACCAGGTTCGATAAAGCGGGAAGAGTATTTGTAAGAGTTAGCATCGCTGGTAGATTCATCTTTTGCATCTTTCAGGATGTTGGAGTACTGTGCAGTAGAGGGACGGAACAGGTCAGCGCGGGTAGCGTTGAAGATCTTGTTGCCATACACACCTCTTACGAACACGTTCAGATCCCAGTGTTTGTATTTAAAGGTGTTTGCCCATCCGTAGAGCAGTTTAGGCTGTGCATTGCCCAGGTAATGGTAGTCGGTACCATTGATCGGAGTTGTGGTGGTAGAACCGTCAGCAGCTACGAATTGTGACATACCGCTGGAGTTTTTACCAGCATATTCGAAGGTAAAGAACTGGCCCAGTGGGTGACCTGTTTTCAATAACTGGAGGCTAGCACCGGATTGGGAAGCACCTTCAGGGTAGGCAACAGCTACTGAGTCACCTCCGGAGAACAGTGGATTTCTCAGGCTGGTGATTTTGTTTTTGTTGCTGGCGAGGTTCAGGGTAGAGTTCCAGGTGAAGTCGTGACCTTCCACGATAGCGGCGGACAGGCTTAACTCAATACCTCTGTTGTTCATGCTACCACCGTTTGCCACGATAGAACCGGTTGGCACCAGTGCAGGGTTTACGGCATAGGACCAGATCATACCGGTGGTGTTTTTGTTATACACTTCCAGTGAACCTGTTAACCTGCTTTTCAGGATAGCGAAGTCCAGACCGATGTTGGTAGTGGCTGTTTTTTCCCATTGCAGGTCAGCATTTTGTGCCTGAGTAGGACCGAATGCGCCGAGGGTGGAACCATTATAGTAGAAGCTACCGTTGCTACCGATGATATATTGAGCGGAGAACGCGCTGAAACCACTTGAGTTACCGGTAACACCGTAGCTGGCCCTGAATTTCAGGTCATTGAACAGTTGTTGGTTTTTCATGAATGGTTCCTGTGAGATGCGCCAGCCGATACCTACAGAAGGGAAGTAACCCCATCTGTAGTTAGCACCGAATACGGAGCTACCATCATGACGGATGGAACCTTGCAGCAAGTATTTTTCTTTGTAGTCGTAGTTCACGCGTGCAAAGTCGGAGATCAGTTTTGTTTCCTGGTATACGCCATCGGAGCCGAGGTTGATTTGTGTAGAGTAAGCGTAAGGATTGCTCAGTGCGAGGTTCCTGAAGCTGGTGTTGTCAACAGCGAAGTTGTAGGTAGTAGTAGAGAAACCGTCACCGATTACGTTGCTCTGCCAGGAGTAACCTGCTACAGCGTTGATGTTATGGTTACCGAAGTGTCTGTTCCAGGTGAGGAAGCTTTCCAGGATTTTATACGTGTTGGTATAAGAAGACCTGGTAGCCTGACCGTTTGTACCGAAGGTTTGCTGACTGTGGCCATATCCGGCTGGATCTGGGTTGTCGTACATTCCATTGTACTTACTGGTGTAGTATTTAGTAAGATATTGACCACCCAGTGTAGATACATTCATGTAAGACGCGCTGATGTCGTATGAGAATCCCCAGGGGAGTTTCACATTAGTCGTAAAGTTGGCAGAGAAGTTATTGTTTTTGGTTACCATTTCGCTGTTGTTCAGCATGGCAACAGGGTTGTAGTAGTTGCTATACTGAAGGTTTTCGAAGTAGGTACCATCCGCGTTTTTCACGGGGGAAACGGGGAGGTAGAGGGCAGATTGCAGGAGGATGGTGTTTCTGTAAGGAACATCCTTTGCGTTGCTGATAGAGTTAGAGATATTCAGTCCGAACTTCACGTTATCGTTCAGTGCATATTGTTCAACGGCCAGTCTGGCGATCATACGTTCCAGGGATGTTTTCTGGATGATACCTTCTTTATTGGCGTAGTTGAGGGTAGCGACATAGTTACTATGTTCGGTACCGCCACTGAAAGCGATATTATGGTTTTGTGAAACGGCGGTTTCTCTTTCGATTTCTTTCTGCCAGTTGGTATGGGCGCCCAGGTCATCGTTGGGAGAGAATCCGGAGCCGTTTTTGGTGAGGAATGCACGGAGTTCGTCGGCGTTCATCACCTTGAGGTTGCTGGAGATTTTTTCGGCGCCTACGTAGCTGTTATAGCTAACGGTGAGGTTACCGGATTTTCCTTTGCGGGTGGTAACGATGATTACACCGGCAGAGGCTCTGTTACCATAGATAGCGGTAGCAGCGGCATCTTTCAGTACTTCGATATTGGTTATATCATCTGGTGCGATGAGGGAGATGTCCATACCGGGCACACCATCTATCACGTAGAAGGGGGTCTGAGAGGAGTTGAGGGTAGAGGTACCGCGAAGAATAACGGCAGCGGGTCTGTTAGGGTCACCGCTGGCGGTAATGTTCAGGCCTGGGACTTTACCCTGGAGGAGTTGTCCGAGGTCGGTAATGGCGCCTCTGTTAAGATCACCGGGCTTCACGGAGGTGATGGCACTGGTGAGTGCTGCTCTCTTTTGTTTACCATAACCTACGATGGCGACATCGTTCAGTTGGGTAGCGCCGGTAGAGAGAACAATGTTTAGGGTAGTATTGTTACCTACTTTAACTTCCTGAGTTTCATATCCGAGGTAGGTGACTACGAGGATATCTTCCGGGGAAGCGTTGATAGTGAATTCTCCTTTTTCGTTGGTTGAAGTTCCTTTCTTGGTAGCTTTTACCATAATGGTTACACCGATCATTGCTTCACCGTTAGCTGTGGTAACCTTACCTTTCACCGGTGGACCAAAGCGTGCATTGGTATTGATGCTCCCAGGTGTGATAGGGAGGGGAGATGCGCTGGCTTGGATCTGAATCCCGGCAGTTAACAATAAGAATGATACCATTCTTACTGTAGTCCCTGGTCTAAACTGCAATCGATTGCAATTTCTGCGAATAGCAGGCAGCTTCATAGTTTTTCCGTGTTTAGGTTTATAAATAGTTGTTTTTTGTGCGCACGACTAAATTTTGGTCTGGCCAGGATACTTATGTATTTAGGCCAATCTGGGTGGTATCCTTGGATACTTTCCAGTTGTAGTCCACATGTTTTTGTTGATAATTTTTATAGGAATTCGTCCCTCCTTGCTGGAATTCTTCAGAGTTATGATGCACATCCACTTCCTTAATTTTTTGCGGCTGTCTCAGGCATTTACCCGCTTCGTCCACTGTTGATTGGTTGTTTTTCTGTTTGTTATAATCTCCTAGATAACTATGGAATTCAGTTTGAAGATAGTGAGAATATTTAAATTCTGCATTTTTTTTTGAAAAAAAAGATTGGGGGTTAGGGGAGGGGTATGGGGGATATAACATGTCTGTTGTAGACTTAATTTCCAGTTTTTTGAAAAGGGAAATAAGGGAGAGAGAGTAATTATTAAATATGTATCCTGCCGGTGACGAAAGGCAGGAATTTTACAATTTTGATTTTAAGCGGCTGAGTGTTTCCTGGGAGATACCGAGATAAGAGGCGACTATTTTGTTGGGTAAGCGTTTTACAACGATGGGATTTTCGTCGAGTAGCTGGCGGTATTTTTTGGTGGCATCCTGTGTAAGGAAGGACATGAGCCTTTTGGTATTATTCACGTAGGCGTATTCGAGGTAATGGCGGTAAAACTTCTCCCATTGCGGGATGCGGGTTAACAAGTGATAGAAATCTTTGTGGGTAATGTAAAGCAGTTCGGCGTGTTCGGTGGCTTGTATAAATTCTTCAGAGGGTTCACCGGTGACGAAGCTAACGAGTGCTGTAGCGAACTGACTTTCGAATGCGAAGTGACGTGTGGCATCCTGTCCATCATCATTAATGAAGAATATCCGTAAACAACCTTTGCCAACGAAGAACATTCGTTGGCTGATCTGCCCGTGTGTGACGAGGTATTCATTTTTCTTTGCTTTCAGGGGTTTGAAAGAAGAAAGAATGATTTTTAGTTCATCATCACTGACGTCAATCTGGTTGTTGATGAAATGTGTAAGTTGTTCGTACATGAAGAATCTTCAGGCGCTTAAGTTAATCTTTTGCTGCTAATTTTTCCGCAATTTTTCGGGCGTTGGGAATGATGAGGAATGCGGCCAGGTAGGCTACGGGCAGCATCACGCTCCATGCTTTCAGGAATTTTACAAACCAGTTTTCACCGAAGCCGTAGTTGCGCATGAGTCCAACGAAGGCCATGATGAGTGTCATTGGAATGACCACAAGGAGGGTGTTGATGTACTTAAAGTGTTTCTTTTTCATATTGAATTTGTTTGACTTGAATGATGGTGTAAAAATGCGATGGTTTGTTCTTGTAAATTTTGATGTAGGTCAATAAAGTTATTATCCTGCTGCTGGTGGGGTGTTTATTTATACTGTCATAATAAGATGTTAATTGTACCGGGCTGTTGCAATAGGATGTTTTCAAGGTGCGTTTAGTACTAAACCATTTAACCATGAGTTATTCGAAATTTGCCAGTGCTGTTCTATTGATGGTAGCATTCATCTCCTGCAAGAAAGCTGATTCACAGGACAATTCTCCGGATACTATACCTGCTACGCCCGCTGCAATGGCCAATGTACCCCTGGTGCCTGCGAGGGGGGCATTGTTGGGGCATTACTATGGTGCAGGCACTATTACTGAAACAGATAACAGTATTGGGAAGCATCCGCAGATTCATCTTTCTTATTATGGTTGGTCGGATCATTGGGCCACTGAAAATGTGACTAAAGAGGATGTCGTACAGGGGCGGATACCTTTGATCAACTGGGAACCGTTCGATGTAAAATTTACAGATATTGTAAGTGGTAAATATGATGACCAGATCAGGCAACAGGCAGATGAAGCAAAGGCAATACAGCATCAGTTTTTTCTTGATTTTGCGGCGGAAATGAATGAGGAAGAGGGATGGGGTGGTCATAATCCGGCACTTTATATCCAGGCATATCGTCATATTCATGATATTTTTGTGCAGCGTGGGGTTACGAATGCGGTGTGGGTATGGTGCCCGAATAATGTGGATTCGCAGGGGGCGCCGACTGCTATGCAATATTATCCGGGTGATCAGTATGTGGATTGGGTAGGGGCTGATGGTTATAACTGGGGGACTTCGGAAGGGGATCATACATGGGAGAGCTTTTATGAGGTGTTCAGGGATATTTATGCGAAGATCACGGTAACGGGTAAACCAGTGATTATAGGAGAGATGGCAGCTGATGAGGTGGGGGGCGATAAAGCGGGATGGATTGCCCAGGTGGTGCCTACGTTAAAGGATAAATTCCCGGCGGTTAAGGCGGTGGTTTGGTTTGATGTGGAGAAGGAGCGTCATTGGCAGATTGGTAGTTCGCAACAGGCGTTGGAGGCTTATCGTAAGTTGGCGAAGGAGGGTTATTTTAATTTGAAGTAGGTTATTCTGGCCTCAGATGAGCGTGCAAAATGTTTGTTGGGATTTTTTATGGTAGTAAAAGGTCAATGTCTTTCTTAACTAGTGGAAGGATTTTTTCACCGAGGCGAAATACTTCTGTGGCATGTTCATCGGGCGTTGTGCCGGTCCATGAAAAATTTTGCCAGGCATTTGTAATTGCTTTTTCCAGATATTTTGGATGTTTCCTGTTGTCAAAACCACCTTTGATGCTGCCATTTAAAAACTCCTTCCAATTTCCAACATATCTGTCAGGCTTTTTATCGAAGAAATGATAATATAGCCAAACTTCAAAGCACATATTACTTTGAGCAACAAACCAGTTCTCATGTTTTGTTATATTCTTAACCTCACAACAAGTATTTATTACGGAGAAGGGCGAAATAAATACAGTTCAGCGAGTGAAGACTTTGAAGATTTACAATCAAAAGATCAGTTGAAAGAGGAATGGGCCAAACTTGGGATATGGGATCCAAATATGAGTCCGGATGAAGCTGGGAAAAATGCATTTAATTTCGGGTTTCAGGTCATAATTCCGAGCGTTTATTTTAAGGCCGGAGCGATAGCATCGAATGCTAACAAGGTTGAAAATATTTCACTTGCCAGATTACAAGCAAAGTCAAGAGCTGATTCCCCTCTCTTTAAAGAATTGTTTGGCTCCGGTAAAAAAGGAGCATTAAAGGTATTGGAGAATATTGAAAACGTTAAAATTCCTGAAGGACTGACAAAAGAATCAATTAAGGTATATCGGGAATTAATTAATAGGGTGAAAGATCCAGTTGGAACCCAGGAGGTAAGAGCAAAAATACCTGATAAGTTATTAGAACGCTTTAAATAGGCATTATGTTAATTATACATTTTCTTCAATTCTATTTTAAATTATACTACGTAACAGAAATGATTGACGCAGATCAATTTGTAATTGATAATTTATCTTTTTACAAGGAAAAGGAGTCAAAACTCAACAATGGGTTTATAGGCTTTTTTGACTGGCTAAGAGCTGATCTGACAACGATCGTAGGAATTCGAATGTGTTTTTTTTCTCATCACAAATATTTGAGTATCCTGCAATCTTTTGAATATACACAAGTAAAATCTGAAAATAACTGTTGTGAACTATTATTTGATGATAGCGAATATTTTTCAGAGATAAGCGATGATCAGGATTCGACAAATAACTTCGTTTTTGAATCAATAGACAAAAAGGAATACTTGTTTACTTTCGGATTAGATGGATTGAGCGAATCTGAACTAAATGGATTGATTGCAAAATGTCAAAAAGTGCCGAAGGAAAATCTATTGGAATAAAATAAGTATTTTTCTGTGTTGCTTCGTGAAATTTTCACAATAAAGCTGTTGTTTAAGTTTGTATTTAGAAGCGACGAATAAATTATTTAAGCGATCCTGTAATGCAGGTGGTTACCTGAGACAATCGGTTGTTTTCCTATATAATGAATCACATCCAATAATTCTCCCTGTCTAGCGAGCGAAACTGAATCGCTTCAGCAATATGATCTGACTGGATCTGTTCACTACGTGCAAGGTCAGCGATCGTGCGGGCCACTTTTAATATGCGGTCATAGGCGCGGGCAGAGAGGTGTAAAGTTTGCATGGCTTTTCTGAGCAGGTCTGCACAGTCTGTATCCAGTGGAGCGGCTTTTTTTAATAGGGATGTATGCATCTGCGCATTGTTGTAAATTCCTTTGTGCCTGGAGAATCTTTGTTTTTGAATGTTCCTGGCGGCGATCACTCTTTCCCTGATTTCGATGCTGGATTCGGATGTGGACAGTCCTGTTAATTCCGGGTAGGAAACGGGAGTTACTTCGATATGGAGATCTATCCTATCCATGAGAGGACCGGAGATCTTGCGCATGTAGCGCTGTATCATGCCCGGACCGCAGGAGCACGACCGTTCGGGATGATTGAAATAGCCGCAAGGGCATGAATGCGTTGCCTTTTTCCACATTTTCCAAAATTATACCTAAGCCATTTGGAGGCAAATATTTAGAAAGTCCTAAGACTTTAAATGAGAAAATTCTTAGTAAGCGGTTGGAAAAGAGGATGTTACAAAGGGAAGTTGCCAGTTTTATAGGGGTGACAGAAGATTGTGTGACACTGTGGGAGAATAATCGGTCAAATCCTATGGTAAAATACTATCCCAAAATCATAGAATTCTTAGGCTATTTTCCATTTCAAATTGATATTTCCAGTCTTGCTGGGAAGATTAAATATTATCGTTATATCAAAGGGTTTACCCAAGAAGATCTTGCTAAAAAATTGGGAATTAATGAATCAACAGTTTTCCATTATGAGAAAGGAACCCATAAACCTAAAGGAAGGCTGCGCCAGGTTTTGTCTTTATTTCTTTCGGACATAGATGACGTATAAAAAGGTTAATAAAAATGAGTTTGCAGTGATGAACCAGCTTGTCAAGCCGGAAAATTTGCAATACGAACCAGCCACGGCCGAATAAATATCAACACTCCTACCTCTATGTTGAAAGATTAAAGGACATTCTTGATGCTTTGACCAGATGAGGGAAAATCACATAAACAGTGCAGTCTCATTTATGGTGTAAAAGAATTTGTGATAGAAGTCTTTTCCTGAAACAATACTTTCACTTAGCTAGGCTTTATTCACTAATATGTATAATAAGATAAATTAATATAAAGAATTGCCAGCTTGGACGTTTGATTTCATATTAGCTCGGTTATAAATTCTCGAAAAATACCTTAACATCCGTTAGAGGTGTAACGTTGTTAAAGGTAATAACTACGGCTCCCTGAATAGACCCCTCCCTTACCTCTATGTTTCTGGTATCATGGTTATATGCGAAGCATAAAGTTCTATCATCTACTTGGAGCCACAATATGTTTTTCATTTCACCTTCGCGGGACATTACACGAATATTGTCTGTTGTTCTCCAAATTATTCCTCCTGCAATAGCAAGTGCAATTTCATTGACATTTTGGGCATGGTGGTTTGCTCTGTCCAACACCCCCGAAAGGTATGTTCTGAGAATTTCAATATTATGGATAGTTGTTGCCATATTAATTATTTAAGTATTTTAATAGTCCTTGATTAATCTCTCTCTCATTTTTGGAAGTTACATTCTGCTGGTACATCTAGTTGGCCTATACAAAATTACAGCAAAAGTTCATCCGCGACCTTGCACTTTGTGTAAAGTCCGCGTTGGGATGAAAATACCAACTAGTGGGTATTTGCCGTATATAAAATTTGCTATAAATTAGATTTAAACAGCTTATGGCTATTGTCTGGGTCCTCAAGCCTGATGTTATATCACTAAAACCCCTTAGCCTCAATGTATGAAGAAAGTCATTGCCTTTACAATTGTGATGTTATTCTTACTAAAGATTGGCTATTCACAGAAAGCGTATGCCTTTACGCTGGAATCCAAAATGTGGCATAAAACAAATATCAGTGTCATCTGGAGCAATCCCGAAACGGGAAACCTGCAGAAAATGGGTTGAGGAAGATATAAAGGACACATGGCAAAACAACTCAGCATTAAGATTACTGGATTGGTAGCAAATAATGCCAACCGGCAGACGTTCATATATGACGATATAGTCAGAGAAATCATTTTTACTGAATTGCGTCAGGTAATTCCATTGAATAAAAGTCATGTAATCTTGGTTAATTTATTTCAGCTATTAACTCATTAGTAAAAATTAATTGGTAATAAGATGTTGGATCGTTTTCAGCTATCAGAAAAGTATCAATTTTTTAAAGTAGTACGCACTTTGCCCAAAGTAGCCATCAGGAACTGCTTACGAGAAGCATCGGTTGGTAAAACCGGAAATGCGCTTGACCAGAATATACGCGTAGAAAGGAAGATAGGCAAGAAATCTTTTTATGCCTCTTTTATTGTGTTTCGCGTCGAACAGCCGCCGACTTTCCTTTCGAAAGGAAAGGAACGCGATGTGAAACATTGTTATGCGCTAATAATTGAATATGGCGATTACTTAGTCGTTACCAGAACAGGGGGAAAGAATTTTCAGGAGTGCCTAGATGATTATGTAGAGAAGGTAAATTCCGACATCCTCAATAGAGCGTTTATGGAAGCTAAATCTACTGTAAAGAAAGCCAATACCCAAAATACCTCCCCTAGCACTACGGCCATGCATAAAGTAACCTACGAAGGCAACAACATCGAAGCCGTTATGCCGGTGTATCAGATAACCGGTAAGATGCTTAATTCATTTAAGCACGAAACCAACGGTGAGCTATTTACGGTAACTGGCAACCAAGCAAAAGTAAATATTTCAAATAGTAAAGTAGCCGTTCAGCAATATTTGGCCAGAATTTTAGTTTCTATAGAAAATTTTAGTAAAAAGCGTAAGTTGAACACTTTTCTTGCGACTTTCGCAAAGTCTTTATCCTTTAAGCAGTATTCTACCAAACTCACACCGCTTGAAATTTTGTTGTTAACGAGTGAGATGCGCGATTATGTAGAAAGTAAAGATGATTCCCTGCCTAAGTTGGTTTATAAAGTAGGCAAAGTAGAACGCCCAATAAAATCTTCATTTCAAACATTCTTGCAGTCTTTTGAGAATTCATTTGAAATTAATAAGTATGGAACAGGCACTGGCCGGCAATTTTTCATCAACAATACCTTGGATGCTGGACTTGAGCTTGAGGTTACTGCCAGCGGATATAAGCTGAACTCTCAAAAATTTAAAAAACTATGGATAAAATATGACAATGGCGATAATGAAAATCTGCAGACATTGATTAATAGGAAGAACTGGTTTTCTGTTTCTTTCAAAAACGCAGATATCAACTATTCGAAAGGTAAACTTTGGCAGGATAGTAAGCTGCTGGGCAGTATCAATGGATTTCTAGAAATGTTTAAACCGGAACCGGCAATGAACGCCATCACTAGCGAGAAAGGTACCATCACTGCTACATCCACCAGTTTCCAGGCAGGCTCTACATTTGCGTACGTCGAAGCTACAATGGGGCCTAACCTCGATCATTTATTGTTGGAGGATCTTAACTATGAGTATTCAGATTATATAGGCGTGAAGAATATGGCACATGTTCAATTGATTCACTGCAAAGCCAGCGACAACGTGTTCTCTGCAACCGCCTTTCAGGAAATAGTTGGGCAGGTTTTAAAGAACCTGTACTTTTTCGCTCATCCTGAACAGATGGAAGATAGAAAGGCATATTGGTCGGGTATGTATTCCACCAGTAAAATCGATCGCAACCGGACCGGGAAAAAGAACTTTCTACAAGATCTTAAGGCTACTATGAATGCCACTAATAGTATAAAAGAGGTTCACCTGATCGTCAACTTTATTTCCAAACAGTTGCTTACCGATAATTTGAGAAAAGTGGTAACCAAGCAGAAAGCCCCGAAAGCAACATTGCCAATTTTATGGCTCCTAAATGCTTTACGCAACAACTGCCTGGAAAGAAATGTACGAGTGTTCATTACATGTAAGCCATAGAAAGCCAGTTCGGGGGAATGCCTCCAATATATACACATTTTGGAACCATATGGTCTAATTATGGACAAAATTTAATGAAATATGGAGATGAGGGAGGGGCGGTCCCCCACTTATAATCATCTTGTTGCCCTTTTTATAGGAGAACTTTAATTGTTCTGTTAAATCCGCCAGCTTACCTATTATATATTATACGAATATTGATTTTATTTATATATGACTCTGATTTAGCAAATAAAGTTAAATTTTCTCCGTGTTGGGTTAAGTCAACTTCTGAGTATTGTTTTGTGGTATATCGACTTTTCAAACGGAAATTAATATTTTTTTCAAGTTATTGTATATCAAAGGATCTAGAATCGTCAATAAATCCTATTGGTAACCCTCCTAATCCTGTATTACTAAATTCTTTTACAACATTGGCGCGAAGTTTTTCCTGGATTACAGGAGGAATATCATTGTCGACGACGATTATCTGAATATCTTCTCTGTCAGTGCAAAGATCTAGAATGTAGTTGTACATATTCAGATACTTTGTAGGATCACTTGCTCCGAAGCCCTCCCTTTTATCCTCCGATGGATTTGTATCCCCAAGGTATCTGGGTGAAGTTTTTCCAAGATATTTACCAATAGTATCAATCATAAGAAAGTTGGGATGGTTTGTTGTTGTTTCCAAACCATTTTTTAAAAGGCTTATAAAGTAACCGACAGACACAAGCGTTCTAACACCTCCAGATGTCAATCTATGATATTCCATGTTTCTCACAATCGGCATGAATGTCCTTTCATTTACCGAAATACCCGTAACATTGTTCATTTTGCATTTAGTAAGAAAGTCATTTAGGATATCAGCCAATCTCGCTGTGATTTTAGTGGTGGTCGGAGTTGATGACTTCAGCTCTTCAAGATCCTTATGAAGTTTTGCAAGTTCCAGCTCCAACTTAGCTGACTGGTTGGAGATCTCGTTGAGTTGGTTCCTTATCTTTAAAGTATATTCGATCTGATCTATCCTCTCGAGAAGCTGTGCCCTGGCAATGGTATAACCATCTCTTTGTGATAGGTAAGGGCTGATTATCTCGCTTGTGCCCGTATCGAGAAGTACATTTACCTTCTCAAGTTCACTATTAAGTTCAGCAATTTTTATCTCAGAAAGAATAATTTCGTTTCTGCTCTCATCAATAAGTTTTGCGATCCCCGACATGCGGTTCTTTACACTTTTGATTTCCTTTTCAAGAAGTTCTGTTCCAGACTGTTGAAACTTTTCCGAAATACTTGATACACGCAGTGCGTTATCGCAAACGGGACAGGGGGTTTCTAAATCATGAGGGAGACCGTTCCGTGATGCTCTTATGGCTGTATCAAGTTTGTTAATATCTTGTAGGTAATCATTTTTAAGCAATATATGTTGGCGCATCTGGATGTTTAGATTTTCTATTTTTTCTCTGTCGACCTTTATGTGCTTTTCCAAATCCCCCTTAATATTTCTTAATTCATCCAGCCCCCGGGTATCAGCTTTCATATTCTGATTGATGGACTCTATCTGTTCATCAAGTAAATTTACGCTTTCTTTCATCCTTGCCCGTTCAGCATTTAGATCCTCTTTCGTTTTTAAATTCGTTTCCCTAAAGAACGTCGAAATGGTCTTGTAGTTCTGTTCAAGTGCCTTCTGTGCCGTGCTCTTTTCAGAGATCAAGGCGTTCAATTCCGCGATGTTTATATCAAGCAGATTATGAATGAACTTAAAGGTTTCCTGGTTCTTAACGGCTACAGCGAAATTAGCGCTATCCAGTAACTGTTTGCTGCCAACGTCATCTTGGCTCAGGATATTGAACTTTAGTATATCCCTGAAACTCAACCTAATCATTTTTGAGTCCGGTTTGCTCGGTGCCTGCTTTATTTCAATCTTAGGGATGCTCAACGCATCCAGAAAAAAATCTGATATAAATCCTTCATCTGCACGTCGTGAGAAGTTTGGCGAGTACTCTTTAGGGAAAACATTGACCATATCATCTATTGTGGAGCTATAAACCTCGACATTCTGATTCGGCTCGAAAATGTCTCGTTTTATGGTATAGATCTTTCCATTTAGGCTTACTTCCAGAAGACAATATTTACCGCTGCTCCTAAGTTCATCGTACATGTCAATATCATGCCCACCTAGACAATAGTCGATTAGATCAAGTATACTAGACTTTCCAGTATCAGAATCACCATTGATAATATTGAGCCCTGTATGGAAGAAAATTGTATAGTCTTTTCTTATCCCCACCAAACGAAGTTGGTTTATAATGATTGTTGGAGATTTTGTCCCGTTATTTGCCATAGGTGTATGGTTTTATCAACGTTAATAGATCTTTGTAGCTTTCTGAGCTGAGGTGGCTAAGGTTACCAGATATAACGTGAAGTCTATCGGTATAGGAAGTCTCAATACTTTCAAGGTATTTTACACCATTTTCCGCTATGGTGTAATATGGCATGTTAGCTACCAGAGAAACATTGACAAATTTTCTAGCAATCATGAGTTTCAATACTTCCTTAGTTTCGGAAAACGAATGTAAGCCGTTAGTATTCGGGAACTCTGTAGAAATGGAGTTTTGCTCGATTTCATCAGCTACAAATGAGGACCTTTTCTCCATGTCGATAAGTATCCTGAACAATATATAAGGGTGTTCTATAAGGAAGACAAAGGCCGATATTTTGTCCAAGGAAAGTATAGGATTATTTGCCCTGTTGGTGGAATTGTATTTAAGGATAATCAACAAACGTATTATCTGTATGTCGAGTTCCTTATCGGGGTAGATAAATGATAGTGCCATTTTATGCCTGTCCCTTTTTAAATGCTTCTATAGTATCATTATTATGATCCTTACCCCACCAGATATCCTTACTTGAATTGTTGGAAAGCTGGTGCAGCATACCTGTCTTATGAATAAAAGAGATGCGTTCCAAAGTTTTCAGAACGCCATTATCCTCCTGTCTAATTTGATCATGGATGTGGGCTACAAGTTCGTTTCCATCCTTCAGTTTACCTACAGTCAAAAGTGCATAGGCATTATTATACAGTATTTCGATCCTGCCCATGAGATCGTCGAAATTGCTTTGTGAAATTACCTTTCTCTGTAGGCCAACCTTCCTAATAAACTCCGCATTATAAAATGAAGTTTTGGCTGTATGGATGCTTTTTTCATGCACGTCCGCCACTAGAAGCTTGAGTACAAAAAACTCATCATTGAAAGTATCACTATCTGGAAGTGAACGGACTGTAAGTGCATTGTCTACTTCCGCTTCTGATATTACCTCTAACAGAATTTGTTCGGCTGCTTTATAGATGGATGACTGATTTGAAGCCGGTTTTGCAATATTCTCGTGATCAGCCTCAAAAAATTTTGCGATCTGCTTTTCATTCGATACACCTAATGCGCTATTCTGTTGGACTACTCGGTCATATTTACCGTAGAAATAAATAATCTGGGGCAACTTCTCCGTTTTGTCCTGAATCCAATTATTACTCAGCTTTGTTGTTATATCGCTCAAGGGAGCAAGGTCATTTATTTGGGCATGGCGCGCGACTAACTTAACGATAGTCGCAATGCTGCTTCCGATGTGTGGTACTGCAAGCGAGATAAGCTTACTGATATTTATTGTCGACTCTTTTTCGACCAGCCTCAGTGCAGTACATTTTGCTATCAGTCCGCCTAAACTGTGGGCGATGACCACAATTTTTTTATAGTCATTACAGTGAACCTCAAGCTCGGTCACCAGAATATCGCTTATACTTTCTACATCCAGATTTAGTTCAACCTGATCACTTTTTATATTTATAAACTTATTAAACAGCTTACCCAGCAGTTTTACTGGGACTGGGTTAAAAATTTTAGAATAATAGTTGAATAAGCCTATGTCATAGTTTTTTTTCACGATACTATTAGTAAACAGTAATTCTGGAAACGTCATGCCCTTTTCATTCGTCCAAGTTGACTCGTCTCCTGTCAGGCCATGTATGAATAGTATAAGATTATTTTTCCGCTTTTTTCCGTTTTCGAGTAATTTGATCATGAGGTCCTAATTAAGCAATTGAAGCCAAGCTGTTTAATTGGCAAGATGCCGTTCAATCAAAAATAATGTTGATTTTCAGGAAGTTCAACAAATAAAGGGCTTGAACTGTAAAAGATTGCTGAGCGTCAATATTCTATAGATTTTAATTGTCGCGAAATATATCGACTTTTTGTTGATATAACAAATGGTTATTTGAAGTAATTATCTCGGTATTTGAATCAACGAATTTCCACTATGAAAAGAGAACCCATGAACCTAAAGGAGAACTGCGCTAGATTTTATCTTTGTTACTTTCTGAAGTAGTTTTCACCGGAATAGGCTCGGCAAGGACAACTAGCGTTATTTCGCTAACATCTGACCAGTAAAGAGGTAATTAAGTATCACCTCGATGTACATCGGTACTGTAAGACGTTTTAGTTTAGGTCTACTTTAGCGAGTAACCGCACCATTGGGTGTTTGATTATGAATCCGATTTTTCGTCGATCAGTGCTATACATTCTTTCATGACTTTCATATGGAAATGCGAGGGGGCCTGAGGTTACAGAAAATGGTCCTGTTTTATCATTATGCTTTACTTAGATCGTATTTCTGGGTTGGAAGAGATTCTCTGATGATTATTGTATTGAAATGGATGTGCTAGCGAACGTTCACCGGCACATCCATTTCATCCTGTTACCGGTCGTCAAAATATCCTTTTAATATGGTGGGAGTTATCTTTCTTTTACGATAATTTACTGTGACAACGGTATGTATAAGATACTATTCATTCATGTAGATAATTTTGAGATCGCTGCGTTTCCCCTCTCATATAACGTAGAATAGGATGAGTTTCTATACCTGCCTCGTTTAAGCCAACCAGAATCTGTGGTTTATAAAATTTTGCGTCAAGTTTTTTTAAAGCGTTTAATAAAGTGGGTGGATTATTATACTTCTGGTTTTCTTCAAGCATTTTGTAAGCATTTTCAAGCTCCTGTCCATACCAGTATAAAACTGGGCGCCATGTGTCATAATAAAAATCACATATTTCATAATAGTCTTTCGGTACATTTTTGAAAGACAACAGCTGGAAAAAGTTGACCAGCACATTTACTTTATCACGGTCCAGGGATTCCTGTCTTAGAAAAGCTTTCTCGTCTTCTGGTGCCTTCAAATGGGGGTGGTCCTCAGTGTAAAGAATATCTTTGAATTCCTCATAAATTTTTGGCCTTGGCGTGCGATCAATATAACGGCTTACATAGTTTTCCCTCAAAAGAAATTTTTTATAGCTTTCATGCTGTACTGTGTTTTTGAGAATGTACCAAGCAATGACTCTGACCTCCCGAAAATCAGGACTGATGAAGAACTGATATAACTCCATAAAGGATTTTACATCTGTTTCATGTTTATCATCCGTATCACGTGTTTTCTCATAGGAATACAACATGTAAGCAATGATAGCTGTTACGATCAACGTAAGTAAACTGATATAAGGATTAAGTAATCCTCCGATATAATCGCCAAAGGTTCCCCAGTCACCAGGAGTGTTCGAGAATTGTGTAGTATCAAATTGTTGCTTGTAATAATAAATGGGCCGGTACCCAATGTACCCAATTATTAGCAAAAGCGCTATTGCGTAAAAAACTTTGGCAGCTTTGGATAAAAGTACTCGTTTCATAGATGAAATAACAACTACGTTTTGTTCATGGCAATCTACGTCAATAGTCTCTAAAATGGAAGTATATATCTTTGAATATATTTTCCATCCTTCTTAGTTGCCCTAAAGTTGATTGTCCGATACTTTGTTTCACTATTACTAGGCGCTGCTTGTAGAAACATGTTATTGTTTTTTTTTCTAATTTTTCTATACAGACAAACTCAGAATGCTGCCTTTAGTCTTTTAATATCAAGGCTTCGATCCACAAATACACTACCTTATTGCCTAAATTAATGTAAATTAACCTCACCATCAGTTGAATGAGATTTTACCGGCGCGTTTAAGGGTGGTATGTAGTATATTCTATTTAAAGCATGATCGATGTGAAAGATCGCAATAGAAGTGGTCATGGCTATGAATTCAAATATTTTACTGTAAAACGATCTGGCTGTATGTCTCAAACTCCTAAAAATGCACCTTGTCCTTGTGGAAGCGGGAAAAAATATAAAAGGTGTTGTGAAAACAAACGGTTTACCAAAAAGGAAGATCAAAGCGTTAGAATACATTTTGACATCTTCACCTTTTTATGCAGGTTTAGTTTCAGGGAAACACTGGACTGGTTGCAGGCAGTGTTTTGTTATCCCGGTAATGAACTCTACGCGCGAAGGATTGAATTTGTTATTGCCAAACTTTTTACGATCCCACCGGATCAGTTTGAGGAAAAAAAGATATCAAGAGATGACGTTATCGAACTGTTTGAGCGTTTGAAAGCATATGATAAGATCTTTTATATGCACGAAGATTTTGAGGGCTTTTCACAGCTTAATCTCATTCCAATTTACTACAATACAGAAAGGTACTATTTTTTCTACGCCGGTTGGGAGAGGCCCTATGAAGACTATCTGTATTTTATTGATCGTTTTTTATTTTCACAGCCTGATGTTTTGCCGGAATTTCAGCACCTTCATAAAGTCTTTGTATCAAGTCTTTCTTTTCAAACTAAATTGTTACTGCAAATTAAAGAACTTGTCTCAGAAATTTCCGGTGTTCGACAAAATGTATATGTTCCCAATGAATTATTTACAAGTAGTATATCAGCGCTATTTGCAACTTGTTTGCCCGATAGGACGATAATTAAACAGTATGGACTACGAGTTGGTGAATTTGCTAATAGAACAACACAAGATCTGTACGAAAATTCGATAGAGCAAAAATTACTTTCATCAAAACTTTTCATTTTGCAAGGGGATGATGTAGTTTGGCTCTATCCTCAGAATCATTTAGCAGTATTGGTGGAAATTGGAAAATCGATTTTCAAATCCAAATTCGAGAGACATTTACTACAGGAGAGGCTGAAATATACGCTTGGAATAATCACGGAAAGGGCATTTACACGTTACAGAACAGCAATCAGCCTATTGGTCGGAGATAAAGAAATTATTTCCAGCCTGACGCATGTTGTTATGGCAAACGAGAACACTTTACTTCTCTATATGGTAGCAGGCTATTCCCTGGACGAAGATCTTTCTTCACCTATTATAGACGCGATTAGAAGAATGGAACAAATAGTGGAAACGATAGAGGCAGCTACAGTTATTTCCGTGAAAACCCTCATTGCAAAAAAGGTAAGCATTGGTACAGCTCAATTGCAATTAATGCCAGTCGTTATTTTTGATCCCCTGAACTTAAGCTATAAGGCGGCTATTCCAAAGACCAGTATAAAACGCGACGACTTTCACCTTCTGTCTATGAACGATTACAGATCAATAATCTCTGTTTTGAAATCCGGACAGAATGTTATAAAATTTTTGATTGAGGAGCAGAAGCTCCATAGTAAGAATCAGTTTCCTGTAGTGGGAGAATACATGGATCGTTTTGCCTTTTATGTGTCAAACGGAATGTCGTTTATAAGGTCAGCTCAATCTTTTAACGTTTTTGTATTTGAAGCCCATATATGGCACGATTTCATTCATGACAGAATGCACAAAGAACTCAAAGATGAAGATGTGCATCTGGAAATACACAGAATAGCAAAGAATTACTACAATGAACTTGAAAAGATAGAAGATGGAGTATGGAGGTTAACGCATACTGCCAATACCTGTGGTGCATTTCTTTTATTTTTGGAGTCTTCGATCGTTTGGATTAAACTCCCGGATTACGGCCAGTTACTTAGTGAGAAAGAATTTTCGATTGCTTATACCTTGGTCGGCGTTCTATTTAAAGAATATCTGAAAAAGGGTGAGACATTATACTTTGAGGTATTAAAAAGTATATCACTAAACCCAATCAGACACCTCATATTGCTTCTTCCCGAAGATCGACTGGAACAACCTGATTGGGCTTTTTTAAAGTCCCACTATAGAAAAGCATCTTCCGGTGCTAATGCTATCTCCTTTTATTTAAATGAAACTAATGAAATTAAGAGCTTTTTTGTCTTTGATGCGGACATTTTTATAGAGCATTTTGCTCATAAAGAAAATGTCGGTGAGAGGCTGTCTATGGAAATATTGATAGATAGCATGCTTTCTTTAGGTGTTGTAAATGAAGAAGTCAGAATTTCAGAAGCCCAGCAAATAGTGAATTTAATCATACCGTTGGCAGCTAAAAGGTATTCTGCTTCACTAATAGAAGTAGACAATCCTAAACTTGGGTCTTATCAATTGCCATATAGAATGAATACAAGCGATTTCGGTGTTGTAAATAGGATAATTTCTGCGTTTCTTATACAACAGAATGTTTTACCTGGCACATATAAAGATGACGAGGCCGTTAATATTTGCCAAACTCTTTACAAGGCTTTACTATTGGAGTTGGAGACTCAAATAAGTTTTTTTGATGATACATTTATTCCTTTTGCATATCGTCAGAATGAACTTGCCGAAGGAGCACGCTATCGTTCTAAAATAGTAACAGGCATGAAGTCCACTGTGAAACTTGATTATGATCTCACTGATCATTTTGCAGAGGAGCATGGAGGATTTACTGCATTAACTATGACACAACGTTTTATTCTGCATGCAGCACTTAAAGTTGCACCTGGCGGTAATAGGAGGATTTCTGAAACTGAATGGACCTCGCTGTTAGCTCTGGGCAAGATTACAATGGAGATTTCATTTGATCGCGAGAGCCTAGTACATAATTTGCAGGAAGATGTTCTCGTTATCACTTCTGACTACCTTTTGAAGATTGAGCATAGAAGTGGTGAGTTTAATGAGAATCATTATCGTGTGAAGGATGCTGATTTGATTATTGACCATTACCGCAATAGATATCAAAGCAATGGAAGAGATGAGTCCAAAGAGGATTCCCCTGCGATGGCTGCCTTTCGAACTTACGAACAAGAGTTGAATGTGGCTTTTAAAGAAGAGTTCGGATTTACGTATAAGGATCTTATGTTTGTTTTGTATGCCATTAAGGCATGTAGCTTCCAAAGCGGCTCATACCACCCAGTGGTTCAATGTAAAGTAGAGGAACTTGTTAAGGTGGTGCAGGGTATGGACACTGAAACAATGTCTAATGACTATGTTGCAGCTATAATACAGTTCCTGAGTTTGGAAGAAGGTGGGTATTCAAAGGGCCATATGCTCTTTCATTCACAAATGCTTCGCGAGAAGCAAAGACTTTTGGTGTGTCCGATAGTTCTACTTAAAACAGGTCTGTTAATTTATGGGTCTCAATGCGTAATAAATTCTTTGAACGTCTGGAATAATGTAGTTAAGGGCCATTTTTTATTCGAATTGCCAGAGGTGTCGCCCATTTTAACGGTGCTTAAGCAAATGCATAAGAAAGCCGATGTAGTATTGGAAGGATTAGTAGCAGATACATTAAAAACATGTCTGCCTGCAAAAGATGTTGAGAAGAATATTGGGAATTTTAAACGTCTATCGCCTTCATTTGCTACGCGGGAGGAATGCGGTGAAATCGACGCACTTTGCATAAATCGGGCTAACCAAACTGTTTTTGTATTTGATGCCAAGAATGTAATAAAGCGACCAAGCAATTACTTCATAAGAAACAATATTGATACTTTCTTCCTTTCTAAGAAGGCTTATTATAGGAAGCTGTTAAAGAAGAAAGATTTCATCATAAAAAATTTGCCTATTATTCTCCGGTATTTTGGCGTATCTGATCCTGAGGGCTGGATTGTTAAGGAGGCTTTTGTTACTAGCGATTTGCAGTTCGCAGCATTTTATAATCATCAAAAGGCTGATTTTATATTGGTTAATGAGATCGAAGCTTATTTAAACCAGAATCACCGTGTGAGTGATCACAATGAGTAATAAATCTTTCTTCCCGCTCCGGGTAAGCATTTATATTCGCCTTATGCAAACATATTGAGCAAAGGTTACAGATGGGACTTATTCAATCTAGAGAGATGTTGCATTAATTTCTCCTCGTTGAATGCATCTTTACATTGTACAGGGTTTGAGTGTCTTTCCAGGCTATTCGAGCCAAGTTACTTTGAAACCGTTGAATAATTGCTCAATATGGTTTTTGTTGAACATCTTCTCAATTGCATCCAATAAGTTGTTTTTAACCGCGGGGGACTTTAAACCATAACCATCCATAATATCTTCTATTAGCTTCTTTAATTTCGCAGTGTTTGGTTTGTTTACTGGCTTTCCTTTGATTAATCTTAAAGCGATTGCCATGAGCTTTGGGTGTAGGTTGCAAAATGATCGGAAGAATTTGTTCATTAAGTTAACTTTTTTTAATATCCATTTCCTTTACATAACAGACGTATTCGTACATCAATAAAAGATCTGCGAAGTCAGGTTTTAATCTTTCATTTCCTTCAATGAGTGCAATGTGAATTATTAGAACGTTCAAATGCCGAAGTACTTATTATTTCATGACTAATTACTTTGTCAAAAAAGCGTTTGCAAATAGGAAATAATAATTTTTTTCTTATATATTTCATATGAAGTTTTTCATCTAAGTAAATATTTTTTAGTAAGCAAATCCATTTTCGTTTGGTTTACGTTTATATTTTCCCAATTTATTCTATTGATTCTCCCCTTCCATTATTCTATTTAGTAATCAAATCTCAATAATTTGATCAAAAAAAATAAAAATCCCATCAAAGTAGGAATCTGGATACGTGTATCCACGGATATGCAGGTCAAGGACGAAAGTCCCGAGCATCATGAACTACGAGCGAGGCACTATATCAACGCTAAGGGTTGGGACTTGGTTAAAATCTATCGTCTTGATGGCGTAAGCGGAAAGAATGTTATGAAACATTCAGAGGCGGAACGAATGTTAAAGGATGTCAGAAGTGGAGAAATTAACGGGTTGGTATTCTCCAAGCTTTCCCGTCTTGCACGAAGTACAAAGGAACTTCTGGAGTTCGCCGACATATTCAAATCCGCAAACGCAAATCTGATTTCCATCTCTGAAAATATTGATACCAGCAGTCCTGCTGGGATGCTTTTTTTTACGGTCATATCGGCGATGGCAGAATGGGAGCGTGAAGAAATCGCTAGTAGGGTTTCCTTATCAATTCCAATCCGTGCAAAGCTTGGCAAGCCGTTGGGAGGCCAGGCAATATTGGGATATTCCTGGCAGGACAAACAATTTGTAATAAATGAGTCGGAGGCTCCCATAAGGAAGTTGATCTATGAGATATTCCTTCGGACTCTACGCAAAAAGACTACAGCCGATGAGTTGAATAAACTCGGCTATCGTACCCGAAAAGGGGCACGGTTTTCAGACACTACCGTCACAAGGCTACTAAGGGATACGACTGTTAAGGGAGAACGGATTGTCAACTATACAAAAAGCGCAGCAGACGGAAAGCGTACCGCTCTGAAGCCCAAAAGCGAATGGACTATAACAAAATGTCCCCAGATCATCTCAGAACAAATCTGGAATAAAGTAAATAGCATACTTGACGAACAGGAAAGAAGGAGTTCAGGCAATGGTAGAAAATCCGCATACTTGTTGTCTGGAATTGTGAAGTGTTCGTGTTCAAAGAAAATGTATGTTAAAAGTAATAAGGTGTACCACTGCAGGGATTGTAGGGTAAAAATTACGGTCGGGGACATTGATACTATATTTTGTGACTTTCTTTCTGATTGCATAAGCCATATCGACACAGCTAAACTCATCGAAAAATCCATCAATCTACTGGGTAGGAAGCAGGATTTATTTAAAGAAATGATAAATGAAAAAATAGCTTTAGAAAAAACAAGACAGAGGCATATGGAAATGAGGATGGCCGATGAGATTACAAGGGAAGATTTTGTCGGTAGCCTTCATACTTTAAATACACAAGTTGCCCACTTAGAAGATTTTTTACAAGGACTCCAGTCCGAAATGGATTTGGAAGTACGGCAAAACAGTTTATTGGAAGAACAAATCAAAGAAGCCAAGATTTTGGTAAAGAACTGGCCTATACTGGCATTTGAAAGGAAACGGTCTATAATCGAAACTATCACCAAACTCGTTTCAATCAGCGAAAAAGATATTAGAATTGAATTTTCCGTCAATTTGCACAACCTTCTTGGAGGTAAAAATATCCAGTACAACGACTCTAATATATCGCCCCGTTTATTTTTTGATAAAAAATTACAGATACCCGCCCCTCAAAACTATCCTAAAAATCCAACGACTATTGGGGAACATATAAGAAAGAAAAGAATTGATAGTGGTCTAACCCAGACAGAATTGGCTAAGATCCTCGATGTGAGTACCGACTGCATAACATTTTGGGAAAACAACCGGAGCAAGCCACAAATAACCTATTATCCGAGGATACATCATTTTTTGGGTTTTTATACAACTACGATTGATGAAACCAATTTTCACGGACGACTTCGAGCATACAGGTTGAAAAATGGGATTAGCTGCAAAGAGATGGCACGTCTGCTAAAAGTCGATACTTCTACTGTACGCGCCTGGGAAAAGGGATTAAATATTCCTTCTCAAAAAAGAATCGACGTGATAGACACATTACTCCAGCAGCAACATTGTACAATATGCCCCAGCAGCAAGTAAGCTTCCGTATTATTAATGCTTAAGATCAATGGATATGGATTCATCTATTTCAATAGCACAGTCAATAATTTTGAGTACCTCAAATTAGTCTCGGGAGTAACAAGTCAACACAACATGATCTCCAGTAAAGAAATTTTTTATAAAATCTGAAAAAGCGGCTCGGAATCTAATTATCAATGACTTTATCCATCTTCTTTCAGGTTGAAAGCACTCATCAGAACGACATGGGTTCATAGCTGCTATGAGCATAAAGCCTGCGGGGAAGTCGACGGTATAATTTGCTCTTGATATAGTGATCTTTCTTTCTTCTATGGGTTGACGCATGACTTCTAATACGGCACGCTGAAATTCAGGTAATTCATCGAGGAATAATACGCCGTTGTGGGCGAGGGATATTTCGCCGGGTTGGGGATGGATACCTCCGCCTACTAATGCTATGTCACTGATGGTGTGGTGTGGGGATCGGAAGGGGCGCCTGGTGATCAGATCACAATCGAGCTTTCCGGCTACGGAGTAGATCTTTGTAGTTTCTAATGCTTCGGGGAGTGTCATGGGAGGAAGGATGGAGGGGAAGCGTTTTGCAAGCATGGTTTTTCCTGCTCCGGGTGGACCGATGAACAGGATATTGTGCCCGCCGGCGGCAGCGATTTCAAGGCCACGTTTGACCCGGTATTGACCTTTTACTTCGTTGAAGTCAAGATCATTTACTTTTTGTTGAGAGAAGATAGTGAGGGCGTCTGTGTGAGTGGGAGGGAGTGTAGACGGGTTGTCGTAAAAGTCGATCACTTCTTTTAAATGAAGGGCACCGTAGACTTTGATACCATCTACCATGGCGGCTTCTTTTGCATTTTGAACAGGTAATATGATGCCCCTGAAGCCGTCTTTTTTTGCTTGTATGGTCATGGGCAGGGCACCTTTTATTGGCAGCAGCGTGCCATCTAATGAGAGTTCTCCCATGAGTGTATAGTGGTCTAAGTAGTCCGGTTTGATTTGTTCAGATGCGGCCAGTAAACCTATTGCGATAGGTAGATCGTAAGCGGCGCCTTCTTTGCGAATATTTGCGGGTGCCATATTGACGATGGTTCTGAACCGGGGAAAGAAGTAACCGATATTATGAATAGCGCTTTCGATGCGGTCTTCACTTTCTTTGACGGAGCTGCCGGGTAAACCTACGATTGAAAAACGGGTGCCTTTGGGCGAGACATTCACTTCTATAACAATGGAAATGGCACTGACGCTTTGGAGCGCACTGCCATAGGTTTTAACAATCATGGATGAAATGGTTTGTTATTGAATATAAAGAAAAAATATCATTTGCGGAGAGCAGGGAGATTTTTTGTTGTGTGATTGTTGTAGCGAAGGGGGAGGTGATTACTTGATGAATCTTTACATGTTGGAAAAAGTGACTGGATTGTTTAATTTTAGCCTATCTAGTTTTAGTGATGTGTAATTGATATTTGAAAGGTTTGTACATTCAGTCATTTCGATCGAAGGCATTAATTTTCTCAGTATTCTCCAAGTTATTTTATTTCGAACTAAAATGATCATATATATGACTCAAAAAGAAGTAATAAGGAAGATACTGAACTTACTAAATACTGAATTAGGGACATTTAATTTTAAGGCTAATCTTAAGGAGCAAGGCTTCATTCGTATGGATGAAAATGCATTTTTTTTATTTTTTTATACTTAACCTAAGGTAAAATAGTGCGTATTTTAAGGTGCAAGGATACAAATAATAAATAGATGGACTATCGAACCTACGAACCATGTGAAGATTTAGCATCACTTATCAAATGTTACTGGACTTTAGAAAGCCCAAAAGAAGATACACCCATGAGGCAAACCATTGTTCCCGATGGTTGTATGGAAATGATTTTTCATTATGGTGATTTATACAAACAATATACCCAAAGAGATAATTGTATTATACAGCCCAAATGCTTTGTGATAGGGCAGTTGACACGACCACTGGAAATTGAGTCAATGGGAGAGACGGGTATTTTTTCTGTCCGTTTTCAACCAGGTGGATTTTTCCCTTTTGCAACTATGCATGTAAAGAAAATGGAAAACACAGCTATACCATTTGGGCAACTGTTTGGAAATGCCGGAAAGGAAATCGAACAGAATATTTTAAATGCTCATACAGCTTTGGAAAGGATAAAGCTTATTGAGATTTTTTTATTGAGCAGATTGACCGAAGTTGCGACTATTGACTATGTTGTGAAATTTACTCTCGATACTATTTTGTCAGCCAGCGGGCAACTTACCATTAATGAAGTGTCCAAACAAACCAATATCAACCGCAGGCAATTGGAACGAAAATTTTCATTAGCCATTGGTTTAAGTCCAAAGCAGCTTTCAAAAATGATACGCTTGCAGTCTACACTTAAAATGCTGCTGAACAAACAATGTAAAAACCTTACTTCTTTAGCTTACGAAAATGACTACTATGACCAGTCTCATTTTACCAAAGATTTTAAAGAGTTAACGGGTTTTACACCAAAGGAATTTTACGGAGATAATTTAAAGATGTCCTCGCTTTTCTATGGAAGTGACTAGTTTTGTCGCATTTTTACAATTTTATAAGTCGGGCATTTCCCAATTTTGTGGTGTAATAATAATGTATGAGGATAAGAACAAAACTTATAGCTATCATTGCCAGTTTTCATTTGTTGTATGCCTTTACCATGAAGCAAGCCAATGATTTTAATAACGTAGAATGGCTTATCGGTACCTGGGAAAATAAAACTTCCGCAGGTAGCATCTATGAAACGTGGAGAAAGATAAGCGAAAATGAATTGTCAGGAAAAAGCTATATGGTAAAAGGAAGTGACACACTTGATTTTGAAAATGTGCGATTGATTCAGGAACAAGGTCGGCTGTTTTACATCCCAACGGTTAAGGATCAAAATAACGGGTTTCCTGTTCGGTTTGCAGCTAAAACCATTTCGGCAATTCAAATGGTTTTTGAAAATCCCAAGCACGATTTCCCGCAAATCATTTCCTATACTAAAATAAGTCCTGATAGTTTAGTCGCTGAAATTTCGGGAGTAAGAAACGGAAAGGAAAGAAAACAGGCTTTCTCGATGAAACGAATACAATTGAATAGAATAAAATAAAAAAATCTCATCTACAGTAAGCAGATGAGATTTCTAAAATGATAAAAAAGCTGTTTGTATCTGATCGTAAGAACTAGATTTATTTTATTTCGTTCAGCAAATCCAACACCTTCTCCCGTTTCAAAATTAAGTAACCGATTTTCTCCTTTGCGATCCCATCTTTCAACTGGTAAGTAAAATGCAGGTTATCCTCCGTTACTTCTGATTCAAAATACTTGAACCGTATGTTAGAGGCAGCTTTCAGCTCTTCTGCAATTTCATACAGGTGTGTGGATAAGATGAACAGGCAATTCGTACTTTTCAACAATCCATTGATTACCGCCAATGAACAATTCTTTGCATCTTCTACATTTGTTCCTTTGAACATTTCATCAATCAACACTAACCATTTTCTTCCGTCGTTAATCTTGATGATAGTATTCTTTATACGTTGTACTTCATTAAAGAAGAATGATTCTCCTTTGAAGATATTATCCTGCACCTGGATATTACTAAAGATACCGTTGAAGAAGCTACATTTCATTCCCTTTGCAGGTACGCCCATGCCGATATGAGCAAGGAATACGGCGACACCGACTGCTTTGATGAAGGTTGTTTTCCCCGCCATGTTCGCACCTGTGAGGAACATGAAGTGTGATTGTGGTGTAATCGATACATCGTAAGAAACAGGCTTGGCCAGGATAGGATGATACAGCTCTTTGATTTCTACATAAGGATGTGGGGTGTCATCAAATGTTGGAAACTGTAAATCGAAATGACGAATGGCTTTTGACATGGCGTACATCGCATCGAGCCTGCTATACAGGTCTAATAATTCCTGGATTGTCTTGCGATGTTTCTTGCGGATGTAATGATCATGGCGCAGGATCTGCATGAAGGATACGGGTCCTGCTGCATCTGCGGCAATGATATCATTGAATTCTTTCTGGTATAAAAGATGATGTGCCCTGTCTAGTAAAAGTTTCAGGTCGCGGGGGGTATGATCAGTATTATATGTATCTACTAATAAACGAAAGCCTTTGAGCAGGTTGAGCAACTGGGTGAAGGAGAACTTGATAAATCCGTAATCGGGATTATACATCAGTTTTGTCACCACTGAACTTACTATCAATGGGAGTCCTTCAGGATTGCCGATAGGTTCTATCTGTGCTTCGAGGTAGTTTTCCATCACGACGATTGTTCCATTCGTGATGTCTACCGGCCAGCGGTCTTCCTGCTGAATCAGGTAATGTAATGATTTTTGTCTGTGCTCTATGGCGGTGATATCTTTCAGCGGGTTTGCATACATCTGCCTGAGATAATGTCTGCCGCCTGTGGTCGTTGTGAAATCCAGCTTGTGAAACAGCGAGAATTCTTCTTCCCTGTTAAAGATTGATAGGTCGTAGTAGGTCGTATTGTCTAATTCCATTGCACAGGCTTTTAGGTGAATATACGTAAATATGTCGCTTTAATTACAGATGAGCAATGTGAAGAATTCCATAAAAGCGGGCGGGGAAAAATTGCCTGATGCGATGTTATCTTTTGTAGCAAGGCATCGGGTAGTGCAGTAGGGCATGTCGCTTCAATTGCAGATGAGCAATATGGAGAATTCCACAAAAGCGGGCGGTAAAAAATTGCCTGATGCGATGTTATCTTTTGTAGCAGGGCATCGGGTAGTGCAGTAGGGATGTCGCTTTAATTGCACCGGAGTAATCGGAAGAATTCCAGACAAGCGGGCGGAAAAAAGCCCGATGCGATGTTATGGTTCGTAACAAAGCATCGGGCAATGCAGTTTAGTGATGTCGCTTTTAATTACAGGTGAGTAACCGGAATAGTTCCATAAAAGCGGACAATGCAGTATTGTCAATGTGGCCGGCTAAGAAAGCTGGTCCATTTGCCGGTATTACCTGTTGAACAACAGGCGTTGTCCTTTTTCGCTTTCGTTGAAAGTACCATTCTCATACGCCAGGTGGCCGCTTACAAATGTATGTGTCACTGCTGCAGGGAAGGTATGCTCTTCCAGCGGAGACCATCCACATTTGTATTGCAGGTTGTTCTTTTCTACCATGGTGGCTTGCTGCAGGTCTACGATCACGCAGTCTGCAAAATAGCCTTCACGCAGGAAACCTCTTTCTTTGATCTGGAAACAGATAGCGGGCGCGTGTGACATTTTCTCCACTAGTTTTTCCAGGGTGAGGTTGCCTTTGGATACATGTTCCAGCATCATGAGCAGGCTATGCTGTACCAGTGGGACACCTGAAGGTGCCTGTAAGTAAGGTTGTTGTTTCTCTTCCCAGGTATGAGGGGCGTGGTCGGTGGCGATGATATCCAGTCGATCGTCCAGCAGTCCCTGCCAGAGCGCATGTTTGTTATGGGCTGCTTTGATTGCGGGATTGCACTTAATGAGGTTGCCGTAACGTGCATAATCATCGGCTGTGAAGTACAGGTGATGTACACATACTTCGGCGGTAATACGTTTTTCTGCCAGTGGCAGCATATTGCTGAACAGTTGTAATTCTTTTTCTGTAGAGATATGCAGGATGTGCAGACGTGAATTATGTTTCTTGGCAAACTGGATAGCGACCAGTGAGGATTCGAAACAACCTTCTTCGTTACGGATCAGCGGGTGATAAGCGGCTGTGAGGTGCTCTGCGCCTACTTCCTTTTTATATTTTTCAAGATTTGTTTTGATGATGTTCTCGTCTTCACAGTGAGTGGCAATGAGCACTTCACTGCCACCAAAGATGCGTTCGAGGGTCACGTAGTTATCTACCAGCATATTGCCGGTGGAAGAGCCCATGAAGATTTTCACCCCGCAGATACGGTCTTTCTTTTCGTTGGTTTTCAGCACTTCATCGACATTGTCGTTGGATACGCCCATGAAGAAGGAGTAGTTAGCCAGGGAGTGCTGTGCACCGATCTTGTATTTATCTTCCAGCAGTTCCTGCGTGAGGGCGGCGGGAACGGTGTTAGGCATTTCCATGAAACTGGTAGTACCGCCGGCTACAGCAGCACGGGATTCTGTGTAGATGGTCGCCTTGTGCGTGAGGCCTGGTTCGCGGAAGTGCACCTGGTCGTCTATAACACCGGGGAGGAGGTGTTTACCTTCACCGTTGATTTCGGTGTATTGTCCGCTGACGATGATCTGCGGTGCTATTTTTTCTATACGGCCATTGCTGATCAGGACGTCCTGGACAGTGGTACTGCCTTCGTTTACTACGGATATATTGCGGATGATATATGTCTGCATGCCGCAAATATAGTGTAAAGAAAGGTTTGTTAACAATGGATACAGTACACCTTATTAACCTTCCAGATGGATAGAGAAAACGATCATGCGGGACTTCAGGGATTGAATCACGTTGGAGTAGCGTAGATTCTTGTCTTTCACCTGCATATTGGAGAGACCATTACTGATCTTAAACTCCGGGGAGAAGATGAAGCTGGGGAAGTAAAACTCAAAACCAGCGCCGGCTTCGTAGCCATAGTCACCAGCTTTGATCTTTACCAGGTCTTCTGCACGACGGGCGCGGGCATTGGAAGCCAGGTCATAGTCGTATTTCAGGCCAGCGATCACGTATACGCGCATATTATCGATGCGGTCGGATTTGAACTTCACCTGTAATGGGAATTGCAGGAGGATGGATTCGATATTTTTAGTGGTTTCCCGGGAAGGGAAGTTTTCGCGGTAGTATAAGTTTTTCGAGGCGAACGACAATTGCGGATTCAGGCGAAGGTCGAAATATTCGCTCAGGCGTACGTTGCCCAGCAAACCGAGGTTGAATCCATAGGTTTTGAGGGGCTCTACTACCATGATAGAGTCCTGATGGAGGAAGACTGCGTCGTGCAGCAATTTAAAATAAGAGTTGTTGGCCGCGAGCGTGATACCAAAGTAATAGGGTTTGGCATCATGTTCTTCCATATTCAGTACGGTTTGGGCATGGGCGCCCCTTGTATTACATAGGATAGCTAGTATCAGTACTAGCGCGAAGCGCAATAAATAGAGCTGATGCCGAATGTGAGTTTTTTGCATGTCACTGCTTGAAAGCCGGTATTAGTTAAAATATTACACATTTGCTGACCTTGTGGGAACGCTTTCACAGATTCCGGGAGGTAGCTGTAGGCTGCCTGGCTCTTTGCAATCCATTTTCCGATCAGCGGTGTAATATAGCGAAAATACAAATTATATAATTGTTTAATAGGAAAAACTGTTGGATTTGAGAATTCCAAAATCACCAATTTCCCGCCCGGCTTCAATACACGCAACATTTCCGCCAGTCCTTTTTCCAGATTCTCGAAGTTGCGAACACCGTATGCTACCGTTATTGCATCAAACGTATTATCAGGAAAACTTATTGTTTCGCTATCCCCCAGTTGCAGGGTAATTTTGTCAGAGAGGCCCAGGTTATTAATTTTTTCCCGGCCGAAAGAGAGCATACCTTCGGAGATATCGATACCGGTGATGGTATCCGGATGGAGGATCTTGTTGGCCATGATGGCAAAGTCTCCTGTACCGGTGGCCACGTCCAGCATCTTTTTAGGTTGGAGGGATTTCAGCAGTTTAAGGGCTTTTTTACGCCACATGATATCGATCCCGAGGGACATAAAGTGGTTCAAAAAGTCATAGCGGTGGGCAATATCATTGAACATTGTCGCTATTTGTTCCTTCTTGCTTAATTTTGACGCGGCAAACGGTACTACTTTCTTGTCTGACATAGCCCGCAAAGTTAGGGTGTTCTTGTTGATAAGTAAAATGCTAAAAATCATGTACGGGGCCAATTTTTTGTTTTTTGTGTAAAAAGTGTGACTTAAGCTTATGATTATAAAATCTGCAGAGTATTTAATTAGTAATGTTGACTGGGATAAATGTCCCACTCCGAATCTGCCGGAGTATGCGTTCATTGGCAGGTCGAATGTGGGTAAGTCCTCGCTGATCAATATGTTAGCGAATAATGAGAAGTTAGCGAAGACTTCTGGTACGCCTGGTAAGACCCAGTTGATCAACCATTTTCTGATCAATAAGGATTGGTACCTGGTGGATTTGCCGGGATATGGGTTTGCAAAAGTGAGTCAATCACAGCGTAAGAGTTGGGAGCGGATGATTGAGGATTATTTGCGGAAGCGTCCGAACCTGGTGAATGTGTTTGTGTTGATTGACAGCAGGCATACGCCGCAGAAGCTGGACATTGATTTTATCAACCAGCTGGGCGAGTGGCAGATTCCGTTTAACCTGGTGTTTACGAAGGCGGATAAGAGTACGCAGGCGGAGACGAGTAAGAATGTAAAGGCGTTTTTGAATAAGCTGAGGGAGAATTGGGAGTTTTTGCCGGCAAATTTTGTGACAAGTACGGTGAAGAAGATGGGGCGTGATAAGATCCTGACTTTTATAGATGAGATGAATATGCAGTTCAGGGCGATTGCGTAGATGGAGATTTAAGGGGAGAGGAATGTATGATGAAGCAATTGGGTGTTGAAAAGAGCGGAGGTAATGGAACTATTCAATAGGTGGGGGATTGAGAAGAGCGGATGCGTGGGACCAGTCAGCAATTGGATATTGCAACAGCGGAGGTCATGGAACTGTTCAGTAGTTAGCTATTGAAAAGGAGGGGGAATGGGAATTGTCAGCAATTGGAGGTTAAAAAGAAGTGCTGACAGTTAAAGCTGGGTATCTGCTTATAAACCATTGCTATTAAAAAAAATACATACAATCCAGGTTATTCGCCTGAACTGTATGCAATATTATGTGAATAAGGAGCGCTGTTACAGTGCTCCTTTATTTTTTACCCTTACGTAAGTGGCTTTGATACCATCTGCAACGTGAACAGCAGATAGGTACAGTGTATCATTGGAAGAGCAGAAAGTACAACTGTAAATCCTGGGATTCCATGGATCTTTGTCAGAAACGAGATAAGGAAGACGTTCCGCTTTGAATGCCATGAGGAAAGATTCCCTGCTGATGAGGGTATCATGACGATAGGTGAGCATATTATTCCCACTAAAAGTAATGGTATTCAATGCGCTACTATCTATTTTGTTGAGATTCTTACCGGAAACGGTTTGTATCAGTCGCCAGCTACCCTGTAATTTGTTGGATGGGTTGTCTGCAAGATTCTCTTTTTTGCAGGCAAAGGTGGCTAATAACGCTATTAGTGTGACAGTGACAGATGTGGGTCTCATTTGATCCCTCGATTTAATTGTAGGTTGTTGTTATACTAGGTACCGTAAAAGGTACGAAGTTTTTTTGATAAAAACAGGACGCCGGTGGTGTGAAATTTTACGTGGTCGGGGAAGGGGAATAATTGATTTTCCGGCGCAGTTTTCAGCCATTAAAGGGGGATAGCTTCCCTGGATGTGCGGGCGCACATCCTAATCATATTGACAGTGGGTGGCGACGTCGTTTATCAGTTGACTACCTTATCGGCGCAGCAACTGCTGGCAAACGCGTCTGGCTTGGCTTTGAAGGCAAAGCCCATACCCAGTATGTAACCCATGGCTTCGCGTAAGGCGAGGTTACTTTTGAACTGGGGGTTGGTGTTGATGTCCGCGTGTACTTCCATGTCTACATCGTATTCGGTAAACATGTCACAGAGTTCGTAAGCGATTTCGATGCTTTTGGCTACTTCTATGAGCATGCGCTCTTTGATAGAGTAGACATCGCGGGTTTTTTCGTTGTGAATGAACATGAAACCTCCATGTCCTTCGCGCAGAAATACGATCACGGTTGCGAATTCTGTGTCGATACCTTTGACCTGGGAGTCAGTACCGATGCATACTTTGAGGTGAAAGCCTTTAGCGGTTTCGCGGATGATAGCCTGGCGGACTTCTTCCTTAATAGACAGTTGAATGGGTTCGCCGTTGAATCTTCTCCATTTCATGATATATATGATTAGAGTGAAAAGGCGGTATTGAAGGTAAAGCCAGTCGATGATGTAATGCCGTTCGGAGGGGGATATTAGGATATCCGAATATACAAATTTTTCTGATAGGTTGAGTATGGTGTATATACAAAAAGGAAAGGGTCAGCCTATGGCCGACCCTTTCCTTTCTGAAAAAAGCAATCAATATTGTCCGGTACTAAGGAGTACCAATGTGCAGGCTTCCATGGTATCAATCCCTTTGTCTTCCGCCATCTTCGCCAGTTCGTCATTCTCAGTGCCAGGATTGAAGATGATGCGTTTAGGGTGCAGATTCATAATGTAATCGTAATACTCCTTCTGGTTGCCAGGGTTCATGTAGAGGGTGACTGTATCCACATCATCCTGTGTAGCGTGATCGGTGGTAATGGGAATACTTCCGATCTGCGCGGCTCTTTTACCGATCGCTACTACCGGGTGCCCATGGGCCGCCAATCTGTTCACAGCCAGAAAGCTATATCTGTCAGGGTTAGGTGATGCACCTAACACCACTGTTTTTTTCTTGTCGCTCATACTTACCTGATTGCAAACTTTACACCAGAACACTAATGGAAGAGGTGATACCGACTTCCTGGCAGGGCATGTACAATGTTTTCAATGGCAGGTTTCAGATGGGGGTACTGAAACGTAAAACCAGCCTGCATAGCGCGGGTTGGGAGTACCCACCTGCTTTTCAGCAGCAGTTCTGTTTCAGTGCCAATGAGGCAGGCGCCGATCTTTAACATCCAGGCAGGTGCAGGCAGGCCAATGACATGCCCCGTTACCTGCCGTATTGTATGCATGAATTCACGGTTAGTGGTAGGATGGGGAGCACTGCAATTGAAGGTGCCGGATAGTGCTGGATTGTCATAAATCCATTCCATCATGCGGATAAGGTCTGTGACATGTACCCAGCTGAAGCGCTGGCTGCCCGGGCCCTGATGGCCGCCGAGGCCCAGTTTGGCCAGGTTCAGGAAGGGGAACATAACGCCGCCTTCTGAACCTAAAGTAATGGCGATGCGTAGGATGGCTTTGCGAACACCGGGAACGTGGGCGTTATTGAAGGATGCTTCCCATTTTTTGCAGACCTGGACGGAAAAGTCGTTGGCTATTTCGCCATTGAATTCATCCATGGGGCGATCTTCTGCATGGCGATAGATGGTGGCAGAGCCGGCGTTGATCCAGACTTTTGGAGGATGAGGGATGGACCGGATAGCGGCGGCAAGGATTTCGGTAGCGTTAATACGGCTGTCGAAGATGGCTTGTTTGTTTTTGGGGGTGTAGCGGCAGTTGACGGATTTGCCGGTGAGGTTGATGAGCAGATCGGCATTTTCAAGGTGGTGCGCCCAGGCCCCGAGCGTGGTGGCATCCCAGTGGGCATAAGTCACAGGCGCATGGGTATTGTTGATAACAGCTTCATTTTGGGCTGGGGAATTCCTGGTGAGGATGACGATGTTGTTGTCCTTTCCGAAATAATTGATCAGGGCTGTGCCAATGAAGCCTGTACCTCCTGCTATGATTATCTTTTTGTTTTTCATGTTCAGAACTTTCAGTAATTATTGAAAATTTTTTCGAAAAATAAAGGCGGGGGGCCGCCTTATGTTATATATTAATGAGATTTCTTTGGGATCATTGGATGAAAGGGCTCATTTAATTGAAGTGTGGGTTCGATTAAAGGAGCTGGTTCTTAAGAGGTTGAAAACCGGGTTGTATTTTGTTGATAGTGTGTTCAACTATTTAAACAGTTTCATATAGGTTGAAACCCAATTGCCTTTGTTTTAATGTGGGTTCAACTATTTGAACAGATTCGTACAGGGTAACCCCCAACTATCTTTGTTTTTAGTAGGTACAACTATTTAAAGAGTTTCAACAAGGTCGATGTAAACCAATTTTCATCTGCTTTCACAAATGTATTGAGGGCACCGTCTACCTGGTGAGCGAACCTGTTGATACCAGTGATGGATTCTTTAAAAGCCTTCACGTGTTTATCTTTTGGATCTCCTTCCAATTCCTGTAATTGCTCCAGCGATTTGAGAATGGGATCCAGTTCCCTGCGTTTTCTTTCCCTGGTGATTTCCCTGGCAACTTTGTAAATGTCTTTTTCGGCGGTGAAGTATTCCTTTCTTTCGCCTGGGACAAGTACGCGGTCTACGAGGCCCCAATTGATCAGTTCACGGACATTCATATTGGTGTTTCCCCTGGAAATGTTTAGCTCTGCCATGATTTCGTCTGCACTTAGTGGATCAGGCATGATCATCAGCAAAGCATGAATCTGGGCCATGGTGCGGTTGATGCCCCATTGCGCTCCGAGTGAGCCCCATGTTTGGATGAATTGTGCTTTTGCTTCGGCTAATTTCATTGCTTCCTAATTGATGGTATAAAGGTATATTATGTTTTTGAACTTTCAAAAGTTTGTGAAAAATGGTCAGTTTCGGAGGTATAGGTGGCGGGGGCTATGAAAGAAAGTTTTTGAGGTTGAGGAGATGTATGGGGCATTAGGTGGAATTCGAAGTAGTGGTAAAATAGGGTGTTTATTGGATGGAAGTTTTTGAGTTTGAGGAGATGTATGGGGCATTAGGTGGAATTCGAAGGAGTGGTAAAAAGGGTGTTTATTGGATGGAAGTTTTTGAGGTTGAGGAGAT
>NZ_JBCNKF010000049.1:0-37346 GCF_039596155.1 Chitinophaga sp.
GTTACAGCCCAAGAGAACGAAACACAGGAAGATGCATAAAGGCCGCATCAAGGGTAACGCAAAACGTGGTGCGGAAATCTCCTTTGGTAGTTTCGGCTTGAAAGCATTAGAACCTAAGTGGATCACCGACAGGCAGATCGAAGCTGCCCGCGTGGCTCTGACAAGAGCTATGAAGCGTGAGGGTAACGTGTGGATCCGTATATTCCCTGACAAATCCATTACTGCCAAACCATTGGAAGTGAGAATGGGTAAAGGTAAGGGTGCTCCTGACCATTGGGCTGCTGTAGTTAAGCCAGGTCGTATGTTGTTCGAAGCGGACGGCGTACCTCTGGAAGTAGCGAAAGCTGCAATGGAACTGGCTGCACAGAAACTGCCTATTAAAGTGAAATTTGTAGTACGTCGCGATTACGCTGAAGCATAATTGCTGCAGCACACGGGATAAACTATAAACGATAAACCAGAAATAATAAATACAATGGCAAACGAAAAGCTGGATCTGAAAGGTTTAAGCGAACAGGAGCTGAAAGAGAAAATCTCCGAAGAGCAATTACGCCTGAAGAAAATTACATTCAGTCACGCAATTACGCCAATTGAGAATCCAATGAGCATCCGCTCTCTCAGGCGTCAGATCGCACAGCTGAAAACTGAGCTGCGCAAAAGAGAACTGGGCTTCTAAGCCTTAAAAATAAATTCATTCATCGGTCCGAAAGGAACGGTCTGGATAATAAATACTTTCAACAATGAGCGAAAGAAAATTAAGAAAAACCAGAATTGGTGTCGTTTCCAGCAACAAGATGGAAAAAACAATCAGCGTTAGCGTTGAGCGTAAAGTAAAGCACCCAATCTATGGTAAATTCGTAAAAAAGACCACCAAGTTCATGGCTCATGATGAGCAGAACCAGTGCAGCATCGGCGATACCGTTAGAATAATGGAAACTCGTCCGTTGAGCAAGAATAAGTGCTGGAGATTGGTAGAGGTGATCGAAAAGGTAAAATAATCTATTATTGTTTCAAGCTGCAGGCAGCGTTCCTGGATGCAGCCGCTGATTAAACGAATACAAATCTTATAAAAAGATGATACAACAAGAATCAAGGCTGAATGTAGCTGATAACAGTGGTGCCAAAGAAGTACTGTGTATTAGAGTGTTAGGCAACTCCGGCCAGGACTACGCGAAAGTAGGCGATAAGATCGTCGTTACAGTAAAAGACGCGATCGCAGGCGGTGGTGTGAAAAAAGGTACCGTGCACAAAGCTGTTATCGTAAGGACTAAGAACAAGCTGCGCCGTAAAGACGGATCTTATATCCGTTTCGACGATAACGCCGTTGTATTACTGAACAACTCTGACGAGCCACGCGGTACCCGTATCTTCGGACCAGTTGCCCGTGAGCTGCGCGATAAGGGATACATGAAGATTATCTCTCTGGCTCCCGAAGTATTGTAAAGATATTGATGCGTTCGCTGAAAGCATAAAGCAAAAAGTAAAAAAAGCTTATTGCTTTGTGCTTTCAGCTTAAATGCATATCTTTGCAGCCCGTTTCTAAAACGAATATTAATCAAGCGAAACTGATGTTTCGCTTGGCGTTTATAAATAAACAAATAATGAAAACGAGATTCAAGCCGAAGTTCAACATTAAGAAAGGCGACACCGTTGTAGTGATTGCCGGCGATGATAAGGACAGGACCAAGCCCCGCCAGGTGCTGGAAGTGATCCCTGACAAGGCGCGCGTACTGGTAGAAGGTGTGAACATCATCACCAAGCATACCAAACCAACTGCTCAGAACACCAAAGGTGGTATCGTTAAGCAGGAAGCTCCTATCGCCATTTCTAACGTAATGTTGTGGGATGCTAAGGCTGGTAAACCTACCAAGGTAAACAGGCAGCGTGATAATGGTAAATTAGTTCGTATAGCTAAAAAATCAGGGGAGGTAATTAAATAATGGCAAACACTACATATACACCCAGACTGCAGACCAAATATCGCACTGAAGTAGTTAGTGCGCTGCAAAAGAAATTTAATTACAAAAGCGTAATGCAGGTACCTCGCCTGGTGAAGATCTGTCTGAACCAGGGTATCAACGGCGCTGTAGGTGATAAGAAACTGGTAGATATTGCTGTGGATGAAATGACCCGTATCTCCGGTCAGAAAGCTATCGCTACTTTATCCAAGAAGGATATTTCCAACTTCAAACTCAGGAAGAACATGCCAATCGGTGCTCGTGTAACACTGCGTGGTTTTAACATGTACGAATTCCTGGATCGTCTGATCGCTGTATCACTGCCTCGTGTACGTGACTTCAAGGGTATCAATGAGAAAGCTTTCGATGGCCGCGGTAACTATACCCTGGGTATCAATGAGCAGATCATCTTCCCTGAGATCGACATCGATAAAGTAACAAAGATCTCCGGTATGGATATCACTTTCGTTACTACGGCTAACACCAACGAAGAAGCTTACGAGCTCCTGAAAGAACTGGGTATGCCGTTCAAGAACATCAGAAAAGATCAACAATAATATTTGATCTCAAATTCCAAATCCCTCAGGGTTTTGGAATTTGACATTTATAAACTGGAATTATAAACACTAACTAATGGCAAGAGAATCCATTAAGGCTAGACAGAGGAAAAGAGAAGCCCTGGTTGCTAAGTTCGCAGAAAAACGTGCTGCCCTCAAAGCTGAAGGTAACTACGAAGCACTGGATCAGCTGCCTAGGAACGCGTCCCCTGTTCGCCTGCACAACAGATGTCAGCTTTCCGGTCGTCCAAAAGGTTACATGCGTCATTTCGGTCTTTGCCGTAATATGTTCCGTGACCTGGCACTGGCTGGTAAAATCCCTGGCGTAAGAAAAGCTAGCTGGTAATTACAGCACACGGGTTGGACAATTATCCCCGACGAATAGTAATTGTCCTTTTTCCCCCTTTTTTATATTCGTTAAAGCTCTTGATTTTCCTATCTACTACTGACTGGATATCGCATTGTAAAAGTTTTTTAAATTATTAGAAACAATGGTTACTGATCCAATAGCAGACTTCCTGACCAGAATCCGGAATGCGCAAATGGCCAACCACAGGATTGTGGAAATTCCTGCCTCCAAGCTGAAAAAACGTATCACTGAGATACTGTACGACAAAGGTTATATCCTGAAGTACAAATTTGAAGAAGACAACAAACAGGGTGTGATTAAGATCGCTCTGAAGTATGATCCTCAGACTAAAGTACCTGCTATCACTGATCTGCAGCGTATCAGCCGTCCAGGTCTTCGTCAATATTCCAAACCTGCTGACTTCAAACGTATCAAGAATGGTCTGGGTATCGCTATCGTGTCTACATCTAAAGGTGTTATGACCGATAAAGAAGCGAAAACACAGAACGTGGGTGGCGAAGTTGTTTGCTACGTTTATTAATATATTAAGGTCCGCACAGGACCTTCTGGTGTTTGCCAGTGGCTTGTGCAGATCTAACCAATTACATGATCCGTTTCAGAATTAAGCCTTTCTATACGGTGGCTGAACACTGGGGGATCGACACACATAACAGTAAAAAACTGCAATTATGTCTCGTATAGGTAAAGCTCCTATCAAATTAGCAGCTGGTGTTACAGTAACTGTATCCGCTTCTAATGAACTGACAGTAAAAGGCCCTAAAGGTGAACTGAAAAAGGACATCGACAGGGATATCAAAATAGAAGTGGCTGATGGTACCCTGACAGTGGTTCGTCCTACTGACCAGATCCGTCACCGTGCACTGCACGGTCTGTACCGCGCGTTGATCAACAACATGGTGCTGGGTGTTACACAGGGCTTCACCAAACAGCTGGAGCTGGTGGGTGTGGGTTACAAAGCTGCCAACGCTGGTCAGCTGCTGGACCTGTCTCTGGGTTACTCTCACAACATCGTGATTGAGATCCCTAAAGAACTGAAAGTAACTACCCTGACTGAAAAAGGTGCGAACCCAAAGATTACCCTGGAAGGTATCGACAACCAATTGTTAGGACAGGTAGCTGCTAAAATCCGTAGCCTGCGTAAACCAGAGCCTTACAAAGGTAAAGGTGTTCGCTACAGCGATGAAGTGGTTCGTAAGAAAGCAGGTAAGTCTGCAGGTAAATAATTTTAATTGGCTAACCGGTATCTTATACTGGTTAGCTAATTCAACAATATTCCGGCAGCATCGGAATATATAAATTAAACAAAGAAATGAGCACAAAAGCAGTTAATAGCAGACAGAAGATCCGTTACCGCATTCGTAAAAAAGTTGTAGGTAGCGCTCAGAGACCAAGATTGTCTGTATTCCGCAGTAATAGCGACATTTACGTGCAATTGATCGATGATGCAAACGGTGTTACACTGGCAGCTGCATCTTCCCGCGATAAGGATATCAAAGCACAAAAAGGTACCAAATCCGAGAAATCTAAATTGGTTGGCGCAGCACTGGCTACTAAAGCAGCCGCTCTGGGTATTACAGCAGTAGTATTTGATCGTGGTGGTTATCTGTACCATGGTCGTGTGAAGAGCGTAGCTGATGGTGCAAGAGAAGCTGGTCTCCAATTCTAATAATCGAAATTGATTAAATCGTAATTCGCAAATAATAAAATGGCAAAGAATACATTTAATAAAGTTAAGGCTGGTGACCTGGAGCTGAAAGAAAAAGTGGTAGCTATCAACCGTGTTACCAAAACCACCAAAGGCGGTCGTACTTTCAGTTTTTCTGCCCTGGTAGTTGTAGGTAACGAACATGGTGTAGTAGGTCATGGTCTGGGTAAAGCCAAAGAAGTACAGGAAGCAATCACTAAAGGTATCGATGATGCCAAGAAGAACCTGATCAAGGTTCCTGTGATGCACGGTACTATTCCTCACGACCAGCTGGCTAAAGAAGGCGCTGCTAAGGTGCTGATCAAACCAGCCGCTCATGGTACCGGTGTGATCGCTGGTGGTTCTATGCGTGCCGTTCTGGAAAGCGCAGGTATCACTGACGTTCTGGCAAAATCTCTGGGTTCTGCAAACCCTCACAACGTGGTAAAAGCTACATTCAAAGCTTTAGGCCTGCTGCGTGAGCCAGTACAGATCGCAAAAACCAGAAGCGTATCTCTGAAGAAAGTATTTAATGGATAATATCACCCTGTGGTGAAAGGACTGCTGCGCTGCAGCAGCTCCTGTAATTATAAGGTGCTAATTCAAAATAACAATGGCAAAGATTAAAGTCACTCAGGTAAAAAGTGGTATAGACCGTCCGGAACGTCAGAAGCTGACGCTGAAGGCCCTGGGTCTGAACAAAATGCACAACACCGTTGAGGTGGAAGCCACTCCCCAGATCCTTGGGATGGTGCGTAAAGTAAATCATCTGGTAAAGGTAGAACAAGTACAGGGTTAAGGCTTTGCCCTATCTCTGGAAAAAAATCCTACATTTATAGTGGATTATTTGCGAATAACATTATACATTTAATGCGAGCGGTTAATTTCCGCGTAAGTAAAAAAAATTAACTCAATGAATCTGCACACGTTACAACCTGCACAAGGTTCCGTACATAAAGAAAAACGCCTCGGTCGTGGTGAAGCTTCCGGTAAAGGTGGAACAGCTACAAAAGGTAACAAAGGTGGTCAGTCCCGTGCTGGTTACGCTAGCAAAAGAGGTCACGAAGGTGGTCAGATGCCTATTCAGCGTCGTATGCCAAAACGTGGTTTCAAGAGCCTGTCTCCTACTACTTATGTAGTGTTCAACATCGGTCAGCTTGACACCCTGGTAGAAAAATATGGTTTACAGGATTTCTCTCTCGAAAACCTGTACATGAACGGCCTGATCAGCCGCACTGCAAAAGTAAAAGTACTGGGTCAGGGCGAACTGAAGGCTAAAGTTACTGTAAGAGTAAACGCTATCAGTGAAAAAGCCAAGCAGCTGATTGAAGCAGCTGGTGGTTCAGTTGAACTGGTATAAGTTTACACGATCGGAGAGACGCCTACGGAGTAGTGCGTCTTTTCATCTTTTTATTCAGCCAGCGAAATACATCACAAATCCCGGCCAGAGTTACTGAAGAGCAGCTAATTGCAGGTTTGGAATTTGGTCCCGCTACAACCGGGATGAAATTTTGAATATTAAACATTCATCTTCCTGTGAAGAAATTTATCGAAACGATTAAGAATATCTGGAGCATCGAGGATTTGCGTAGCAGAATCCTGACAACCTTGCTTCTTGTCCTCATTTATCGTGTAGGATCCTATATCGTGTTACCCGGTATCGATGCCAACCTGTTGAAGCAGTTTTCAGAGAAATCCAATCAGGGTATTCTGGGTCTGTTTAATATGTTTGCCGGAGGTTCTTTCTCAAGAGCATCCATCTTTGCGCTGGGGATCATGCCATTTATCTCTGCCTCTATCGCCATACAACTGTTGACCATAGCTGTACCTTATTTCCAGAAACTCCAGAAAGAAGGAGAGAGTGGCAGAAAGAAAATCAATCAGTTCACCCGTATCCTGACTGTGGTGGTGACCGGTTTTCAGGCGAGTGCGTATGTTGCCTTCCTGAGAGGCCAATCCAGCGGAGCTATTATCCCTGAATATGGTACTTTCTTCTTCTGGCTGACTACCACTGTTGTACTGACCGCTGGTACCCTCTTTGTAATGTGGCTGGGTGAAAAAATCACTGATAAAGGTATCGGTAACGGTACATCCATCATCATCATGGTGGGTATCCTTGCCCGCCTTCCTCAGGCGCTGATCCAGGAATTTACCTCCAGAACTGCAGAAGCAGGCGGCGGACTGCTTGTCTTCCTGATAGAACTGGCAGTATTCATATTCATTACAATCGGTTTGATCCTGCTGGTACAAGGTACCCGCAAGGTTCCGGTGAACTATGCTAAACGTATAGTGGGTAACAAACAATATGGTGGTGTACGCCAGTTCATTCCCCTGAAGGTGAATGCTGCGGGTGTAATGCCTATCATCTTTGCCCAGGCTATCATGTTTATCCCGGCAACTGCTATCGGTTTTGCGACTGACAGCTCTTCCGAATTCATCCGGATCTTTAGCGACCATACCAATGGTTGGTACAACCTGATCTATGCAGTATTGGTAATTGTATTCACTTACTTCTACACCGCGTTGATCTTCAACCCAACCCAGATGGCCGATGAAATGAAACGTAACAATGGTTTTATTCCGGGTGTTAAACCTGGTACTGCAACTGCAGATTATATTGGGGCAGTTATGGACCGTATTACCCTGCCAGGTGCATTTTTCCTGGCAATGGTAGGTATCCTGCCTGGTGTAGCTGCTGCTGTGCATATTAACAGCAATTTCGCAACCTTCTTCGGTGGTACTTCACTGCTGATTATGGTGGGTGTAATTCTGGATACGTTGCAGCAGATAGAAAGCCAGCTGCTGATGCGCCATTACGATGGTCTGATGAGCACTGGCCGTATCAAGGGCAGAACTGCTCCGGCTAATGTCTGATTCTCATTAGACAGGTGGTCGTAAGTAGCCACAGAAGCATAAAGCAGACAGCAGTCAACACTGTTGCAGGCTTTATGCTTGGTGGCTTCACTGTTTAAAAGACACAAGTCCAACCCGTTTTTACTATGGTGCATTATAAGACTAAAGAAGAAATAGAATTGATGCGCAAAAGCGCATTACTGGTGAGCGCAACATTAGAAGAGGTGGCTAAGAAGCTGAAACCGGGTATGACTACTGATGATATCGACAAGATCGTTGAAGACTTCATCGTAGCCAACGGTGCTGTACCATCCTTCAAAAACTATAAAGGCTTCCCTAAAAGCTGCTGTATCTCTGTCAATGCAGAAGTGGTACACGGTATCCCTAATTCATACGTAGTACAGGATGGCGACATCGTAAGCGTAGACGTAGGCGTATTGCTGAATGGCTTCCATGGAGATAGTGCCTACACCTTTGCAGTAGGTAACGTAAAGCCGGAAGTCCTGCAGTTAATGAAGGCTACCAAAGCCGCTTTATATAAAGGTATCGAGAAAGCAGTGGCAGGTAACCGCATCGGTGACATTGCGCATGCTATTCAGGAGTATACTGAAAAAGAAAGAGGTTATGGCGTGGTACGTGAGCTGGTAGGTCATGGACTGGGTCGTCACCTGCATGAAGATCCCCAGGTGCCTAATTATGGCAAAAGAGGCAGTGGTCCCATCATGAAAGAAGGATTGGTGATTGCCATCGAACCCATGATCAACCTGGGCACAAAAGACGTAGAATATATGGAAGACGGCTGGACAGTGATCACCAGAGATGAGAAGCCTTCTGTGCATTTTGAACATAATGTGGCCGTAATGAAAGGGAAAGCAGACCTTTTATCGTCTTTTGCCGGTATAGAAAAGGCAGAAGCAGAAAATCCTGCATTGACCGCAAACTATTGATAATTAAGGGTTAAGAGTGAGTAGCGAACATTCTCCCAGATAATTATTCAGGTTTATTTTTAGAATTTTATTTTTTACGAAGATTTCGCTATCTTTGCAGTCCTAAAAATTTTTATGGCAAAACAGGCACTCATTAAACAGGATGGAATAATACTAGAAGCCTTGTCTAACGCTATGTTCCGGGTGAAATTGGAAAATGGGCATGAGATTTTGGCCACCATTTCTGGCAAAATGAGAATGCACTATATCCGCATCCTTCCTGGAGACAAGGTCGGGGTAGAGATGAGCCCATATGATTTGACGCGAGGAAGGATCATTTTCAGATATAAATAAACACATAGACTTATAACTCATAACTTATGAAGGTAAGAGCTTCCATAAAAAAAAGAAGTGCAGATTGTAAGATCGTGCGCAGAAAGGGTAAATTGTTGGTAATCAACAAAAAGAATCCTCGTTTTAAACAACGTCAGGGTTAATTATATTAAATAAACTAGAAAATTTAATTCAAATATGGCACGTATAGCCGGTATCGATCTACCTAAGAATAAAAGAGGAGAAATTGGTCTGACCTATATCTATGGTATTGGCCGTTCTACCGCTCAGTACATTCTGGAAAAGTCAGGCATCGACTTTAACAAGAAAGTTAAAGATTGGAATGATGATGAGCAGGCTTCCATCCGTAACATCATCAATGGTGAGTTTAAGGTAGAAGGTCAGCTGCGTTCTGAAGTACAAATGAATATCAAGCGTCTGCTGGATATCGCTTGCTACCGTGGTCTTCGCCACAGAAAGGGCTTACCGCTCAGAGGCCAGCGTACTCGTACTAACAGCCGTACCCGTAAAGGTAAACGTAAGACGGTTGCAGGTAAGAAAAAAGCGCCTAAGAAATAATCTCGATAATACAAATAACAAGTTCCAGTTTCCAATAGTCGTCAAGATGAGGTGTGGTTTCTGGAACCTGGAACCTGGAATTTTATATAATTATGGCAAAAGCACAAAATACAAAAGCTGCAGCTAGCAAGAAAAGGGTAGTTAAAGTAGATAACTACGGTGATGTTCACATTTCTGCTAGTTTCAACAACATTATCATCAGCATTACCAACAAGCAAGGACAGGTGATCTCCTGGTCTACTGCTGGTAAGATGGGCTTCAAAGGTTCTAAGAAGAACACTCCATATGCTGCCCAGCTGGCTGCTTCCGATGCTGCTAAAGTAGCACTGGATGCTGGTCTGAAAAGAGCAGATGTTTTTGTAAAAGGTCCTGGAGCTGGACGTGAGAGCGCTATCCGTGCAATCGCAAACTCTGGTATCGAAGTGACTATGATCAAGGATGTGACTCCGCTTCCACACAACGGTTGCCGTCCTCCTAAGAAGAGAAGAGTATAGTATTTATATATACTTAAGATTTTCGAAAGTGGATAGATGGGAGGCAACTCTCACTGGCTGCTTTCGATTTTCTAATTTAGAAATTTTAACAAACAAGTGGGTATATGATCGTGTTTAAGATTTTTTAAAGATCATATATCGTAACTAAAAAATCTAGTAACAAAAATGGCAAGGTACACAGGACCAAAGACCAAGATCTCCAGAATTTTTGGAGAACCGATTTTAGGTAACGGTAAGTATTTAGGTAAGAACAGCAACCCTCCGGGTCAGCACGGTGCAACCCGTAAGCGTAAACAGCTGGGTGAATACGCACTGCAGCTGCGTGAAAAACAGAAAGCTAAATACACTTATGGTGTATTGGAGCGTCAGTTCGCAAACCTGTTCGTAGAGGCAAACCGTCGTAAAGGCGTTACCGGTGAAGTATTGATCAAATTACTGGAAGCTCGTCTGGATAATGCAGTATTCCGTATGGGTATTGCTCCTTCCCGTCCTGCTGCACGTCAGCTGGTGTCTCACAAGCACATCACTGTAAACGGTGAAGTAATGAATATCCCTTCTTATCAGCTGAAACCAGGTGATATCGTTGGACTGAAAGAATCTGCTGCATCTAACACTGCAATCACCAGCAACATTCGTGGTAAGAACCCTAAATTTAGCTGGTTGGATTGGAACGAGAAAGAACTGAAAGGTACTTTCATCGCATATCCTGAAAGGGAAGCAGTTCCTGAGAATATCAAGGAACAGCTGATCGTAGAATTGTACTCTAAATAATAATAATACTTTAGCCGTTAGCGAAGGATCGTCGGTTATCAATGTAAGTTTCTTATATTGGTATCTAATGATTGCCTGCTGACGGCTATTGGCAGTTTTACATAAACATTTAAACTTAACATATCAATGGCAATTCTGAATTTCCAAAAGCCTGATAAGATCGTTTTGCAAAAGTCAACTGACTTTGAAGCTCAATTCGAATTCCGGCCATTAGAACCGGGTTATGGGGTGACTGTAGGTAACGCGCTGCGTCGTGTGCTGCTGTCATCACTTGAGGGTTATGCCATTGTGGGAATAAAGATAGAAGGAGCAGACCACGAGTTTGCAACTTTAAAAGGAATTACCGAAGACGTAACTGAGATCATCCTGAACCTGAAACAGGTTCGTTTCAAAAGGATCGTGGAAAATGAAGTGAGCAATGAGAAGATCCAGATCTCTATCAAAGGTAAGACCGAGTTCCGTGCTGATATGATCGAAAAAGCTACCAGTGCTTTCCAGATCATGAATCCTGAGTTACTCATCTGTACGCTCGATCCGTCTGCAAAGCTGGATATCGAACTGACTATCGGTAAAGGCCGTGGTTACGTTCCCGCTGATGAGAACAAACCAAAGGATGCAGTATTCGGCTACATCGCAATAGACTCTATCTTTACACCTATCAAGAATGTAAAGTATAGCATTGAAAATACCCGTGTGGAGCAGAAGACCGACTATGAGAAGTTGATCATGGAAGTGGTTACCGATGGTACCATCCACCCGGAAGAAGCTGTTAAACAAGCTTCACGCATCCTGATTCAGCACCTGATGATCATCACTGACGAAAATATCAGCTTTGATACGAAGGATACTGAAAAAGAGGATGTTGTTGATGAACAAACACTGCAGCTGCGTAAGATCCTGAAGACTCCGCTGGAGGACCTGGATCTGAGCGTACGTGCTTTCAACTGTCTGAAAGCTGCTAAAATCAACTCACTGAGCGAACTGGTACAGTACGAGCAGGAAGAGCTGATGAAGTTCAGAAACTTCGGTCAGAAATCCCTGAGCGAAATTGAGCAGGTACTGAACGAAAGAGGTCTGCATTTCGGTATGGATCTTTCCAAACTGAAACTGGACGAAGAATAGTCTTTAACTACTTTATAACATAAGTACTCTGTAATTCCTGACACGGTACAGGGGAATTTAAAACACAAATGTCATGCGTCACGGCGACAAACAAAACCACCTCAGCAGAACAGCTGCTCACCGTTCAGCCCTGTTATCTAACCTGGCTATCGAACTGATCTCTCACAAGCGTATCACCACCACCCTGGCGAAAGCAAAGGCGCTGCGTGTATATGTTGAGCCTATCCTGACAAGAGCGAAGGCAGATTCTACTCACAACCGTAGAATTGCATTCAGCTACCTGCAGAACAAGGAAGCGATCAAGGAATTGTTCGGTGTAGTAAGTGAGAAGATTGCTAACCGTCCAGGTGGTTACACTCGTATCATCAAGCTTGGCAAACGTATGGGTGATAATGCTGAAACTGCTCTGATCGAACTGGTTGATTTCAACGAAATCTACGGTGGTAAGGTTGAGGAGAAAGCTGCTCCAGCGAAGAAAACCCGTCGTGCTGGCGGTGCCAAGAAAAAAGCTGATGAAGCTGCGGCAAACGAAACTGAAGAGAAAGCTGCTGAGTAATCTGCAAATAGTATCTGAAGATAATGAAAGAGTCCCGGGAGCAATCCCGGGATTTTTTTTGCCTGCTCGTGTAGGGTAGGAGCGCTTCCTGAAGTCGTATTATTCAATTGATTAATTAAATAATTTTGTAATATTGCTAACAGGACAACTAACCATAATCTCAGAAACCTATGATTTACTTAAAGTGCAACGCCTGTTCTCACCATAATCCGTCACGTTCCGAGTTCCTTACATTTTGCGAAAAGTGTGGTAAGAAGATAGAGAACTGTTTCTCTAACTGGAAGCAGAAGCATCCGGAAGGAAGCTTTGAAGAATTTCAACAGGAAGTTGGCATCTATGTGAAAGAGCGGGAGCCCAAAGAAAGCCTTAAAGAACGATACATTAAATATGCGGGCAGAAGGGGGGCACTCATTTCCCTGATCCTTGTAATAGGGCTTGCAGCTGTAGCAGGGGGGTATTTCGGCAAGAGAATGGTCATTAGCATCATCTATCCCAAAATAGACAAATCCTGGCTTTATGCTACCTGGGAAACTGTTGTGATTGGCCGGCAGGCCATTGAGATCAGCACACCTATGCACCTGGGTGTCAGCGATCAGCCGTTGGCGCCTGAAATGGCCCAGCTGGTGGAATATGCGAAGAGCTACCGGAACCGGTCTGAAGAAGGGATGCAGGTAATGGTGAACATGTTTAGTTTCCAGCCTAATATCTCCAATGACCTGGAACTGGCGGCTACAACCGCTGCGAAGGGCATGCAGCAGGAAGACGATATCTCCGACCTGAAATATACAACCAGTCATATCACCCAAAGTGGTATGGATGCAGTGCTCCTGCAAGGCTCTTTTAACTACAAAGGCTCCCTTCATCTCTCCTTTTACGACCTGCTTGTGACTCGTGGACAACACCGCTGGGAAATAGGAATCAGGTACCGTGAAGATGATAAAAACGCATCTACGGCCGCTTTACGCATCATAAAATCGATACATATTAAGTAACAGCTGAGGCAGGCGAAGAATTAATCTGTGTTTTTATTAATTCTTAAGCTATTATTCAATAACTTTGCACGATTTTTTAAAAAGAATAATAAGCATGCCTCAGACAAGATCAATCCAGCCTGCGATATTACTGTTAGAAGATGGAACAGTATTTCAGGGAAAAGCTTTTGGTAAAATAGGCACCGCTTCCGGTGAGCTGTGTTTTAATACTGGTATGACAGGATACCAGGAAGTATTTACCGATCCTTCCTATAAAGGGCAGGTCCTGATCATGAATAATTGCTATATCGGCAATTATGGTGTGAAAAAGGATGATGTAGAGAGTGAAAGCGTGAAGATTAATGGATTGATCGCGAAGAATATTGCATACAATTATTCTCGTCAGATGGCGGATGGCTCTCTGGAGAAATTCCTGGATGAGAATAACCTGGTAGCAATTTACGACGTAGATACCCGTGCGCTGGTATCACACATTCGTAGCCAGGGTGCAATGAACTGTATCATCTCTTCTGAAATCCTTGATGTGGATCAGCTGAAAGCTAAGTTGAAGGAAGTACCTTCAATGGAAGGACAAGCACTTTGCAAGGAAGTAAGTACGAAAGAAGCTTACAATGTAGGTGATCCTAACGCTGAGATTCGTATCGCAGTACTGGACAATGGTGTAAAGCGTAATATGCTGAAATGCCTGTCCGAAAAGGGTGCTTATCTGCAGGTATTTCCTACGGATACTCCTTTTGAAGAGTGTGAGAAATTCAAGCCCAATGCTTACTTCGTATCCAACGGTCCTGGTGACCCGGCTCCACTGAAGTATGCGGTGGATACAGTGAAGAAGATCCTGGCAGCGGACAAGCCAATGTTTGGTATCTGTCTGGGACATCAGTTGCTGGCACTGGCCAACGACATTCCTACTTATAAAATGCACCACGGTCACCGCGGTCTGAACCATCCGGTAAAAAACCTGGCAACCGGCCGTTGCGAGATCACTACCCAAAACCACGGTTTTGCAGTTGATCCAAAAGCAGTAGCAGCAAGTGAGCATGTAGAGGTAACACACGTGAACCTGAACGACCAGTCAATTGAAGGTATCAGGATCAAGAACAAGCCTGCATTCTCTGTACAGTACCATCCGGAGTCAACTCCTGGTCCGTATGACAGCCGTTACCTGTTCGATGACTTCTTTACCATGATTAAGAAGCACATGTAAGATTAGTTTGTATGTAGAATATGACCAAAAGGCGGTCCGGCTGTGTCCGGGCCGTTTTCATTTTATCTTATTGGTCCCCTTTAAATGCGAAAATATTGGTTGTACAAAAAGAGGCTTTTGCTCATTGCAAAAGCCTCTTTTTTATATATGATATTTATTAAGCGTTGATTATCAATGTTCTGATTGAGTATAGGGCAAAAAAATACGGCTCCGTGATCGGAGCCGTTTGCCTTTATAAATTCCACGTTATGAAAAACTGATACAAAAATACGGTATTTAGCTAAAACGTTTTAGTTTTCTTCAAACTTTTTTACAGAAATCTGAAAAATTCTTTTTTCTGTAGTCGCAACACCTTTGTGTTGACGGAGTAAAGTTCGGTTGATAAAAACGTTCGGAAAAATTTCTAAGGTTAAATTTATGCTAAACCACAAGTCTCACTTTCCTCTTTTCATTCGCTCTATCCCGTCGTTCACAATTCAAATATACGAACAAAATTGAAGAATCCAACATTTTTTATAGAATTATTGAAGATTCTGTTTAAAAAAGTGCACATATATTTTTTCTTAATGTAAAAAAAGGGCCAATTTGGCCCTTTTTTGTATGCGGTAAAGATAATACTGTTATATAGAATAAAATATAATATATTGATTACTTCACGGCCACCATCGAATCCTGTGTGATCTCTATACGGCCAGGATATATTTCGAGTGCCTGACGCAGGCAAATCATTGCCTGACGGATATCATCGGTATTGATCACATAGGCAAGTCTTACTTCGTTCAGACCTAATCCAGGAGTTGCATAGAAACCGGTGGCGGGTGCCAGCATCAGTGTTTTGCCTTCGTAACAGAAGCTTTCCAGCAACCACTGGCAGAATTTATCACTGTTATCTATTGGGAGGCGGGCGATGGCGTAGAACGCGCCACCGGGATTTGGGCAGTATACGCCTGGGATGTCGTTGAGCATGCTTATCAGCAGGTCTCTGCGGCGCAGGTATTCTGCCTTGATCTCCCAGAAATAATTCAGAGGAAGGTCTACGGCTGCTTCACCGGCAATCTGGGCAAAGGAAGGAGGGCTCAGTCTTGCCTGCGCAAATTTCATTACTGCATCCAGTACCTGTTGATTTTTAGTCACCAGTGCACCGATACGACCTCCGCATGCACTATAGCGCTTAGAGATGGTGTCCATGAGGATGACATGCTGTTCCAGTCCTTCCAGTTTCATGGCAGAGAAATGATCGCCTACATAGCAGAATTCCCTGTATGCCTCATCAGAGAAGAGGTAGAGGTTGTACTTGAGACAGAGTTGTTTCAGTACTTCCAGTTCTTCGCGGCTGTAGAGGTAGCCGGTAGGGTTATTGGGATTACAGATCATCAGCGCTTTGGTGCGGGGCGTGATGGCCTTTTCGAATGCTTCCATAGATGGCAGTGCGAAGCCTGTTTCGATAGAAGCCGTGATGGTGTTTACTGTTATGCCCGCTTCTGTAGCAAAACCGTTATAGTTTGCATAGAAAGGCTCGGGTACCAGTACTTCGTCGCCCGCATCCAGGCAGGCCATGAATGCGAACATAATGGCTTCTGATCCACCTGTGGTAACGATGATCTGCTGATGGTTCAGCTCAATACCAAATCGTTCGTAATAGGTTACCAGTTTGCGGCGATAGCTTTCATTACCTGCGGAGTGACTGTATTCAAGAATTTTGAAGTCTGAATGGCGTACCGCATCCAGAACCTGTTTTGGTGTGTCAATATCGGGTTGACCGATATTCAGGTGGAATACTTTGGTTCCTTTTTTCTTGGCAGCTTCTGCGTATGGAACTAGTTTTCGGATGGGAGAAGCGGGCATTTGCTCACCTCTCTTGCTAATGGTAGGCATATATTGTGTTTGATTTGCGGTACAAATGTAGTGGATTATGGTTGGGTAAAAATATTGTATGGCTGGCAGGTGGCAAATCAGCATAAAAAAGCCTTACAATTTTAAAAACTGTAAGGCTTAATAAGTTGTACAACGGAAGGCCGTCGTTATGGCAGTACAAATTAGTTTTCTACCTGACCTGTGAGGTGCAGTTCTTTATCCTGATCTACGCCTTTAACTTTCACCCAGATAGTTTTATTCTGTGGGCCTACGCTATTTGCGCTGTAACCTGCAGTGATCTTACCTTTTTTACCAGGCAGGATAGGTTCTTTGGTCCATGTAGGAGTGGTACAACCACAGCTCGCACGCGCTGTTTCGATAATCACTGGCTCCTTGCTGACATTGGTGAATTCAAAATCAACAGAAACTGGTTTGTTAAACTTGGTTTTACCGAAGTCGATGGTTTCTTTCGCGAATTTCACTTTCACATCAACAGGGTTCGCTGGTGTTGTGGTTTGAGATTGAGCCCAAAGAGCAGTAGTTAACAACATGCTCGCAAATAGGGATAAGATAAACTTTTTCATTTTTGTTATGTGGTTTTGACGATTGGTTAAAAAAAAGATCACCCTTTCGTAAGTAACAAATTTACAGCCAAAATTAACGCATCAACAGAGAATTTATTAAAATCTTATTAAAAAAATTCTAATTATTTTACCTGATACATTTACAATCATTTCTCACTTCTATTTTATACCTTACTTTTGTGACATATACAACGAGGCATGATAGAAAACAATGAACTAACTATGAATACGGAAAGCCGGCTGTCATTCGAGGAATTTCGGAAAGAAGTACTTGAGGATTATCGCCTGGCCTGCGAAAGCAGGGAAGTTAGTCTGCTGGCCCGTAAGGAAGTCCTTACAGGGAAGGCCAAGTTCGGTATATTCGGAGATGGAAAGGAGGTGGCACAGGTAGCCATGGCCAAATATTTCCAGCCAGGAGATTTCCGCTCCGGTTACTACCGTGATCAGACGTTTGCTTTCGCCAGTGGTATTGCCACTCCTGAGCAGTTCTTCTCACAGATGTATGCAGACCCGGACCTCGCCAACGAGCCATTTTCGGGAGGCCGGCAGATGAACTCGCATTTTGCTACGCCTAACCTTGGTCAGGATGGTAAATGGTTGAATCTGACCGCCACTAAGAACACTGCTACAGACATGTCGCCAACTGCCGCCCAGATGCCCCGGGCCCTTGGTTTGGCGTTTGCCTCTAAATTATTCAGAGAAGTAGACGGCCTGAAAGAACTGGAAGGGTTGTCGAAAAACGGGAACGAGGTATGTTTTGCTACTATCGGTGATGCGTCGACTTCAGAAGGTCACTTCTGGGAGACGATGAATGCCGCGGGTGTATTGCAGGTACCATTAGCGGTATTTGTATGGGACGACGGGTATGGAATTTCCGTGCAACGGAAGGACCAGACGACAAAAGACTCCATCAGTGCTGCACTGGAAGGATTCCGTAAAACGGAAGATTCCAACGGCTTTGATATATATAATGTGAAAGGCTGGGATTATGCCGGCATGTGTGAAGTATTTGAAGCGGGGATCCGTAAGATCAGGGAAACCCATGTTCCTGCCTTATTCCATGTAGAAGAGCTGACCCAGCCGCAGGGGCACTCGACCAGTGGTTCCCACGAGCGTTATAAGAGTAAGGAGCGGCTGAGCTGGGAAAAGGAATTTGACTGTAATCACCAGATGCGCCAGTGGATACTGGAGAACGCACTTTCTGATGATGCTACCCTGGCAGAAATTGAAGCAAAGGCGAAAGCTTTTGCACAGGATTCCCGCAAGAGTGCATGGGAGAAGTACATTGCGCCTATCCGCAAAGAAGTACAAACCATGCTGGGCTATGGTCAGGCAGTAGCTGCCCTGCCACAGGCTGATACTACGCTGGTGAACAGCCTGCTGCATGAATTGCAGGGCAACAGGGAGCCATGGAGAAAAGATATCCTGAAAACGGCTGCCAACATCCTGTTCCGTCATAGAAATATGAAGGCACCGGCAATTGACAAACTGAAGGCGTACTACGAGGACCTGCTGGCCCGGGAAAAGGAAAATTATAATTCCTTCCTGCATGCTACCGGTGTAAACTCTGCACTGAATGTACCGGTAGTACCCGCTGAATATGATGCAGATTCGGTAAGCATTAACGGATATGAGGTGTTGAACAGGTACTTTGATCAGCTGTTCAGCAACAATCCTAAGGTTTTCGCCTTTGGGGAAGACGTAGGTAAAATAGGGGACGTGAACCAGGGTTTTGCCGGTTTACAGGCAAAGCACGGTAACCAACGCATATTCGACACTGGTATTCGCGAGTTAACCATCATGGGACAAGGCATCGGGATGGCATTACGTGGTTTAAGGCCTATTGCTGAGATCCAATACCTGGATTACCTGCTATATGGTCTGCAGCCACTGAGTGATGATGTAGCCAGTCTGCAATACCGCACAAAAGGTATCCAGGCATGTCCGATCATCGTTCGTACCCGTGGGCACAGACTGGAAGGCATCTGGCATTCCGGTTCACCAATGAGTATGATCATGGGAGCACTGAGAGGTATGCACATGTGTGTACCCCGCAATATGGTGCAGGCAGCTGGTATGTACAATACCCTGTTGCAGGCCAATGAACCTGCCCTGATGATAGAATCACTGAATGGCTATCGCCTGAAGGAAAAACTGCCTAACAACCTGGCAACATTTACAGTTCCGTTAGGCGTGCCTGAGGTGGTAAAAGAAGGTACTGATATCACTATTGTTTCTTATGGCTCTACCCTCCGTATAGTAGAAGAAGCAATTCAGACGCTGGAACAACTGGAGATCTCGGTTGAACTGGTGGATGTACAAACATTACTGCCATTTGATATCAATCACAAGATTGTGGAATCGCTGAAAAAGACTAACAAGATCCTGTTTGTGGACGAAGATGTACCGGGTGGTGGTACTGCTTATATGTTCCAGCAGGTAATGGAAGGTCAGGGTGGTTACCGCTGGCTGGATGTAGCACCACGTACATTGAGTGCCCAGGCACATCGTCCTGCATATGGTTCAGACGGAGATTACTTCTCCAAGCCGAATGTGGAAGACGTGATCAGGGTAGTGCTGGAAATGGTAGCGGAATAGAAAAAATAAATTAATTTAAAATACGAACGCAAGGCTTTCAAAGGCCTTGCGTTTTTGTTTTGTGCAGTTGTAGGTTTAAAAAATGACAAGTAGTACAGATACAAATATGATAAATAGTTTTATAATATTTTGTATTCTCACAAAAGAAATTCCTCATTTGAATGATACCGGGCTAAAAAGTTAGGATTGCTTATGTTAAACATTTTTTTCTCTAAGTATGTTATAAATCTGTAGTGAGTGATACTTAATATATTAGACATTGATTTTTTCTTAAGCATCAGGAATGAATAAAATGAATGTTTGAAAATCAACGCGCAGGATATAAATTGTATTATAGTTTTTTAGAGGGAAAGAATTTGAACAAGCAATAACCACGTTACAGAAAGGTAGATAGTAATTAAATTATTTAATTATCAACCCAAATCCATTTATGAAAGCAGGAGTACTGTTAGTTGAAGACGATTTGTTTTTTGCCAAAGTGGTGAAAAGCCATTTAGAAAAGGCCGGGTACGATGTGACTCATTGTGCCAACGGTGAAGAGGGATGGGCAACTTTTCAGGAAAAGCCCTTCGACATTTGTCTGTTGGACGTGATTATGCCCGGCATGGATGGGTTTACCCTGTGCCGTGAGATTCGCGACAAGGATGAAAATGTACCTATCATTTTTGCTTCCTCCAGATATATGGAGCAGGACAAGCTGAACGGCTTTGAGGCCGGCGGCGATGACTATCTGGTAAAACCATTCAATATGGAGGAGTTACTCTGCCGTATGGAAGTATTTATGAAGCGGAGCCGTCTCTTACAACACGATAAACAGGTTGTATTCACCCTGGGGAGCCTGGTATTTAATTACAGTGAATTCAAGATATATCATCAACCAACCAATACTAATATCAATTTACCACCCAAGGAGGCTGAGCTGCTCAAGTTTCTCTGTGAGAATGCTAATAAGAAGCTGAAAAGAGAAGGGATACTGCTCAGTGTGTGGGGGAATGACGATTTTTTCACCGGCAGAAGTATGGATGTATACCTGACGCGTATCAGGAAGCATTTCAGGCTGGATGGTACCATTAAGTTGGAAACCATTCACGGGAAGGGGTTAAGGTTGGTGACGGAACCGGAAAAGATTGCGGAAAAGGCATAAAATAAAAAGGGGCTGCAACCGCAGCCCCTTTTTTATGAAGATGATTGTCATTACAGTTCGAAATATCCGCTGTAGGAATTGGATATACTATTGACGTTTAGATGTAATAGTGGCACAGCTGCCTGTATGAATTGACAATGCCGCATGAACGTTATTGACGGTTTACAGCTGACAATAAAAGCCAACAGGACATCATTCACCGTACAACTATTTCAGTGTGTGGAACACCTGCTGTACATCGTCGTCCTGTTCCAGCCTGTCAATCAGCTCCAGTACTTCTTTCGCCTGCTCTTCGTTCAACTCGGTCGTAGTGGTAGGAATACGTTTCAATTCAGCGCTGATAGTCTGGATATTTCTATCTTCCAGTGCTTTGGACATATTACCAAATTCAGTGAAAGGAGTACGTATAATAATATTGCCTTCGCTGTCTTCTCCGATTTCTTCCAGACCTGCGTCAATCAGTTCCAGTTCCAGCTCTTCCAGGTTCTGTCCTTCATTTTTAACTTTGAATTCACCCATACGGTTGAAGAGGAAACCAACCGAACCACTGTTACCAAGGCTACCGCCCAATTTATTGAAGTGCATGCGAACGTTTGCTACAGTACGGGTTGGGTTGTCGGTAGCAGTTTCTACCATTACAGCCACACCGTGTGGTGCATATCCTTCGTATACAACTTCTTCGTAGTCAGTTTTATCTTTTCCCATCGCGCGCTTAATCGCAGCTTCTACGCGGTCTTTGGGCATGTTTACACCCTTCGCATTCAATACACATCTGCGGAGGGCTGGATTATTATCAGGATCAGGACCGCCGGCTTTTACAGCTATCGCGATTTCCTTACCGATCCTGGTAAACTGCTTTGCCATCCTGTCCCAGCGGGCAAACATGGTATGTTTTCTTACTTCAAATATCCTTCCCATAGTGGGTAATGTAATTAGTTATTAAGAATAGAGGTGCAAATTTATGGAAAAGGGCCGGAAAAACTGAATTTCCCGGCCCTTCCTGCCTTTTAGAAGACAATATTTTATTTAAACAACTTTCTGGCTTTACTGTGTTTTACACTGTAGCCGAAGTAGATAATGAAACCTATCAGCAACCAGATGATCAGTCTTGACCAGTTTTCCCAACCAAGGCTGAAGATCATTGTTACACAGAATAATGTACCTAAGATAGGTACAAATGGTACCCATGGTGTTTTGAATTCCCGGGGTTGATCAGGGTCTGTTTTGCGCATTACGATAACTCCCAAACATACGAGTACGAAGGCAAACAGGGTACCGATACTCGTCATATCACCTACTACGCTGTCTGGAACGAAAGCGGCAAACAGGGATACAAATACGAAGAACATCGCCTGTGATCTGTATGGCGTACGATATTTAGGATGCAGATCAGCGAATACTTTTGGTACCAGACCATCGTTGGCCATGGAGTAGAATACGCGGGTCTGTCCCAGCAGCATCACAAGAATTACGGAGGAGAAACCTGCCAGGATAGCGACAGTCACGAATGTAGACAGCCAGCCATAGCCTACCATGTACTTGTCGATTACGTAAGCAACAGATGCTTCACCACCTTCTTTCAGAAAGTCCTGGTAAGGAGCGATACCGGTCAGTACGTAAGAGAAAAGGATATACAAAGCAGTACATACAAACAGGGAAACCAGGATACCTATTGGCATATTGCGCTTAGGATTTACGGTTTCCTGAGCAGCTGTAGACACCGCATCAAAACCAATGAAAGCGAAGAATACCACACCAGCGCCTCGCAGTACTCCCGAGATCCCATGGAACCCGTACTTGGAATAGTCGACCACTGTTCCATTGTGCATGGTTACGGTGCCGGCGTTTTCAGGGATCATGAATGGGGTATGGTTAGCCGGGTTGATGAACTGCCAGCCGAGGATGATGATCAGGATAACGATGGCCACTTTTGCAATAACGATAATGTTATTCACAATAGCAGAACCTTCAATACCACGAATGAGCAATAAGCTCAGTAGCAACAGAATGAAGATAGCAGGGAGGTTCATGATACCATGTACACCTGCGTCGGAAGTTTCGAAAGGGCTGTGACACCATTGATAGGGGACAGTCCATCCAACCGTTTTCTCCAATAGTTTATTCAGGTATTGTGCCCATCCTATGGCAACAGTAGCAGCACCAAGGGCATATTCCAGCACAAGGTCCCAACCGATGATCCAGGCAATAAATTCACCCATGGTAGCATAGGAGTAGGTATAAGCACTACCTGCTATAGGGATCATAGAGGCAAATTCTGCATAGCATAGACCTGCTAAAGCACAACCTGCAGCTGCAATAATGAATGAGAATACGACTGCGGGGCCGGCATGTTGTCCGGCAGCAGCTGCAGTTCTTACGAAGAGTCCCGCACCAATGATGGCGCCAATGCCCAATGCAATCAGGGAACCTGCGCCCAATGTGCGTTTAAGTCCTTTGTCCGATTCAGATGCTTCTGATAATAAGATGGAGAGAGGCTTTTTTACAAAAAGTTTGCCCATACTGTATGTCTATTGTGGTTGACGTTTGAATGGTTTAGTAATTTGTTGTTTCAATTCTTTACAGATCGCCAAATATAGGCATCAATTTTATAAAATGACACACAACTTTAGCTCAACAGCATTATTTTTGGGGGATTTTAATCAATTTATATAATTTATTAATATAAAAAGTACCGCTGCATGAAGAAATCCAACCGCCTTACCTTGTATATATTTTTAGCAATGGTACTGGGGATATTGACAGGTTATTTGGTGAACATTGCTTATTCGGGTAAAGATGGTGGGCAGGTTACAATTGGAAAGTTTGTGGAGAATGTATCCATATTGACCAGTGTTTTCCTGCGCCTTGTTAAGATGATTATTGCGCCGCTGGTATTTACCACATTGGTGGTGGGCATTGCCAAACTGGGTGATATTAAAGCTGTAGGACGTATTGGAGGTAAAACCATGTTATGGTTTATTTCGGCGACGTTTGTTTCTCTGGTACTGGGATTAATTCTGGTAAACATATTGAAACCGGGAGCAGACATGCACCTGGTGGATAAGCACGCAACATCTGGTATCAAGGCGGCGGATATGACCCTGAGAGGTTTTTTTGAGCATGTATTTCCGGACAGTGTAGTGAATGCGATGGCGCATAATGAAATCCTGCAGATAGTCATATTTGCCTTGTTCTTTGGGGTAGCTACAGCGGCAATAGGAGAAATGGGCCAGATAGTTATCAAGTTCCTGGATGCTGTAGCGCATATCATGCTGAAGGTAACGGGGTATGTGATGAATTTTGCACCATTTGCTGTATTTGGTGCGATGGCAGCAACGATTGCAGAGAAGGGGGCTGGTATATTGGCTACCTATGGTATATTTATCGGCGAATTCTATATGGGGCTGGCCTGTTTATGGCTTGTACTGGCGGGAGTAGGCTGTTTTATTTTGGGCAAACGTGGGTTGGATCTCCTGAAGCGGATCAAGGATCCGGTATTACTGGCGTTCAGTACTGCCAGCAGTGAGGCTGCTTATCCAAAAGTAATGGAGGAGCTGGAAGGATTTGGTGCAGATAACCGTATTGTGAGTTTTGTACTGCCGTTGGGTTATTCTTTTAACCTGGATGGCTCTATGATGTATATGACATTTGCCAGTCTGTTTATTGCGCAGGCATACGATATGCACCTGGGTATAGAGCAGCAGTTTTCCATGCTGCTGGTACTGATGATCACCAGTAAGGGGATTGCCGGCGTACCGAGGGCTTCATTGGTAGTAATAGCAGGCACATTGTCGATGTTTAAAATTCCGGATGAAGGTTTATTGTTATTGCTGGGTGTAGATCACCTGCTGGATATGGGGCGTTCTGCGACCAATGTAATTGGAAATGCGATGGCAACGGGAGTAGTTTCTAAATGGGAGGGGGCACTGGCTGCACCACGGACTAATCCAGAACTATAACATTGATATAACGTTTAAATCCTTATTTTGCTTCCGCGGGCATTCCGCAGGGCAAGACCTTAAATTAGTGGAGATTATACAAAGCATATGGACCAGTTTTTAGAACTATTTAAGCACCTGATTAACCCTGAATGGATTATTAACCATGGGGGATTGTATTTGTTACTGATTATAATTTTCGCGGAGACCGGTTTATTTGTGGGCTTCTTCCTGCCTGGCGATTCCCTGTTATTTGTAGCTGGCATCTATGGAGGTTTGTTAAGCAATGCTTTTTACGATGTTCCATTTTTAGTTATAATGATCATGATTGCGGTAGCGGGTGTGCTGGGCAATTTTGTAGGTTTCTGGTTTGGGCGTAAGTCAGGTCCTTTATTATTCAGCAGGAAAGACACTTTCCTTTTTAAGAAGAGGCACCTTTACCAGGCGAAGGAATTTTATGATAAGCATGGTGGTGGGGCAATTTTCCTGGCCAGGTTCCTGCCTATCATCCGCACCTTTGCCCCGATTGTGGCGGGTATTGTGGGAATGGACAGAAAGAAATTTATGTTTTTTAATATTATCAGCTCCTTCACATGGGTATTTTCAATGATGCTGGCCGGTCATTATCTGGACAAGGCTTTCCCATCACTCAAAGAACACCTGGAACTGATTGTAATTATATTGATCCTGATTACGACTTTACCGGTCCTTATCAAACTATTTTTTAGTAAACCAAAGCACGCGTCGCCACCGCATGTTGATTAACATGTGAATGAATGCACAATAGACCTTTTAAGTCCTCATGAAACCAGACTCGAAAAATTCCACCATTTTCAATGTTGCCGTATTGGTGGCATCATTGGGTTATTTCGTAGACATCTACGATTTATTGCTATTCACTATAGTACGGGTGCCCAGCCTGAAATCACTGGGTATATCACAAGACGAGATTGACAAGGGAATTGGTGTATGGCTGATGAATATCCAGATGATAGGTCTCCTCTTAGGTGGCATCATGTGGGGGATCATGGCTGATAAGAAAGGACGGCTCCGGGTATTGTTCGGGTCCATTCTTTTGTATTCAGTGGCCAATATTGCTAATGGCTTTGTACAGACAACGGCTGCTTATTCCTTCTGGCGTTTTGTAGCAGGAGTGGGGCTGGCTGGTGAACTGGGTGCTGGTATTACGCTTGTAGCCGAAATCCTGCCGAAGGAAAAGCGGGGGTATGGCACAATGATCGTGGCTACTGTAGGAGTATCCGGTGCAATCGCAGCAAACCTGATAGCGAAGCTGGTGCCTGACTGGCGGTATTGTTACTTTATAGGTGGTGGCCTGGGATTAGTGTTGTTATTATTGAGGATCAGTGTAATGGAATCCGGGATGTTTCACGCTGCGGCTACAGACAATGCGGTCAGGCGGGGGAATATCTTTGCGTTGCTCAATAACCGGGAGCGGTTTATTAAATACCTGAAATGTATATTGCTGGGGACACCTACCTGGTTTGTGGTGGGGATACTGGTGGCATTTTCCAATAAGTTCGCCATAGAGATGGGAGTAAAGGATCCGATAGCTCCCGGCGATGCGATTGCATTCTGCTATGCGGGGCTGGTATTGGGCGACTTTGTGACCGGCTGGATCAGCCAGTTATGGAAAAGCCGGCGAAAGGTGATGATCTTATTCCTCCTGCTTACGACGATCTGTACAGCAGTTTACCTGCATCAGTCGGGAACGGGCAAGGCATTTTTCTTTACTATATGTTTCCTGTTGGGCTTCAGTGTTGGGTTCTGGGCAATATTCGTGACAATAGCGGCAGAGAGTTTTGGTACGAACCTGCGGGCGACGGTGGCGATTACGGTGCCTAACTTTGCGAGGGGCATGCTGGTATTGATCACAATGTTATTTGGCTGGTTGCAGCATTCATTCAGTTACCTGACCAGTGCGGGAATAGTGGGGATAGTGACGATTGGGCTGGGGTTACTGGCATCTTACCTGGTGCCGGAGACATTTGGAAAGGATTTGAATTACATGGAGACGATATAGCACAAGAATAGATGATAAAAAAAAAGTCCGGATGAACTGAGTATAAGTACTCATTCGTTCGGACTTTTTTGTGTTTAGTACCTCATTAGGATCTTATCTAACAGGCCATTCAGCTGTTTCGCTTCTTCTTCAGTGAGTGAGAGGTTCAGAGAATCTTCCAGGGCAGGAAGGTCAACATCCACTTCATTGAGCAGGGCGAGGCCTTTCGGTGTGATCATCACATCTACTGCACGACGGTCGATTTCACTTGCCTTTCTTTCTACGAGACCTGCTTTCCTGAGGCGTTCCACGAGGCGGGAAACGTCGCTCATTTTGTCCAGCATCCGTTCTTTCAAAGTGTTGATATTGGCTGCTTTAGGATGTTGTCCCCGCAGGATGCGAAGGATATTATACTGCTGCATGGTAATGTCAAACTTTTTAAAGAAATGCTGGTGACGGGAAACCAGCCAGTTACCTACGAAGATGAGACCTATTAATCCTTTGTTATACTCGCTGGTCCAACTTTTTTGCGAGATCAGTTTTTCTATATTTGACATAAATGCGCGTATATCGACTTAAAAATACGATAATTCAATTATGTATAGGGAATGGAAAATAAACAGTGCGGATGAATTGAGTAGGAAATAAAAAAATCGCTTTTGTCCCGGACAAAAGCGATTTTTTAAAGTGTGGGGCTGGCGGAAGGCCAACTTTAAGATGTTAATAAGTGGAATCAGGCTACAACTTTCATATTGTCAAGAACATCCATCACTTCTTTTACGTGATCGGCAGAGGTTCTAAGCAGTTCAGTTTCGTTTTGGTCTAATTGCAGCTCTATAATTTTTTCGATACCGTTTTTACCCAGTATCACGGGTACACCGAGGTAGATGTCTTTGAGTCCATATTGTCCGGAGAGCCATGCGCAGCAGGGGAAGATGCGTTTTTCGTCTTTCAGGATAGCTTCTACCATCTGGGCGGCTGCGGCGCCGGGTGCGTACCATGCGGAGGTGCCCAGGAGGTTTACAATTTCGCCACCACCTACTTTCGTGCGCTGGATGATGGCTTCGAGTTTGTCGGCGGCTACGAGTTCGGTGACAGGGATGCCTGACACGGTGGTGTAGCGGGGAAGGGGCACCATGGTATCGCCATGACCTCCCATGAGGATGGCCTGAATGTCTTTGGGAGAGCAGCCGATTTCTTCGGCGAGGAAGGCGCGGTAGCGGGCGGTATCGAGGATGCCGGCCATACCGAACACTTTGCTGCTATCTTTGCCGGCCGTGAGGTAAGCGCAATACGTCATTACATCGAGTGGGTTGCTGACTACGATGATAATTGCATCAGGAGAATATTGGGAGATATTCTCTGTTACAGACTTCACGATATTGGCATTGGTGTTAATCAGGTCATCGCGGCTCATTCCGGGTTTGCGGGGGAGTCCCGACGTAATAACCACCACATCGCTACCGGCTGTCTTCTCATAATCATTTGTTACCCCCGATATCCTGGTGCTATAATAGTCAATAGGCGCCTGTTGCCATGTGTCGAGCGCCTTCCCTTCAGCAGTTCCTTCCTTAATGTCCAATAACACGACTTCCTGTAAAAAATCTCTGTGGGCCAGCACATTAGCACAGGTTGCGCCTACATTACCAGCTCCTACAACAGTAACTTTCATCGTATGTTTTTTATTTAAAGGTGAAGAATATGAGGATGAACAAATGTAACTAATGCCCGCTGAAGCAGATTTGCACTACTTCAGGAGCTCGGCCAGTTCCTCGATCTTTGCGGTACCTTCAAAACCTTTCACAAACTGCCCTTTCCTGTCGTATACAAAGAGGCCAGGGAAGTAGTGGAGGTTATAGAAATACATGATCTGGCGGGTGGGTTCACTACCCATGGTAATGTTCGGGTAGTTCTTAATATTATAATGGTCATAATATTCCTTCATCTGGTCCGGTTTGAACGGGGTCACCATCACGATCTGTGCTTTTTTGAACTTGTCAATATTCTTAAGCATTTCTTCAGTTAAGTGTTTACAGTGGTCACAGTCCACGCTGAATACGAAAATCAGGGTCTTGACGTTCTTCTTCAGGTCCTTCTTTGTAATTATTTTTCCGTTGGGTAAGGTATACGAAAAGGCGGGTGGTGTGGGAAACTGCAGGTAAGGGGGTTGGTCCTTAAGGGCGGCAGCAGTTGCCGGAGTGGTTGTTTTGTTGGATTGTGCATTCATCAAGGCTGGCAGACATAACAATAGTACGATCAGGTAGTGCTTCATATAACTCTTTGATTTGAAAAATATATTATAGCTAAAGGTATCGAATTTAAGCATACAGCAAAGCGGCATTTACAGGACCGGGAAAACCGGCCTCATACATTAAAATTGATGTTTTTCTGGCCTTAAAAGGGCATAAAATGGGTTTAAAACGCTTACTTTTCCACTTTTTCATAAAAAAATTACTAGATTACCTTCCCTTACATTATGTTTGCATTCCTAAAAAAAATAATAGGTAACAGTAGGTCTCTAAATACACTAAAACAAATCAGGAAGCAACGGGTTTTGGGTTTTCCCAGAATGATTACTTTTGCAGTCCTTAACGTAAATTTTTAACTTTAAATTAAGTATCCTTTTTATGGCTACCACTGCAGATATCAGAACAGGATTGATTATAAAGCTGGATAACAGCCTTTATTCTGTTGTAGAGTTTGGTCAGAACAAAACCGCCCGTGCTGCTGCTAAAGTATGGGCAAAGCTGAAAGGTGTTGATAACACCCGTTCCATCGAACATACATGGAACTCCGGTGATAACATCTTCCCTGTGCGTGTTGAGAAGAAAGCATTCCAATACTTATATCAGGACGATAGTGGTTACAACTTCATGGATAACGAGACTTTCGAACAGATCGCTCTGCCAGAGAACCTGATCGATGCACCTCAGTTCCTGAAAGAAGGCCAGGAAGTACAAGTTAGTATCAATACGGAAACCGAGCAGCCGATGAGTGTGGAATTACCGGACAAAATCGTGGTGAAAGTAACGTATTCTGAGCCAGGTTTGAAAGGTGATACAGCTACCCGTACGCTGAAACCAGCTACAGTAGAAGGTGGTGCAACCGTGAATGTTCCTTTGTTCGTAAATGAAGGAGAACTGATCAGAGTAAACACCAAAACTGGTGATTACATTGAGCGTGTAAAAGAATAGTTTTAGTCATCCAATTATATTTATCTACTTCAAGCATTTCTAAACCAAAAACTGTCTACATGGATTTTAAACAGATTCAGGAGCTGGTCAAGATGGTCAACAAATCCAACATCAGCGAACTGAGCATTGAGCAGGACAAGTTTAAGATTACAATAAAGCAAAAGGATAACGAAACTCAGCAGGTGATTGCAGTGCCAACGATGGCTGCACCTGTACAGGCAGTACCACAGGCAGTTGCTGCTGTACATGCTCCTGTATCAGCTCCGGCTGCTGAAGCGCCAAAGCCAGCTGCTGATGTAAAAGCAGACAACCTGGTTACAATCAAATCTCCTATGATCGGTACTTTCTACCGTAGCCCTGGCCCGGATAAACCTTCTTTCGTGAATGTTGGTGACGATGTAGCTCCAGGTAAAGTGGTATGTATCATCGAGGCGATGAAACTTTTCAATGAGATTGAAAGTGAGGTGAGCGGTAAGATCGTAAAAATACTGGTAGATGACGCATCTCCGGTTGAATATGATCAGCCACTGTACCTGGTAGAACCATAAAATTGTTTAGTTAAAAGGTTGGAATATTATGATGTATTGTAGGGAATCCCTGCTTCATAATGTTTCAACCTTTTAGGCTTATTAACTTTTTTTTCTTTAACCTATTGAAAAAACATGTTTAAGAAAATATTGATTGCCAATCGTGGAGAGATTGCCCTGCGTATTATACGCACCTGTAAGGAAATGGGCATCAAAACGGTGGCTGTTTATTCTACTGCTGACAAAGATAGTCTTCACGTGAAGTTCGCTGATGAGGCGGTATGTATAGGCAAGCCTCAGAGCAGTGAATCATATCTGAATATTCCTCACTTAATGGCGGCAGCTGAAATCACCAATGCGGATGCGATCCATCCGGGTTATGGGTTTCTGGCTGAGAATGCCCGTTTCGCAGAGATCTGTGGTGAGCATGGCATTAAGTTTATCGGCCCTACTCCGGAGATGATCCGTAAGATGGGTGATAAAATGACTGCTAAAGAAACTATGATCGCTGCAGGTGTTCCTGTAATTCCGGGTTCCGGCGGGTTATTACAAAGCCTGGAAGAAGCAAGATCACTGGCAAAGGAAATGGGTCTGCCTATCATCCTGAAAGCAACTGCTGGTGGCGGTGGTAAGGGTATGCGTGTAGTGTGGAAAGAAGAGGAACTGGAGAATGCCTACAACATGGCAAAAAATGAAGCCCGTGCAGCATTCAATAACGATGGTATCTACATGGAGAAGTTCGTGGAAGAGCCAAGACATATTGAGATCCAGGTAGCTGGTGACCAGTATGGTAAAGTATGTCACCTGAGTGAGCGTGACTGTTCTATCCAGCGTCGTCACCAGAAGCTGGTTGAAGAGTCTCCTTCTCCGTTCATGACGCCGGAGCTGCGTGAGAAGATGGGTGAAGCGGCTATCAAAGCTGCGGCAGCTATCAATTACGAGAGCGTGGGTACAATTGAGTTCCTGGTGGATAAGCACAGAAATTTCTATTTCATGGAAATGAACACGCGTATCCAGGTAGAACATGGTGTGACTGAAGAAGTAATCAATTTCGACCTTATTAAAGAGCAGATCAAGATAGCAGCTGGTATTCCTATTTCAGGAAAGAACTATATGCCTGAGATGCACGTAATCGAGTGTCGTATCAACGCGGAAGACCCTTACAATGATTTCCGTCCTTCTCCGGGTAAGATCACAGTTTTGCATATTCCGGGTGGTCATGGTGTGAGAGTAGATTCTCATATTTATGCAGGATATGTTATCCCTCCTTATTACGATTCTATGGTAGCTAAGCTGATCACTATCGCGCAGACGAGAGAAGAGGCGATTAACACCATGGAAAGAGCGCTGAGCGAATTTGTAATTGAGGGTGTGAAGACAACTATTCCTTTCCATCAGCAGCTGATGAGAAATGAAGATTTCAGAAAAGGTAATTTTACAACCAAGTTTACAGAGACGTTTAAACTGGTTTAAGATAATACATTTAGATGGTGATCCCGGTGGTGCAAACTACCGGGATTTTTTTGTCCGTTATATTGGTGAAAGATGCATTGTACGTGCTTTTTTAAGTACGGGTAGTATATAAAACACAAAGCCCCGGGTAAATACCCGGGGCTAATCATACACCAAAACAATCTTACGGTTTTATCGCAAGAAAAGCAGCTCTCTGTACTTAGGCAGTGCCCATTGTTTGTCATCTACCAGGAACTCCAGTTTATCGGAGTGGTATCTGATCACATCAAAGTACGGCTTAATTTTATCACAATAATCTATAGCTTTCTGGCGGCTGTCAGTAACCTTGTTAGCTACTTTGCGCGCTTCAATCATAGCCTGTACATTCTCACTGATGACGTTAACATGTTCAGCTATTTTGTTAGCAATCTGGGTTTGCGCTTTAACAGCAGCATCGCCTAAACCTATTTCTTTCAGACCACGGATATTAGTGATCAGACTATTCATATAGGAGATTGCGGAAGGCAGGATCGTGTTGGTAGCCAGGTCGCCTATAACGCGGGCTTCGATCTGTACCTTCTTCACATAATCTTCGAGCAGGATTTCATGACGTGCATGCAGTTCCTTCTCTGTATAGATACCTATTTCTGTGAACAGTTTAGTAGATTTCTCAGTTACGAAAGCATCCAGTGCCTGAGGAGTTGTCTTCACGTTTGCGAGACCTCTTCTTTCAGCTTCTTTCTCCCACTCTTCGCTATAACCGTCGCCTTCGAATAAAACTTTCTCCGAATCTACAATATATTTACGAAGAGTTTGCATAATAGCAATCTCTTTTTTCTCACCTTTCTCGATCAGGCTATCTACTTCAACTTTGAAGTCAGCCAGTGTTTTAGCCACGATTGTGTTCAGCACAGTCATTGCAGAAGCACAGTTTGCAGAAGAACCTACGGCACGGAACTCGAACTTGTTACCAGTGAAGGCGAACGGAGAAGTACGGTTACGGTCGGTGTTATCCAGCATCAGTTCTGGAATGTGACGGTGCAGGTCGAGCTTCAGGATAGCTTCATCCTGCTCATCGAACTTGTTGCTCACACGGGTCTTCACTTCCTGCAGTACTTCGTACAGGTATTTACCTGAGAATACGGAAATGATTGCAGGAGGTGCTTCGTTAGCGCCCAGACGGAAGTCATTGCTTGGAGAAGCGATAGAAGCTCTCATCAGGTCAGCATAGTCATGAACCGCCTTGATAGTGTTAACGAAGAAAGTGAGGAACATCAGGTTAGTCTTAGGAGTCTTACCAGGAGCCAGCAGGTTAACGCCGGTATCGGTAGCCATAGACCAGTTATTGTGTTTACCTGAACCGTTGATACCAGCAAATGGTTTCTCGTGCAGCAGGCATTTCAGTTTATGACGTTTAGCAACTTTGCTCATTACGTCCATGAGCAGGGAGTTGTGGTCAACTGCGATGTTCACTTCTTCGAAGATTGGAGCACACTCGAACTGAGAAGGAGCCACCTCGTTGTGACGGGTTCTCAAAGGAATACCCAGTTTGTATGATTCCAGTTCGAAATCACGCATGAAAGCGTAAGCACGCTCAGGAATAGAACCAAAGTAATGGTCTTCCAGCTGCTGACCTTTAGAAGGCGCGTGACCTACAACGGTACGACCAGTCATCACCAGGTCAGGACGAGCATTAGCCAGGTTTTCGTCAACCAGGAAGTATTCCTGTTCCCAACCCAGGGTAGGCGTTACTTTAGTAACGTTCTTATCGAAATAGTTACATACGTCTACAGCAGCTTTGTCGATAGCTGACAGTGCTTTCAGCAACGGAGCCTTGTAATCCAGTGATTCACCGGTGTATGAAACGAATATAGTAGGAATGCAGAGTGTTTTACCAAATCCTTGTTCCAGGATGAATGGAGGAGAGGAAGGATCCCATGCGGTATAACCACGAGCTTCGAAAGTAGCACGCAGACCACCATTAGGGAAAGAAGATGCATCAGGCTCCTGTTGTACCAGTGCATCGCCGTCAAATGTTTCCAGCGGGGTACCATCACTCTTCAGGGTAAAGAAAGAGTCATGTTTTTCAGCAGTAGTACCGGTTAATGGTTGGAACCAGTGGGTGTAGTGGGTAACTCCTTTTTTCATTGCCCAGGCTTTCAGACCAGAAGCGATCTGCTCAGCCATCTTACGTTCGATTTTGGTGCCGGCCTTGATAGAGTTCATCAGGCTTTTGTAAGCCTCATCACTCAGGCTTTCCCTCATTGCTTTTCCTGCGAATACATTGCTGCCGAACACTTCGGTGATCTTGTTACCGGTGAGTGCTTCGGATGTGATTTTTAGATCAACGCCAGAAAGGTTTTCCAGCGCGGTGAAGCGTAACGATTGCATGCTGTAAATAATTTTACACAAAAGAACGCTGTTGTGCTTACATAAGCAAGAAATAAGTTGATTTTAACTAAAAAATTACATTTTGAGGTCGAAAAGGTTAATAATTTTGATTTTTGGTCAAAAAATTAGGGGTGAGTCGTACCCAAACTGATGTATTTAAAAAATGATAATGTGTTAAAAGGGGGTTTTTACTTCAGTAGTGGGGGTAAAAAAGAGGTTTTTAGGAGAAAATTACTTAGGTAGTATTTTTGCTGTAGGGTTTTAAAATCCCGTTAAAATGGGTGCTGCCAACAGGGGTATTCCTTGTCAATTGCAGGAAAAACCTGTAGGTTTGCATCTTCTATTAAACACATACTCATTACATCTAATTACATGCAACCTTCCGTAGAAACTCCAGATAAGTTCTCCCAGACCACCGTTGAAACAGCTGAACAGCTGGGTCTTACTGCAGACGAATTTGAGCGCATAAAAAACATCCTTGGCCGTACGCCGAACTTCACAGAACTGAGTATGTATTCTGTCATGTGGAGTGAGCATTGCAGTTACAAAAACTCTATCGTGTGGTTAAAGACATTGCCCCGCGAAGGTGAACGCCTGCTCGTGAAAGCAGGAGAAGAGAACGCCGGTTTAGTAGATATCGGCGATGGTTATGCCTGTGTATTCAAAATTGAATCACATAACCATCCCTCTGCAATCGAGCCATTCCAGGGTGCTGCTACCGGTGTAGGTGGTATTCACCGTGATATCTTCACGATGGGTGCACGCCCTATCGCTGCCTTGAACTCCCTGCGTTTTGGCAATCTGAATGATAAGAAAACACAACACCTCGTAAAAGGTATTGTACACGGTATCGGTCATTATGGCAATTGTTTCGGTGTGCCTACCGTGGCTGGTGAAACTTACTTCGAAGATTGCTATGGTACTAACCCACTCGTAAACGCGATGAGCGTAGGCGTGGTGAAAGTTGGCCAGACAGTATCTGCTACCTCCTATGGTGCCGGTAATCCTGTATTCATCGTAGGTTCTGCAACCGGTAAAGATGGTATAGGTGGTGCATCCTTTGCCAGTGCAAACATCACTGAAGATAGCGTAGAAGATCTGCCTTCCGTACAGGTAGGTGATCCATTCCAGGAAAAGAAACTGCTGGAAGCATGCCTGGAAATCATTCCAACCGGCGCGCTGGTGGGCATGCAGGATATGGGTGCAGCTGGTATTACCTGTTCTACCGCAGAAATGAGTGCGAAAGGAGAACATGGTATGATCATTCACCTGGATAAGGTACCAACCCGCCAGCAGAATATGAAAGCATGGGAAATGCTGCTGAGCGAAAGCCAGGAGAGAATGCTGATCGTATTGCACAAAGGCCAGGAAGCCAAAGTGCTTGAAATATTTGAGAAATGGGACCTGCATTGCGTGCAGATTGGCGAAGTAACTACCGACAAGTCACTGAAGTTCTATATGAACGATGTGCTGGAAGCTGATGTACCTGCGGAAAGCCTGGTGCTGGGCGGTGGTGCTCCTCAATATCACCGTGCTTACACAGAACCCGTTTACTTCGAAAAAATCAAAGCCTTCAATATCCAGAATATTCCGGATACCCTGCATGCACAGTTTGCAGCAGAAAGGCTGGTAAAGCTGCCTAACATTGCCAGCAAACGCTGGATCTATAACCAGTACGACAGCATGGTAGGTGCGGCTAATGCCTCTACTAACGCACCAAGTGATGCAGCTATCATAACCGTAAAAGGTACAAAGAAAGTACTGGCCGTAACTACCGACTGTAACAGCCGTTTTGTATATGCTGACCCTCATATCGGTGGTCAGATAGCCGTAGCAGAAGCTGCCCGCAACATCGTATGTAGCGGTGGCGAGCCTGTAGCTATCACAAACTGCCTGAACTTCGGTAACCCTTACGATCCTGAAGTATACTACCAGTTCGTACACGCTATTAAAGGTATGGGTGAAGCCTGTCGTAAATTCAATACCCCTGTTACAGGTGGTAACGTGAGCTTCTACAACCAGTCTCCTGAAGGCGCTGTATATCCTACACCTACCATCGGTATGCTGGGTATCCTGGATAGCATCGAAAACCGTATGACCCTTCACTTCAAAGAAGCGGGTCACCTGGTTTACCTGCTGGGTCGTAGCCGTAATGATATCAATAGCTCTGAATACCTGCACAAACTGATCGGCATCGAATTCAGCCCGGCCCCTCACTTCCACCTGGAAGAAGAAGCACAGCTGCAAACTGCTATCTCAAAACTGAATAAAGCGGGTCTCATTCAGTCTGCACACGATGTGAGCGAAGGTGGTCTGTTCATTACCCTGCTGGAAAGCGCAATGGCCAGCGGATTAGGTTTTGATGTACACACCGATGCTAACTTCCGTAAAGATGCTTACCTGTTCGGCGAAAGCCAGAGCCGTGCGGTAGTCACTGTCAGACCTGAGGATAAAGAGAAGTTCGAAGCATTGCTCCATGGTCTGGTAGATGCCACCGAATACTCTATCCGTTATCAGAAGATCGGTACTGTAAAAGGTGAACACGTGGTGGTAGATGGTGAGGACTGGGGTAAAGTGAGCCAGTGGAAGCAACAGTATGATACCGCGATCGAAGCACATTTAGCATAAGGGCTACTATTTTAAGTTATACGAGGTGTAACATATATCCCACATGGGTGTTATGTTGCACCTTTTCTCTTTTTAAGCTGTTCATCATACACTTATATAAAGTGGGCAATTTGCAGAATCATTGCTGGTTGGGCATTTGCCTGAAATATGGGTTTTATTGTACGGTGTATTTACTTTAACAACTCATTAACAAAATAGCATCTTCGTGTGAATTTATATTACTATATGTAGACTATTTTTGATAAAGAGAGATGCAAAATACGAGTCCAGTTGTCAGGGGCTTTTTAGTATAAAAATATCCAGGAGTCTTATTGATTCCCATTCTATGAAAACCAATTGTTCTACTTACCATGTCCTAATGAAAGCTAAGTGATTTACACCTAGTGAGAAAGAAAGATTTGTAGAGGAGCCCTTCGTGTTACAACGAAGGGCTCCCTTGTTTTTGGGCCCGCCCTAAATGAAAAAGCCGGCTCACGATCGTGAACCGGCTTTTTCATGTGCGCCATGCATGGCGATAAACTTGACGGTGGAAGTCCGTTATGGGGGTTTGTAATCGCCAACCATTAGCCAAGAGCAAGGGTGTCCACTGCGAAGTGGAATCTGAAGGAAGCTTACGG
>NZ_JBCNKF010000050.1:0-35833 GCF_039596155.1 Chitinophaga sp.
GTTGAGGAACAGGGGGGCGGAAGTGTGGGTGCAGTTGAGTATGAATAATGTGTATGGGGCGATATGTATTATACAGAAGGGGGATTTTGTGAAGAGTGCGAGGGAGGTGGATGTGAGGAGAGATTTGACGGAGTCGGGTCGGGTGGAGTTTAGTAATGTGGTGGGAGATAGTGGCGTGGGGCCGCTGGTGGATACGTTGTTGCAGCAGTAAGTGTGTAGTTTTTTTATAGGAGCGCATTGGCTTACGGGCGAATGCGCTCTTTTTTATTAGGGGTAGAAGGGGAAGATTGGCAGATGTGTTCTTAATCAAATGGGTGAATGACGATCACTTTTTCATCTGGAAATGTAAATTTTGCCGGCGTTATTTTGCCTGTCCATAAATTATGGGTGGCTACTTCTACTTTGACCAGGTCCTTATCATCAACGCCTGGATATTTACTTTCCGGGAAGTGTTTTTGTAAATACTTTTCTTTTCCCATGTTGATTTCTATAAATGATATTAAATGCCTGAAGAGCTATCTCTTTAACGGGTGGATGATGATCACCTTCCCATCTGGAAATGTAAATTTAGCCGGCGTTATTTTGCCTGTCCATAAATTGTGGGTGGCTACTTCTACTTTGACCAGGTCCTTATCATCTATTCCCGGATATTTACTGCCTGGGAAGTGTTTTTGTGGATACTTTTCTTTTTCCATATTTATTGTTTTATTGATGTATGATGTGAATCGCCAAACATATTATGAATGGAAATATGCTATATATTGCGTATTTCAATGACTGATGGTAATAGTCTTGCTTACGGCAAATCAGATCGATGGTATTGTCCACTGCATGTTCTAATTCTTCTAAATAGATAGTTTTTATTTGTTGATTGATCTCTTCTTTTTCAATGTCTGAAAGACTATTGTTATTCGGGTGTCTTGCTTCCAATTCCGATCGTAACTGTGCATAGTAGTCTTTAGGCGCGGTAAGAATTGGAAGAACAATCGGAAACAAAAACCGTATCGCATACACAAACGAAATCAAAAATGGTATCCCAAACAAAACAATCGTTATGAAATACCATAAATTAAACGGAACCCTAAATAAGTCCTTGCAAACAGACACCAAAGAAACGGATACTGCCGAATAAATAATCAATATATGCGACACCCGCCCAAGTACTTTATCATACTCTGTCCGGATCACCGCTTCCCGCTTTTCATTCGCTTCTATGTAATAATCGAAATTGTAAAATGAAGTTGACATTTTTTGGAGTTTTTTGGTTTTTCTTTAATGGAATCTCTATCTAAAGTTAACGAATATAGGTTGAATAAAACTACAGTAAAACCAGATATCTCAGCACATAAATATCCTCGTTATCGAATCGATTATCCGCGTATTATAATAACAAAAATCCGGTACTTACTGCAAGTAAATACCGGATTTTATATCCTCTCAGTTACCTGAAAATTATTTCTGCAAAACCATCATGTTATTCATCATAAACGTCCCCTCTCCTTCTCCAACGATATTATACACGGCCTGCCTGCCATTCGCCTGCTCCGTCTTATTCACCACCACATACGTCAGTACCTGTTGGCTCTTCTCATCTATACACAACAACTCTTCTCCATCTTTCACCTCTCCTATCTGCTTCTTCCCGGCAGACGTCTGTACAGGATGATTGGGGGTGGCTTGTAATACCTTCCCGGAGATCCGCACTACATGTGCTTCCTTTGTATCGTCTGCTTCGACATGGACCGCCAGCAGTTGTGTGATCGCATAGTTCGCAGGCTGATGCACTACCAGCTCTTTTACCTTCATAACACTGGTGGTATGCGTCGCCGCATCCAGGCTGATTACCTGATCGCCCGGCACGATGTCTTTTAATAACTTCTTTGATCCATTCGCCAGCATCACCGCTTCATCTCCCGGAAAACAAATGTCCGTACCATAGGTTCCTGCCTCTGCTTTTACGTCCTTCCCGGCATTCATTGATTTGTACAACTGAAAACTAAATTCACGCGAAAGTACATAAGACAGTTTCAATACGTAGTTCTTCTCCACTTTATCGATCGCATGAATATCTTCGAAGTACTTGTTCCAGATCTCCGGATTGCTGTTAAACATGGGTAACACAGCTGTATATAAAGTACCCTTTTCATTGGTGTAGAAAATAACTGTGGCAATATCCAGCATACTATCTTTTGATACCAGCCGGTAAAGGTCCATTCTTTTTTTCAACCCATCGTCGCCCGTAATGATATACGGCTTTCTCATCTCATACCGGTCCAGTACATAAGCATTGTTGAACTTCACATACGTGTCATTGTCCAGGTCCTTTACCGTAAATGTTTTTGCTTTTTCGTATTCGTCCGCACGAATAGGTCTTGATTGTGCAAATGCCGTATACATCCAGATGATACAGCTGCATGTTAATAAAAATGTGCGCATATTCCTGTTTAAGATAATTCTTTAAAAGCAGCGGCAAACGCCTGCATTTCATCCATCCGGCCAATGCTGATCCTGCACCAGTCCTGGTTATTTAGTTTCCAGTTGCGGAGCCCCACTCCCCGCTTATTCATCTCCTCTACAAAACGCTGTCCTTCCATTTTCAAAGGGAACATTACAAAGTTGGTATAAGAAGGGATGTAGGTATATCCTTCACTTTTCAGTGTATCATATAAGAATTGCTTACTGGCTACCATTTTCTTTTTCACTTCGTCTATGTACCCCTTGTCATTGTAACTAGCCAGCGCCGCTGTAATAGCCGGCAATGACAATGCATATCCCCCTGTTGCGGAATAATTGCCTAATCGCTCTATCATCGCTGGTTGTGCTATCACATAACCAATACGTAGTCCTGCTAATCCATATACTTTCGAGAAAGTACGCGCGATAATGATGTTCTGTCCTTTCTTTACGCTGTCAATTAATGTAGTCGCGGCCGGATCAGGGAGGTAATCAATGTAAGCTTCATCAACAAAGACAGGTACTTTCTTCGATACCCGCTCACAGAAAGCTTTTAAGGCAGCTGTATCTACTATTGTACCTGTAGGATTGTTAGGGTTACAGATATAAACAAGTTTGGTGTCGGCATTAATAGCTTTTTCCATGGCATCCAGGTCATGGGTATAATCTGATTTTAACGGTACCTTGATCCAGGTCGCTTTTATTTTTTCACCACGGGTAGGCAGGTCATCATAAGTAGGATCTGCGCTGACGATATTGCCGCCATTGCCCAGTAATGTAAGCGCTGTACCCAGTAATAAAGGGGATGAACCGGCACTCGTCATGAGCATCTTTGCATCGATTCCTTCGTATGCACAGATCTTTGCTTCCAGGTCGCGCAGTAACATGAACGGATATTGATAGCCGCTATCCATGCTTTCGATCATGGCTTTTTTTGCCGGTGATGATGGGCCGAAAGGATTTTCATTGGCAAATAAACGTGCTTTCAATACACCAGGGATACGGGGCTCTGCCAGGGCATCTGCCTGCAGGCTACTTGCCGTGGTGGTACGCACAACTGTTGAATCGCCCATTGGAGAAATGACATCAGCAGGTATATCCTGTAAGGATGAAGTTGCAGGATCTTTTAAGGCAGCAATGCCGGCAGCTTTTGCCTGCAGTCCCTGCAGCATAGAGGGCAATATGGTCAATCCTCCTGTGAATAGGGCGGTAGCCCTGAGCCAGTCCCGCCTGTTAATAGATTTGTTGTTAGTAGGCATCATCATGCGTTTTTAGATGTTGGTTGTAATGGGATATGTGATCCGTTGCTCTGATACTCTTGCATGGATATCTGTCACTGTTCTTCTTGCAGATTCCAATGCTCCTGCCATCCATGCATTCAGATAGGTGGTATGCTCTCCCGCGAAATACACCCGCTTATCTGCCTGCAGAAGGCTTTTATAATGTGATTGTCTGGTTGTGTTGTTGTACAATGCCCATCCGCCCATACTGTAAGGTGTTTTATGCCAGCTCACGGAAAATGAATGTTCAAATTCCTTGTCGTACTGTGGATGTATGAGCCTGCCTTTATCCATTGCTAATTGCTCGCGCTGTGCGTGAGACAGGTTCCCTGTCTGCCGCGCTTTCTCATTAAAGTTGTAGTACCCCAGCAGGATGCCCTTCTTAGATAGATAATCATAAGACGGGTAAAAGATCTGCGTCAGCTCGTTGTTGGTATGTGTAATGCCTCCGTAAATGTGTTCATCTTCTTCCCAGAACCTTCGCCTGAACTGCATACCTATTTTGCCTGTCACCATATAAGGAATATAGTCTATGGCCCGGCTTACATCCGAAGAGAAGTTGTTGTCCACATTACTCAGCACGGGGGTAGGAATTGTACAGATACAATAATCAGCTATTAGCTCCCGTTGTCCTTTGCTGTCTTTATAACTGATCTTTACTCCTTCCAGCTGGTTGTGAATACCTGTCACTTCGCAACCGAAATGGATACAGGCCCCTACCTTTTTCTCAAATGCTTTTGCGATCTGGTCATTCCCACCTATGGCCTGGAACATGGTCATCTGTAGTTCATATACATATTCCGATACATTGTAGAAATCAGGATCAGCCAGACCGGAATTGATAATATCTGCCAGGCGATGTGCCGGTGCTATTTTGCCGGGCAGATCCCCTGCTCCCGGTCCTTCGAGGTATCCTCTTCTGTCAGACGCTTTGTACAATTTATCAATGTCCAGCCCTCCTTCTGCCCGCAGGTATTCCAGGATCTTCTGGGTATCTTCCTTTGTAAGCCCCGTATCGAGTGTGTGCTGATCAATTGCTTTGGCCAGGAGTTCTGCTGTATATCCCCGGAGGTCATTGTGAATCTCCCGTACCCGGATCTTTTTATTGGATAAGGGGCCTTTCCCCTCTGCAAAGAAGTAAGCGGCCTCGTTGATATTATTATACACCTGGATAGGAACCTGTAACTCCCGGCAATAATGTAATGTCAGTGCATGGTGATGTGGGATACGGGAAGGGCCGGCATTAAAATAAAGTCCTTCATCGAATCGGGCTGTCTGAACAGGTAAATCCGTTTCGGTATGCGTAGTTCCCTTCCGGATGCTCCATACACGTCCTCCAGACCGCTGACGGGCTTCAAGAATGGTGCATTGATAGCCAAGTTTCAATAACTCATAAGCTGCCGCCATGCCTGCAAGGCCGGCACCTAAAATGATAATGTGCTTACCTTTTCCGCTTCCATCCAGCGAAAAAGCATGTGCCGGCGCTTCTTTTAACATTCCTAAAGCCAGCATGGCCGGGTAGGCAGCCGCCATCGTTCCCGTTTGGGTGAGGAACTTCCTTCTTGAAATTGACATTTTGGTTGATGTATGGGTTATTGTACTGATACTTCCTAACTGGTATTAAAATAATAATAATTGGGGAGGATTTATAGTTATTTATCAGATCGTTTAAAATATAATGTGTGTTGCTTTTCTTATAAAAATAAAACCTCGCCCCCTGCATGAGTGGCAAAGGGCGAGGTGGGTAAATGACTGCTTTATCAATTTCAGTGTGTGGATATTTTGTTAGTCTCAGTGTATCACTGTTTTATCAATTTCAGTGTATGACTGCCGGCTGAATTTTCCACCTTTATCAAATACCATGACTGTGGCAAATCACTTACATCTACGGTCAATTGATTGCTACCTGCCGGGAATGATTTATCCACGATCGTTTTTAACAGCTGTCCATTGGACCCATACATCCTGATCTGTACTCTATCTGCCTGCTCGTTATAGAAACTGATCGCTGCTGTGTGTGTAGTTGGATTCGGATACACTTTTGTTGCCGTATATGCCAGTGTATGTTCTATGGGTGCTACCCTTGCAGACGCACCACATGCTGCTGCTGCCGGACTCGTTCCGGTGATCTCCAGCCAGTCTATCACCGCAAATTCTGTTGATGAAAGTGTTTCCAGCCTGATGGTATTTACACCAGCTGCTAATTGTACCGTTACAGCTGTAGTTTTGGTCCATGCTGTCCAGCTGCTTGTTTTAGGGAACGATACGCTGGAAACAGCTACACTCCCATTTACCAGTAACCGGGCGGTGGTAGACACCGTAGCACCGCCGTTTGAATACCGCCACACCAATGCGTAAGTACCTGCTGCGGGCACGTTCACACTGTAGTTTACTCCTTTGCCAGTAGCATTGCTCAGGTTGATGTAATAGCCACCATCTGCTCCTGTATAAGTGCTTTGCCTGCTGCCATCAGCACCACAATACCCATTGGTTGTAGTGGCTGCATCATCAATACGTAAGGTCGAGCCACCGCCAGTGCTGGTGCTGTTAAAGTTCGCCGTCACAGAAAGGTTGGCGGTAACGGTTACTGTCGTTGTTGCAGATGTACCACTTGCACTCCCTCCCCAGCTACCAAAGGTATAACCGCTGGCAGGCGTGGCGGTCAACGTCACTATCGTGCCGGATGTATAGGCGCCGCCACCGGGACTCAGGGTAACTGTACCGCCGGCAGAGGGAGCTACTGTTACACTCAGGGTATAGGTAGCAGGATTGGTACTACCACCAGATTCACGTGCGCCAATATCAGGGGCTGAGCCTGTATAGGTAATGCCGGTCGTCGTCACTCCTTTGTCAATCATGTCGCTTCCGGCGGCCAGTGCCAGGAAGTTGCCCAGGTTCGGGCTTCCATCGCTGTTCTTCGTTACAGCAGGAGAGAGACTCTGAAAGTCGGCACTGCTCACTACAAGGCCGCCCGTGTTTGAACTGGCGCCACTCTTCCACCAAACGTTTGTGGGGGTTACATCTGTACCATTCGTGGCATCGGATGAACCTGCATTGTAGGAGAGATTATTTTTGAAAGTAGCTGTACTGCCTGAGCGGAAGTTGAAATTTGAAGCGGCATTGTTGTAACTGGTATTGTTGGTGACTTCAATAGCGCCGGGATTGTTGTTGTCTGTAAAACCATGGTGCCCGTTGTTAAAAGCTACGCAACGGCGTACAATATGCGCGACAGCGATACCGCTCCCGCCTAATTTAAATCCATTCTTATCGCCATCGCCGGAGGTACCGCCACTACTCAGCGTACCATTACCGTAAGCCAGGCAGTTGATCAAAGTGACCGGACCAATAGGCCCTGTGTCGGCTTTTGCATACAGGTCGTATCCATCGTCAATGTTGTTGTGAGAGATACAGCCGTTGAATACATTGCCTGTACCGCAGGTTAGTTTTGCAGCAAATCCATCTGCATCTTCATTGTCAGGATCCTGGTTGTCGTATGCTTCACAATTCAGGATGGTGTTGTTGGTTGGCCAGGACGCGAGTGTTGTATTCGACGTCACGTAGCGGCTCAATTGCAAGCCACTGTCATGGTTGCCTTTGAAGATGCAGCGTTCAATAATGTTATTGTTGCCTGCGAGCAGCATGCCATTGTCACCTGCGCCCTGGATGGTAATACCTGTCCAGTGCCAGTAATCACCGTCCAGGATCACACCACGATTGGCGTCGGCGATCGCCATGCCGGAAAAATCTAATATCGGCGTTTCACCAGCATAAGCGACAACATTCTTGTATGCGGAAGCTGTGCCATTGTTACTGGCGGTGATGATAACAGAGGCAGATAAATTGTACGTGCCTCCTCTTACATAAATAGTATTTCCAGCGGTTACAGAGGCCAGTGCGTTGGCAAGTGTGGTAGGGGCACTGATACTGGTGCCGGGGTTCGAAGCAGATCCGCTGGGGGAAACGTAGAGGGTTTGCGCATAGGAGAGGTGAGCTCCTGCCAGACATAGCAGCGCTAGTAGAAGTGTTTTCATAACGGAAAGGAATTTTACCTGAATTTACATGGAAATGTTTGGCAGGTGATCAGCAAGAGACGGATAAATTTACGCAAACGTTTGCGGGTAAAGGATTTCCAGTGATGGACAGACCGCAGTAAGCGATTCCTATGTCATTGAAAGATAGGGGTGTAAAAAGCAACCCCCAATATGTATGAGGTGAAAATTCATTCATATTGGGGGATACAGCTGCAATGTATATGCATTAGTAATCCAATAACCTCCTGTGATAATTCACCTGGCCTAAATGATAATTTAAATGGCCGCTTAAGTGTACCAAGAAGTGTTGTGTATATATAGGACCACCGAATATTTCTATGGGATACAAGGCTGCTACCTGTTCCTCAGTTAGCTCATCCATCACTTTATCAATTACCACAATTGTATCTTCAATCATTTTAATTAGTGTTGCCCGTGGAATATCTTTCTGTGAAAACTCCAGCTCACGGTGACGGACATATCCTGTATGGCCCAGGTATAATCCAATGTAAGTATTCAGGTTGCCTACCAGGTGCAAGGCAAGGTTGCCTGCACTGTTACTGATCCCCTTTTCGATATACCAGATCTTGCTTTCATCCTTATACAATGACAATTCCTCTATCAACTTTTCGAGATCTCTGCGAAAGAGTGTTTTCAGTGTTGTTGCTAGCATATGTATTATGTATTATCAAAATGAAATTAATACTTTTGTCGGAATAAGCTAAATCCATGTATAAAAGCCTTCTTTTTATCCTCATCCCGGGTATGATCGCATGCAACCCGCCGGGAGAGAATGCTAATTATCACCCAGACTCCCTCTCAGGTCGTTCAGCAGTTGTAGATACCGGTGTGATGACAGTGGGTAATCCTCCGGAGACGCCGCAGGCGGTACCTGATACAATCAGGATTGAAGGTGATTTTAATGGAGATGGCAATCTGGATCTGGCATTCGGAGTGATTTATAGAAAGGCCATGGAAGCAGAAGGGCAGGATGAGTACGTGATCCGGTTTTCTAACCCGGATATTAAACCATTGCTGACGGGGTATGGGGAAATCAGGTTGATCAATGAAGGGGATTTGAATAGTGACGGTCGGGACGATATCTCAGTCTACCAGGCACCTTTGCATGGATGCTCCTATGTGATGAGTAGCTGGGCGTTTACAAATAGCGGCTGGAAACAAATTACAGATCCCTGGCTCGTGTATAACGGGTGTAATTATTTAAGTGATGAGGATTTACAGAACAGGATTGTGGTAGAAGATGGGGTTGTGTATTTCTACCAGGAAGATCCGCATGATGAGCACCTGACCTTAGTAAAGAAAGAAATGAGTATAAAATAAGTTGGCGCAAGGATACAACAGCGTCCTGAATTATAAACTTACAAACTGTATCAAATAAAAAATGCCTCTAAAAGTGTTGAACTTCTTAGGGGCATTTCAATAAGATAGGGGCTATTTATTCCTGCCTTTTTCTCCCGGATAAAAAACGTATGCCGGTTCACTCTGCCAGTATTCTTTTGTATCGATGTTCATGGCAGAGATCCTTCCCATAAATGCAGCACCGGTATCTACATTCCATACATTGCAGGCGTTCATGGGGATCGTCACATCATAATTTATAGTAGGTGTATGGCCAATGAAGATCTCTTTGTATAATAATAGTCTTTTCGGATAAAGTTTCGAGTCTTTGCTGATCCGCTCGTCCATGCAGAGCGCCATTTCCCAGAGGGAGCGATCCCAGTAAAAGTTCGTTTCGTAATGCTCCTTTTCCGGGCCATGCATACTGGCGAAACCCGCATGCAGGAATAACCTGTTCTGATCATCTACGTGATAAAGGGTAAGGCGGTTATACCATTCCAGGTGTACTAATCTCCTTTCAGGAGAGAGATGTTGGTAACTGGCAATTGTTTCCTTTCCTCCATTCCTGTACCACACGGGATCTGGTTCTTCACCTTTCAGCCAGCGTTCACACCAGGCATCATGATTTCCTTTGATGATGAGGCAGTCGTATTGTTGCTGTAATACCATCAGGTATTCAATCACCTGCGCGGATTGGGACCATCCATCTACAAAATCGCCCAGAAAAATAAGTTTGTCCGACGGCTGCAACAGGAGTTGACCTATCAGTTGTTCCAATGCTTTTAGTGCACCGTGAATATCTCCAATTACAAACGTCCGCGCCATTAGATATTGAATTTGACCTGCAAGTTAGCAATCAGTTCTTCAATTCTATCCTTTCCAGCTAAAATGTTTAACCATTCTGCAGGAATTTCTTCCCAACCGTAGTGCATGCCTGCGAGCCCACCGGCCACTGCTGCGGTAGTATCCGTGTCATTGCCCAAATTGACTGCGGTCAGTACAGCATCTGCATACTTCCTGGTATTGATCAGTATCCAGATGGCAGCTTCAAGTGTATGTACCACATAGCCGGTACCGTGAATGTCGTTCAGTGGTTTATGTACCAGGTTGCCGGAGAGAATGGGTGCGAGGATGTCCTGTTCTTTTTGATCGAGCAGGGCTTTTTCTTTGCAATATTTATTCACATCCGTGATGGCATTGAGATAGGCATTTAGCGGTTGTTCGCCTTTCAGGATGTGCCTTGCAATCTCCAGGTAGATAAAGCAGCAGACGATTGAGCGGACATGTCGGTGTGTAAGACTGGATACATCTTTCACATGGCAGTAGCGATCATGTATATCAAAGTCCCTGATATAAAATAAGAGGGGAAGGATACGCATGAGGGAGCCATTCCCATTACTGTTTTCATCATCTTCACCGGCGGTAACAGGTGGTGCGCCCTGGGAAAGAAAGTGAATGGCGGTATTGGTAGCGTTCCCAACGTCAAATACTTTACCGTGTGCAGTCCAGTAAGCATGGTAGCGCCAGTTTACAAACCGGTTAGCCAGGTCCCGGAGGTCATATCCTTTCAGTAAAGTTTCTGCGAGGCAAAAGGTCAATGAGCTATCGTCGGACCAGGTGCCGGCGGGTTGATGATGGGTACCAAATTCCCGCATGCCGGTAACAGGAGATTGGGAGAGCTGGTCGCGTGACTGAAATTCAACAGGTACGCCCAGGGCATCGCCAACAGCGAGGCCAAGCAGGGCGCTTTTAATATACGTACTCATTGTGAAATGTATTGAGGTGGAACATGGTCGGTGAGCCACACGCCATTGGCAGACACGAAGAACGGGAAGCCATCCCTGTACATATCACCACTACGAATAGTGAGGATGAGCGGAATGCCCCGGCGGCTGCCTACTTTGGTGGCAGTGGCTTTGTCGACGCTGAGGTGTACATGTTGGCGGCTCATTTTTTTAATGCCGGTTTTTAAAATGTCGGCTACGAATGCGCCGGTGGTACCGTGAAAGAGAAACTCGGGTGGCGTGGTGACGGGGAGTTCCAGGTCGACCTGTATGGAGTGTCCCTGGTTGGCCCTGATCTTAGAACGATCATCATTAAAAGCAAAGCGTTGTTTGTCACTTTCAGCGACGATGTTTTCGAGTTCCTGTCTGGTAATGCGTTTACCGCGCGCGGCTGCGAGGGAGAGCAGGGTGTCTACATCCGCCCAGCCGTTGATATCGAGTTGTAGTCCGATGAGCTCTGGTTGATGCCGGAGGATCAGACTAAGGAATTTTGATTTTTCTTTTTGATTCATGGGTATTTCTTGCTGACTTTGTTATCAAAGTCTGTTAACAGTTACGGGGGCTTTTATTCAAGCATATCCCGCACGGCCATGAGTGCATAGCCGAGCAGGTTTTGTCCCCGCCATTTTTCAGGGTGTGAAGCATTTACATTTTCGGCGCCCATACCTATTCCCCAGATCCTATCCATCGGACTGGCTTCTACAATCACGTCTTTTCCTGTATTGAGCAGAAATGCTTTCAGTTCCGGGTGCTGAGAGAACTTATGGAAGTTCCCCTGCGTCACGATTTCTCTTTTCGCAGCATCCCATTTAGCAGGATCGAAGTTGGCTACTTTTCTGCCCAGTGCTTTTACGGCAGCAGGAGCTGGGGTGGCAAGGATTTGTTTTTCTATGTCGGTATCGCCAAACAGGGTGGCTTTGCCAGCCATCATCCAGTGTTCGGCGGTAGGGTACGTTTTCCCGTCGACAATAAAGGGGGCAAACCACCATTGGCTGAAGCAGGATTTTGTGATACTACCGTCTTTGGAGGGTTGGTGGCCCCAGAAGAAGCAGAAGGCAGGGGTTGGTTTTTGGGCGAGGAGCCAATTGTTATCGTATGTCATTATTGTAAAAATTTTGAAAGAGTCTGTTGTAAATCGGGTGTCGTTGGCCAGGTAAAACGCTCTCCGAAAAATGCATTGACGACTTGGATACCATGCAGGATGTGATGGTTGAAGGTGTCCAGTTCTTCGGCGGGAATCCAGAGTTCCTGGTGAATGGTGTCTCCAACCGTTTGCGGTGTATACTGCTGGTAATAGTCGTCATCAATTTCGAAGGCGGTGACGATACCGCAGTAATCGGATATTTCATCCTGGGTATTCCATTCCCTGGCAATCTGCTCGGCGTAGGTCTGGTTCAAAACCGGGTAAAAGATGGGCTGCCAGCTTAACCTGGGTGGGAAGCGGGTACAATTACTCTCCAGTATGAGTTGGAGTTCTTTTAGGCCTACGGGTCTATACAGTTGCATATCTTAACTAAAGCTCAGGTGAATACTTTTTAATTCCTTATTAAATTGATAGAGGTCGGGGTGGCGGTTATGCAAACCTTCTCTCTTTTTGCCGGTGTTAATAATATATGCTGCATCCAGAATTTTCCGGCGGAAATTCCTTCTGTCGATCCTGATGTCCAGGATGCATTCATAGAGTTCATGCAGTTCGGGCATGGTAAAGAGATCGTTGAGCAGCTCAAAGCCTACGGGATAATGGAGGATCTTATGCTGTAGACTTTTGAGTGCATCTGCGGCGATGTTATCATGGTCAAAGCCGAGGGGTGGTAACTCTTTCACATTGAACCATTTCACATCATTTGCCATGGTCCCTGCGGCGATTGCCAACCGGGTGGGGTTGACAAGCGCATAGTGGGCAACGGCGATGGCGCGGCCCCTGGGATCGCGATCAGGATCATCGTAGGTAGAGAGTTGCTCCAGGTAGAGGTCATCCATACCTAGTTTGGTTTTCAGCACACGGGCGCAGGTATCGCGTAGCCGTTCTTGCATGAGGAGGAAGGCGCCGGGCAGTACCCATTGGTCTTTAAAAGGCGCTGTATTCCTATTCAGGAGCAGGATAGAAAGACTGCCGTGCTGATAACCAAATACTACAAGATCTGCTGCCAGCGATGGGTTTTTATAGCTATTAAATGATGGCATGGGGTCTTTGTGTTATTTTGACGCAAAGGTAGGGTGGTATATTTAAAATGTCAAATATTTTTGTATGCAGTACTCCTGGGAATGGCTGGGGCTGCCTGTTGTGCAAGTTGTCTAAAATCGCTTATTGAGAGGGAAATTTTGGGGATCGCCCAATGTGATATCTTTTACCGGGAAGCTCAATATTTTTCCGTTTTAGCACTGAATGCCACACATAAAAAGTTAAAAAAAAATCTTGTGTGGAACTGCGGCCGGGTTGCAGCAGACTATTATATCTTCGTTTCATTATTTTACGGCCTTGATCATCCATCAGTTAAAGTACGTACCCAGTTTTGTTAACCCTGTCACCCGCAAAATGTAAACCCATGAAGCAAAATTTAAAACTTTCGTTAATGACACTGGCTGTTGTAGTAGGAACCGGTTCAGCTATTGCCAGCACTCTCACCCGGAATCACCGTGAGGTCACCCAGTATTATTGGAACGGCACCACTTATGTAGAAGCAGGTATAGAAGGATATGACTATGAATGTCAATTTGATCACTTTGGTACCTGTACGTACTATTATGACGCTTCCTCCCACACTTACAAGCCTAGCAAAGCCGGGAAGATTGTGTGGATCAGGTGATGACTACTGCGTGTTATCAATTAATTAGTTAGTTAATACTGGCGGGCTATACCGCAAGGCATTAGCCCGCTTTTTTCTGGAGTTATACTTCCCTGTATAGCTCGTCATATATCTGTGCCAATTTTAGAATAAGTTTATTTTATTTACTGACAAGTTGAGTAATCAGGTGGGCGATGTTTATGCCTTCGCTCGTCGCTCTTTGATCAGGCAGCAATTTCGAATAATAGACCCGTTGGGCTATACTTTATGGTATAGTACATCGCCCATTGATTTGTTGACCCCATATTTTTGCGTATTTCTACGTTGTGAAAACAGGTGTTTTTCTGCTTGTGGCCACCAGGTAATTCAAAGACTTTTGTGACGTAAACAATTGTTTTTTAAAAACCTCAAACCCCAAAAAATGAAACGCAACCTATTAGCGGGTGTAGCTGGCGTAGCTGCACTAGTATTGTTTTCCTGCAAGAAAGAACAGGCATCGTTACGTCCTGATTCAGAAGTAGCTGTAACCAGGACTGCCAGCAGTGATGAGATGGACGCCATCCTGAAAGACCTTCAACCGGAGACGTATCTGCTTACTTTCGATGGACTGCCTGGTAATAATTACATCACCAAAACATCTTATGGAAGTCTTTCCGATGAAACCCAATTCGGCGATGGTCGAACCCCACTTCCTTTGCCTTACCTGGTAAGGATTGGGTACACCAAAGCGCCTTTCAGGAAGATATGGATTAAGACTTGTCCTACCATGATTCCCTACCTGGATATTGCTAAAAGAGCGGCCGCGTTGATTCAGAAAGTTGACAGCAAGACGTTTGCAGATCTGACCATTACGGAGTTGTCTGCCAGCCAGGAAGTGCTGGCGACGAAGACTTTCCTGACTGCGGCCAGCAGGTTGCAGCCTGATGCGGTGGATACGAAGGTGTTGGCGAAGGCCCCGTTGGAGAAGTTCAGGTTGTCGGTACCGCAGGGTACTGCATTGCCTTATTTTACCAGGGGTTTCTATGGATTGGGAGATATTACGCAGGTACCAGCGAGCGCGGGTAGTAAGCTGACGATTTATACCAGTCTGAGATGGGAAGATATATTGAGAAGGAAGTTCCCGAATATGATCGGATGTTTTGATCCACTTGTATTGAGAGATATCAGGGCAAATTTTGTGAGTCTGGATAAGGGATTTGAGCGGCTGAATATTGAAGAAGTAGCCGGTGGCGCGATATTAGGGATTAACTAGTTGGTTCGGTTGGAAGACCGGAACTAATTGATGACGCGCTGCGGCATAGATTGTGAGTAACAAAGACGCCCTGGAATAAATTAAAGGAGGTGTGACAGCAGTCCCTGGATAGATTGATGTAATCCCTTTTGTTAATTGGTTGTAGTGCGCGTTTACCATTGTCTCGTCCTGATTGGTTTTATTGAATGACTTTCATTCACCGCTTTATAATTGTATTAGATATTACGCTACAGTTCTGGTGGATTCTTTTGTAAAAGTACATTCCTGGTCTTTCATCCGCTTATGACTATTTAACCCCGGGCCAGCTGGAAATGTTATACGCTGTTTTCAGCTGGCTTTTTCTTTTTAACTTTTTTCCTGCTTCATTTTAACCTTTTTTATGATAACGTGGAAACATATTTGTTGGATGAGCCTTGCGCTATTCCACTTACTGGTAGTGGCTTTACATGCCGCTCATTTCAAGGAGTGGAGTAAGCGGACGACCTGGTTGTCAGGGTATGGCGATTTGACGGGTGCGGGCAACATCTTTAGCTTTTTTGCGCCACACATCGGAAATGAAATTGCGGTATTGTATACGGTGGCGAATGGAAAATCTCAGCATGTGATGAGGTTAGAAGGAGAGAATACCGAGTGTAACAGGAGGATTCAGACTATTTATAATTTTTTCAGTATCGAAGAAGCGCAGCCATTGCTGGCGAGGAGTTGTGCGGCATATGTATTAAGGGAATGTCCTGATGGCACGATGGTGCGGGTGACCGTGGTGAGCAAGCTGGTACCAGAGATGCAGGATTTCAGAGCGGGCGTGCAGCCAAAGTGGGAGCCGTTCCTGGTGAAGGATTACAGAAAGAACAGTCAATAATTAAACATGTCCGGTAGGAGGATGGGTGGTGGTACCAATACCCCCTGCCGGGGATGATTTACTTCATCTATAAATACATTTTATGAACAGGTATTCCGGTGTGTTACAGCGGTTTTTTTTCTCGCCTGCATCTGGCGAGCCATTAGCATTTTTTAGAGTGGCGATTGCATTTATCGGGTTGGTGCAGGGATGTTGGTTGCTGGGAAATGTGGTGATGTTGTACGGGATGAATGGATTGATACCCTGGTCACTGAGTAAAGGGATCGTGTCGCCGCTGATGCCGCAGTTATCATGGTTACAGCCGCTGGCCAATGCGTTGGGGATAGGGGGAGATATGATGGTGTATGTGTTGATGGGAGTGTATCTGATCTGTTTGATTTTCCTGTTGATGGGGATGTTTACAAGAGCGGCAGCCACATTAGCCTGGGGGCTACACCTGATGTTTATCAACACCGGATTTATGGCGGCGTATGGTGTAGAGACGTTTTTGCATATCGCCTTGTTCTATTGTATCCTGATGCCGGTAGGGGAGAGTTTTACCTGGAAGAATCATGAGAGTAGTGTGAGTGAGTGGAATATGTTGTCGATACGGGTATTGCAGATTCATATATCTATTGTGTATGTGGCTTCTGGTCTGGAGAAGGCGATGGGTGTGCAGTGGTGGAATGGGGAGGCGATCTGGCAGACGTTTATGCAGGGGCAGTTTGCAAGGTTTGATATGCGTTGGCTGGCGGCGTATCCCTGGTTAGCGAAGTTGATTTGCTGGAGTACGTTGTTGATTGAAATAGGGTATCCTTTATTTATATGGTGGCGGAAGACGAGGGTGTATGCTTATGTGGCGGTGGTATTGTTGCATGTGGGAATTTCGATTTTTATGGGATTGCAGTTATTTGCAGGGATCATGATCGTGTTTAGCACGGCGGCGTTTGGATGGGAGTATATTGAGCAGTTGTATTGGGGGATTGTGCGGCCGTTGAGGGAGCGGAAGGTATTGCGCAGGGCGGAGACGCTGGCGACGCAGGCATTTTGGAGTATGGAGTGAGGATGTGTGTTGAGGGAGGGCGGCGTGACTGGAAGGTATACCTGGAGCGATTGAAGGATATAAAGTTCAGGTATTGCAATGTATTGCCTGGTACGACCGGAAATACAGTTTAGCAGGGGCTAATTTCTTAGCCCTGCTACCAGGTTGATCGTTAGTGCCACTACAAAAGTATTCAGGCCGAAGGCCAGTAACCCATGTAATAAAGCCAATCTTCTTAATTTCCTGTTACTGATTTCCACATCGGAGACCTGGAAAGTCATGCCGATGACGAATGAGAAGTAGGCAAAATCCAGGTAGTCGGGGTTCTTTTCTTCGGGAAACTCTAATCCACCTATGTGGCGGGTGTTGTCTTGTTCGTCGTCATCATAATAGATGTGGGCGTAGTGAATAGCGAACATGCAGTGTACCATGGCCCAGGAGAGGAGTATACCGGCTACGGCTACGGGAAGGTAGACGACCAGGCCGGCTTCTTTTGATGCTGATGATAACATGAGGAGGAGTACCATGAGCATGCTGGCGAAGCAGGCGAGAATGATAAGGATGAATACCATGAGGCGGCTACCGTCTTCCTGCCGGGCATATTCGCGGATTTCGCGGGTGGTACGGTTGAAAAAGATGTAAAGGCATTGGGCGCAGAAGACGAGGGAGAAGACGTCCCAGAGGATCATGGTTTTGAGGAGTGGGGAGAGGTCGGCATTTTGGGTAGAGAGCCAGACGAGGGTGCAGGAGAACAGGGCGATGAGGATTCTTTTGATGGGATGGAGGTTTATGAAGAACCGGGAGAGGGCGGAGCGGGATGGTATGCCGGAGTCTGGTTTAGTCTTTGCGTTTGCCAATGGGAAGTGTTTTGTGTGTTGGCAAGTTAGGGATTAAGGGGGAGAAAAATTAGGAGTTAATGTAAGTAGCGCACACTTTTTTAGTTAGGACGATTAAAGATTGACGGTAGAGAATTCTTTAAAGTCTTCACTATTAAAGGAGCAGATGCACCCGTATGAAAATAAATTAACCTGTTACTAAAAATGGGCTCGTTGGCAAAATATACATAACCTAAAATGCCTGCCATTAAGAGTAACACAAAACCTCTGAAGTAGTACAGAGGTGATAGATAATTGGGCCTTTTTTCGGCTGCTAAGCTAGAATCCTCAAAGAACTTTAATAATATAACAGCGAAGGCGCCTAATATGCAATATTGGATTGAAACAGGAATATTAAACATAGTCACCAGCTAAAAAGTCTAAAAATTTGACCCAGAATGGGGCTCTTGCCTTATATATCCTCCGGGAAGTAAATAATGGCAAGCCATCTCTCCCCCTTTTAGGGCATATCATAAAATCACGGGAGTTGTACACAATTCTCAATACATGCTCCAAATTGATGCCTGAAAAATTCGCTATTTCTGGTGGACTGGCCCAGACCTTATTTTTCGTACGGTCCATCGCATCCAGAATTATCTGCTTTTCTTGTTGCAAATTGATGCTCATAATTTAATTTGTTTTTAAGTTAAAACCCTTAATGGGATTGAATTTACAGCGACCATTTTAAATAAAAAAAATAAAAACCTGCCATTTTAAAACTGATTTTTCCCCTGTCAAAGTAGAAAGGAACCCCCTCAAAATCATCCTCCTAAGACCACATTTCCCCTTACCCCCCGCACATTCCCCTGACATCCCATATCTTTGCAACATGAAATTTGAACAGTATCGTATTTCCCCGGAAATTAAAAGAAGCCTGGAGGAATTGGGATTTAAACGCCCGACAGATATCCAATTTAAGGCAATCCCGTCCATATTGAAGGGGGACGATGTAATGGCGATAGCCCAGACTGGTACCGGCAAAACCGCTGCCTTCGCTATCCCGGTGCTGCACCTGCTGCAGCAAAAGCTACAGCGGCTTCCTAAAAAGAGCAAGGGAGAGGTAAGGTGTGTCGTGATGGTGCCAACCCGTGAACTGGCTATCCAGATCGCGGAGGTATTTACTGTGATCGCTAAGTATACCAAGCTGAATATATTAGGTCTTTTCGGGGGTGTTGACGAAGGTCCGCAGCTAAAGAAACTGGCCCAGGGGGTAGATGTATTGATCGCGACCCCCGGCAGAATGTTTGATCTTATCAGCAGGGGGTTTATTGACCTCAGCTTTACCGAGACGCTGATTTTGGATGAAGCCGATCACATGCTGGATCTGGGCTTTATTCGTGATATCAGGGATGTATTGAAACATATGGGACGCAGGCACCAGACGTTGTTCTTCTCTGCGACTATTGATAAGGATATTAAGGACCTGGCGTATTCTGTGGTGACAAATCCGATCAGGATTCAGATCTCCCCTGAAGACCCGGTATCTAAGAATGTTCAGCATGCGGTGGCGTTCGTGAGTATGGATGACAAGCGATTCTTCCTGGAGCGATTGGTGAAGGAGTTTCCGGAAGGGAAGATCCTGGTGTTCGTAAGAACCAAGGTAAGAGCGGAACGGGTGCAGGCGGCGATGGCCAGGGTGGAGATCCCGGCTTTGGTAATGCATGGTGGTAAGGAGCAGGAGAACCGGTTGGAGGCGATGGAAGACTTCAAGACTGGCAAGGTGAAGCTGTTGATCACGACGGATGTGAATGCGCGGGGCATCGATATTCCCAATGTGGATTATGTGGTGAATTATGACCTGCCGGATGTGCCGGAGAATTATGTACACAGGGTAGGCCGTACGGGTCGTGGGGTGCAGAAGGGGCAGGCTGTGTCGTTTTGTAGTGAGGAGGAAAGGCCGGTACTGGAGGAGATTCAGCAATATTTAGGGAAGGAGATCACGGTGATGAAGATTGATAAAAATGATTACCGCGAGACGATCAGTTTTTCGGAAGATATTCCGAATGATAACTGGCAGTTATTGTTGGATCAGCATAATGCGGAGATGGAGAAGGTGAAGAAGAAAAAGAAGAAGAAGTAATGAGGTGGTTAGTTTTTTGAAGGATATTCGAAAGACAACTTGTAGTTGTTGTTAGACCAGTATAATGCGGAGATGGGGAAGAAGAAGAGGCAAAAGAAATAATGAGGCGATTAGTTTTTTGAAAGATATTTAGAATGATAGGTGGTTGTTGTTATTAGACCAGCATTAATGCGGAGATGGAGTAGGTGAAGAAGAAAAAGAAGAAGTAATGGAATTACCTGAAGTTAACGCATCACCGCCATAAATATTTCGCCCCCTCTACACGAGGGGGCTTTTTTTATAATGACGATCTCCTCGTTCTACTCGGCCGCTCCTCCGGCCTGATCATTTTTAAGAGCTCCTGCCCTATACCGGCTATTTTATTCAATGTATTGTTCGTCATCTCCTTATACTTTGCCCTGAAAATACTCTCTGTAAAAGGTTCATTCCTTCTTGCCAAAAAATACCGTGGCAGTAACCTGAATACCTCCTCTGCATGTTTATGGGACAGCTGTCCCATTGCCCTCAGCAACCGTACAATCAGTGCCATCATCGACACGGACATATTCGTCCGGATTTTTTCGGGCACTATTAGTACGTCTGGTTCCTCTTTCATTTTCCGCTCCAGGTAATTGATCTCGACAAACAACCACTCCTGCAGCAGATCCCTGATCGAGGGGGCATCCGGACAATAAGCCTGTCCTGAACGCAGCTGTAACTGCTGCATATCGCTGTAGGCATCTTTCAGCAACTTCATTTGCTCCTCAAATGAATTCGCCAGATGCAATTGCCGATTGAGCCAGGTGGTGCAATAGTGATAAAAATCCGTTGTATTACAGTTCAAACAGTATAGCACGTATTGTAGCTGGTGATGCTGTACATTATAGTTCTCCTGTTCTAACAGGCGAAGTAAATGCTGATGTAGCTGACCTAAAAACTGCAGCTTTGCATCGTTCAGTTGATACGGTTTGGCCGGATCCAACTGGTTGAATAACTCCATGATGAGGTCCTGCAGGTCATGGCAACCTTCCTCCGTGATCTCAAACCACCTTTTAATCAGTGGAATACCAGGTAGCAGTTGTTGCCTGATGATCTCCCGGTGGATATCAGGTAGCGGTAGCAACCGGTTGAAATACGTTGGGAAGGTATCTCTCAGGTAAACCAGGAATTCGTCCAGCTGAAAACATATATCTGCACGTAACAGGGCGGTGTTTTCCTGGATCGTGTGTGAAGAAGATAATTCTGTGTTCAGCCAGGTGGTAGGTAATTCACCGATCACTGCACATAGCCTTTGCTGGCAGATTGAAATGTAGCGCTGCATGGCCTGTTCATGCAACCCGTTTAACCGGCATGTTTCCAATGCTGCTTTCAGATGACTAATAGCGTTGATGATTCCCTGGTGTATGGAAACAATCACTTCATATGGTGTTGTGTTGTCTTCAGGCTGTTTAAGGAATTGAAGGCTTTCTACCAGCTGATTCAGCGGGTTTAAGGGAGTTTTCATAATGTGTTAGCGCTAATGGTTAACAATAGTAAATTTTATTCATAGTTATTGTGAGGATATCAGGCATAGGTGATCCCGATAGTGCATGCAATATATGAAAATATATATCATGCGGCCTGTTCATTTCATTCATTTTTATGCTATTCCTCAGCTGTAGACAGTGTGCTAGTAAGGATTTCTATGATCAGCAATAATTTACGAATAATAAATAATATGAGTGAATGGTAAAAAATATGGGATAATTAACTCCGCATTAACCGATTTTTGGGGACAATAGTCTAGCATTGCACTTTGATTGAATTTTTTAGTCTATATCCATATGGCCGGGCATTCCTGCCTGGCTAATTTATTACTGTTGCCAGTAAATTACTATTGCCAGTAAATTATTAACAACAGTAAACTATTAACAACAGTAAATTGTGTCCCTTCTCCTGATCAGCCACACTTTCATCTCTACTGCAAGGATCAATTATAATCATTAATCAAATTCACGACTACCTGTGTCATGATATCCTTTTCATCCGGCTTACTCTCCGCTATCATCAGGGTCATTGCCACCAGTGCATTATCTGCAATTCTCTTCCTGCCATCATGACGATACAGAATATGATTCTTCTCCAGAAACCATACAAACAAAAAGGCTGCAATCCTTTTATTCCCATCCGAAAACGAATGGTTTTTCACCACGAAATAAAGCAAATGGGCGGCTTTTTCTTCTACACTTGGGTAAAGGTCATTTCCGCCGAAAGATTGGTAAATATTGGCAATAGATCCCTTAAATGAGTCATCTTTCTCATTCCCGAACAAGCTACTCCCGCCAAATTTATCCCGAAGGCCCTTGATGGCGTTCATGGCAGTTTCGTAAGTAGCAATGAAAGCGGAGGTTTTGTGTACGCCTTCGATCGTGAGCGTACGATGATCGTATTGATCAAGAATATCAAGTGCGTAAGTATAGTCTGTAATTACCCGATGGATCCCGTCTACTTCATCGTTGACGGGTGCATTAACAAACTTTAAAAGAACCTGGCTTGCCCATGCGCGAAATGCCGGGTCGTTGACAAGCCTGTTTTCTATTTCTATAATTTCCATTGGGATCATTTATCCCCGCAAAGGTATCTGAAAACTAATTAATAAGCCAAAAAATCATCATACGATCATTTTGATAAACTCAATTCTATCAAGGCTTTCCTACTGCTCCCTCCGCAACAACATCACATTACACTCGTAATACGCATCCACTTCCTTCAACATATCCACGGCATTTCTATACCCCGTAGCCGCCGCTATCATCCCTACCGTAAACGATTTCTGCATTAAACTATCATATATATGCATCATCCTCACCATATTTATAAACGGCGTGATCCCGATACAAAAATGATGTCTAAACCCTTGCGCCAACTGGGCGCCCGGCATATTGAACATATTCGCCAGTTCTGCTACACTATGCCGCATATGCGGATTCATCGTCACATAATTAAATACCTGGTGCAGCATTACCGTCTGTATCGGGGTAAACAACTGTATGGTAGGCGGAGGCGTCGCATCCTGCAATGAAAAATTCAAAAACAGGTCTACGCAGCACCTGTGCATATAATACTGGGCTACCTCTTCTACGTACCTGCAGGTCAGTATGTGCTGCACAAGAAAATTACACACTGCATTGATCCTGTAAGGCCTGTCATTGATCACTCCACTGATCTTTTCCAGGCGCTTATTCGCCAGGTTATACAACCCCGGGTACTGCTGTACCAGTTTCGGGATATTCACCGGCATGATGTTGATATGAAACGACAATACTTTCTGTCCCGCCAGCATTGGTACCCGGTGCATTTCGGAATACAGGTTAAACAGGTTACACTGCCGCTCTTCCAGCATAAAATCCGGTACCTTCACCGTTTCCGCCCTCAACGTATCTTCATACATAAAATGCAGTGCCCACAAATGGTAAGGTGTATACGGACATAACACGATATCCTTCTTCGCAAATATATCATGTAGCCACACTGAAAAGTAACCCAACTGCATGTGCTGAGATAACATATCAAAATCATCGTCCGATTCATAATACAGGCCGGCATTCGGAATCACCAGTTGCAGGTACTCCGTTGGCACATGACCAGCGTGCACATAATCCGTCATGAACCGGTCAACTAATAGTAGCTTATTTTCATCATGCAATATTGGATACATAATCGTGTTTTTTAACGGCGATGTTGACAATACCTCACGGTAAATGGTAACATTTTTTCACATGAAAGATGAAACATGAATATGATGATCAGAATGCCAGGTAGTTTGTCAGCAGGGTTTGAACAATGCCAGGTATTCAAACTGTTTGGGGGGTAAATACGCTCCACTACAGCAAATGGTTGTGTCCCAAAAACCGGAATAGTTAGTTTATCTATACCATCTCATGACTACCTTCATTTATCGCCAATGATCAGCATTCTGCTAAACTAATAAAATGATTGGTGAGAGTGGTTAACGAGTTGTTAATAAAGTAAAAAAGATAAAATTGATAATGAAGACCTGCCTGATGGGAATTGGGGTCTGGCAGTAAAATGAGATGTTAATTAATTGATTATGATCTGGATAAATCGTATACTATGAATGCTGTCAGGACAACCCGGGTACTTTTGCCTTGTACACCTGTACCTGACCGCACAGGGTGTGCAGAAAAACGTATACCTGTTGGAGTGCCCCCAGGATCTTGTCATGTTGATCTCCTGCAATAGCTGCCACCTGCAATATTGTTTTCTGCATCGCTATTACCGGTTCATTTGTCGTATACTCCCTTAGCAGCTTGTCTTCGTAGTAATTCCAGGCCTGTATGCCGGTGGTTGTTACATTGATCACAAAGGCGCCTGCAGCCGCGGTGCGCGTGGTGCTGAATCCTGCTTCAATATTAATAGCGGGTATGCCTGGCTGCGCAAACTGATAACAAAGATCGAGGCCGTCGATATCCGTCCATCCATGATCTGCCGTACGCTGACGAATTCCTTTCCTGAGCTCATGTATGCTTTGCATTTGTTGGCGGGTATTGGCAAGATTCCAGGATTCATACTGCTGAATCAGCTGGTCTATCGCAATGGCATTGTCGTAAAAGAAGTGGGATAATTCGTTGGGTGCCTTTTCTTCAAATATCCGGATGAGGTCTTTATTCATGCTGGCAATTTTGATTTATTACTCTAATCTAATAAAGTAAAACCGGCGTTTAGTTAAGATTTGGTTAAAGATGCATTTTATTTTTTTAATGATTGAATTCCGGATCTCCTAATTTTATATTCAACCAAATGATTAAATTCCTGCCGTATGATGAGAATGCGATACCATTACTGTTTCTTAGCAGGAGTGACAATGGTCCTGCAGTTTATTTTGATCAAGTACCTGTATCCGTATCCTAACTTTATGCAGGACTCCTACAATTACCTACGGAGTGCGGCTACTAATATCGACGCTAATTTATGGCCTGTTGGCTATGCGAAACTGATCCGTTTTGCCGGTCTCTTTTCTCATAGTGATCACCTGCTGGTATTCCTGCAATTCTTCATCTACCACCTCTGCGGACTCTATTACTTTTATACCCTGCTCGAAATCAGGCCTTGCAGCAAATGGCTGCAATGGACCCTGTTTGCCTTTATCTTCCTGAACCCGGCTATTCTCTATTTAAGTAATTATGTTACCAGCGATGTGTATTTCATCGGTATCAGTCTCGTGTGGATGGCGCAATTATTCCGCCTGACCTACAAACCCACTTTCTTATTGTTGTGCATACATTTACTGGTGCTGTTACTGGCTTTCACGGTGAGATATCATGCCCTCATTTATCCCGTCATCAGCATGACGGTCATTGTTTTCTGCCAGTATTCCACATTCATTAAAGCCTGGGCCATCGGCATGACCATCGTCCTTGTAGGAGGCTTTGTATTGTATACTGCGCGGCAAACGGAAGCCAATATGGGCCGCCGGCAATTCTCTGTATTTAGCGGGTGGCAAATGGCCAACAATGCGGTCTATGCTTATGCGCATATGCCAGCAGGTGAAAGAAGACATGATACAATTCCTGCTAAATTCGCTGCTATCCAGGCGCGCGTGGATCAGTGGCTCGACTCCGTTCCTGTGTCAGAAAGACCTGGCAGGCCTATTATGGCCTATTTTATCTGGGATCCCAGTTCTCCTTTACAACCTGCTCCTGGGGTGCAGCATATTGCTGACAATGCCAGTCATCTTCACAAAATGGCACAGGTTGCCCCCCTGCTCAATGATTATGGTAAATTCCTGATCGCACGCTATCCCGTTCCTTATATCCGGTATTATATCTGGCCAAATGCATGGCAATACATATTCCCGCCTGCCGAGAACCTGGCCGTCTACAATGATGGTGTGGATACCATCCTGCCTGTAGCAAAAGAATGGTTCCAATACCGCAGTGCGCATGTGTATAAACGTGCCGGTAATGAACTACCCCTTTTTCATTTTTATCCTTACCTGATGGGCATCATCCTGCTCATTTTTGGCATTGGCTGGATCAGGTACCTGTACCAGGAAGGTCGCGCAATAGCGAATGAACATTTCCGGTATGCGTTGACAATCGTTACGTATTACTGGCTGGTGAATTTCGGGTTCAGTGTGCTGGCTTCCCCGGTGGTACTGCGTTACCAGTTATTCAACATGATCATCGGCGCTACTTTCGGGGGAATGCTGTGGGATATGAAGGTGTACAGCCGGTGATCACTGCTGCACGCCCCTGCCTGGGGAGGCCCACTCATCCTAAAATGTTTGGAAATCCTGAATATTCCCACTACCTTATTGTCCGTAATGAAAAACTAACGCGCCAATGCTTGTATCCAGACGAACCGTTTTAAAACAGGTCCTGTTCGTATCTGCCGGGCTGGCTGTTTTACCCTCATGTCTCCATGAGAAGAAGCCACCGGCCTATAAAGTAAAAAATATAGAACTATCCAGTGATGAGGAAGCCACCTTAACTTCCCTTGCAGATGTCATGATCCCTAATGGTGAAAAACCGGGAGCCAGACAAGTACAGGCAGACGTCTATGCAATGACCCTGATGGACGATTGTTATACAAAAGCAGATCAGGAGAAATTCAAAACCGGCCTGCAGGCATTCAGGAAAGAATGGAAAAATGGAGATGAGGCTTTCCTGAAAAAAATGGAAGAGACAGCTCCCGATGCTTCCCCTGCTTCGGCCTTCTATCACACGTACAAAGGTCTGTTGATCCAGGGCTATACCGGTTCTGAATATTATCTCACAAAAGTATTCCCATACGAGCTCGTACCCGGGCGATTCCACGGAAGTGTATTAGTTAATAAAGGATAAAAATTGTATGCCAAATATAAATACAGGCGATACCAGCCACAACTTTGATGCGATCGTGATCGGATCGGGTATCAGCGGCGGTTGGGCAGCCAAAGAGTTCACGGAAAAAGGATTGAAGACTTTAGTACTTGAGAGAGGTAGAGACGTTAAGCACCTGAAAGATTATCCCACCACCAGCATGATGCCATGGGAATTTAAACACCGTGGACAGTTGACCCAACAACAGAAAGAGGACAACCCGGTGGTGAGTAAATGTTACGCATTCAAGGAAGATGCCCTGCACTTTTTTGTGAAAGATAAAGAACATCCTTATGTACAGGATCAACCGTTTGACTGGATCCGCGGTTACCAGGTAGGGGGTAAATCCCTGCTGTGGGCACGGCAGACACAGCGATGGAGTAACTATGATTTTGAAGGTCCGGCCAGGGATGGCTTTGCGGTAGACTGGCCGATCCGGTACGAAGACCTGGCGCCCTGGTATAGCTATGTGGAAAAGTTTGCCGGTATCTCTGGTAACAAGGATAACTTACCCGGTCTGCCGGATGGTGAATTCCTGCCCCCTATGGATCTCACAAAAGTGGAAGCGTACTTCAAAGACTTTGTTAGCAAAAACTATTCAGACAGGCATGTGATCTATGGCCGCTGTGCGCACGTGACGGAGCCGCAGGAGATCCATAAACAACAAGGCAGAATGCAATGCCAGAAACGTGATCTGTGTCAGCGCGGATGTCCGTTTGGCGGTTATTTCAGTAGTAATGCATCGACTATTCCGTGGGCGGAAAAGACGGGGCATCTCACCCTTAAACCTGATAGTGTTGTTCATTCCATCATCTATGACGGGCAGAAAGGCAAGGCTACCGGTGTGCGTGTGATCGATGCGAAAACCAAGGCAGCAACTGAATACTTTGCTCCGGTGATCTTTGTCAATGCTGCAGCGGTGAATACCAATATCATCCTGCTGAATTCTACCTCTGATCGTTTCCCGAATGGTATCGGTAATGACAATGGTTTGTTAGGGAAGTATTTTGCTTTCCACAACTACCGTGCAGTTATCTCAGGTAAGTACGATGGCCTGCTGGAATACACCACGGATGGTAAACGGCCTACCAGTGCTTATATCCCGCGGTTCAGGAACCTTGTAAAACAGGAGACTGACTTCCTCCGTGGTTATGCGGCTGGCTTCTATGGTATGCGTCCGTCTTATTCCAAACCGGATGGTTTTGGCAATCAGCTGAAAGACAATCTCCATAAAAAGGAGTTAGGCCCCTGGATGGTAGGTTCTCATATGATGGGTGAAACGATTCCGAAGGAAAAGAGCCGGTTATTTTTAGATAAAGACAAGAAAGATGAGTGGGGTATTCCATTAGTGCATACTGATATCGGGTATGATGATAACGATGAGAAGATGGTGAAGGACTTCTTTGAGCAGATGACGGAGATGTATACCAAAGCCGGGTTCACAGATCTGAAAACACATGATTCGAAGCAGGCGCCTGGATTGGATATCCATGAGATGGGTGGGGTGAGAATGGGGCATGATCCTAAAACGTCTTTGCTGAATAAATGGAACCAGCTGCACCTGGTGAAGAATGTATTTGTGACGGATGGTGCGTGTATGACATCGACCAGTACACAGAATCCGAGTCTGACCTATATGGCACTGACAGCCAGAGCGGTGGATTATGCGGTAAAGGAAATGAAGAAGGGAAATATTTAAGCATATTCACCAGTAATTGGTGTAAAAAGCCCCCGGGAGCGAGCAGCTTTTGGGGGCTTTTTTGTACCGGAGATTTTATGCTGTAAGAGTACTATAGCTACGCTATAGAGGTACCAGAAGTACGCTATAGGGGTACCAGAAGTACGCTATAGAGGTACCAGAAGTACGCTATAGGGGTACCAGAAGTACGCTATAGAGGTACCAGAAGTACGCTATAGGGGTACCAGAAGTACGCTATAGAGGTGCCAGAAGTACGCTATAGAGGTACCAGAAGTACGCTATAGAGGTGCCGGAAGTACGCTATAGAGTTACCAGAAGTACGCTATAGAGGTGCCAGAAGTACGCTATAGGGTGCCAGAAGTACGCTATAGAGGTGCCAGAAGTACGCTATAGGGGTGCCAGAAGTACGCTATAGAGGTGCCAGAAGTACGATATAGAGGTGCCAGAAGTACGCTATAGAGGTGCCAGAAGTACGACGCTATAGAGATACCATAAGAACGCTATAAGGGTACCAGAAGTACACCATAAGGTCACTTCATTATCCAATGGATATTGAGGTGACCTTATAGTGATGTATTAGTACTCAATTGCTATAAAAGAAGAGGGCCGGGAATGGTATAGACTGGCATGATAAAGCCACTACTTTTGCCGCCTGGAGGAAGCATACAAGTAGTGGCTATAGATTTGTTATAGTTATACGTCTTCTTCTGCTTCTCCATGCAATAATTCGATGTCCTGGTGACTGGCATCCAATGACTTGACGCCACCGCCCAGCCAGCGCAGCTTGAATAATCCAAGTGCGATCACGCCTTCTTTGCCGTGCATTTCCAATCCCATTTCTTTGGAGGTATTCACATTGATATCAGCTGCGCCTAAGTTCAATTCCCGCAGTGCTTTTACATTGCCGCTAAAGGTGAGGTCGGTATCGGCTGCGATGGTTGAAAAGATCGCGGCATCTTTTGCATGATATACCTGGTGCACGACTTTCCACTTCCGCCTCCATCCGTCAATGTCTTTGAGTTGTGCCCCGATACGCTGGATATTCTGCATCACTTCTACATGGATAACCGGGGATTTGACGAAGAATGAACCTTTGGTGGTAAACTTCATGGTAACCTTGGCATCAACGGCAGTTGGCGGAATCACATCTACCTGTGCGCCGCCGGAGAAATTGATCACGCTGGTCTCAGTAGAGGTAAAATTGATGCTGCTCTCAGGCCCTTCGGCGGTTTCAAATTGAATACCGAATTCGCTGATATTTCCTAGTTGCATAAATACACCATCCGAGAAAATGCCGTAATCACCTAATTGAAATGTGTTGGTGATGGGAAGCCAGGCTGCGTTGACATTCAAATGGGCTTTGATGATATCATTGAATGCGTTTGGGATCTTCATGGGTTAAAATTTATGATGATAAATATAGAACTATTCAGGGGATATTGCTTGTTGTATAACGAGGATGTATATATAAGAATTGCCTGTTGATGTGAATAACTTTTAATGGTTTACAGCTGTATGATAGGTTTACGGCAGCTGCTGGTACAAAATTAAAAGTTTAAATTCGGGCCGAAAATCAGGAATTTAGTTATAATTTAATTTTCTAACCTTGTGGATGTTGGAGCATCGTGAGGTCGCAAACAATAAGTTATTAATTTCCCTATGTCTATCAAAAGAAAAGTTGCACTGATCAGTGCTGGCGTGATAATCTGTTTGGCGGCTGCAATCGGGTGGTGGTATGTATCTGATACCTATGTAGAGTTCCTGCCGTTAATACCTAATGATAAAAATGAATTGGTTGAAGTTGAAGGCTATGCTGATTTCTATAAGAATTTAGAAATACTTATGAAGGAGGAAGGGATTGATTACAGGATCAATATCCTGGATCACCCGGAAGTGCCTTTGAAAATAGCCCTGAATAAAAACCGGGTGGCTGGTCTGACAAAAAAAGCTTGTGATATTGTTTGGGTGTATCAGCATCGTGAGCGGGATTATCCGAGCTTTCCTTGTGCAGGTGAAGGGTATGAGGGCGTGGTGTTCTATAAAGATAGCTTACGTAATAGAAATGATTCAGCGATTGACCTGACTTGTAATGATATAAAAGCAACAGAACAAATATTTCAGTCAGCGGTAAAGAAAGCGGGTGGGCCTGCTCACTGGAATATAAAACTGCCGCTGGCTGTATATTATCGCCAATATTATGGTTATGTGAATAAAGCCGGGGAAAAAATTGTGGAGATTGAAATGCCATTGATGGGAGATATCAGTTCACTATGGTATCAATTTGATCCTCCCTCTGACGGAGGAGATATTTTTTTGCATGCAGTGATTAACCTGACAAGGAAGGAGATTGTCAGTTTTTATAATAATGGGAATGCATGATGCGAAGCAAATAAAGGGCATGCGAGATAGCATTATTCATTAATCTTCAGCAATTCAAACAGTTTTTCCTTCCTGTTCCGGGCAATAGGTAATTCTATTCCATTCGTGAGTTGCACGGTATTGCCAAAGAGTGTTTCCACCTTTTCAATCGCTATGATATACGAATTGTGTATACGGAAGAATTTATTAGCCGGCAGGCGTTCTTCCATGCCTTTCATGGTGGAGAAGAAAAGAAAGCTGCCTTCGGTGGCGTGAATTTTTACATAATCACTCAGGGCTTCTATATATAAGATTGAGTTGAACCGGCATTTTCTAAACTGTCCGTCTACCTTTATAAAAATGGCATCTTCTGTAGGTGCGGGCTCCGGCATTTTGCGTGCGAGCACTTTCTGAATCGCCTTTTGGAACCTTTCATAGGAAAAGGGTTTCATGAGGTAATCCACTACATTCAGTTCAAATGCGTCCAGTGTATATTCCGCATAGGCTGTCGTGAATATAATATTGGTAGAATTGTAAGGGAGTAGTTTTGCGAGCGTCAGTCCATCCATTTCAGGCATCTGGATGTCTAACAATACCAGGTCATATGGCTGTTGTTTGATCATCTCAAAGGCTTCAATTGCGTTGTCCGCTACATCGGGCGTTGATAAAATAGAGATCCTTCCACAGAAGTCCAGTAATATATTCTGGGCTATAGGCTCATCTTCTACAATTAATACTTTCATCTCAGTTGGATTACGAGGTCGATTTCAAATATATCAGATTTCATTGAGTTCAGTACGAATTTGTCTGGGAATTCAAGTTCCAGGCGCCTGCGTACGTTTTTTAAACCGATACCACCTGTGTCTTTGGGTGTGTTTTTCGGCAGGCTGTTTTGCGCCTTGAATAGTAGGATGCCATTATTTTCATGCAGGAATATTTTTACCCATGATTGTTGGATGGTGCTGTTTACACCGTGTTTAAAAGCATTTTCTATGAAGTTGATGAACAACAGCGGTGGTATGGTACTGTTTTCACTGATGCTGTATTCGAATTGAATAGAGACACGGTTCGGTGAGTGCCGCATTCTTTCAAAGCCGATATAGCTTTCCAGGAAGTCGATTTCCTCCTGAATGGTGACAGTTTTATGTTGACTTTTATAAAACGCAAAATCAAGTAAGTTGCTTAGTTTATCAATGGCCTGATCTGCGTTTTTATTATCGTGCATCTTTTGCCGCATGAGTTGTAACGTGCCAAAGATAAAATCAGCTGGCAGGTGGGAGTGTGCCTGCGTTCTAGCCAGTTGTTTATTATACGATATAATGGATTGTTGTTGTTGGACGTGTCTATAAATTTCCAGCAGGAACCTGATCATCAGAGGGGGCAATACACCCCAGATGACGCCTGCAAATGTATAGGCGGCTTTTTGCAAATCGAAGAAGGTTTTCCAATAGGACATTTCCTGCAGTTGCACATAGAAGCTGTGATCCCAGTAGGGAAGGACTTTGACGTAAAGCGTAGAAAGAATAACATATACGGGGAACGAACCGGGGATGAGCAGGATGGCCATCAACCTTTGCCCGTGCCTGAATAGTGCCGGGATCAGGTAGGCGATGTAGTAATAAAAGAAGATGGTGAATAAAAGGAGGTAGATTGTATAATAGAATGCATACATGGCGCTGATATTCCCGATGGTTGTTTTTAGAAATAACCATCGCAACACGATGTAGATCGCCCAGAAAGAAATATGGACAAGGACGCGCCTTCGGGCAATGAGTGCTATGATTTTTTCAATGTTCATCTGAAGTAGAGTTTGTCATTGTCCAGTATGAGGGTATACTCCTTTTGGGTGGCATCCGGATGATTTAAGATCTTTTGTACCTGCGAGAAGAGCGCATATTTTTTAATGATGCGGTCGGCAACATGGTCATAGTTGAATTGGATGTGTAAGGCAGGATTGAGCTGCTGATTGATTTGTGTGAAGATGCGGATGATGTCCAGTTCTTCTTCCAGTGGTACGTGTTCCTGGCTTTGGTAGAGCAGGTACCTGAGTAGTTTTGAGAAATCGAGTAAGATAGCAATCGCTGCCGTGTCATTCAATGCCATACCATAGATAGAGTTGAGCGCATTGAATAAAAAGTGAGGTTTGATCTGCGATTTCAGGAAGTCTACTTCGATATCATTGCGTAGCTGAGTGAGCAATAATGTTTTTCTGGCAGTTCTGTAATAGTTGAGCGCTAGTTTTAGTGTGACTGTCAGGCAACCGAAATAGATACTGATATTTAAGAAGAAAGCCAGGTTCCCGAAAGAGAGCAGGTGCCGGGAATAAAAGCTGTAATCACTTTGTTCGTTAGGTCCGTATATAAAATGTTGTAAGAGGAGTTGGTTGACACAATAGGCACTGAATGTATAAAGTAGGATGAGTCCCAATCCCAGTGCAATATTCCTTTTGAATAAGGGTGTGACCAGGTAGACTGCGCCATAGTGAAGATATAGTGTGACTATCAGCAGGATGCCACAAAAGAGACCTAGCTGGTGATAGTTTTTCAGGTGCATCAGTCCATTGATCTTATAGATCTCCCAAAAGTACAAGAATACGAATACATAAAACAACATCCAGAATGTGATATGTATGCATACTCTTGTAGCCCCGGTATAATTTTTTAAGAAGTTAAATCCTATTTTGTTCCTGCTGATTGCCGCTATCATTGGAATTAAATTTCTTCATTTTCTTGTTGCCGAATTTTTTGATCAGCGATACACGTACCTGGCGGGTGTTACCTTTACTGACAGCGTTGTTCATCATCTGGTCGTTGGGTAGTGTGCTTAACCTGAAGTAGTTGTTGAAAAATATATCATCAACAGCGAGGCTTACTTTTACATCCGGTTTAGGGAAATTCTTACTCACGCCGATGTTGACACTGCCAAATGATTTCAACAACATATTTGCCTGTACATATTGGTTCACGTAATTGCCTCCGACGGTGGCGTCGATACCAGTGTGCGCGATATTAGAGAAATTATTGTTAATATTCAACATATAGATGGGATAAGTATTTTTATAGGCAACGCCATTGGCGGTGGCATTGAGTGTGCGCCAATCCAGGGCATTGGTGATGCTGGCTGTCCAGTGGTCTTTGATGATCGTTTGATTGATCACGGAAGTGAGGGTCATTGACCTGGAGTAGCCGTAGTTATTCCACAAATAGATGAGTGTGTCTGGTGGTACCAGTGTTACGACCTGCTGGAAGAGGTTTGTTTCTTTGCCATAGCTGGCCATGAAGATGTAGTTCTGGTGGTAGATATAGGTGAGTTCAGCACGGATGCTTTGGGTCGGTAGAATAAAAGGATTGCCTTGTACACCTGATTTGTTGCTGGTGTAGGTCATGAATGGATTCATTTGCCAGAAGGAAGGTCTGTTGAAATCGCTTTTGAGGGCGAAAGAGAGGTTATGGTTGTTGTTGATGGCGTAGTTGACGGTAGCGGATGGTAGCCAACGTGTGTAGTTGTTGATGTATTTTTCTTTCTGGATATTGTTGGTGTGGGTGGATTCCAGGCGTACACCGGCTTTCAGGGAGATTTTCTGCGTGATACTTTTTTGGAGGTTTAAGTATGCAGCGAAGATCTTCTCCTGGTAGATGAAGTAGTTTGAGATCCCTGGGTTGTAAATGAATTCCTCGTTGGAGAGGTTTAGGTTATAGAAGTTGTATGGGTTTTTAGTTTCGGTATAGGTGTATTTGCCACCGGCTTCCAGTGTTGTTTTCCAGATGAAGGGCTGGGTGTAGTCGGCTTTGAAGGAGTAGTTATGAATTTGTTGATTGACATCGGATTTGTAGCCGTTGAATAGTTCGGATGGTTTGTTCATGTAATAGGACAGGAAGGTGCTATAATCATGGTTATTGTAAATGATTCCATCGAGGTTGAGATCTAAAGAGCGGCTTTTTTTGGTGTCGTTGAATTTGAAGTAGAGGTTCCCGGTGAGCATGTTATTGCCATTCGGTTCCTTGTTGGTGTTGATTAAGGAATCGGTGTATTCGGGATAATGGATGTAGTTGGTGATGTGCTGGCGGGAGTGTCTGTCATTGTATTTATACTCAACAGATCCACCGATGTTGGTTTTTGGAGAGAGTTCGTAGTTAAGAGCAGTTTGGGCGTAGATGTCTTTGTAGTTGGAATAGATCTTTGTATCCAGGTATTCTACCTGGTCTATTTTCGGATAGGTGGTGGTGCTGGTGAGTTGGTAAAAGTTGCCGCTGTTGGTGGCGCTGACTTGTAGTTGTTGGGCGTATCTTCTTTTTTTGTAGTTGAGTACGCCGGAGATGCGTTGTTCGTTGTATCGGTTTTGTCTGTCAGCGAGGGTGAGAGAGCCATTGAGTCCTTCGTCTTCTGTTTTTTTCAAGAGAATATTGATGATACCTCCGGAGGAGCCGGCTTCGTATTTAGCGGAGGGGTTGGTGATGACTTCGACGCTGACGATGTTGTCAGCCGGCATGCCTTTGAGGTAGGTGAGGAGGTCATCACCGGAGAGGAGGGATTTCCGGTTGTTGATATAGACGATGGCGCCAGCGGGAAAGCCGGCGATGTTAAGATTGCCGTTGGTGCCCTGGATGAGGAGAGGGGTGTGAGTGAGTACGTCGAAGGCGGTACCACCGGCGGTGAGGGTGGAGTTGGCGACGTTGAAGACGAATTTGTCGGTGAGCTTTTGAAAGGTTGGTTTTTGGCTTTTTACGACGATTTCGTTGAGTTGGGAGGAGGAGTCGGCCAGGACGATGTCAAGTTTTCCTGGGACGGTGATTTTATTGGAATAGGTTTTTAAGCCTAAGAAGGAGGCGCGGAGGTAGTATTGTCCGGCGGGGATGTTTTGGAAAGTGTAGGTACCTGAATCACTGGAGATGGTGGATTTTACATCCTGGGTGTATAGGCTGTCGGACGCCAGGACGAGCAGGACGTAAGGGCGTGGGTTTTGTTGTGGGTCGGTGATTTTACCGGTGAGGTGTTGGGAACCGGTTTGTTGGTTAGTAGTGGATGGGTTCCCGGTGGTTTGTTGAGCTTTTACTTGTGTGATGACAAGCAGGCATAGCAATAGGCTAAATAGTTTCATATGCGTTTATTGGTTAGGAAGGTAAAGGTGGGGAGATGGGGAGAGGGGGTGAAAA
>NZ_JBCNKF010000051.1:0-30564 GCF_039596155.1 Chitinophaga sp.
CTACGGATAAAGTTTTACCTCTTGCCATATTTAAATATAGGAAGAGTTAATAAAATATTGATTAACAATACATTTTTTTATACAAATAAAAGAGGGTGCCTCATTTATTTATGAGACACCCTCTTTTTAGTTTATAAAATGCATGTTTGGTCTGCACATCCTGCCTTTACATCGATATTAACAGAAGGGCATTCGACCTTCTGTGTTATTTCGCGGCTATGAAAAGAATTGTCTTCTTCTGTTATTTGCTTACACTCAGCGGGGTCATATTTGCACAGGTTAATATTACAGGCACCGTGGTATCTGGTAGGGATGGAAAGCCACTGGGGTTTGCAACGGTTTTTATTAATAATACCAGTAAGGGTGGGACAACGACAGAGGGAGGTAATTTTAGTATTGGAGGAATTGTACCGGGCAGGTATGAGTTGATTGCTTCTTATGTTGGGTATGAAACCGTATCTAATTTCCTGGATGTGAATACGGAAGATGTGAAGATCAAAATTGTATTGCAACCGAAGGCGACGGTACTGAAGGCTTTTGAGGTGAAGCGCGATCCCAACAGGGAGGCGAATATTAAAAAGTTCAGAGATACATTTATAGGGAAGACAGCATTTGCAAAGACTTGTATGATCACTAATGATGAGATCCTGGATATTGGATATGATAAAAGAGAGCAGGCGTTGAAAGCAAGTACAGATGATTACCTGGTGATTGTGAACGAGGCGTTGGGGTATAAGATTCGTTTTTTGCTGAAGCAGTATGTCAATTCAGATATAGATCACACGATTTCTTATTATGGGTATGCGTTTTATGAGAGTATGACGACGAAGAATAAGGCGCTGTTACGCCAGTGGAGGACGAATAGGGAGGCGGTGTTTCATGGGTCATCGTTACACTTTTTCAGGTCATTGATAAAAGGGAATACGGAAGAGGAAGGTTTTGTCGTGAATGAGATAGTGCGGCGGCCACGCCAGCATGGGTATGTGAAGGATACGATTGTGAAAAATGGGAAGATTATGTTGAACAGGGATGCTTATTCAGATGATAGTGATTATGTGAATTACAGGATGCCGACGCCGTTAAGGCCGGTTGACCTGATGAAACCTTCGGATACATTGGAGGATAAGTATGAATTGCATTGTGAGAATATGTTGTTGGTGAGTTATACGAAAGAGCTGGAAGCGGGTAAGTATGCAAGATTGATGGGGAGGTTGCCAAGGCAGCAGGAGTCGATGATACGGTTTATGCAACCGGATTGTACGTTTAGTAAGGATGGGGTTTGTGTGAATCCGTTGGCGATGATTTATAGTGGATATTGGAGCTGGGAGAAGCTGGCTGACCAGGTACCGTATGATTATGTATCGACTGGTGGGAAGTAAATGTTTTTATTTAAAAGCATATAGCCCACCGTAGCGAGCTATATGTTTTACATTTTACTGATTCCTGACCTTTTGGGTCAGTGGCAGTGTTTAGTTTTTTTCCTGGTCTTCAAATTTATTGTTCTCGTGTTTTGAAGTTGTTCTCTTCTTGTTCCTGCTATTGCTGCAACGTCCACTGACTACTTTCAAAATAATCCGGTACGACGGTGCACTGTGCGAACCCACTTTGATTTTCCAGGTTCAGGTAGTTGTTCTGCCATTCGTTTTTGAGCCGGGTAAAACCGTTATAATTTTCCAGTACCCAGTAGCTGCTATAATATGTATTGGGTACACTGGTGCTTTCTACGTAGGAGTAGAGATGCTCGATATTCAGGTAGTGGCTGGTCGAAAGGTTTTTGAAACGTATATGCCCGTTGACGGTTTCCTGCACCCATTTATATTGATTACCGGAATTTGCGGTACTGTACTTTACCTGGCCATTGTCTTCATAGATATAGGTATTCAGCCATTTGTTTTTGATATACACACCGGTGGTTGTATTGCCTCCGCCCAGGTTACTGAGCAGTGCGGCTGCCTGTGCCACCTGTTGATTGGCGAGGTAGGAGAATACCTGGTCCAGTTGTGCCTGGACGGTGGCATTACCTGCGTTGGACTTACGGGCCTGGTATAATTGGTAGATTAATTCCAGTTCGTATTGTCCGTAGGGTACGCCTAGTTTTTGCTGCATGGTGGTGAGGAAGGAGTAGCCAAATTCTTCTGTCGGTTCGATCATGGTGCCTTCTCCATAATCATTCCAGGTAGCGAATTGGATGATGCTTACAGAAGAGGCGAGGGCTTTATCGAGCATGGTAGCAAAGGTGCCGGTGCCGTTGAAGGGGATCTGCCAGGTAGGGCCATCTGCACCGCCTGCTGCGTAGAAGGAGTTGAAGCCGGGATATACGACACCGATAGCGAGCGGGAAGTTGGCCGCCTGTGCATAATAGTTGTTCACAACAGTGGGATGGTCCTGGTAGATCCAGGGGAATTCGCCGCCTGCATTATTCGCACCTACTTCCGATGTAAAGCCATAGAGCGGAAGGATCTTTGGTTTTGGGCTGATACCGTTCAGGATTGCATCCCATTGAGCGGGCTGGTGGAAGGTGATGGGCCCGAAGTTCAATACTACGGGACTACCATTGGTCTTGAGATAGTTGGCCTGGTTGAAGTAGTTATTCTGCATGTAGACAAAGTCGCCATGTGCACCGGTGGTGTTACCGGCGTCCCAGTTCCTGTCTTCTTCCACGATGCCGAATTGCAGGCCGACCGCATTTAGTTTGTTGATGAGGGCATTGGAATTGGCGAGGTTGTCCGGGTAATCGTATTGCATCCTGGTTCCGGGCCAGTCGATGAAGACGCCATCGGCACCGGCGTATTTCATGAGCAGGAGTTGGTACTCGATGATGGCCGGGTCACTGGAGTAGTAAGGGCCGGTTTTCGGGTAGTAGTAAGTGGCGATTTGTCTTTTACCGTTGGTGATGATGTCCGGGTTCTGGGTATTCATTTTCCAGTGGTATCCCCAGGTGCCTTTGGATGCGGGTGTTTCGAACCAGGGCATGTAGTGGATGAAGATTTTTTTGTTCGTGGTTTTGCTGATGGTAGTAGCTGCTACGGTTTGCTTGTTTTTTAAGAAGGGGGCGTCGTGTTGTTTGTTACATGCGAGGAGTAACAGGGCACAGCAACAGCGCCAGGCGAATGTTTTCATACGGAATTTTTAAATGGTTATTGATTGAGTATACTGAAAACGTAAAAGTAGGTATCCAGGTATAGTGGTGGGAAGAGTACGGGGAAAATATAGAAGAAAGATGTGTGGATGGTGTGTATTTGTTTGATAATCAATGCTGTTCTTGCGGCATGTATATAGACGTAAAAAGCAAAATGCCTCCTTGTTTGAAGGAGGCATTTCCTGCTTTTACGCACTTTTTATAATCTTTCAATCTTTTTATAGCCTTTCGATGACACCGGCTATGCCCTGGCCACCGCCTACGCATGCGGTAACGATGCCATATTTCTTATTGAGTCGTTTTAAGTCATTCAGGATCTGTACGGTGAGTTTTGCGCCTGTACAACCTAAGGGGTGTCCCAGGGCGATAGCGCCACCATTGATATTAACGATGTCGGGATCGATCCCTACTTCGCGGATAACGGCTACGGACTGTGAGGCGAAGGCTTCGTTCAGTTCTACGAGGTCGATATCGTTCAGGTTTTTGCCTGTCTGCTGTAATACTTTTGGAATAGCAGCGACGGGGCCAATACCCATGATGCGTGGGTGTACGCCTGCGGAAGCGCATCCAACGAGGCGGCCGATAGGTTGGAGGCCCAGTTCTTTGACCATGGTTTCGCTCATGACGATTACGAAGGCGGCGCCATCGGAAGTCTGGGAGGAGTTACCTGCTGTAACGCTACCGCCGGCGGCGAAAACTGGTTTAAGTTTGGCGAGGGCTTCGGCGGAGGTATCGGCGCGGGGACCTTCATCTGTATCGACGGTGTAGGTACGTGTTTGTTTACGGCCTTTATCGTCTACGTATACTTCATCGATATTGATGGGCAGGATGCCGTCTTTGAAGTAGCCGTTCTGGATAGCTTTGATGGCTTTGTGGTGAGAATTGAGGGCGAAGAGGTCCTGGTCTTCGCGGGAAATATTGTATTCTTTGGCTACGGCTTCGGCGGTGAGGCCCATGCCGAGGTAGTATTCGGGAGTGGTGCTGGCGACTTTGAAGTTGGGCACTGTTTTCCAGCCGGCTACAGGCACCAGGCTCATACTTTCTGTACCACCAGCGATGATACAGTGTGCCATGCCTGCCTGGATCTTGGCAGTGGCGATGGCGATGGTTTCGAGGCCGGAGGCGCAGTACCTGTTCACGGTAACGCCGGGTACTTCGATGCCGAGGGCCCTGACGGAGATCATTCTGCCAATCTGGAGACCTTGTTCAGCTTCGGGCACTGCGTTCCCTACAATAAGGTCATCAACGCGCTTCGGGTCAAGCTGCGGTACGCTTTTTAACAAACCTGTTATGACATCTACGGCGAGATCGTCGGGGCGGTAAAAGCGGAATCCGCCACGTTTAGCCTTTCCCACAGCGGTTCTATATCCGGCTACAATGTATGCTGTTTCCATAACTGAGTATATTTTACCGGGGGTATATCCGGACTTTTTTAAAAATTAATGAAATTTAAGTTAAATAAGTTTTGTGAAATATAAATTAACGTTGTAAATTTGCAACCCCAACCACATGATATGTGTGGGAAAAAGAGGACTCCGTAGCTCAGTTGGTAGAGCAAAAGACTCTTAATCTTTGGGTCCTCGGTTCGAGCCCGAGCGGGGTCACAGAATATTTAAAGCCTTGTGTTATGCACAAGGCTTTATTTTTTTGGGGTTGTTCAATTTTTTTGTTTGTTAGGTTGATTGTCTGCTACCTCATTGTACCATCTCGTGCTTTACCTGTTTGAAGACCTTGGTGCCGAAACGTTTTTCCTGGATCCGATCGTATTCCTTCACATAGTCAGGGTTTTCAGTTTTCATCAGTCTGTCCCACCAACGGAAGTACAGCCCATAATTACCTTTAAATTTACTGTGATGAAGATTGTGATGTACAGACGTATTGATGATCTCAAAGAGGTAGGAATGGCGAAGTGCTTTCGGCATGATTTCATACCCCAGATGCCCATATACATTGATGATTAAGCTTACGGAAGTGAAGAGGATGAGCATGTCCCTGTGCATAGGCAGGGTAAAGGCAAGGATTAGTACTATAGCTCCTTCTGCAATAGCTTCCAGTATGTGAAAAGAGTAGGCCGCAAATGGAGAAGGGTTTACAGACTGATGGTGTACTACATGTGTGAAACGAAAGATGCTTTTATGATGCATGAGGCGGTGCATCCAGTAAAAGTAGGTATCATGGATGACAAGGCTCAGGAAGAGGCTGACAGGCATCCACCACAGTGGATAATCATGGGCATCCGTGTACAGCAGGGTATGTGATCTTACAGGCGTAAACAGGGTAATAGCCATCATTGCGGCGAATATAAGACTGGAGGAGCCGGAGTGCATAATCTCCCGTAAAAAGTCTTTTTTAACGGCTTTTCTTTCCTGGATTTTATATTTGGGGGTAGCGGATGACAGCAACATGTAGAAGAGCAAAAAAGGGACTCCCGCGAGCACCAGGTATCGTATAAATGTCATGCTGAATATTACGGCAAATGCGGTGGCTAATTGTTCCATATAGAATAATTTACCCGACAAAGTTAGGCTGGCATCATGGTGGGGCTGTTAACAAAAGATAATTAACGGGAATCCCTGAGGGCAATTCTTTTGCGGATACGGCTTAGGGATACCGGTGTAATACCCAGCACCGTAGCCAGATGTTTATCGGATACCCGTTGTAGCAGATCTGGTTTGTCCTGTATGAGCTGAAGGTATCTTTCTTCAGGGGTTAGCAGCACGAAGGATTCCAGGCGCTCCAGCGACTGGGCGAGCATATCGAGTAAGAAGTGGTACCTGGCCTGCTCAAATACTGCTTTATTGGCGAGGAGCTGTTGTAAAATGTCATAATTGACTTCCAGTAGAGATGTTTGCTCCAGGGCATGATAAGTAAAACGTGATGGCTTTTGCCAGAGGATACTGTCGTAGGAGGCAACGATCTGATTTTCCCATCGGAGTAGTACGGTGCTTTCAATTCCCTTCTCATTAATATGATAGCACCGTATCATGCCGTTTATGATATAAGCCAGCCGTTGGCTCTTTTCTCCTTCCCGTATATAGATGTCGCCGGGTTTGAGTTGCCTTTTTTGTGTGGCGTTAATTAAGCCTGGCAAATCTGCCGGGTCTATCCCTTTAAAGAGACTAATATAGAAGGCGGTTTTCTCTGCGTCAAGCATCGGTCGTTTTATTATAATTTTTCCAGGCAATGAAGAATCGAAAGTATGAAAATAGTATAAATGCCGAATCTCCGGGTAGTTGCCGTAGGTAACTGCCCGGAGATTCTTTCGGAAAAAATGAAATTAAGACACTACCTTATAACTTGATTTTTTAATTATTTTTACCTTTCAACTAAAATCGGGGACGCTAATTTGTCGCAAAAATATTCTTATAACGAGTACCAACTTTTGCGTGGATTGACTTCACGAGATACGTTGCATTATTCCTATATCTTTAAAGAATATTATAGCGCACTCTGCCACTACGCTGAAACGATCATCTGTGAGCCCGGGCATGCGGATGATATTGTGCAGGACGTTTTTGAAAGATTATGGCAGAAGCCATCTGCGTTCGAGGACATCCGGCACCTGAAGGATTACCTGTACAAGGCCACGCGTAATGCGGCCCTTAATTTCCTGAAGGGGGCACAGCATTCTAAAGAGCGGCAGGCTAAATTTCTCCAGGAGCAGGAGGCTGCTTCCACAGCAGAAGATCCTGACATTATCCGCATGGAGGTTTTCAGGGCCATTTACCGGGAGATCAGCAATTTACCTGATCAATGCGGGAAGATCGTTCGCATGAGTTACATTGAAGGACTGAAAAACGAGCAGATTGCCGAAATTCTTTCCATTTCCCTCCAGACAGTCAAGAATCAGAAAACCAGGGGCATGAAGTTGCTGAGAACGCGCCTGTCGCTGACTGTATTTGCTTTATTCCTGTTATATTCCCACCAGTCATAAATTTTTTTCCGGTTCTTTTAGTACGATCGGGATACCATGTTGTAATAATATAAACACATTTATACATGGCGTCTTTTCCGAACGATCCGTTCATTATTGCAACGCTTATTTCCCGTTCGCAACAGGGCCTGCTTACTGCCGAAGAGCAGGAGCAGCTGGATGCGTGGATGGCCGCCAGCGACGACAACCGACAGTTGTGGGAGGAATTAAATGATCCCGCTGTACAACAACAGCAGGTGTATGCTATGTCCCGGTTTGATGAAACTGCGGCGCTGGAACGTTTTCTTTCCAACAAACCAGCAACAACAAATGTACGCAGGGTGCGTCTGCTACATGCATGGAAATGGGCGGCCGCGGTAGTGGTATTGGGCGTGGGTATATCCAGTTATTTCCTGCTGACACATCGTACGCAAAATGTACAGTGGTACACTAACAAACAGGCCACGCACGATATTCCACCGGGTAGAAACGGTGCCATCCTGACACTGGCAGACGGTACGCAGCTTGTGTTAGACAGTTTGAGGGAAGGAAAGATTGCTACACAGAACGGCACACAAATTTCGCTGAATAATAACGCGCTTACATACGATGCGACAGCCGCCACAGACGGGGTTGCACAAAATACTATTACTACACCTAAAGGGCGCCAGTACCACCTCTCTCTTCCTGATGGAACAGAAGTATGGTTAAATGCAGCGTCTTCTATACAATATCCGGTGGCTTTCAAGGGATCGGAGCGAAGGGTGAAAATTATCGGGGAGGTTTATTTTGAAGTTGCCAACAAGAGCTGGCAACCTTTTATAGTGGAAACCGATCAGATGAAACTGGAAGTACTGGGTACTTCATTTAATGTCAACACCTATGAAGATGAGAAAACCAACCGTACAACATTGCTGACCGGTGCGCTGAAAGTAACGCCACTGTCAGGTAGTCAATCAAAGGTGCTGGTGCCAGGCCAGACTGCAGTTTTAAGCAAACCAACTGTACCGGAGGGAGGTACATTGACCATCATAGAAACGCCTGATCTTAATAAAACAATCGCATGGAAAAACGGCCTGTTTGATTTTGACGGCCAGGATTTATATAGTGTCATGCGCCAACTGGAAAGATGGTACAACATAGACGTGCAATATGTTGGGAAGCCAGAGAATGTCATCTTCAAAGGGAAAATGCACCGCAATACCAATTTGTCTGATGTATTAAAAGTATTAGAAACGATGGATGTTAATTTCGAACTAAAAGGGAATGTTTTGTATGTAAGATAACGGGGGTAAAACATGTTGCTTAAAACAAAACCGGAAGTGCTCGCGACACTCCCGGTAGATGTTTAAGTAATGTAATAATCACAATCTGGATAAAGACGGCTTATTTGTTCACTTAAACATTCCGTTCCGTATGAAGGAACGGCAATATGCAAATCTATGCAAATTATTTTTTATTGCATGCGGGTTCCCTATGGCTGGAAACGTAGCTCAACCAAATCTCTGTTAGTCATGAAGCTAACATTCTTTCTCCTTACCGTAGCCTTGTTGCAGGTATCTGCCAGGGGCCTTTCACAGAACATCAGCTTTAATGGTAAAAACGTAGCACTTGAAAAAGTTTTTGCTGCGGTAGAATCACAAACCGATTATGTTTTCCTGTACAAGGAGGCGGTGTTATCGGTGGCAAAGCCTGTCACTATCAATGCCCGGGACATTGACCTGCAGGCATTTCTCAACAGGTTATTCGAGCACCAGACGCTGACCTACAAGATCATTGACAAAAATATCCTGGTATCCTATAAAGATAGCAGGCAGGCTGCAGGTAGTCAGCCTGTTGATACGGTGCCTGCCAAGCAGGAGTCGATCACTTTCTATGTCTATTCTTTGGGAGGTACACCATTGGGCAGTGCGACTGTGAGCAACCTTACCAGTAAACGGAATTATCTCACTGCAGGAAACGGGCAGGTACAGGTTCCGGTAAAGTTGGGTGATCAGATGCGGATCAGTTATATCGGGTATGTAGACCAATTATTTAAAATTACGGAGCCGATTATTGCTTCCGGTTGGTATAACATCGTGCTGGAGCTCTCTACGAACAAACTGGATGAAGTGCAGGTCACTGTGTTGGGTACTACGAATAAGAGAACCGGCACGGCCAATATTGCCACGGTGAAAGCAAGTGACATCGAAAGGCAACCTGTTGTCAATGTCCTGGATGCGATCGCAGGGCGTGTTCCCGGTCTGCGTATCAGTCAGTCGGCTAACACGGCAGGGGCCAGGAAAGTAGAGTTGCGCGGACGGAATGTGCTAAACGAGAACCTGTTTACAGATCCGCTGTATGTTGTGGACGGGTTACCGATTGCTACTTTATCTGTTAATCCATTTGGCACAGGTACACCTGTTAACGGTGGCTATTCAACATCCGAAAGTCCTTTGTACATGATCAATCCCCTGGACATTGAAAGTGTGGACGTACTGAAGGATGCGGACGCCACTGCACTTTACGGATCCAGGGGTGCAAACGGTGTGATCCTGATCACTACCAAAAAGGGAAAGCCGGGCCCTACCAGGTTTAATGTGAACTACTCTAAAGTGTTTTCGTCTGTGCAGCATTACATGCGCCTGATGAACACTGAACAATACCTGGCTGTGAGAAAGGAAGCCATGCTGAATGATGCGGTTGTTCCTACCAGGGATAATGCCCCGGATCTGACTATCTGGGACCAGAAAGCCTATACCGACTGGCAGCGCTACTTCTTCAGGAATGCGCAGTCTGACGATGTGCAATTGAGTGTGGAAGGAGGGTTGTTGTTAAATACCTACCGTGTGAGTGTGGGATATACATCTACAACAGAGATGTACAACCAGGGGAGAGGAAACCGTCGTTTAACGACTGGCATATCTTTCAACCACCGCAGCACGAATGGTAAGCTGGCAGTGGAACTTTCTGTTAACAATACTTATTCGAACGATGAAACTGCTGCTACATTAGACTTATTCTCACTGCCTCCCAATGCGCCGGGGATTTATGATGAGAACGGGGAGTTTAATTTTGCGCCGTATAGAAACCAGTACGGAAGTAGTTATCCATTCGCGAATATTAAGAACTGGGGAGAGAATCAAACATTAAAAAGTCAGACGAACGTTGGGTTTACCTACGAGATACTCAAAGACCTGACGGCGGGTGTTCGCGTGAGCGGGGAATTTTTCTCCAATAAGTCAGGTTACTATATGCCTAAAGCCGCAAAAGATCCCTTATACTCTCCTGTTAGCATGGCACTTTTCGGTAGTGGTACCGGAAAGAGCCTGTTGGTAAGGCCGAATATAAACTATCTTAAATTGTTTGGCGGCGCCAGGATCTCTGTTTCACTCGCAGCGGACTACAGTTATGCCGACCAGGATGCGGTTACTGTGATAGCAACGATGTTCTCTAACGATAACCTCATCAAAAGCTATGCGAATGCCCAGTTGTTGCAATCCATGAATAACTATGCAGAGTTGAAAGTTGCCTCGCTACTGGCAACCGTTTCATTCGACTGGGAAAATAAGTACATCATTAATCTGAATGGCAGGAGAGATGGATCTTCCCGCTTTGGAGAGGGGGCACGTTTCGGGAACTTTGGTTCCGCAGGGGTGTCATGGGTTTTATCAAATGAAGAGTGGTTTAAGCAGGCAAACCTGAATTGGCTGAGTTTTGCCAAGATCAGAACTACTTATGGTGTGATGGGCAATGCGAATGTGGGGGATTACCAATATCTCTCCCGCTGGTCGAACATTCCGACTACTGCCATGGATAAATTGCCGGACTACGATGATCAAACCATTTATACGCTTGTACAACCCGTTAACCAGAAATACAGCTGGTCCAGCGCCAGCAAGTTCGAAGTGGGCGCCCGGTTCGGGTTTTTCAACAGCAGATTGAATATTGAAGGTAACTTCTATAATAACAGGGATGGAAAGCAGCTGACAAATATTACCACGCCGGTATTTACTGGTTTTTCTGCTGTAGTGGGCAACTGGCCTGCAGTCATCCGTAACAGGGGAGTAGAGCTGATGCTGGATGGAACGATCATAAATACGGATACCTGGGGTGTTACTGCACGATTCCAGATAAGCAGGAACGCGAATACGCTGGTAGCTTTCCCGGGACTTGAAAGCTCCCCTTACAAGGATATGTACAGGATTGGGACATCCGTAACAGCTAAGTCATACTCACATTACATCGGTATTGACCCGATGAAAGGAGTACCTATGTTCGAGGATCATAACGGGGATGGAGTCATGCCTGTGGGGATGAGCTCCTCGAACTTCCCGGATACGAAGCTGGACGATCATTACAAGGTGATAGATCTGAACCCTAAATATTTCGGTGGGATGGGCTTTCGACTGGACTTCAGGCGAGTGTTGTCGCTGGATGCACAATTCAGTTTCGAAAATTCCCTGGTGGCGAACCAGTTAAATAACCTGGGGTATGGAGGTATGACTAACATGATCATGTATGACGAAATTGCTAACAGGCACTGGCGGCAACCGGGGGACAAGGCATTGTATGCAAAGTATTCAACTGTCAATAACGGCGGGCTTTTCGGATCGGATGCCTACTATTCGAAAGGTGCTTATATCAGCCTGGACAACCTGAGCCTGGCTTACATGCTGCCTGCAGCATGGTTAAAGAAGGTGGGGATGAAACAGGGTACGATCTCGCTGAATTCATCAAAGATCTTCAAACTCTCACAATACAGAATGTCGGATGTTGAACTGGGTACCACACCGCAAATCAGAAGGATTGCTGCTAACCTGAGATTAAGCTTATAAAATCAATCGTATGAAAAAATATGTTTTCAATATAATAACAGCCAGTGTCTTGTTACCAGGCCTGCTGATAACAGGTTGCAATAAATTGCTGGATATAAAGGACCCGGTAAATTCGATCACCACCAACCAGGTTTTCCAGACCGACGACCAGGCAGCCATTGCGCTCAATGGTTTGTATTCTTACCTGATCAGTGGCGGAGAAGATGAAACCACTTCATATGGCCTGTTGGGCAGCGATTTATATAGTGCCGGTGGAATTACGCTGGCAGCGGCACATTCAGCAGATGAACTGTATCACCCGTCACTTGCCGGAGATTACCAATATTATGTGGAAACAACTGCCAGGCTCACATTGCAGAACCTGGGATATTCCTATAAAATATGGAAGTCGGCCTATAAAGGGATTTTCAATGCTAATGCGCTGATAGAAGGTGTGAAATCTGCTACGTCAAAAGACTTTACACAAGCCTACAGGAAACGGGTGCTGGGCGAAGCCCTGGCGGTAAGGGCCATGGGATATTTCTACCTGGTGAACCTCTTCGAAAATGTGCCCCTTGCGTTATCTATCGATTATAATGATACCAAAGACCTCCCTTCTGCCAAGCCTGCCGCGATATATCAACAGATCATCAACGACCTGGAAGAAGCGTCAGGATATCTTTCCGAAAATTACGATGGCAACAACGTCGAGCGCATCCGGATCAATAAATGGTATGTAGAAGCTATGCTGGCAAGGGTCTACCTATTTACCCAGAACTATGAAAAGGCCTATCAGCATGCTAACGAGGTGATTAGTCGTACAGATTTGTTTCAACTGGAAGACCTGAATCATGTATTCACCATATCCAGCCGGGAAGTTATTTTCCAGTTGAAGCAGATCAACATTACAGTATTGCGGGGCAATGCTACGCCCGAGGGGTTCGCGATGACAGGCCGGTACCTTACCCCTACGTTGCTGAATGCTTTTGAAACAGGTGATAACAGGAAGACAGCATGGACATCGGCTGTCGTGAGCAATCCATATACGCCCGCTGGTTTCTCCCCGGCCAAGTATAAGATCAATTCCACCAACTTTACTTTCAATGGTTACAGGTCTGAATACTATGTAGTGATGCGGCTTGCCGAGATGTACCTGATAAGGGCGGAAGCGAACATGTTGCGGAGTGCTGCCAATAAAAATGCTGTGATCGATGATCTGAACACGATCAGGGAACGTGCGGGATTGAACGGCCTGCCTTATACTTTGACGGATCAGCAGGTAACGGATGCGATTGCGCACGAAAGGCGCATAGAGTTATTTGCGGAGTGGGGGCACCGCTGGCTGGATCTGAAGAGAACGAACAAGGCAACAGAGGTACTGTCGGGGATCACTTACAAGCAGCCGTGGAATCAGCATCAGCTACTATACCCCATTCCTCCGCCTGAAATCCTCTGGGACAATAATCTTTCCCAGAATATCGGCTACAACTAAAAGTGATCACTATTAAACCAGGAAAGATGTTTCAATTCAGCTATAAAATATATCTCAAAGCGGGCCTGTTAGCGGGCGTTATGCTGCTGCCCGGTATTGCCTGTAAGAAAGAGTTACCAGCAGAGATATTTCCGGCCTCTTTGACGATTGTGAATGGTATTAACGACAATAGCTCCATCCTGACAGCCTATTTTGGAGAGACACAACCGCAGATCTACGGCAGGCTAGCTTATATTGGCAATGGTAGTTATTTTAGTTACGCTACAGATCAAATGGATCTGCCAGTTACGCTGTTCAAAAATTACGATACGCTACAGCCCGATAAGCCCTTTCTTAAAACCCGCCTGGCACTGGAGCAGGGTGGCATTTTTACGCAATTTGTATATGGTAGTCCAACGCAGGTGAAGCAAAAGCTGGTAAAGGAGCAGCTTCCTTCGCGTAGCCTGAATGACAGCGTGGTCAACCTTCGGATTATTAACCTGATCGATAACAGAACGATCGACGTAGTTTCACTCGAGCCGGCGGCAGGGCCCATGGTCGCTGACCTTGCCTACGAACAGCTGTCTGATTTTATAAAAATTCCTGCGAACATGGCTGTAAAGAACTTCCGTTTCGAAGTGAGAGATCATGCAACAGGCGCCACGCTGACTAACTTATCTGAAATAAATGTCTACCCGGGTACTACTACGCTGAATACCCAATGGCTGTTTAAGGCACGTACGATGGTTGTGACCGGAACATGGAGTAGCGAGGGAAGTTTTTCGGTTCAGGCAAAAAGTATCGGGCATTTTTAATCCAAGTTTTTAATCGCAAGTAACATTATATGCAGGCTATATTAAAGGTGGAGAACCTATCGCATAAGTATGCCAGTTCATGGGCCATACGCGACATTAATTTTGAGATCAATGATACCGGTGTTGTCGGATTGCTGGGTTCGAACGGAGCAGGCAAGTCGACCACGATGAATATCATTTGCGGGACCCTGCTGCAAACGGAAGGGAATGTTTCTATCAATGGGTTGAACATCAAAGATGATCCTATTGAATATAAAAAGCAGATAGGCTTTTTGCCGCAGCAGGCGCCTCTTTACCTCGACTTTACCGTGCAGGAGTACCTGGAGTATGCTGCGCAGCTCAGGTTGATAGATAAGCACCTGGTAAAAAGAGCGGTGGAAGAGGTATTGGAGAAAACATCCATTACGCAGATGAGGTCACGACTTATAAAGAACCTGTCAGGGGGATATCGCCAGCGGGTAGGTATTGCGCAATCCATCATCAACAAACCTAAAGTGGTCATACTTGATGAACCTACCAATGGTCTTGATCCTAACCAGATCATTGAGGCAAGGAAACTGATAAAAGAAATAGCACAGGACCGTGCTGTATTGTTATCGTCGCATGTATTGTCAGAAGTGAACCTGTTGGCGAAGGAGATCATCATGATTGAATCCGGGCAGGTCGTGTTTTCTGATACGCTTGATGCTTTCAATAATATACTCCAGCCTAATACGATGGTGGTGAGAATGCTCCATATGCCTGCACCTGAAGAATTGATGGCGATAGAAGATGTGCAGAAAGTAGAGTTGCTGCCGGACAACAAATGCCGGATCTATTTCCAGCAGAACGATGATCTGGCTGAAAGAATTGTGCGGAAGAGTGCAGAGAAAAACTGGCGGCTTACTTCCATTTACACAGAATCTTCCGGTATGGACGATGTATTCAAACAATTATCATCAAATTCTTCTTCAATCTTACGTTCATGAGAGTAGTTTTTAATATAGCGCGGGCAGAGTTACGATATTTTTTCTTTTCGCCGATAGCCTGGTTTGTATTGATTTTGTTCCTGATGTCCAGTGCTGGCCTTATCATGGGCAACCTGGCGGATACTGCATTACAGCAGGATACCTTCCTGGAATTGCAGGGGAGTGCTTTTGCAGGATTTCTCAATACGCCGCTGACGATGATGGTGATTGGTAAGGGGCTGCAGACGGTGCTGATGATTTTCTTTTTGTTCATCCCGATGTTGACAATGGGTGTGATCAATCGGGAGTATGCAGCTGGCACTATTAAGCTGCTTCACTCATCACCCGTGAAAACACGTCAGATTATCCTGGGTAAGTTTTTGGGGGTGTATAGTTTTGTATGCCTGATGATCCTGACTTTCATGGCGGTGTTGATAGTATTGGTCTTTTCTATCAGGAATGCAGAGATCCTGCATATCCTGGCGATGGTGTTGGGTTTCTTTTTACTGGCGGCCATGTATGTGGCAATAGGTATGTTCATCTCCAGTTTAACATCGTACCCGATTGTTGCCGGGATTGGCACGTTTGTAACACTGACGTTGTTTACATCTTTAGGCATGATGTTCCAGGGAACGGATTATGTGCGGGATGTTACCTTTTTCCTTTCCAGTTCGGGAAGGGTAGAAACTTTTTTGTCCGGCCTGATTACAACAAAGGACCTCGTTTACTTCTTCAGTATTATTTTCCTTTTTATCGTATTCACCATTATCAAAACGAAATCCATGACAGAATCCAGGCCATGGCGTGTTTCGGCAGGGAGGTACCTGCTGGCGTTCGGGATAACGGTTGTAATACTGGTGGTTACTTCCATACATGGGTTTATTGGTTATTGGGATGTGACAAGAAGTAAAGTGAATACACTGCATGAAAATACCCAGCAGGTGTTTAAGCGACTGGATGGGTCACCGCTGAAGATAACGCTGTATACCAACCTGTTTGGATATAACCTGATCAATGGTGTGCCTTCCGCGCGCAACAGCTACCTGTGGGGTTTCTGGGCGAGGTACCGCCGGTTTTATAAAAACATGGAGTTTAAGTATGTATACTATTACGATGTGAACGATGGCGACAGCTCTATATATCAGGCCTACCCGGGCAAATCGCTGGATGAAATAGCGGCGAAGTATGCGGAAATGTATAAAACGGATCTTTCCATTTATAAAAAACCTGCAGAGATCAGGCAGCTCGTTGACCTGGGGGCGGAAGCGAAAGGGTTGCTGATGCAGGTAGAGTATAAAGGGAAAAAGACGTTCCTGAGAACGTACCAGGACCCGGAAATTTTTCCAAATGAAAGGCATGTTTCAGGTAGCCTGCTGCGGTTAATCAATGATACGACGCCCACCTTTAAGTTTCTTACCGGGCACTATGAACGGTCGCCCCTTAAGTTAGGCGAGCGTGAATATGGGAACCATGCTGTGAATAAAGCGTCCAGGAATGCGCTGATCAATATGGGATTGAATTTCGACACGATAAGGACAGTGAGTGCTGGCAGTTTTACACCAGCAGATGTATTGGTCGTCTCTGATCCTAAAACAATATTGGAAAAGGCTGTTATTGATAGTGTTAAGCAGTATATCGACAATGGGGGAAATGCCATGTTCTATTCCGAACCGGGCAAGCAGTTTATTATGAATCCTATTCTCAATCATGTGGGGGTAAATGCGGATGAAGGCACCATTGTACGGGTGAACCCACAAGATATGCCCCACAAGTTCACCGGGTTGATATCCGAGACCGGAACAGATATGGCCGACGAGCAACCGTTCTTCTACTTCAGGAATGGTATCATCAATGCCTGCTATACCAATATTGCCGGTGCCAGTGTATTAAGCTATTCCGATACTACAGGATTTAAGGTAGAACAGATTACTACTTTGCAGAACAATGCCAATACCTGGGTAGAGAGAGGCTTATTGGTAGTGGATTCAGCAGCGCCTGTATTCAATGCTGCGGAGGGGGACTACAGGAAAGAAGGGCCTTATGCTGTGGGCCTGCAGCTTACCCGCAGGATCGGCAATAAATGGCAGAAGATCATCATTTCCAGCGATGCGGATATGATGTCGTCAGCCAAGGGTAACGGGAAGGATTATGGAAATGCTTTCTACAGCTATACAGTTGATAACAGGTATCCTGTTTACCACAATTTCAAGGTACCTACGGATATCTGGCTTACGATAAAAAAGGCCCCGGCCCAGACATTGAAGATGGTACTTCAGTATATAATACCCGCCCTGATCCTGGTTGCAGGCATCATCATACTGATCAGAAGAAAACGCAAATAGCGGGTACTTTCATTGTTTCATAAAAAGTATAATTATGTATTTGCAGACAGATACGCAGACGATGGATGATCTGCGCTTGTTTTCGAAAGCAGACACACAGGGTATTTACGATATCTATAATCATTCATTTACCCGTGGCGGGCAAAACATGATGGAAGCCATGTTTAGAAAGCCGTTGAACAACAGGGAGGCCATCATCAGGCGGATCAATATTATAACTGCATTCGTGCAAATGAAGGCCCGTTTTCCTTTCGATGGTGCAGTGCTGGACCAGGCAGAGAAATATATCTCATTTGACGATCACCCGGATGGTGGAACCCGGGTATCGCTGAGTGAGAAGGAGGTACAGCATGGAATTATGTCGGTCATAGCTCTTTTCCATACGCTCAGGTGGTATTTGGAGTCAGCGGAAATCGCAACGGTAAAAGAGCTGGAGGAAGAAAGGCTGGCGGCTATCGGGGTTTTGAATGATCCTGCTTTTATACCGGTGTTCAATGAAAAACCGGATGCAAGAATTTCGTTTGCCGCCATTACGGCGTTTGATGTGCTGATCCGTAATAAGGAGAAAAGGAAAGTGCTGCAATTATTACATTTCATTTATCATATCGATGTGTATGTGTCAGTGGCGCAGGTGACGCTGCAGCATAACCTGGTATTTCCTGTGGTGCATCCGAAAGGGACTAATATTTTAAAAGTGGATGGCGTATACCATCCACTTTTAAAAAACGCGGTGGCTAACAGTCTTCATATGGGGCCTTCCCGTAATCTCATTTTTCTTACCGGGGCTAACATGGCAGGGAAGTCGACCTTTCTGCGTTCGTTCAGTACTGCCGTTTACATCGCACATATGGGTTTCCCGGTAGCGGCGACCTCCATGGAGTTTTCCGTGATGGACGGAGTGTATACTACGATCAACCTGCCTGATAACCTGGGCATAGGGGCCAGCCATTTCTATGCAGAAGTGTTGCGGGTGAAGAAAATAGGGCAGGAGCTCAGTGAAGGAAAATCACTATTCGTATTGTTCGACGAATTGTTCCGGGGTACGAATGTAAAGGATGCACTGGAAGGAACCCTGGCAGTTTGTAATGCATTTACCAACCGGAAAGACAGTAAGTTCATTATCTCCTCTCATATAATCGAAGCAGCAGAAGAGTTGCGGAAAAAGGGAAGCGCTGCATTTTATTTTCTTCCCACAGTCATGAATGGAACAGTACCTGCATACACGTATACGCTGCAGGAAGGCGTTACGGATGACAAGCATGGAATGATCATCATTAATAACGAAGGTATACTGGAAATTCTTAGACAGGGAAACAAAGGTGGAACAAGGTTAAATAAGCAATTATGAGTTTTAAAATAGATCGCCAATCAATAGGGGAGCTGAACCTCATGGGAAAATTCCGCCAGGGATCCGTATACTATCTATTCAATAAAGTGAGCACACGGATTGGGGAGAAACTGATGGATGAGATGTTTTCTCATCCGTTGAATGATGCAGCGGCTATTAACCGGCGGGTTGCGATTTTTGAGTTTTTTGGGAAAAGCAATATCGTATTTCCCTTTGAGGCCGACCAGGTTTCCCTGATGCGGGAATATATTGATACTACGGCAAGGCGATCCCAATGGGTGGTAACGGCAGATCTTTATCTGCAGAAGTTGCTGGCGGGACTTACGAAAGACGGACGTTTCAAAAACACATTGCTACAATTGCAGGCAACGATCGTAACGCTGAAAAAGTGTTTTGGAATGCTGGAGTTGCTGAAGCGCGAAAATGGTCCATTGCAGGACCGTGTGGATGCATTACTGACCATCATGTACCAAAAGGACATTCGTAGGATCCTGGACAGTGACATCTACAAACCAATGTCGACCCGCAGGGTATCGGAGTATGATTTCCTGTTGCGCAACAGGCACAACGATGCGATGAAGGATATACTGCAGTTCATTGCAGAAACGGACGTATATATTTCGGTCAGCAAGGTATCGCGCGAGCGGAACTTTTGTTATGCCACCGCGGTGGAAAAAGAAGAAAACCTGTTCCATGCCCGAAACCTCCGGCATCCATGTATTGCTAAAGCGGTGGGCAACGACATAGCAATGAAGACGGGTAGTAACGTACTGTTCCTCACGGGAGCAAATATGGCAGGTAAGTCTACCTGGATGAAATCAATCGGTATTGGCATGTACATGGCACATATTGGTTTCCCGGTGGCTGCTTCAGAAATGGTTTTTTCAGTACGTGAAGGTATTTTCTCCAGCATCAATGTGGCAGACAACATCGCCATGGGATACAGCCACTTTTATGCAGAAGTCGTGCGGGTGAAGGATGCAGCAATAGCGGCGGCAACCGGTGAGCATTTGCTGTTGATGTTCGATGAATTGTTTAAGGGAACCAATGTAAAGGATGCGTTTGATGGTACCCTGGCGGTAACAGAAGGATTCTCTGCTTACAACAATTGCCTGTTTATTGTATCTACCCATATCATTGAAGTGGGAGAAGCGTTAAAAAAACTGCCCAATGTACAGTTCCGGTTTATGCCTACAGTACTGGAAGGGAATGTGCCCAGGTACACTTATACTTTACACGAAGGTATTACTGAAGACCGGCAGGGGATGATGATTATTGAGAACGAGGGAATCATTGCACTTATTAATAAAATGTAGCCTGATCAGGTAGCGGCAAGATGCCGTGTTAATTAAAGTTTTTTCAAATTATAAACTGTATGAAGCAAATATTTGCATCAGGGATACTTATGTCCCTGCTATCCACATCTGTCCTGGCCCAGGTGCAACCATTTACCGGGTTTACCAGGCAGGATTTGAAAGATGATTTTAAATATGCGGTTGAACTGTTGAAACAGCAGCATCCGAATCCATATAAGTTCACAGATACTGTCAGTTTTAATAGTAAAATGGATTCCCTGATGAACCGGCTTGATAAAGATCCGTCGTTGTTAAGCGCATTGAGGTATTCTCCCATACAGTTATTCAATGATGTGCACCTGAAACTGGATTATGATGAGGATCGTGTGGTGGATGTGTTTTATGGGATTCAACATTTTCCGCTGGCCATTACCACCTTTAAAGACAGGATCATAGTGAATGCCAAAGGGGAAGTCATTCCTTTCGGGGCAGAGATATTGAGCATTAATAAAATGCCAGCAGCAAAGCTGCTCAGCGAAATCGGCTATGCCACTTATAGCGATGGCTTTATCAAAACGGGTACTGATCGCACGGCAACAAGTCTTAGTTTGTTCATTAGCCTGGTTTTCCCGGAGGCAACCAGTTATGAAGTCGTATACAGAGAGTACGGTGCCAGGCAATCCGCTACCGTACAACTGAAAGCTGTAGATGCAAAAACAGGATACCATAACCGGAGCCTGGGAGAGCTACCATTCAATACCTTCCTGAGGCGGGCCTATGTAACGAAGGAGTACCAGGACAAGGAATCTACGGCTATCCTGACCGTTCTTACATTCATGCTGCAGGAGAATGCCATGTATAAGGAATTGAGTGACTTTTTCTCGGAAGTAAAGAAGCGCAATATCGGCAACGTCATCATAGATATAAGGTCAAATGGCGGCGGGAACCCGAATATGTCAGCGCTGTTGTATTCATTTGTGGCGTTACATCCGTTCGACAATGTATTCAATTACCGGACAAAGAACATACAGTTGCATGATCCTGAGAACCTGTTGAATGGTTACGGCACCAAAATGGGAGAGGAAGAGGTGAAGCAGACGGAGAACTTTCTAAAACAGCGGTTTGATTACGACAGCACGGCCGGGTTTTATTATGGCAATGCGCGGCTGACGGAAGGTTCAATTTCCAACTATCCACCTGATAAAAATAACTTTAAAGGGAATGTGTATGTACTGATCAGTGGGGGCACGGTAAGTGCGGCAACGTACTTTGCAGCGCTGGTTAAAAATAATAAGCGTGGGGTACTGGTAGGTACTGAAACTGGTAGTGGAGAAGCGTCTACTACAGCGGCATGGTTTAATACCTATATATTGCCTAAGACAAAAAGCAAATTGACGGTTCCGATGAGTGAAGTGTATTTTATGAAGGCCAGGCAGGATAATGGACGGGGATGTCAGCCAGATAAAGAGTTGACTTTTGATACGTTTCAGCAATATATCCGTACGGGGAAAGATCCGGAGATCCAGTATACATTGGATCTGATCCGGGCCGGTAAGCAGTAGCATCCTGGAAGGCATGTGCGGGAATTATTTACAACGCCTCAAGTACAATGACTTGGGGCTTTGTTTTTCAGTTTTTGGGGGGAAGGGGGGTAGTCACCAGTTGGTGAGAGTGGGGGGATCATTTGAAAAGGTCTGTTTTCTTTAATCCTTCCATCACCTTATACATGTTCCATACATCCTCCTTTTTACATTGCACCTGTTTATAAATCACATTCTCCGGCGTAATGACAAAAGCGTCAACGGTATCTGTTAGCACGCCCACCCATTCTTTTCCATCTTTCAGCACCAGGTAATATCGATCTCCCATTACCAGTGCCTCGTTTTTCACCTGTTTTAACAATACCAGGTCACCCTTATCCCATAGGGGCAGCATACAGTCATCTTTCAGGGAAATAAACAAATCTCCCCTTCTGTGCACATCCCCTTTCAACGTGTAAGAAGGCTGTTCATCTGCCAGCTTTGATAACTGAATATCTTCGTAAACGGGGATATCCTGCTGGTATTTTTTGAAGATCGCTGCCGTCTTATTGATACCTGTAATGATGGAATACCGGTGGTTGCCATTGTTTTCAAGATTGTCCTGCATATGATAAAATCATTGATTTTAGACTTCGCTTTGACTTAAAGCTAGGTCAAATTTCAGGAAAAACAAGCACTTGCAAAAGATTTTATTTTTCACAATAAATTGATTTACAGTATGATATGGTGATTTTCATCCTGATAATACAAATGTCATCACCGGCATTTCATCAGCAGCTACCGGGGTAAAACAAACCACATTTTTCCTTTCATTCATTAAAATTTTTATTAACTTGTAGCCTCATTCAGGTACCGTGTAAAAGCCTATGTTTTAAAACTCATCCCTAATACCATATAACCATATCAATTACTTTATGGATCGCAGACAATTCCTTTCGCTATCAGCAAAGCCACAGCCAGCAGTGAAAGCGACTACAACCGGTTCGCGTACGGATTCAGGTATTTCCGCATACACCGGCACTTTTGATACTGCCCAGGCAGTGCACCTGCTCAAACGTACTATGTTTGGCGCTACGCCTGAAGATATCGCCTGGGTGAAAAGTGTGGGCATGGACGCGGCGGTAGAAGCCCTGCTTACCACTGTCACTGCTGTTACTACTCAACCTGTCAATACCTATGGCGAGGATGAACATGGTATATTACCCGGCGAATCCTGGGTGAACTCACCTCCTCCGTCTTCGGACGATGAAGATGCTAAACGCTGGAATTCATACAAGGCATGGTGGATCGGTGTGATGATCAACCAAAGCCGTAGTATCCAGGAAAAGATGGTGCTCTTCTGGCATAACCACTTCGTGACTGAAATGGATATGACCCACGATTCCCGCTACATCTACAAGTACAATACCACCCTGCGTGCCAATGCTACCGGCAATTTCAAAGCACTCACGAAAGCAATTACCCTTGATCCTGCCATGCTGAGATATCTGAACGGATACCTCAACTCGAAAGCGGGTGCCGATGAAAACTATGCCCGTGAGTTGCATGAACTTTTCACGGTAGGTAAAGGTCCTGATAGCCACTATACGGAGGAAGATGTACGTGCTACAGCCCGTGTGCTCACTGGTTTCCGCATCAATGCGAATACCATTACAACTTATTTTGAAAGTACGGAGCATGATATTACCAATAAGGAATTCTCCGACTTTTACAGCAATAAAAAGATCACCGGCAAAACTGGTCAGGATGGAGCTACGGAACTCGATGACCTGCTGACTATCATCTTTGCCCAGCCGGAATGTGCGAAGTTTATTGTGCGCAAACTCTATCGCTGGTTTGTATACTACCTTATTGACGATGCGGTAGAGGCGAACGTGATCACGCCGCTGGCCACCATTTTCAGGAACAACAACTACGAACTGCTGCCGGTACTGAGGGCGCTTTTCAAGAGTGAGCACTTTTATGATCCGCTGAATATGTCAGCACTCATCAAGAGCCCGATCGATCACAACGTAGGGTTGGTGCGTGAATTTGGCGTAAAATTCCCTACTGCATATATGGATGCTTATGATGCCTGGGACAGGCTGCGTTCCCATGCCGCCAGTATGCTGCAGGACATTGGCGAACCACCGCAGGTAGCCGGCTGGCAGCCTTACTACCAGGAACCTCAATACCACGAGATGTGGATTAATACGGATACCCTCCCTAAACGTAATCAGTTCACCGATGCGATGGTGAGTGAAGGCGGATTTGGTGGTGTAGCGATCGATGTACTGGCTTTTGCGAAGAAACTGTCGAATCCATCGGATCCTGTGCAGTTAGTCACAGACTCAGTAGCAGTGCTTTACCGCATTGATGTATCTGACAAGTTCAAGGCATGGCTGAAGAATACCATCCTGCTCAGTGGTCAGAATCCTGACAGTGACTACTACTGGACAGATGCCTGGAATGCCTGGGCAGCTTATCCTACAGATACGGCACTGCGCACAGTCGTTGAAAGTCGCCTGCGTACTTTGTACAAATACCTGATGAACCTATCCGAATATCAACTATCCTGATCTTTTAGAAGAACCTATACTCTATCAATATGAAACGTAGAGATTTTCTTAAAAATACCGTGTCGGCTGCTATCCTGCCAACCTTTATGAACGGGTTTGCCGTAAAAGCTTTCGGCTCATCTTCATTATTGTCGGCACTGGAAAGTGCTTCTGCGGACAACGATCACGTACTGGTGATGATCCAGCTGGTCGGTGGGAACGATGGCCTGAACATGGTCGTGCCTATCGATCTCTATGCCAAGTACCAGGCGATCCGTCCGAATATCGCTATTCCCCAGGGTAAGTTATTGCCACTGGTGAACAATGTGAAAACAGGGATTCACCCTGCAATGACAGGTATACAGCAATTATATGAAGAAGGTAAAGTCTGCATTATCCAGAGTGTGGGTTATCCTTCTCCCAACTACTCTCACTTCCGCGCTACTGATATCTGGGTATCAGGTTCTGATGCGAATCAGATCGTAGAAACCGGGTGGGGTGGACGTTATCTTGATACACAATACCCTGGTTATCCTGATGGATATCCGAATTATGATAATCCTGATCCGCTGGCTATTCAGATTGGTTCTATTGTGTCTCCTGCGTTCCAGGGGGCGAATACCAATACCGGTATTGCTATTTCCAGCGCGACGGACTTTTACAATTTGCTGGACGATGTAGTAGACCCGGTTCCTAATACCCATGCAGGTGTGGAACTGGCGTATGTACGTCTCATCGCCAAGCAAACGAATAAGTTCTCTGATTCTATCAAGAAGGCCGCTCAGAATGTAACTTCTCAAAGCGAATACCCGGATACACAACTGGGCAGGCAGCTGAAGATAGTAGCCAGGCTGGTTGCCGGTGGATTGAAGACGAGAATGTACATGGTGAGCATGGGGTTCTTTGATACCCACGCCAGCCAGACGCAGGGTGGTGATAACACGACCGGTTATCATGCAGAACTCCTGAAAGAGTTGTCAGAAGGGATCAAGGCATTCATGGATGACCTGACCAAACTGAAAGCTTCCCGCAGGGTAGTCGGCATGACGTTCTCCGAGTTTGGTCGCCGTATCAAATCGAATAGCAGTATGGGTACGGACCATGGTGCTGCGGCGCCGATGATAGTATTTGGTGACTATGTACAACAGGGGGTGCTCGGTACTTCGCCGGATATTCCGGATAGCGGGTCGGTGGCAGATAATACGCCTATGCAGTATGACTTCCGTTCGGTATATGCCAGTTTGCTGGAGCAGTGGTTCTGTGTGGATAATACCACGCTGCAATCCATTTTGTTCAAGGACTACCAGCGTTTACCAATTGTGAGCGGTATTGCCTGTGGCACTATTACGGGTATCGATGATGTGAATAATGGCAGTAAGGGATTGATCACCAACTATCCGAATCCATTTGTAGACACTACCACCCTGAAATACAAGACGCGTGGCGGGCATACGATGATCCAGATCTTTGATACCATGGGGCGGCTGGTAGGTGTACCTGTGAATAACGTGATGGCGGGAGGGGAATATACAGCTGTGTTTGACAGTAAAAAACTGGCGGCGGGTATTTACTATGCGCGATTGCAGAACGGGGTATTCCAGGAGGTGAGATCTATGCTGAAAGTGAAGGTGTAAGTAAACTATTTTAAATATATAAGAGGGGTGTATGGCAACATGCATCCCTTTTTTGTTTTCGCCACTCATCAATAAATTTAACAACATTGTTGCATTTATAGGGAATTCAACTACCTTTGTCTTGCTTGAAAAACAGGTTTCTACATAAGATACTGGCAATCCTGCTCCTGGGTGTATTTACTTTTAATACGACCCCCCGGGAATTCATACACCAAATATTCATGGATCACCATGATACCAGGGACGCTCCTATCACGCATGATGGACTTGCTTTTTCTACCAGTCATCAGCACTGTCAGTTCCTGCATTTAGAGCCGGAGCCTTACCAGCATACCAGCAGTTTCTTTGCGGTGCTGGAGCAGTCAGTAATATGGCACTATGCCACCCCGGTAATACCTGCTATTACGCATGTTGATTACCGCCTGTTATCTCCCCGTGCGCCCCCGGCGATTTCCTGTCTTAATGATGTTTTTTTTATCTGATTGAATTGACGTGATGTCAATCTCTATGCATGTATGCCGTGCATTTTATCTAAACTATTTTATTGTTATGCAATTTCTGCGTGTTGTTATATTAAGTATACTGACGGGATTTTCTATTTATATGCCTGTTTTTGCCGATGATGATGGTGTTAACTCAATGAGCGGTACGGTGATCGACAAAGCGACAAATACCCCGTTGCCGGGAGTCACCATTTATTTTCCTGACCTGCATGTAGGTGCATCAACCGATGCGCAGGGTCATTATGAGATAAAGAATTTACCCAAAGGGAAATTCCTGGTAGAGGTACATTTCATTGGGTATGCGACGCTCACGCAAAGTGTGCAGGTGAATGGTACTACCAGTATTAATTTCGGTCTGAGTACAAAAGTGATAGAAGAAAATGAAGTGGTGATCACGGGTGTGAGCCAGGCAACATCGCTGAAGCAAAACCCCACGCCGGTGAACATCATCAGGAAAGATTACCTGGATGCGAATATATCTACCAATATCATTGATGCGGTGGCCAAACTGCCGGGTGTGAGTCAGCTGACGACGGGGCCGGCTATCTCCAAACCATTTATCCGTGGTCTTGGTTACAACCGTGTGGTTGTAATAGGCGATGGTGTAAGACAGGAAGGCCAGCAATGGGGGGATGAGCATGGTATAGAAATCGACGATTATAATGTAAGTAAAGTAGAAGTATTGAAGGGGCCAGCATCGCTGGTATATGGGTCAGATGCGTTGGCGGGGGTAGTGAACATCGTACCTCCAGGTCCTGAACCCGCGGGTCATGTGAAAGGCAATATAGCTGCCAATTATCTGTCTAACAATGGGATGATTTCCTATCACGCAGATCTGGCAGGCACCAGTCAAAATGGTTTCAGCTGGAGCGCATATGGTACGCAGAAGTTTGCACACGACTACAAGAATAAATACGATGGTTATGTGTATAACTCTAAATTCCATAATACCAACTACGGTGGTAGTATTGGTATCAATAAGAACTGGGGATCTTCTGTGTTGCGCTTTACATCCTTTAACCAGGAGTTAGGCCTGGTAGAAGGGGATCGTAATGAGCAGGGGCAATTTATCAAACCAGTCGACGAGAATGGAACGGCAGGAGAAGGGGTAGCGACAGACAAGGATTTCAAGTCTTATACCATTGGTTTACCCCGGCAGCAGATCAATCACCAGAAGTTAGTATGGGATAATAATTTCTATCTCCATAATGGTGGCAGATTGAATGTGATCCTGGGGTATCAGTGGAACAGGCGCCAGGAGTTTGGGGATGTGTTGCATCCGAATGAGCCTGAGTTGTACCTGAAGTTGAATACATTCAACTATGGAGTGAAGTATTCATTTGCAGATATGAATGGTTGGCAGACGAGCATTGGGGTGAATGGTATGCAGCAGCACAATGATATCCTTTCAGGTTCCGAGTTCCTGGTACCGGGTTATAACCTGTTTGATGCAGGTATCTATGCCGTGACGAGTAAGACATGGGATAAGCTGACATTCACTGGTGGCCTGCGTTTTGATAACAGGCATATCAGTGTGGAGGGATTGATGCTGGATACAGATGGTAAGCCTGTAGGCAGTGGTGGTGAACAGAAGTTCAATGCACTGAGTAAGAACTTTTCGAACATATCAGGTAGTGCGGGGCTGAGTTATGCAGCGAGTGATAAGGTGACGTTGAAAGCGAATGTAGCGCGTGGTTTCAGAGCACCTAACATTTCAGAGATTGGTGCAAATGGTGTGCATGAAGGAACGATCAAGTATGAATATGGCAATGAGTCACTGAAACCGGAGGTGAGTACACAGGGGGATATTGGTATGGATTTTAATTCAGAGCATGTATCACTGACGGGTAGTTTGTTTTATAACCATATTACCAACTTTATTTATAGCCGTAAGCTGAGTGGTGTGAATGGAGGTGATTCTATTCCAACTACAGATAATGCGGAGGGGTATGCGGCTTTCCAGTATCAGCAGTCTACAGCCAATCTGTATGGTGGTGAGATTATGGTGGATATCCATCCTCATCCGATTGACTGGCTGCACTTTGAGAATACTTTCTCGTATGTGAAAGCGATGATCGCTAATGGTTCAGATTCAACAAAGTACCTGCCTAATATTCCGGCGGCGAGGTGGTTGTCAGAGTTGAAGGGGAAGTTCAAACAGGTAGGTGGTATTTTCCGGAATGCGTATGCGGGTATACAGATGGACTGGACATTTGACCAGCACAATGTGTATTCTGCTTATCAAACGGAGACGGCTACGCCGGGGTATACTTTGTGGAATGCGGGTATTGGTGCAGATGTGGTGAATAGGAATAAGAGGGTGTTGTTTTCCCTGCACCTGGCGGCGAATAATATTACGGATGTGGCTTATCAGAATCACCTGAGCAGATTGAAATATGCGCCGGAGAATGAGGTGACTGGTCGAGTGGGGGTGTTTAATATGGGAAGGAATTATAGTGTGAAGGTAGCTATACCGCTCAATTTTAAATAGTCGTTGCGTATACAGATAGGAAAGGAAGGGTCGTCCGGGCGTGGACGACCTTTCTGATTTTTATATGTGAAGGTAAAGTGGTATTCGTGAGTATTGTTGTGTGTCAGTTTTGAGGCTGACCTGGGTACTTGTATGAGTTTGACAGTTGTTGCCTGTTGTTAGTGAAGAGGCGGTGGCAGTGTATGGTATAACTTTTACAGCTGTTTCCTTTTGTTAAGGGAAATGCGGTATCAGTGTACAAGCTATTACTGATGTTTGTTTGAATGCGCGGTATTTTTGGCAAGCGGTGTTACGGGCAATTTTGTCTCAGTGCACTGATCAGGGAGTTATCATACTTTAATAAAACCGGGCTGGCCGGGTCGACAGTGATATCTTCCAGTTTCTCATTTGCTTTGTCTAGTCTGAGCCAGGCGAGGGTAGATTCATGGTCTTTTTCACTGGCGAAGAGTTGCAGGAAGAGTTTACTGCCTTCTTCGCGGTCAATTCTCACTTTTATATTCTCTTTTTTTGCTGCTTCTGTTTTGAAGCTGGAGCTCATGACGATGTCAGTGACTGCTTTGTAGCATTCAGGAGAGTAGGAGCCAGCCTGGGGTTTGAGGGTGGTGCTGGCGGAATCTTTTACGTCTGCGTTGGTGGGGGTAGAATCGGCGATGACTTTTCCGGAGGCGGTGGTATCGGCGGTTGCTTCCTGCGAGGCAGCTGCGCAGGCAGAAAGCAGGGCCATTGAAACGATGATAAGCAGATTTGATGGACGCATAAATGGGTGTTTTTGTTTTTAGGGATAACACAAAAGTCATGCAAAAGGATATATAGATTATAATCGTAATTTTGCGGTATGAGCCATTCAAGACCAAACTACTTTCTAAGCATGTTTTCTATGAAATGTCCCCATTGCAGAAGAGGGGATATGTTTAAGGATAAGAATCCGTATCATTTGAGTTTCAAAAAGATCTTTGATATGTATGACCGTTGCCCGGTGTGCGGGCAGATATATGAATTGGAGACGGGGTTCTGGTTTGGGACCGGGTATGTGAGTTATGCGCTGGGGGTGGCGTTTTCGGTGTTTACATTGATTTGTTATTGGGTGTTTGTGGGATTGTCCTGGCAGGATGACAGTGTGTTTTGGTGGCTGGGGATCAATGGGGTGTTGCTGGTGTTGTTGCAGCCGTGGATGATGCGGATCAGCAGGGTGATCTATTTGTATTTCTTTGTGTATTATGACGAGGATACGGCGGAGCTGTGATTTGTCATGATTGTCATGAAAGTGCGCAGTATGTACGGCGAAGCGACGGCAAAGCGTAGAAGAAGTAGTATATAATTGTTACCAGATCATATTTTTTGTAGAAGGTTGTTCCTGATAGTTATTCGGGAGCAACCTTTTGTTGTTTTAGAGTGGGAGGTGGGGGAATAAATATTTGTTCAGCCCGGTGAAATTGCTTAACTTATAGTATGGCTAAGTTGTTTGATCCCAATCCTTTACAAGGTACATATGGTGATATTACGCTTTACTCGGCAAACGGGGAATTTTATCTGAGAAAGAAAAGTTCGCTGACGGCTGAGGAGGTGATGACGTTGCCTGTATTTGAGGGGACGCGGCGGAGTGCTGCGCGGTTGGGCAGGGCGGCGAAGATTGCGGGCAAAGTGTATGGGCAGTTGGAGGAGAGGGAGCATGTGGTGTATAGGGAGATGACGGGGAAGGCGGTGAGGTGGTTGAAGGAAGGGGTGAGTGAGGAGGAGGTGAGGTGGTGGCTGGAGGAAGCGTATCTGGGGAGAAGGATGGCGTGTGTGGAGG
>NZ_JBCNKF010000052.1:0-30332 GCF_039596155.1 Chitinophaga sp.
TGCTGCTAAAAAAGCAACCGCTAAGAAAGCTGCTCCTAAAAAAGCTGCTGCTAAAAAAGCAACCGCTAAGAAAGCTGCTCCTAAAAAGGCTGCTGCTAAGAAAGCTGCTCCTAAAAAAGCTGCTGCTAAGAAAGCCGCTCCTAAAAAAGCTGCTGCTAAGAAAGCTGCTCCTAAAAAGGCTGCTGCTAAGAAAGCAACTGCAAAAGCTGCTCCTAAGAAGAAGGCTGCTGCTAAGAAGAAAGTGGTTGCTCCAGTGGTACCACAGACTGATGCTCCTTCAACTGAAGCATAATTACGATTTTACACACTGTGAAATAAAGGTTCTGGTGAATAACCAGAACCTTTCATGTTTTATATAAGGTCGGAATCGCCAAAGAGCCTGTCCCGGCCTGCACAAATGTGATGCTTGTCGTGATAATGGAAGGGCTATGATCCGGTTCGTGGTAAAAAGAAGCTTATTTCCAGCAAGCACTTCACTATTTTTATGAGCGCTGAAAAAATCCGGGAATATACTACACGCTCTGTCAGGAGATAATTCTGAAAGGGATGATTTCCAATGACAAAAGCGTTTAAAAAAGGCAATAATTCCTCTTTAAAAAACCGAAATTCGCAGTTCAAATCAAATTATGCCGGATAACAGCACTATCGCAGACAACTTCTCATTGCTGTCCAAGCTAATGGACATCCACGGCGAAAATAGCTTCAAAGCCAAATCCTTCGCCAACGCAGCTTTTACCGTAGAAAAGCTTCCTACATCTCTGCAGGATATGCCTATTGAAGAAATTGCCAGGATCAAAGGATTTGGAGAATCTATCAGCAAAAGCATCCAGGAAATGCTGCAAACAGAACAATGGAGCCTGCTGGATACTTATATCCAAAAGACACCTGCCGGCATCCTTGAAATGATGAAAATCAAAGGCCTTGGACCTAAAAAGATCGCTTCCATCTGGAAAGACCTGGAAGTCGAATCCCTCGGAGAACTTCTCTACGCCTGCAACGAAAACCGCCTCATGCTCCTGAAAGGCTTTGGCCAGAAAACACAGGACAGCGTCAAACAAAGCATAGAATTCTATTTCAGTAACCGAGACCGCTACCTCTTCGCTGAGGTAGAAGCCCTCGCCAATGAACTGGAAAAAGACATACAAACACGCTTCGCCCCTGCTTCCGCATCCCTTACCGGACAAATAAGAAGACAGGAAATCATCATCGATGAAATCGAAATGGTGATTGATGCCTCTCCCGAATTAATCCAGGAGACATTAAATACACTTACGCTCATCGAAGAAACACCCCACTCGCTGCTGTTTCAGCATGCGCAAAAAGTAAAAGTGAGGGTCTACCCTTCCGCCATCGACGACTTTGGCAAATCACTCTTCCTTACCACCGCCACGCCAGCTTTTATCGAAAGCTTCTTTGCTGCAGGTGGTGCAGCCGGCATCACTCCTGGAGCTACAGAAGAACAGATCTTCACCCAGGCGAACCTGCCCTATCTCCCACCCTGCCTTCGCAATGATGGCAGTATGCTGCAGGTACAACAGCTCCCTGAACTGATCACACCACAGGATATCAAAGGCATCATTCACTCGCACAGTACATGGAGCGATGGTCAGTATTCCCTGGAAGAAATGGCACTCGCTGCCAGGGCGCAGGGCTTTGAATACCTGGTAATCAGCGATCACTCACGTTCGGCATTTTATGCTAACGGACTCAGTATTGAGCGCATTGCTGAACAGCATGCACAGATCGATGCACTCAATCAACAACTCGCGCCTTTCCGCATTTTTAAGAGTATCGAAGCAGACATTCTCAACGATGGTAATCTCGACTATCCAGATGAAATACTGGCATCATTTGACCTCGTTATCGCTTCTGTTCATTCCAATCTGAAGATGAGTGAAGAGAAAGCTATGAGCAGACTGCTGAAAGCGATTGAAAATCCATATACAACTATCTTAGGCCATATGACTGGCCGGCTTTTGCTAAGCCGTAACGGTTATCCTGTAGATCACCGCCGCATCATTGATGCCTGTGCCGAACATCGTGTTGTGATAGAACTCAATGCTCACCCACGCCGTCTTGACATTGACTGGGAATGGATACCTTATGCACGTGAAAAAGGCGTATTGCTCTCCATAGATCCCGATGCCCACAGCATAGAAGGTTACAAAGATGTCTACTACGGTACACTCGCCGCCCGCAAAGGAGGCCTGACTGCCGATGGCAACCTGAGTAGCTATTCAAAAACAGCTTTAGAAAACTACCTCCTCAACAGGAAAAAATAACGAAAAATGAAACTGATCTATATCTATGATCCCATCTGTGGATGGTGTTATGGCTTTACGCCCGTGATCCAGGAGATCCAGGAAGAATTTAAAGGAGAGATATCTGTAGAGATCTTATCTGGTGGTATGTTACTGACTGCGAATCGCCGCCCTGCCTCTGCCATGTACAACTACATCAAAGAAGCACACAAACAGGTGGAAAGCGCCACCGGCATTATGTTTGGTGAACCATTTCTGAATGAATACCTGCGCTCCGACGATATCATGGACTCCGAAAAACCAAGTATCGCACTGACTGTATTCAAGCATTATCAACCAGAAAATGCGGTCAACTTTGCCCATGATATGCAGGTAGCTCTCAACTTTGAAGGCAAAAGCCTCAATGATATTGATACCTATATCCCCATTCTGGAGAAGTATAATATTCCCGTGCAGGCATTCCTGAACAACATGAAGGAAGATGATAATAAATATGCCACTCACCAGGAATTTAATATCGTGCAGCAATGGGGTATCACTGGCTTTCCGGCCGCTATTCTCGAAAAAGACGAACAGTTATACCTGATAGCCCGTGGCTTCACTCCTAAAGCACGACTGCTGCAGGCGATTGAGGAGATAAAAAATAAATGATGTATCAGATCACTCATGCTACCACGCAGGACATTCCTGTCATACAGGAACTGACCCATCAAATCTGGCCGGCAACCTACCTGTCTATCCTGACCCAGGCGCAACTGGACTACATGATAGCCACGATGTATAGCACGGAAGAATTGACCAAACAGCTTGTATCCAATCATACCTTTCTCCTCATCCGGGATGGTGAAAGAGCGATTGGCTTTGCCGGTTACAGTCCTAAAGAAGAAGCAGGTGTGTACAAACTGAACAAAATATACCTGCATCCTGACTACCAGGGAAAAGGCGCGGGAAAATTCCTGATCAGCGTCGTCATGGATCAAGTGAAAGCAACCGGTGCAACCCTACTGGAACTAAATGTAAACAGGTACAACAAAGCCCGCTATTTCTACGAGAAAATTGGTTTTGAAGTATACGAAGAAAAAGATATCGATATCGGCAATGGATACTGGATGAACGACTTCGTGATGAGGAAAGTGCTATAAAAAAATCCAGCCTGGTAAAAATACCAGGCTGTTTCCCAAGTTAACCATTAAAAGACACAACTTTTCTAATTAAAATCTTTGGGTGTTTCAGCTAAAAGTGATGCTGAATTTTCACCGCTATGAAGATACATACGGTAAATGTTTAAACACGGATTTTACCAGAGATTTATTTTTTGATTTTTTTTCCAGGTTTCTATTATCTATTAAAAATCAAATAGATAGAAAAAAGAAAGTCCCGCACTTTTGGTGCGGGAACTGATGACCCCGTAGGGTATTTTCGGTTAATAGACTAAAAAAGTCGGGGTAATATCTCATGATCGCTACTCCAGCCAAACCGGTAGCTAAGCATTAGTTCATGTGATACTGACTGGGCTCCTTTTAAATTCGAATTTGTAGGTGTATCATACGAATAGCCCATTTCAAATTGTGGAGAAATCCTCACGCCAACCATACCTGTCACAGTCTTCTCCGATCTCCAGGATGCGCCCAGCCAGACTAATTCCTTTAAGAGAACACTGGCATTGAAATCATAACTCAAACCTGATCCTTTCACATCTCTTAATAATAAAGTAGGCTTGAATTTCAGGTCATCATTAATATCAAATACATAGGCCGCCTGCATATAATAATGTGGCCTGGTTACAATCCTGTTCACACTTTTTCCAATATCAAAGCTTTTGAACATTGGTGCACCTAACCCCAAATAAAACCGCTCTGTAAACAGTGCAAATCCGAAGCCAACATTTGTCTTCATATAACTCAGGTTGCTGGCAAAGGTAGGATCCGTAGTTGTCAGTGAACTGTTATTCTCCTTATACTGCGACATACCCACAATCAGTCCCATAGCCAGCTGCAACTCCTCATTGAGGTGTACCTTCTGTGAGGCAAACAGGTTCAGATCTGTACGGGTATCTACTGTAATACTTTCCCTCATCGCAGAAAGCCCCAGCGTAGTCCCTTTTTCATTTATTGGCGAATAAAAAGAAAATGTAGCCGTTTTAGGTGCTCCATTTACCCCCACCCATTGATTACGACCGTCTACAGTTAACCGGGCTGACTCATCCAAACTTGCATAGGCAGGATTGATGGCCAGACCATTGAACATATACTGGGAATAGATAGGATCCTGTTGAGCCTTTGAAGGCAAATAGCATGCAAGAAGGACAAACAGGGAAATTATTACTTTCTTCATATGTACGGATTACAGGCACAGAGGCAAATGCCCCCATGCCTGGTTTTCTTATGATCTCTTTATGACAAGGAATCCGGTGTATTTGATCTTCTTACCTGAAACATCTGTTGCATGGATAATGAAGAAATAAGAGCCATCCGGAACATCCTGATTTTTTGCACTGCCTGTATTCGCCTTACCGTTGAAATTGTTCGTCTTGTTATTATAGCCTTTCGTTGTGAACACAGTACCACCCCAACGGTTGAATACTGTTACTTCGTTATCAGGATAAGCGTCAATATTTTCAATGTACATAGCGTCATTACCCAATCCATCGCCGTTCGGAGACATTGCAGGATGTACCCGCAGGTTACCGTTGTTGTTGTCCTTCCATCTGCCATCAGTAATGAAACGCTCAACATAGTCAGGTACACCATCACCATCCACATCACAATCCATGCAGATCTCAATCAGACCCGTTGCTGTACTCAGTGAATCGAGCGTAGGTATATTCTGGGTAGATGATACTGTCGCCCTGAGTAAACGCATACCAAACATCTTGTTCTTTTCTACACTATTCACCAATACCGGAATTGATGTAGTATTAGTGTTTGGCATGATGAGCAGTGGTGTTACCGATCCATCGTAATCTTTACCTGCCGTTGCGACACTCGTCCCCTTCAACAGTTCCCCATTTCCTGGTTCGTAGAACTCATAATAGATAGTGATGATACGTGAGCTGGCACGATTCATCTTCAGTTCGAATGGCAACGGAACACCTATTGTATCAAATGGAACGACTATAGAGAACTGGTTCTGGCTGAATCCTATTCTCATGGTATCATTGTCTGTTACCGTATTCCTTACTTCATTTGCCAGACCTACAAAGTAAGCAGGGCCACTGCTCAGCGGATCGTACGCCTGTACACTTGCCTGCAGCCATCCATCATCATCATTCAGTTCATTGTCATTTACCACTACTGTGAAGGAAGTTTCCTGTGCTCCTGCAGGCATCGTTACTATATAATTAGTTCCGGAAGCAACTGCATTACGCACGGTAACTGTTCTGTAAACATCGTTGGTCACTGTTACTGTAATAGGCAGGTCCAGGTTGATTGACTTCGTAGTTCTTACAAAGAACTTCACAGAGTCTCCTTCCACGATTGTGCTGGTTGATGCAAACAGATTTACCTGCGGTGTATCGATGTTATTGTTATAAATTATTACCGTTGCGATGAAATCACTGGTGCTCAGCGGCCACGTTACTAAAGGAATATTTGAAGTAACAGATGTCAACATAGATGTCACTGTCTTGGCAGTACCAGCTGTCAGCAGTCCTGAAGGCTTGACATCGAATGTAGACATACTGGAACCGGCAGGAATTACTACACTACCGCTCAACGCTGTGTAATCAGTACCTGCTACTGCCGTACCTGATACTGTATAATATGCTGTTACATCCTGTGTTGCTACCAGTGTAGAGTCATTAAATCTTACCCGGAACCGACCAATTGTAGATGGCTGGTAAGCATCTGCGATACGTTCTATTACCATTGAACGTGCTGTCGCCTGAGGACCGGTATCACTACTTTCATCGTCAAACACATTCATGTACATAGTACCACTGCTTACATACAGACTCTTTATTGCCCCGCCTTGTTCGGTAGTGGCTCCTGTCAGTTTTACCTGGAGTACCAGGTTACCCTGCAGAATAATGTCGTCTATGATATATACCGGCACTGTTACCGAAAGACTACCAGCAGGAACGATAACTGTGGTCTGTACATCCTTGATATTGGTACCCGGATAGGTAGCCACCAGCGTAACACTTACATCGGTCGTAGATACTGCCGGCATTACTACTTTAAAGGAACCATCGGTAGCTGGTTCTGCAGCATCGGCTACTTTCTCCAGCGTGATAGGCTGACCTTCCGCATCCAGCACATTGAGTGGTGCGATGGATGCAAAAGAATAACCGGTAGCACTATCTACAAACTGTAATACGGTAGGACCTTCTATTTTAAAATTGTTTGGTATGTTCAGGAAGAAGGTCACATAATTACTGTCTTTCGGCAGTGTTACGAACCTTGGAAGCCCCGTGTAATTAGTAGTATCAGCAGTAGATGATTCGGCAGCAACAACAGTGATGTTGATATCGCTGGAAGAAGTCATGCTGCTGTTTACAAAGCCAATCCTTACCCTCGTGGTGTTACCCTTATGAATGCTGGCAGAATCGATGATCATTTGCAGCTGTGTACTGGCAGGCGCATCATCAATGTACAGATCCAGGCTATCTACCGTTACTGTGCTCATTGATGGGGTATTCCCTAATATTCTCAGCAACTCAGCACCCTCAATGATATTATCAGATTTGGCAGTGATCACAAAGTCAACATATCCCGAAGTATCAATTGTTACCGTAGTGGGTACGCCGGCATAATCACCCGGACCGGCTACGGATAGATTGCTCGCGGTTACGTTCAGAGAAACAGGTGTATACAATTTGATGCCGGCAGGGAAGCTTGCTCTTACAGTATAGGTATTACCTTCCTGCACATGATCACCCTGCGATGCAGGTTCCGGTGTGAAGGTAACTTTCAGATTCGCGGGATCATTCGCTGTTGCATCGATCATGTTCAATGTCACAGAATCACTTGGATAACCCGGTGCATCGATCGTGACTACCAACGTTTCATTGTCCCCTATTATATTATCAGCCAGTGCTGATACCGGAACAGGGATAGTTATTGAATGCGTCGTGAGCGTTACCGTCTGTGGTAAACCACTATATCCGCTGGTGGCCTGTGAACTGGTGCCACGGCCCAGGGTAATTGTCAATGGTGCTGTCGGTACATTATTACCAGGCAGTGCGATGGTAATATAAGCACCTGTACCACCTTCCACAATGTCTGTACGATCTGTTGTAATTACAAGACTACCTAATTCAGTCACATCCTTGATAGTTACCGCGGGGGCCTGACTGACAGTTACACCTGCTGTAAGCGCTGTTGCAGCAGTTCCACCCAGAATCAATTGCTCATCGCCTTCCAGGATATTATCCTGAACGATGTTGATGGCGGTGAGGTTCGATGTTGGGTGACTGGCATCGAGTGTGATCGTGGTAGAATCCAGCGTGAAGTCTGAAGCATCTGCGGTAGAACCTGTCACAATCGTTGGTGTGATAGTAATCGGTACTTCGGTTGTGATACCAGCAGGTAAACTGAATGTATAAGTATAAGCGCTGCCCTCCTTCATTTCAGTTGCACTTGGAGTAATAGATACTACCCTGTTGGCAGCATTATCACCTGTCGCATCCAGGATAGCACCAGAAATGGAATTGATGGCCAGTCCTGTGAGTGACGTGGTAGCTGCATTGAAAGTAAAAGCTTCTGTATTCTCGAGGATATTATCTGCCAGTGCACTAAAACCATTTGTCACCGTCTTACTGTTTGTATTTGGTGGCATGTAAATGGTGTTACCACTACCGATATAATAATCGGATGGAGCGGCTACTGTAGTGCCATCAGGCGTGAGCACGATTGCCAGTGAATCGCCAGCCATGATACCACTCTTGGCAAATGCCAGGGTAAGGTTGGAACTGTTACCTTCTTTGAGCGAAGGAGTCGTCATAGACAGGTTCAGCACTTTATTACCAGCAATCAAACTTGTTGTATCCCTGATAGTGATCAGGCAGGAATCTTTGATATAACCGGCTGGAGAAGCCACTACATAATAAGATTCATCATTTTCAAGTAAACTGTCTTTCAGCGCTTTTAATGTGAAAGTGGCACTTGATTTATTCTTTCCAATGGTAAGCGTGCTCAATGAAAGTGTTGCATCAGAAGCGATCGCTTTGGATGAAACACCTCTTGCGATTGGAATGTTCATATTAGCACCTGCTTTCAGCCCATTTGGTAAGGCGACTGTCACAGTGCTGGTGGTACCTTCCAGTATAGAAGCCGGTACAGGCGTCATTACCAGCGCCATTGACGAATCATAGTCAGCATCTTTTATTTTCAGGGTGTCGCCTTTATAAGGATAAGAACGACCTGCACCTACGTTATCCGTTGAAGTAACATCCAGTACAATGGTTTCCGGAGTAGGCCCTTCCAGTAAACCGTCGGCAAAAGCAATGATATAAATGTTTGCTCCTGTACCTAGTTTTGGAATAGTAACCGGACCATTATAATACCAGAAGTCAAAGTCAGTACCATCGCTGGCGGTAGATTTACTATAGTTCAGGTCTACATTGACGGTAATAGGCACCTCTGTGCTAACCCCATCAGGCAGCTTGAACCGTACGTACCCTTCATACCCTTCCGTCATCGGATTGACAGACGACGGATTGACCAGGCTGGAAACGATCTGCGCATAGGCCGGGTTGAAGTAAGTACTATCATTAATAGTAAGACTTGTCTGGCCAGTAACGTTAATTCCTAATACAGCACCTTTAAATTGTAATACAAGGGTCTCTGTATTTTCCAACACCTTGTCAGACTTGGCACTGATAGTGAAATCAGGGCTATAAGTACTGTTAGCCGGGATAGTGATAGAAGCCGGTACCACATAATCGGTATCACCTGCTGTAGAAGACGCATGGGTAGAGAAGGTCACTATCACATCTTCAGGAGATGTAGAGGTCATCTTCAACCTGGCCTTGGTACTATTACCTTCCAGGATAGCTGTACTATCCATAGTGAGGGTCATACCCCGGGCCTCATCATCGACAATGGTGAAATCACACTGTGAGGTACCGGAAATCGTGATCAGATCCGTACAGGTAGCCGCCAGTTTGAGGCGGAGCGTACGGCTGTATTCCAGTTTGTCGTTACCTATTATATGAAGATTCGGGATCTTAATGGTCCTGGCGGTAGTATAATCACCTGCGGGAATCAATACACCCTGTTCCGGCAGTGTAAAGTCAGTACCTGCCACTGCAGGATGTGCATAACTATAAGTAGGGTCATACTGTAATAAAACATAAACCGGGGCATTGAGTTTGCCACCGGACACTTTAAGCGTTACGCTTGAATCAATATGTTCCCCCTGCGCTGCACTTCCTTCGTTGGTAGAAAGCGTGGCACTCGAGAACTGCACCGACACATTGCCCCAGCCTGTAACAGGGATAGAGTCAACCAATGCCGCGACAGTATCGAACTCGGTTTTGGTCGTACCATAACCTGATAATACACGGAAAGTCCTGTAATTCACAGGTGTAGCGGTAAAGTTGTTATCATATATCGGCATACTGCGCATGATACCCATAGAACGACCCCGGCCATCCACACCATCTGCCACTACATTGTGAGGGTATAATCCATCATCATCCAGGTAAAAGCGGTTCTCAGGAATAGACGCTTCAAAAGATTTGAATTTCCTGTACATGCGGTACACATGGCTACGTGGAGATTCTGCCGTTTCAGTACAGGCAACATCCCTGTAGATACCAATAGTAGTAGTATCGCTATTAATAAATCCGTATCCACATTTACTGGCTTCATCGGGATCGGCGGTAGCATTAGGCCCCATCACCACCTGCTCAGAAAGGTAAAACAGTACACTGGTATAGTCATTTGTACTTGCCTGAGGCATGTGCATAACATAGTCCAGGAAAAAGTAGCTTGTATTCTTTACATAGGTAATAATACAAGTCACGGTACCTGTCTGGCCGGTTGGATATTTGAAATATGGATCGAGGACTGTACCTACAACATGAATTTTATAAGGATCGGCATAAGAACCGGATCCTGATATCGGGGAGATGTAACAACTACCAGGCGCCTTGGGGGTTGTCCTATCCGTCATATGAGACAGGTTCTTAAAATCAAAAAAGGCCTTCATACCCAAGGAGCTATCCGCCCGGTTGTAGCTTTCGGTGAGACCATTACGGGTCACAACGATACTACCATCGGTGTAGATATCGATCTTCAGGTCTTTGGAGCCACTGGCCCCCCCGGTAGGATTGATAGTAGCCTTTACGGTTTGCGCGATAACCTGGCTCTGACTGCATATCAATAACAACAGTATTGCAAAGAACATCCTTTTAAGTGATTGCGACACTTTCCGGGGTGTAATAGTTGCATTCCATTTCACAGAATTGGGAAGCTTGAACATAGTAAAGCGTGTAAAGTTCTATAATCCATCTAATTACTTTAATCAGCCATGTTTTAACCATTTAGAGAAACGGTTAAAAGCCTTCACGAAAAATGCAAAAAGGCATGGTAATGAAAATGTTACCTGCAACAGTATTGTAGGAAGTGAGGGATTGGGACACGATGCTGATTCACGGGAGGCCTATTATTCAATCATTCACTGTACATCACACTGCGCTATAAGATAACCTTAATATATCGAAATACAAACATATTCAATATTCCATATTTACACAAAATATTTTATATTAATTGTTAATATGTCTTGAATATAAATGGGGATAACTATCTTTTTAAACTCAGAATCAGATTATTGTAAATTCACATATTTATCCACATTCCATTATTTTATGAAGAAAGTGATGGTATTTTCCCGTGTGTTTTTCCGAACGGCAAAAAATTACGCTTGTTCTGTTTTTGATAATAAAAAAAGAACAAATGCATTGTTTTTAGCCATAAAATAAATTTAGATTTGCAAAAAACAAGTAATAATGTCTACGATAGCTAAATCTAACATTGACTTTGCTCTTCCTTATAAAGTAAAGGATATGTCTCTGGCAGAATGGGGACGTAAAGAAATCGAGCTGGCGGAAGCTGAAATGCCAGGTCTGATGTCGCTGAGAGAAGAATATGGTAACAGCAAGCCACTGGCAGGTGCCCGTATTGCTGGTTGCTTACATATGACTATTCAGACAGCTGTTCTGATCGAAACCCTGGTACACCTGGGTGCGGAAGTACGCTGGAGCTCATGTAATATCTTTTCTACACAGGATCACGCTGCTGCTGCTGTTGCTGCTGCAGGTGTACCTGTATTCGCATGGAAAGGTCTGAACGAGCAGGAATTTGACTGGTGTATTGAACAGACCCTGTTCTTCGGTGGCGCTGACCGTCCATTGAACATGATCCTGGATGACGGCGGTGACCTGACTAACATGGTATTTGACAAGTACACTGAACTGATCCAGCATGTAAAAGGACTGAGCGAAGAAACAACTACCGGTGTGCACCGTTTATACGAGCGTATGCAGAAAGGTACTCTGCCTATTCCTGCTATCAATATCAACGACTCTGTTACCAAATCTAAATTTGATAACAAATATGGTTGCCGCGAATCCTGCGTAGATGCGATCCGTCGCGCTACTGACGTAATGATTGCCGGTAAAGTAGCTGTTGTAGCTGGTTTCGGTGACGTAGGTAAAGGTTCTGCTGAGTCGCTGAGAGGCGCCGGCGCACGCGTGATCGTAACTGAAATCGATCCTATCTGTGCACTGCAGGCTGCAATGGAAGGCTACGAAGTAAAGAAAATGGCTGATGCTGTGAAAGAAGCTGATATCATTGTAACCACTACCGGTTGCCGCGATATCATCACCGGCGAACACTTCAAACTGATGAAGGACAAATGTATCGTTTCCAACATCGGTCACTTCGATATCGAAATCGACGTTGCATGGCTGAACAAGAACTATGGTAACACCAAAGTTGAAATCAAACCTCAGGTTGATAAATATACCATCGACGGTAAAGACATCATCCTGCTGGCTGAAGGTCGCCTCGTAAACCTGGGTTGTGCTACAGGTCACCCATCTTTCGTGATGAGTAACTCTTTCACTAACCAGACACTGGCTCAGCTGGAACTGTGGTTACATACTGACAAGTATGAGAACAAGGTGTATGTACTGCCTAAGCACCTGGATGAGAAAGTAGCCCGCCTGCACCTGAAGAAAATCGGTGTGGAACTGGATGTACTGACGCCTACTCAGTCTGAATACCTGAGCATTCCTGCCGAAGGTCCATACAAACCTGACTATTACAGATATTAACAGGCGCATTTGCGCAAAAGAAAAGGGGCTGCCAGTGGTAGCCCCTTTTTGTTTTTAGTGGCTTTACCGTTACTTTTGTTATATGACAAAGTTGAGCGTAAATATTAACAAGTTTGCCACCCTGCGCAACGCCAGAGGCGGTAACCTCCCGGATATTTTGAAAGTAGCACAGGATTGCGAACGTTTTGGTGCCGATGGTATCACCGTTCACCCCAGACCAGATGAACGTCATATCCGTTATCAGGATGTATTAGACCTGAAGCCATTAGTTACAACAGAATTCAATATTGAAGGGTATCCTTCCAGGGAGTTCATTGACCTCGTATTGTCTGTAAAACCAGAACAGGTAACACTGGTACCCGATCCTCCCCACGCTATCACTTCTAATACAGGGTGGGACACTATTGCCAACCAGTCATTCCTGAAAGAAGTGATCGGCACTTTCAAAGCAGCCGGTATCAGGGTGTCTATCTTCCTAAATGCGGAGCCTGAAAAAGTAGAAGCGGCTAAAACAGCGGGTGCCGACAGGATTGAATTATATACAGGTCCTTATGCGGAAGAATTTACCAATGCAAGAACGCAACAACAGAACTTCCAGCTACTGAACGATTATAAAAATACCGCCCGTGCTGCTACAGCCATCGGGTTAGATATCAACGCAGGCCATGATCTGAACCTGGATAACCTGCGCTTCTTCAAGCTGCATATCCCGCAACTGAAAGAAGTTTCTATCGGTCACGCTTTGGTATGCGATGCGCTGTACCTGGGGCTGGAAAACACCATTCAATTGTATAAGCGACAACTGAAGGTAGCCGAGTAGTTAATAACTCCATTCCTTCAGCGGCAAATTTATTCCAAACTGGTTCAGCGCAGCACTGCGCTGATACCAGGCCCTCGCATAGCGGAGCTGGATCTTCCTCGTCACCACGCCTACTCCAGCCGAAAATCCACTCAGGCCCCTCCACTGAGGATCTGATAATTCCTGCCTCCGCAAGTGATTGTACCCCGCAGTCAACGTCACGTAACGCCCTATTTCCCAGTGTGCTGCCAATACAAAATGCCTGAAGATCTTATCTACAGCCTGTCCTCCTGTTTTCACCGTGTCTCCGTTAGTGATCAGACTACTTTCCTGGAATCCAGGATCGGCATACCGCACATCATATTGATAGATGTGATGAAGTGTGGCCGATAACTGTAATGGCACTCCCGTGAGCTTTTTAGATATGCCTGCCTGTAAATCGAAGGGCAAAGGCTCCTGATTGCCAGGTGTATAAGTGCTGAGCTGTAAGCCCATATTCTTTGCCAGGAGACCGGCCTGCCAGTGATGGGCCGTATCTTCATAGGTGAGTCCGAAATGAAGTACAAGACCTGCTGCACTGTACTGCTGATAGCGGGATTGCACAAATTGTAAGGTTGCACCATAATGCCATTTCTCCAGGTACTGACGGGAGGCCGTCACCTGAATAGCCATATCCCGGGGATTAAAGGAGCCCTGTACCGTGCCGGCGGCATCGGTTTGAGTAACAGAACCATAGTTTATATATTGAATGCCCCCTGCAAAGGTAGTCTGCAGCTTTTCTACATGATAGCCCAAAAGCGCCTGGGCATATAATACATCCGCAAAATAACTGGTGTAGTTGAGTTGCAAATTCGTATGCATTTCCGAACGAAGTAAGGCAGGATTGAGGCTGGAAAGTGCAAGGTCATTTCCCATCTGGCTAACATTGATGCTGCCCAGGGCCGTTTGCGCAGGAGATACAGGAAGGTCCAGGAATGCAAAAGTGGCTTTCCCTCCCAGTACCTGGGCAAAGGAAGATTGGGTAAGCAGTAGGAATAGGAATATGAATCGGTACATCCCGACAAATATAAAAAAATAATAAGGCCATTCTGCCGGGAGCAGGATGGCCTTACTTTAAAACCCTTAAAACAATCAACATATATCCATTACCGGTCCCAACTGTGAAAAGGGCCGGTATAGACTTGTTACTTCTTTAATAACGCTATATCGATCACTTGGTTCATTTCTTTTACAAAATGGAACTTCACCCCCTTGATATAATCGGGATTAATTTCCTTGATATCTTTCTCATTCTGCCAACAGAGGATGATTTCTTTAATCCCCGCCCTTTTGGCAGCCAGTATTTTTTCCTTAATACCACCTACCGGCAATACCTGTCCCCTGAGGGTGATCTCGCCGGTCATTGCCAGGTAGGATTTTACCTTTCTGCCTGTAAATGCGGAAGTTAAAGCGGTAAGCATCGTAATACCGGCACTTGGACCATCTTTTGGAACAGCCCCCTCCGGTACGTGAATATGTACATTCTTTTCCCGGAACTGCTTTGGATTGATATTGAACTGGTGTGCATTTGCCTGCAGATAGCTCAGTGCCGTACTGGCAGACTCTTTCATTACATTCCCCAGGTTACCGGTCATCTGCAGGTCACCCTTGCCTTCACTCAGGCTGCTTTCAATGAAGAGGATATCTCCACCTACATAAGTCCAGGCAAGTCCAACGGCTACTCCCGGAGGATTACCTACCTTGTAGATCTCATTACTATAGCGGGCTTTACCCAGTATTTGTTCTACATGTTCTTCTGTCAGGCTATCCGGCAGTTCCTCTTCCAGGGCTACATCTTTCGCCAGGGAACGCATGATGGAAGCCATTTGTCTGTCCAGTTCACGCACACCACTTTCGCGGGTGTAATCCTGAATGATCCTGTCCAGCACACTGTTGCTGATCCTCATTTTCAATTGCTTGAGGCCATGGGCTTCTTTCTGCTTGGGTACAAGGTGACGCTTGGCAATTTCTACTTTCTCTTCGATAGAGTAGCCACTCAGGTCAATGATTTCCAGACGGTCCCGCAGCGCAGGGCTGATGGCGTTGATATCATTGGCTGTTGCGATGAAGAGCACCTTGCTCAGGTCATATTCCAGCTCCAGGTAGTTATCATAGAAAGTACCGTTCTGCTCAGGATCCAGTACTTCCAGCATAGCGGAGCTAGGGTCGCCACGGTGATCATTGCCAATCTTATCGATTTCGTCCAGGATCATCACCGGGTTGGAGGTCTTCACCTTGCGGATGCTCTGCAGGATACGGCCGGGCATTGCACCGATGTACGTTTTACGGTGACCACGAATCTCGCTCTCGTCATGCAGTCCACCCAGACTGAGACGTACGTATTTACGGCCGATGGCACTGGCAATAGAACGGCCCAGGGACGTTTTACCAATACCCGGAGGTCCTACAAAGCAAAGGATGGGTGACTTCATGTCTCCTTTCAACTTCAATACGGCCAGGTATTCAAGGATACGCTCCTTGATCTTATCCATGCCATAATGGTCATTGTCCAGTATCTTTTTCGCCTTTTTCAGGTCGTAGCTATCTTCGGTATACTCCTGCCATGGCAGGTCCAGCATCAGGTCCAGGTGGTTGTACACCACGGAGTAATCCGGAGTGCTGGGGTGCATGCGCTCCAGTTTCTCAATTCCCTTACGGAACAATTCACCAGCCGCTTCTGTCCATTTTTTCTTCTCTGCCTTGCGCTGAAGCTCTTTTACCTCACGGTCATTGCTATCGCCTCCCAGTTCCTCCTTGATGGATTTGAGCTGTTGCTGCAGGAAGTATTCACGCTGCTGCTTGTCAAGATCAGCCTTGGTCTTGTTGGTGATCTTGTTCTTCAGTTCTGCCAGCTGAAGTTCTACCTGCAATAGCTTGAGCAGCAGCTCTGCACGTGTGCGCAGGTTATTGATTTCCAGCAGTTGCTGTTTTTCTTTCAGGTCGCAGTTCAGGTTGGACGACACGAAATGCACCAGGAACGATTCATTTTCAATATTCTTGAGGATGATGCTGGCTTCTGATGGCAGATTGGGAGACAACTGTATGATTTGTCCTGCCAGGTCTTTGATCGTAGATATATATGCGTCAAACTCAGGATCGTCAGTTACAATTTCGTCCTGTAATATATCAATCCGTGCCTTGAAGTATGGATCTTCAGCAACGATCTCATTTATCTTGAATCTTTTACGCCCCTGAATGATAATGGTAGTACCACCATCAGGCATTTTGATCAGTTTTACGATACGGGCTACTGTCCCTACATCTGCCAGATCAGCAATAATCGGATCTTCCACAGTACTGTCTTTCTGAGCGACTACACCTATCAGCTTATCGCCACGGTATGCGTCATTTACAGCTTTAATGGATTTATCTCTGCCTACCGTGATGGGAAGTACCACACCAGGGAAAAGTACAGTATTTCTCAAAGGTAAGAGTGCCAGCTCATCGGGTATATTGTCCTCTTCCTGCCCTTCCCCATCTTCATTCAGCGGGATAATTGGCATGAATTCCATTTCCTCTTCCGAATTCGTTAAGTAAAATCTATTCATCTCCGTAATTTAAAATCAAAAAGTAGCCAATTTGTCAGCCTCTGGCTATTCTTTTCGCCTTTTTTCTAAGCATAGGTATATTGTCAAGTTTAATGCCACGAAAAAGAAAAGAGTTTTCCATTATTAATATACGTAATACCGTTTCAATTAAGTTTAAAATAAAAACTCGCTTTTACCTGTCAGTAAAAGCGAGTTTCCACCGGTGCTTGCCTATGCAAATATGATTACAGTGTAACACCTACACCCAGCTGGATAGCCTGGTTCTTCCAGTTGCCTGTATTGGTCACATCATTTACGTTCTTCACGTCTGTGAAACCTACCACGTAGCGGGCACTGATATTTACGATTGGCAGCTGAATCCACAGACCTGCTACACCGGAAATGTCACCACCATGGAAGGCATCATTTGCTCCTTTGAATACATTCTTGTTGGAAACCAATGCACTGAACTGAGGACCTACCTGCAGTTTAATGCGGGGACTACCCAGAGAGAAGTTTGCCAGGAGAGGAATGCTCAGGTAATTCAGATTAATCTTCTTACCGTTATCGCTCAGGTTATCAGTATTGTAAATTTCACTGAAATCGCTGGTTGTTTTAGTCTGGGTAGAAGAGAAGATCAATTCACCCTGTACGCCGAAACCTTTTGTCAGGTTTACCTGTGCAAAACCACCCAGGTGATAACCAAGGTTAAAGCCATCTTTATAACCTTTACCATCCAGTTTACCCAGATTGGCACCGCCTTTCAGACCAAAACGTAAGAATCCGGATTGGGCATTAACAGTTGTAGTAGAAAATGCAGTCACACACAGTACTGCTACGGCGAAAAACAGTTTTTTCATATAAGCGTTTTTTTTCAACAAGGTTTTTAATTAAACGGATAATTGGTTTTTCTATTATAAAAGACGAGTCACACACAAAATACCCCTATGCCGACATGGCGATGTGAGCAAATTTTATGCTACATTTCTTATTGAAATGAATATGTGGAGAAAACAGGAGGATTATTTTTTTAATGTATAGGCAATGCGTGCTGTGAAGTAGTTGACCAGCTTCTTATCTTCACCCTGGAATGGTTTAAAAATGGTATAGGATGGAGCCAAAGTGAATTTACCCACGATATAGGATGCACTTACGGTAAGATCCAGTGCCCGCATTTCAAATCCGGTATTGGACTTCCGGGTGGTGGCAGGATGAAATACCTCGTGCGGCTCATTCCCCTTCATCCATGGAGAACGGGAGATATATTGAAATGCACGTAAATTGCTGTAATAACGGGCAGTCCCCATGGTTAGCCCTACCGAAGGCGTCAGGAGGAAGGCATCATCCGTTTTCAGGACATCCACAAAAATAAAGGGATGACGTACTGCTGCTACAATGTTGAAGTCATTGCCAGACAGATGCCGGGTAAGTGCAGGTTCACCATTGGGACCTTTCGGACCTTTCGCTTCTTCACAACTTCCCCAGCCGAAATCCAGGCTGATACCGGGTTGTACCCACCAGTCACGGTAGTAGAAGTAAGCAAAGAGTTCATTATTAATGGGCGTAGCCGGAACGTCGGCAGAATCAGCAAAGATGTACCTGGTATAGGATACACCGGTCATAAAATGTTTGCTTTTGGAATAATCGTACCCTGCAGAAAAATCCCATTCAAACCAGGGCGTACCCAATGAGTTGAACAGGTAATAATTACTGGCAGTACCATAAAATCCACTTTTATGATAATAACCTAAGGTGGGAGACAGGAAGGTTTTCATGACCACCGGCCGTTCTCCATTGTTCACTTTACTACCGTAAGCAGGATTGTTACCATACCCAACACCTATTATCAATTCACTTTTCTCCCGCTTTCTCAGCAAGGAGTCAAGTTGCTTTTCCAGTTCGGCAAGGGACTGGCTCCATACAGCCTGACTACAAAACAGAAATAAGAAAATACAAAAGCAGCGGCGCATGCACGAAGCGTTTAACTAGCTGCAAGATAAGCGAAATAAATTAACATTACTGTCTATACCAGCTCAATCACCGTTATTTCGGGTAGTATACCTACTCTACCCGGATACCCCAGGAAACCAAAGCCACGGTTGACATACAGGCGCTGATCTCCTTCCCGGTACAACCCTGCCCATTCTTTAAAGACAAAACGGGAAGGACTCCATTTGAATCCGGGAATTTCAACGCCGAACTGCATACCGTGGGTATGCCCTGCCAGCATCAGATCAATATCCGGGTACTCGGTTCTTACCTGCGCATCCCAATGGGTAGGGTCATGAGACATTAATATCTTAAATGGTAGTTTTTCCGCACCCGCATAAGCTTTCTTCATGTCGCCATATTTGGGGAAACGCGCCATGGCACTCCAGTTTTCAATACCAATCAACCCTATCTGCTGTCCTTCTTTCTCCAGCACCACATGTTCATTCATCATGAGCCGCCATCCCATATCGGCATGTACCTGTTTCAGGGCTTCCAGGTTCTGCATACGGAGGTGACTAAAACCACTGGCATCCCTGTCCGGCCATGCATAATAATCGCCATAGTCGTGGTTACCCAGGGTGGAATAAACGCCCATAGGCGCTTTGATCTGGCTGAACAGGGATTTGTATTGATCCATCTCACTGGCCAGTTCATTCACAAGGTCGCCGGTAAATAAAACAATATCCGCCTTTTGCGCATTGATCATCTCCACTCCCTTACGAACGGCGTCATAGTTATCAAAGCTACCGGAATGGATATCAGATAGTTGTAATATTTTCAGGCCTTTGAAAGCAGGTGGCAGGTTCTTGAAAGCAAGCTTCATCTGCCTGACCTTATAATTGTATTTATTAGAGAGACCATATATAAAGGTGGCGAACATACCTCCGCCGGTGATGAGGGCTAACTGGGTCAAAAAGCGGGAACGGGAAATCCCCCGTACCGTCATATCGGCTGCCTGGGGAGTGGAAAAGCGCTGAATAATCCAGGTAACGCCCCTGCGCAGGTCGTCGAGTAACAGGAAGACCGCCACCAGCAATTTGGCAAATACAACCGCAAAGATGATGGTGAGTACATACCCCTTCAGATGCCTGGACCAGTCCTGCCAGTGTATATAAGGCATGAGCATTACCAATAATAAAACCAGGGCCGAAATGACCCAATAGGTGGTAAAGGCGATCATTTTAACACGGGCTGCCGCACCGTAAAATACAGCCCTGATGGCCATAAATACATATAAATCCAGTAGAAATAATAGCCCTGCCAGTAAAAATGTGTTTAATCCTGCGCGCATCTGCTTGTCGTTTTTCCTGCAAATCTTTGTTACACAAAAATAGTGCGACCCTTGCTAAAAACAGGTAGACGAATGAGCGTGGAACATATTGCATGGAACATTCCTTTTTTTCTAAATCATTTAACAATTTATCGCAATAAATTAATTTTCAATTAATTAACAACAAAAAGTGAGGAATTCTGTGAATAAATAAATATACCCCCTCCGCTTAATTTTCTTTAATCGTTGTACTTTTGTCGAACTTAGGTTATTTATAGTTAGTAATGAAGGCATAACAGTTGATGAATAATACAGTGGCATTGAATTTGCGGGCTGGTGCATTCTAATTCATTGATTGTTAAGGCATAAAGACACTTAGAAAGATATGAAGCTTACATTTTACGGTCATTCCTGTTTTGCAGTAGAAATTAAGGGTAAAAAGATTGTTTTTGATCCATTTATCACTTACAACGAGTTGGCGAAGTCTATTGATGTCAATACACTGGAAGCGGACTATATATTTATGTCTCATGGTCATGAGGATCATATTGCCGACCTCGTTCCACTGGCCAAACGTACACAGGCCACTGTTGTTGCAGCACCTGAGGTATTGGGCTGGGCAAAGAAACAAGGTGTGGAAAAAGGACATCCCATGAACATTGGCGGTAAATGGAACTTTGACTTCGGAACTGTAAAATGTGTAGTCGCTACCCACAGCAGCGCTATGCCCGACGGGTCTTATGGTGGTAACCCTGTAGGATACGTATTCACCACAGCAGAAGGTAACTTTTACTTTTCAGGCGATACAGGACTAACCATGGATATGCAGCTCATCCCCCGCTGGGCAAAATTAGATTTTGCGGTGTTACCACTTGGGGATAACTTCACTATGGGAGCCGAGGATGCGATTATAGCTGCAGAATTTATTGATTGTAAGAAGATTGTTGGTGTTCACTACGATACATTTGGGTATATTAAGATAGATCAGGAGAAAACGAAACAACAGTTTGCACAGGCAGGCCTGGAATTGCTTTTACCCGCAATAGGAGCTACTATCGATTTATAAGAATAAGTATATATTACACCCATGAGCAACTGACTAGCGTCTTGCTGCCATGGCCTATTTATTATCCTATAGTAAACCTAAGAAATACCTAATCAACAATGGCAAGAGTAATTGCAATCGCGAATCAAAAAGGTGGGGTAGGAAAGACTACCAGCGCTATTAACCTGGCAAGCAGCCTGGCAGTGCTGGAGTACAAAACACTGCTGGTGGATGCCGACCCACAGGCAAATAGCACCACCGGTTTGGGTTTTGACCTCCGCAACATACATCAGAGTTTGTATGACTGCATGGTAAACGATGTTCAGGCCAAAGACGTAATCCTGGAATCGGATACCCCGAACCTGAAAGTACTCGCCTCCCATATTGATCTGGTAGGTGCTGAACTGGAGCTCATCAACCACCCGAACAGGGAACAGGTGATGAAGCAGGTTATAGATGGTGTACGGGATGATTATGACTTTGTAATAGTAGACTGCTCCCCTTCCCTCGGTCTGATCACTGTAAATGCCCTGGTGGCATCTGACTCTGTGATCATTCCGGTACAGTGTGAGTTCTTCGCACTGGAAGGTCTGGGAAAGTTATTGAATACTATAAAAATCGTTCAGAGCCGCCTGAATACACACCTGGCCATTGAGGGTATCCTCATGACCATGTATGATGGCCGCCTCCGCCTGAGCAACCAGGTAGTAGACGAAGTGAAACAACATTTTGAAGAAAGCGTGTTCAATACAATCATTCACCGTAATACCAAGCTGGGTGAAGCACCTAGTTTCGGTAAATCCGTGATCATGTACGACGCGGCAAGTACAGGCGCTATCAATTACCTGAACCTTGCCAAGGAAATACTGCAAAAGAATAACTTTACACGCATTAACCTTGAAGATAAAATACTAGCAATCAACAATGAGCAATCAGAGTAAGGGCACCCCTAATCAGGGTAAAGGCACTCCTAATAAGAAAGAGGCGCTGGGTAAAGGTATCCGCTCGCTGCTGGCAAATATTGATACTGACCTGAAACAAACCTCCAATGCACTCAATGAGCAGGTGGTAACACAGGCTACTGGCATTGAGCGTATCCCGCTCGACCAGATTGACATCAATCCCAAACAGCCGCGCCGGGACTTCGATGAGAAGGCTTTGCAGGAACTGAGCATGTCCATTTCTTTGCACGACGTAATTCAACCAATTACCGTATCAAAGCTGGGGCCCAGGAAATATCAGCTGATAGCAGGTGAACGCCGTTTGCGTGCAAGCCGGATGGCAGGTCTGAAAGACATCCCTGCCTACATCCGCCAGGCAAACGATCAGGAACTACTGGAACTGGCGCTGCTGGAAAACTTACAGCGTGAAAATCTGAATGCCATAGAAATCGGCCTGAGCTACAAACGCCTCATGGATGAGGTAATGCTCACCCAGGAACAGGTGGCCGACCGCATGGGTAAAGAAAGAAGTACTGTCACCAACTATATCCGTCTCCTCAAACTGCCACCAGATATCCAGGTAGCAGTAAGAAACGGTCAGATCAGTATGGGCCATGCCCGTGCACTCATCGCCGTTGAAAATGTAGAAAAACAACTCTTCATCTTCAATGAGATCATGCAAAATGGCCTTTCCGTACGCCAGACTGAAGAACTGGTGCGGAAAACCTCCCATATCGACAAAGGAAATGTGAAGAAACCAACTAAGAGCACATTACCTCCGCCTTATCAGAAAATAGAAGATAACCTGGCCAGCCACTTTTCCACAAAAGTGAAACTGGATAGAAGCAAGAACGGTAAAGGAAGCTTAACGATCGAGTTCTACTCCGATGAAGAACTTGATAGTATATTAGAAAAAATAGACTTATACGGTGGCTAAAAAGTCCGGAAACATACTTCATTTTTTATTGCGCATTTGTTTCCTGGCTTTGCCGGTATTATGCCTGTTGCATACTACTGCAAGTGCCCAGGACAGTACCAAAGCAGAATGGTTGAGAAAACAACAGCCAGATAGCCGTAAAGACAGTGCCGAGCTTTTTATCACGAAAAAAGATTCTTCAGCAGTTGTCAAAAAAGACTCTGCCGGACCTATCGTTCAACCTCCCATTCACAGCCCCCGTAAGGCCGCCCTCTACTCAGCCGTATTGCCAGGCCTGGGGCAGATCTATAACAGGGAATACTGGAAATTGCCACTCATCTATGCGGCACTGGGGATCACCACCGGTACGTATATTTTCAATATGAACAAATACAGAACCTACCGGGATGCCTACCGTATACGTATGGATGGCAACGCGGATACCGTAGACGACTACGTAGGTCTGTACAGCGACGCCGGCCTCAAATACCTGCGCGACGGATACCGGGAATATGTAGACTACTCCGTTCTCGTATTCGTACTCGCATATGGCCTGAATATCGTAGATGCTACCGTATTCGCACACCTCCGTAACTTTGATATGAGCGATGACCTGAGCTTTAAAATCACACCAACCGTGATCAACAACCAGGCCCTGGGCATCTGTCTCAAAGTAAATCTCGGTGGCGGTAAAAAGAAAGCTGTACGCTCTCTGGCCATGGCGCCAACCAAATGGTAAATACATATAATCAACATACTAAGGATGAAAATAGCGTTAATTGGTTACGGGAAAATGGGCAAGGCAATAGAAGCTATCGCCGTTGCAAAAGGACATGAAATCGTAGCTCGTATTGATAAAGACAACCAGCACCTCCTGAATAAGGATAGCCTGCAACATGCCGATGTGGCCATTGAATTTACCGGACCAGAAACTGCTTACAACAATATCCTGAAGTGCTTTGAAGCCAATGTACCTGTAATATGCGGTAGCACCGGCTGGCTCGAAAAGATGCCCGCCGTAACAGCCCTGTGCCTTGAGAAACATCAGGCATTCCTCTATGCAAGCAATTTCAGCATCGGCGTTAATATCTTCTTCGAACTGAATAAACGCCTGGCCGAACTGATGGCCGCTCAGCCACAATACAACGTGCAGATGGAAGAAATCCACCACACCCAAAAGCGCGACGCACCAAGTGGTACCGCTATCTCCCTGGCCGAACAGGTACTGGAAAAAGTGACCCGGAAACAAAACTGGGTAAACACCGAAACAACTGCTCCCACAGAACTGTCCATCATTTCTAAAAGAATAGATCCGGCACCAGGTACGCATATCATCAACTACACCTCCCCCATCGACGATATCACCATCACTCATACCGCCCATTCCAGAGAAGGATTTGCTTCAGGTGCCGTAGTGGCCGCTGAATGGATTCAGGGTAAAAAGGGCGTATTCAGTATGAAAGATGTGTTAAGCCTGTAGTAATTAAAAAGGGATTATCTTTGTATAAGTATGCTATCGAAAAAAACACAATACGCTTTTCATGCACTTATTCACCTGGCAGAGAATCAAGATAAAGGTCCCATCCTGATATCTGAAATTGCGCAGGAAAAAAATATATCCATTAAATTCCTGGAAAACATTCTGCTGGAGTTGAAAAACGCAGGTATTCTGGGAAGTAAAAAGGGTAAAGGCGGTGGCTATTACCTGATGAAGCCGCCTAAAGAGATAGCCCTGGCTAAAATCATCCGCCTGCTCGATGGGGCAATCGCCCTGCTGCCATGCGTGAGCCTGAACTACTATGAGCGATGTGATAATTGTAAAGATGAAGCGGTGTGCGGACTCAACGAAGTAATGAGCAAAGTGAGAGATGCCTCCCTTAAAATTCTCGAAAATAAGACCTTAAAGGATATTCTGACCAAACAGGTCACCATCTAAGAAATTGATTTTCAATCAAATCCCGCTACATCTCGTAGCGGGATTTTTTTTTAAGGATAGTTTATCAAAATAAGTCTATCTTTTTTATAGAGTTTATGTATTTTTGTTTCATCTGTAAGAAGCTAAGGAAGTTTTTTTTATTACGATGAAAGACATCAGACAAGCAATCGAAGGCCTTGATGCACCCGCGGCAATGGCCTTGCTGGCAGCAGAATTCCCGGGAGCCGTGGCATTCTCCACCTCCTTCGGACAAGAAGATCAGGTCATTGCCGACATGATCTGGCGCCACAACATCCCTGTAAGGGTTTTCACACTGGATACGGGACGTCTCTTCCAGGAGACCTACGATCTTATGGATCTGACCCGCGCCCGTTACAAGCAGAACTTTGAAGTCTACTTCCCTGAAACCCGGAGCGTGGAAACACTCCTCAAAGAAAAAGGTCCCAACAGCTTTTACGAGTCAGTAGACAACCGCAAGGAATGCTGTAATATTCGTAAGGTAGTACCTTTGAACAGAGCACTGCAGGGGGTAAAAGTCTGGATCACCGGACTACGTGCCGAGCAGTCGGAAAACCGCCAGTCTCTCCACGACATCGAATGGGACGAAAGCAGGCAGCTCTATAAATACCAGCCACTGATCAACTGGACTTTTGACCAGATGCTGGATTACCTGAAAGCGAACAATGTACCTTACAATAAACTCCATGACCAGGGATTCATCAGCATCGGCTGTGCACCCTGTACAAGAGCCATTGAACCAGGAGAACATCCCCGCGCCGGCCGCTGGTGGTGGGAAATCTCAAAGAAAGAATGTGGCTTACACGGATAAAGGGTGACAAGTACTTCAGTTAAAATTTTCTTTACGGTAAAAAGTTCCCATTCGCGGATGGGCAGTTAAACCAAGATATATGAGTAATAAAATACAGTGGGAGTTTCCGCAGGCATTGGAAGATGAGGCCATCTATATTTTACGTGAAACAGCTGCTCAGTTTGAAAGACCAGCGATCCTGTTCTCCGGTGGTAAAGATTCTATCACCATCGTAAGACTGGCGCAGAAGGCTTTCTACCCGGGTAAGTGTCCTTTTCCGTTATTACATATTGACACAGGGCATAACTTCCCTGAAACCATCCAGTTCCGTGACTGGCTGGTTGAATCCTTAGGCCTGGACCTGGTAGTAAGAAACGTGCAGGATAGCATCAACCAGGGAAAAGTACAGGAAGAAACCGGGAAATATGCCAGCCGTAATGCACTGCAAACCGTCACCCTGCTGGATGCCATCGAAGAAATGAAGTACGATGCTTGTATAGGAGGTGCCCGCCGTGATGAAGAAAAAGCCCGTGCCAAAGAAAGGATCTTCTCTGTAAGAGATGAATTCGGACAATGGAACGCTAAAATGCAACGCCCCGAACTGTTCGATATGCTGAATGGTAAAATCAACATCGGCGAAAACGTTCGTGTATTCCCAATCTCCAACTGGACAGAGCTGGATGTATGGAATTATATACGCAGAGAAAAGCTGGAAATCCCGTCTATCTACTTCTCCCACGAGAGAGATATCATAGAAAGAGATGGTATGTACTGGCCGGCTTCTCCATTCCTGAATACCACAGATGAAGAAGTACCCTTCCGCCAGAAAGTACGCTTCCGTACCGTAGGCGATATGACATGTACCGCTGCTGTGATTTCCGAGGCCGATAAACTGGAAGATATCATCTCCGAAATACTGGAAGCCAAAATCTCTGAAAGAGGCGCCCGTATCGATGATAAACGCTCAGAAGCCGCTATGGAAAAACGTAAGCAGGCAGGTTATTTCTAAACAATCACTTTTCACATTCTGAAATTTCAATAAATGGAGGTTTTACGTATAACTACATCCGGCAGTGTGGATGACGGAAAAAGCACTTTAATAGGCAGACTGCTGTATGATACCAACTCTATCCCACAGGATAAAATGGAAGCATTACACGCTGCCAGCAAACGTAAAGGACTGGACTTCACCGACCTGTCACTGCTCACCGATGGCCTGGTAGCCGAAAGAGAACAGGGTATCACCATCGATGTGGCGCATATCTACTTCTCTACTCCTAATCGTAAATATATCATTGCCGATACTCCCGGTCACGTGGAATATACCAGGAACATGGTAACCGGTGCTTCCAATGCACAGGTATCCCTGATCCTGATAGATGCCCGTAAAGGTATCGTGGAGCAAACATACAGGCACTTCTTTATTGCCAGCCTGCTGCGTATTCCATACCTGGTAGTATGTGTCAATAAAATGGACCTGGTTGAATACAGCGAAGCACGGTTTAACCAGATCGTGGAAGACTTCCAGGCGCTCGTTGCCAGCGCCAGCTTCAAAGCGCCTTCTATCAAATTCATTCCTATCTCTTCCCTCTATGGAGAGAATGTAGCCGGTAAATCTGAAAAGATCAGCTGGTATAACGGCGATTCCCTGCTGGATTACCTGGAACAAATTACTTTTGACCATGCAGACAGCAGCCACCCCGCACGCTTCCCTGTACAGTCAGTGATCCGCCCAAGAACTGAAGCTTTCCATGATTTCCGTGGTTTTGCCGGCAAAGTAGCCAGCGGACAATTCAATGTAGGCGATGAGATCATTTCCCTGCCATCACAACAAACCAGCAGGATCAAGTCTATAGAACAGTTTGAAAAACAACTGGATGTGGCACAGGCACGTGAAAGCGTAGTGATCACATTGGAAACTGAAATTGATACCAGCCGTGGTAGTATGCTGGCAAAAGTAGGTCAGGCGCCTGCCCTGCTCAAGGATATTACTGCCGATATCTGCTGGATGGATCAGCAAAAGCTGGTACCTGGCAAGACCTATCTGCTGCAGCATGGCATTAACCGTGTCAAGGCAAAGGTGCAACAGTTACTTGAAGTGGTGGATGTGACTTCCAACCAGCTGGTAGCTGATAAGAAAGAAATGGGATTGAATGATATTGGTAAAATTGCAATCAGAACAGCGGCCCCGATCTTTGCCGATGCTTATAGTGTGAATCCGGCAAATGGTGCTTTTATATTGATCGACGAATATAGCAACTCGACTGTCGCAGTTGGGTTTGTAGCCTGATAAAATTAAAAAGTCCTGCCATAAGGCAGGACTTTTCCGATTATTCTGGTGTCGAATGCTTGCCAGCAAATCTCTTACTACCTCACCGCGTCCTTCAGGTTCTTCAACATATCTGTCGTCATCTTTTCCAGACAATATTCCGGCTTCCAACCCCAGTCATTTCTCGCTTTTTCATCATCAATACTCTGTGGCCATCCATCGGCAATCGCCTGCCTGTAGTCAGGTGCATAATCAATGGTAAACTCAGGAATGTGCTTCTTTATTTCGGCAGCGATCTCCTTAGGAGAGAAACTCATCGCACCTAAATTGTAAGAAGAACGTACCCTGATCTTTTCCTTGTCTGCTTCCATCAGTTCAATGGTAGCACGGATAGCATCCGGCATATACATCATGGGCAGGTAGGTGCCTTCTGACAGGAAACAGGTATATTTCTTTTCTTCCAGCGCCTCGTGGAAGATCTCAATTGCATAATCAGTAGTGCCACCACCTGGTGCAGACTTATAGCTGATCAGACCCGGATAGCGCAGGCTGCGAACGTCTACGCCATAACGGTGGTTATAATATTCACACCAGCGCTCACCGGCGAACTTACTGATACCATAAATGGTCGTAGGCTCGATGATGGTATGCTGAGGTGTGCTTTCTTTAGGAGAATCTGGTCCAAATACGGCGATAGAACTAGGCCAGTACACTTTGTCAATACCCTCTTCTTTCGCAATGTCCAGTACATTCAGCAGGCTGGCCATATTGATATGCCAGGCCAGCAGCGGATTTTTTTCACCGGTAGCAGAGAGAATAGCCGCCAGCAGGTAAATCTGGGTAATGTTGTGACGGATCACCAGCACATGCAGCATCTCCTTGTTCATCACATCCAGAGAGACATAGGGTCCGGAACCTTTCAGTAATTCATGTTCTTCCCGAAGGTCAGAGGCAATAACATTTGCATCGCCATACATTTTCCTGAGCGCCAGTGTCAACTCAACACCGATCTGCCCACAGGCACCAATTACCAGGATTTTGTCTTTCTTCATGCTAACTCGTGATTAATTTTCAGGACGTAATATTACTGGGTTCCGCAAATATTACGATCATCGCTATAAATCGCATGACAATGCGGTAACAATCTGTGAAGGTAGCTAAAAGCATATATAGGCCCAGCAAGCTTTTTCATCAGGCGGATTACAATTTCATGACAATCCACACTTCCCTCCTTATCAGCGTAATCCCTGAGAATAACCTACCTTTGCATTCTCAAATACAAAAATCATGTCTGTTTCACATTTGAAAGCTCTTTTTAACGAAAGATATAATCCAGAGAATTTCTTCCTGATTGCCGGCCCTTGTGTGGTGGAAGACGAAGCACTGCTGATGCAGGTAGCAGAAAAAGTATCCCGCATTTGTGAGCGTTTACAGATACCATATATTTTCAAAGCATCTTACCGTAAGGCGAATCGTACCAGTATCAATTCTTTCAGTGGTATTGGTGATGTAGAAGGATTGGATCTGTTACAGAAAATAGGTCAGACCTTCCATCTGCCAGTAACGACGGACATTCACTCCGCTGCCGAAGCCGCGATGGCTGCCGCTTATGCAGATGTACTGCAGATCCCTGCCTTCCTCTGCCGCCAGACAGATATCCTGATTGCAGCTGCAGAAACAGGTAAAGTAGTGAATGTAAAGAAAGGCCAGTTTGTAAGCGGTGAAGCCATGAAATTTGCCGTAGAAAAAGTAAGACAGGCCGGTAATGATAAGGTCATGCTCACGGAGCGTGGTACTACCTTTGGTTACCAGGACCTGGTAGTGGATTACAGGAACATCCCTATTATGAAGGAACATGGTGTACCAGTGATCATGGACTGTACCCACTCTTTACAACAGCCTAACCAGACAAGCGGTGTAACAGGTGGTAATCCCAAACTGATCAGCACTATTGCAAAAGCTGCCATTGCAACCGGTGCAGATGGTTTATTTATCGAAACACATCCTGATCCATCCTGCGCTAAATCAGATGGTGCCAATATGTTACATCTGGATCTGCTGGAAAAACTGCTGGAAGACCTGGTAAGGATCAGAGAAGTAGTAAGATAATTTTCCGCCCTGTTTCCAACAGGTGCCAGATAGAAGAGGGTGTCTCATAAGTAAATGAGGCACCCTCTCATTTTTTTGAGTTATATAGCATTTTAAGGGTCGCCCTATATTGATTTTTGGGTAATCGTTTTGAGA
>NZ_JBCNKF010000053.1:0-29111 GCF_039596155.1 Chitinophaga sp.
GGCTCCAGGTGTGGGGAGAGGGGATGTGCAGGGTGAGGCTGTCGGTGGAGGTGGATGCGGAAATGAAGTTGTTGGAGATAGCCTGGATGGTGTAGTGGGAATCGGAGGTTGAGTTAGTTTGAATGGTATGGTGGGTCGGGCCGGTTGAAGGGCTGGTATGGTTGGAAATAGCAAGAGCAAACGCTTGACCATTGAATGATGCAACATTCACCTTGATTTTTAATTCTTGCGCATCGAGGTCAGGGGTGAGTGTAAAGCCTGCGATATAGGTGTCGGGTACGTGTTCTAACCATACAGTTTGCCAGATGCCGCTACAGGCCGTGTATAATATTTTGCGGGGATAGAGACTTTGTTTGCCATGTGGGTTATTGCCCTGGGAGGTAGGGTCGTAGACGCTGACGACGAGGTCGTTATTGCCAGGTTGTAGAAATGAGGTGATATCATAGGAGAAATGGTGGTAGCCGCCCAGGTGGGAGCCGAGGAGGTGGCCGTTTAAATAGACAGAGGCTTTCCAGTCGATGGCGCCGAAATGGAGGAGGGTTCTCTCGGTTGTATTTGTTTTGAAGGTGGTATGGTACCAGAGACGTTGCCTGGGAAGAAGGGCTTTTTTTACGCCGGAGAGGGCGGATTCGATAGGGAACGGTACGAGTATTTTTCCCTGGTAGGTAGTAGGGGCGGCTGCATCCCAGGCGGTGATGGCGTAGTCCCAGAGGCCGTTTAGGTTTTGCCATTGTGGGCGTACCATTTGGGGGCGGGGGTATTCCGGGAGCGGGTGAACAGGGGATACTTGTGAAGCCCAGGGAGTTTGAATGGTTACAGGTTGCATGTGCCAGTCGGAATCAGAGTGGGCTTTGTCATGCAAGCAGGCGCTGTAGAGAAGCAGGAGGATGAGGAAAGGTAGTGTCCTGGTTTTCATTATCCCTAAATATAGGGATTGAAGCGAGGGGGGAATTAGGAGATAAGAGATTTTTTTGGGCGGCGGCGATTATCTGGAGCATCTGTAATTTGCCTCGTGCAAGGGCAGGATGCTAATAACCAAATCAAAAGATAGATGTATTTTTTTAGGTAACTATATACTAGTTGAACCAAGTTATATTTAAAAGTAGGCAGCAGATTATTTAAAGTTGGCTTTTCCTCTTTAATTATTTAGGATAAAAAAAACCTTACCAGTTACCTGATAAGGTTCAAATTATTTAGGGGTATAGCTGATATGTAAAACTTAGAAATTATTTGCTACTATTAGCAACTACAAATTGTAATTTGGATGTTATATCCTGATTTGCTTTGTATTGGGTAGCGTGCTCAATTCTTTTCAATTCTCCCTCGATGTTATCCAATCTGCCTTCAATCCTATCGAATCTACCTTCAAATTTAGCTTCCATTGCTGTGAATGCTGATAATAATACGTCAAATTGTTTTTCTGACATTAGTTACTTGATTTTGATTTTTAAATATTGATGCATAACACGAAGTAAACTACTAAGTACAATACTAAATTAGGAAATTTATGATGAACGATCAGGAAATTAGAAACATCATTGAAAAGAAATAGGAGGATTTAACTGTTGGGTAGGGGCCATGATCACTCTTTTTGATGTACTTAAAAACGAACATGGAGATACTGATGAAAGCGTTATTTGCAAAAGTGTATTTAACCTATTTGATTTTACTATGAGTAGCCGATCTTACAATAGAAATCCAAAGGCTGTCATTTTAATAATACAGGATTTAAACAAGCAACACTTACATAAGAATTCAGGCTAGAGAAGATGGGATTGATCGTGTATGTGTCATTTAAAGCCAGAATTTCCACCATGGTTTTTTAACTGCAGGTATGGGTGCTGTTGCAGTTGTTGCCGGTGCTGGTGTAGAGCCGGTAAAGGGTTTGGATGTTTTAAATCCCGCCAGGTTAAATTCAAAGACCTCATCATCCTGAAAAAGATTTTTGCCGGTATACCTTTTCCATATTTCTGCTACAAAATTTTCTCCTACCTGGTCTTCTGCATATGGTTCGTCATCATCCAGATGATAAATCCGCTTACCATTTTTTATCTCAGACTTAGATAAAAGTTCCAGTTCTTCCTCCAATGGTTCCCCAAAGTCGATAATAGTACCCTGATCCGCGTTCCCGCATCTTATACGCACCTTTTCTCCATTCCTGATCACCGCGTATCCCCAATGATTTACTCCGCTATGCAATTGTATCGTACAGATTTCAGAGGCAGGGAATAGGTCCGTAAGTACCTGCTCATATTCTGATAATTCTTTGCTGAAGGCAGGATCGGTAATATCCCAGGATGAAATGATAAGATTTTGTCGATAAATACCGATGTAGATCTGTTGTGCCCTTGGGTAAATGGCTACATCATATGGCTCGTCAGCAATCTTTTCGAATTGCTCAATTTTCATTTTCTGTAAGAGTTTTTCTGCATCGACAGTGGTGACATTACTGATGATCAATGACGCAGCTTTCCATCCCATGATATTAGTTTTTAAATCTGCTGATTTTATACTGATTATATTCCTTCGCTACCTGCAACTTGACATAACACACCTTCCTTTATAATTATCAAATAAGAAGACCAGGCAGACAACAGGATATACTTCGCATTCATTATCTAAATATAAAAAAAAAGGGCGCTCATATTAATAAGCGCCCTTTCTTAACTTTAAAAATGCTATTTCAGTAATGTTATAATCTTCTTAAAAATCTCCGTATTCTCATACACCCCTCTAAACAATAATGAATTAGGTCCATAGGCAAACACCGGTACCATCACTGCTGTATGATCATTGGTACTAAAATGACCATCTACCTGACCTTTGGCGATATTACCATCTAACAGCGACAAGCCGCCGGTTTCATGGTCTGCTGTTACAATCACCAATGTATGTCCATCTTCATCGGCAAATTTCATGGCCTCACCAATTGCTTTGTCAAAGTCCATCATTTCGGTTACGACATAAGGTACCTTGTTGGCGTGGCCACCATAGTCTATCTGTGCGCCTTCTGCCATGATAAAGAAGCCTTTTTGATTGGCATTTAACGTGCGGATAGTTTTGGTCAGTGCTTTGGACAGGAAATCTCCACGACCCTTCTGCATAGACAGTTCTGCCTGGGTGGTCAGGTTGATGAATTTAGCAGATTGAATGGTATCGAGGTCTTCCAGTTTAGTGGTAAAAGTATAGCCCTTCTCTTTTAACAATGCAGGCAGGTCCATCTTATCTTCACGTGCATTGAAGTGACGTGGCGCACCGCCGATCAGTACAGATACCGGGCTTTTGAGGAAATCTTTTGCAATCGCATCTTCGTAGCTTCTGTCCTGTGCATGTCCGTAGAACGCTGCCGGGGTAGCATCGGTGATATCACCAGCACTGATGACGCCTGATACATACCCTTTAGGAGCAATGATATCGGGGATGGCAGGCATTGCCACGCCGGTAGCATCCATCCCGATGTAACGGTTATTGGTCTTTTTACCGGAAGCCATGGCAGTACCGCCGGCAGCGGAGTCGGTGATATAGCTATCGGCTGAGTAAGTTTTGGAGAAGCCGATGTTCAGCATTTCCAGGAGATTCAGCTGGCCCCGGTTGCCGGTGAAGCCGGAATATATCTGGGTAAGTCCCATGCCATCGCCAATGAGGAGGATCACTTTGTTGATGGTGATGAGACTATCGTTGTTTATATATTTAGCCTGGTAGATCTCATGGGGAGCGGTTGTACCGTTATATTCTATATTAGCACGGTTAGAGAGGAAGTCGGCAATCGCTTCTACTTTGTCCGTGTTGATATAGTTCACACCCATGTTCATGAAAGTTTTCCAGGTGTTAGGATTATCTGGTGTATCCCAGAAGCGGACTTTTTTACCGAGGGTATGTACGCTGTCGATCCAGTTTTGAATACGGTCATGCTCTGGTTTAATGATGATGCCTTTTCCATTCCATTGGGTGAAGTTTTTCAGGTCAGTGCTGTACATAGGTATACGTTTGGCTGCGTCTGCAGGGTATTGCCCTTCACGCTTGCCATCGAATAAGATGTAGGAGGGGTAAGTATGCCAGAGTTTTGGATCGGGTTGGTTACCACTGATCACGATCTGGATGGTGGGATTGTTGGTAATGGTGGGGTACTTAGCCAGGATTTTGATCAGCGCTGCCATGGTTGCAATGCTATCTGTCTTGAAGTCGATCAGGAGCTGGAGTGTATCGTGGGAGTTTGGATAAGCGGTACCGTTATTCTTTTTAATGTTGTGTTGTAACGGAATGAGGTAGAGCGATTCAAGGGTACGGTCAGCAGTCAGTTCTTTTGACTCGTGTGCTACCCAGAGTGAGTTGTTTTTGGTGTATACATCGGCTTCGATGCTGCCGAAGTGGCGGGTGTAAGCGGAGAGGAAGGGGATGGGTTGTTCGTAGTCGTTGTGGGAGTGGGCGTTGATAGGTGTGTAGGTGTAGGTCTGCGTCTGCGTTTGAGCCTGAGTTTGGGTCTGGGACTGGGTTGGTGTGTTAGTGTTGGTCTTAGCCTTAGCCTGTGTCTGTGTCTGGGCCTGGGTTTGCGTGTTAGTCTTCGTCAGCGTCTGGGCCTGGGTTTGAATTGTACCTAATAGTAGTGATGCAAAAACTAGTTTTTTCATTGATAAAAAGTTTGAATATCCCGCCCCCTTGTTGAGAGGGGGCGGGATTATAATAATTAAAGATTTATTCCCATCCTGCATTCTGGGTTACCACGCCATTGCTGCTCGTTACTTCTGTTCTTGGTACCGGCCATACGTTGTGTACGGCAGGGTTGAAATTACGTGCAGGCCATACGACTGCTCCTGAATAACCATGCAGTGGTTGTGCATAAGTGGCTTTTGCATCGCCCCATCTTACCAGGTCAAAGTGACGGTTCGCCCATTCCCCTGCCAGTTCAGAACGACGTTGTTTTTTCAACTCAGTCATATCTGCATTTGTTACGCTTGCCAGACCAGCACGGTTACGGATCATGTTGATTTCAACATCTGCGTTTTTACCCTGCATCAGTTTTGCTTCTGCTTTGATCAGGATCACTTCTGCATAGCGGATCAGCGGCAGGTTCAGGTCAGTTGTCGGGTGGTCACCATTCGGGCTTACGTGTGCCTGGTTCGCATAGGAGAATGGCTCCATATACTTACGGAACTGGTAGCCGGACAAGCTGTTGGTAGACGCGTAGGTCTTTGCTACACCAAAGTAGGTAAAGGCATCTCCTGGTTTCAGGATCGTTGCTTCTCTACGTTTGTCGCCAGTTTCGTAAGAGTCATACAGCTCTTTGGTAGGCATGTAATAGCCCCAGCCGTTGTATTGACCCCATCCTTTGTTTTCCAGCATTACACCTGGCAGAATGCTACCCCAGCCACTTGGTGACTGAGAGTTTGAATATACAGACCAAATATATTCACTGGTCCAGTTATTAGCAATAGTAAATACATCAGCGAAGTTTGGCAGTAATGCATGCTTACCGCTGTTGATCACAGAATCAGCATATTTTTCTGCATTTGCATAGTCTTTTTTGTAGAGGTACATCTTGCTCAGGAAAGCCCATGCTGCTGTTTTGTGAGGACGGCCATACTCCGTTGTTTTATAGGTGTCAAAGTAAGGAAGGTGGTTGGCTGCCTGCTGTAATTCTTTTGCAACGTAGTCGTATACTACATCTACGTTCGCCGCACGAGGAATAGGCGCATCGCCTACTGTGCTGTCGCGGTTTACGATAGGTACACCTGCACGTGCATCTCCATAAGTATAAGCCAGTTCAAAGTACATTAAACCGCTGAAGAAGTAAGCTTCTCCGAGGATACGGTTTTTCAGTGTCTCTGACATTGTGATGGATGGTACATGTTTGATCACATCGTTTGCACGTTTGATCACGATATAGCGCATTTTCCACTGACCTTCGGTGTAAGAACCACCGATGAAGTTGCTGTTGAAGTTCTTGATGTTGTCACCTTCTGCTTTTACACGACCAGTCACCATGTCGTCACTGGCGTTGATAAACCACCAGTAACCGCGACCATAGAAGTTTTCATCGTCGAACTGTGAGTACATGGCATTGGCTCCTGATACTGCGTCGTTCTCGTTTTGCCAGAAGTTACCACTGGTTGGCGTACCTGCCGGGGTGATGTCCAGCTTTTTGTTACAAGCCGCGAGCAGGACGATGGATAATGATAAAGATATAAGACGTTTCATTATTGTTGTATTAATTGCCTTGATTAGAAGTTTACGTTTATAGGCTGTTATCAACTTCTTAATTGTTAGCAGATTCTTTGATTAGAAGATGCTGTTTAAGGACTGTTATCAATTGCTGATTGTTAGCAGACTCCCTGATTAGAAATTCATGTTCAAGGGCTGTTTTCAATTCTTTATTGTCAGCAGACTCCCTGATTAGAAGTTTACGTTTAAGCCCAGTAAGAAGCTCCTTGATTGTGGATAACGTGCTACGTCGATACCGTAGTTATCCATACCTACTTCCGGATCGTATCCTTTGTATTTGGTGAACGTCAGCAGGTTGTTTGCAGTAGCGTAAACACGTACAGCACCGATCTTCGCCATGTTAGAGAAGCGAACAGGCAGTGTATAACCAAGCGTTACGTTTTTGATACGGAGATAAGAACCATCTTCGATATACCAGTCAGATGTATTACCATAGTTACCATTCAGGTCGGTAGAGATGATACGTGTTACATCTGTATTGGTATGTGTTGGTGTCCATGCATCCAGGATACCTCTCAGCATATTGTAGTTGGTACCGATGCTTGGGTTCATGTTTGTATACTTCAGGGCATTGAAGATCTTATTGCCATGTACACCCTGTGCAAAGATGTTCAGGTCAAAACCTTTGTAGTTAGCATTCAGGCTTAATCCATAGGTAAAGCCAGGATAGAAGCTACCTACGATCTGGCGGTCGTTGTTGTCAATTTTACCGTCGCCGTTTTTGTCTACGAACTTACGATCACCAGGTTTTGCGTTCGGCTGGATCCTGGTTACGCCATCAGGACCTACATAGTTGTCGATTTCCTGTTGTGTCTGGAAGATACCTGCGGTCTTGATCACATTGAAGGAATACTGTGGATTGCCTACACGTGTTACAAGTGGGGTGAGTGAGCTACGGATGTTAGTACCTGCTACGCTTACTACTTCGTTCAGACCGGATTGCAGTGACAACAGTTTGTTGTTTACTTTGGTCAGGGTACCACCTAAGCTGAAGGTGAAGTCTTTACCAACGGAACCATTGTAGGTAAGGCCCAGTTCGATACCATTATCACGTGCCTGACCCATGTTCTTGTACATGCCTGTGCTCACACCAGCAGTGCTTGGTGGGTTTACCTGCAGGATCATGTCGTCGGTAGTTTTGATGAAATAGTCAGCTGTTACTGACAGGGCATTTTTGAAGAAGGCGAGATCCGCACCGAAGTTAGCTTGTTTGGATTGTGCCCATTTCAGGTTTGGATTAGACAGTGCATTTTCAGCGAGACCTGTAGAGAGGGTACCTTCAGCGCCTGTGTATACAGATACAGAAGTCAGGTTTACGTTGATCGCATTGCTGGGAAGGCTACCCAGGTTACCCAGTACACCGTAGCTGGCGCGGAGTTTCGCGATGCTCAGCCAGTCGATGTTCTTCAGGAAATTTTCGTTGGTCAGTACCCAACCACCTGATACGGAGTAGTAGTTTGCATAGCGGTTTTGTGGTGCTACGCGGGAGCTACCATCACGGCGGCCCAGTACGGTGAAGAGGTATTTGCTGTTATAGTCGTAGTTCACACGAGCCAGGAATGATTCGAGTGCATCCTGCTGAATACCGCTGCTTGGTTTTACCCATGCACCAGCATTGTCAAAATAACGGTATACATCACGCTCATCGCTGAATGAGTTAGCGCTGGCGGTGAGGTATTTATAAGTATGATGTTGGTAGGTGTAACCAGCTACCGCGTTGATGTTATGCAGACCGAAGCGGTGTGTATAGTTCAATGTTTGTTCAGACAGGATATCGGAGTAGTCTTCTACATTTTCAACCAGGGAGTTGTTGCTGTTGATCTTACCGATTTCCAGTGCGCGGGTGGTGAAGGTTTTCTGATCGCTGAAAGACTTGGTCACGCTGAAGTTAGAGCGGAAGGTCAGGTCTTTGGTCAGGGTTACTTCAGCATAAGGATTGATGTTGATGGTATTGACAGGTGTTTTGGAATCCAGGCGCATGAGGGTAGCTACCGGGTTGGCGAGGTCGCCATAAGAACCTGCATAAGCAGCTGGCAGACCGCTGAAGGCACCGGTAGAAGTGTAAGGTGTCACGTTGCGTGGATAACCCAGGGCGGTGAAGATGATACCGGTGTAAGGGCTGGTGGTATTAGCACCGTTACCATTGCTATAGGTATAGCTCATGTTCTCACCTACTTTCAGCCATGATTTGATCTGTGCATCAGAGTTCAGGCGGAAGGTGTAACGTTCGCTGTTTGTATTCAGGAGGATACCATCGTTCTTACGGTAGCCGAAGCCCATGTAGTAATGGTTCTTTTCAGTACCACCGTTTGCGCTGATATTATAGTCCTGTGTTTTGCCGGTACGGAAGATGGCATCCTGCCAGTCAGTACGGGTGATCTGACCATCAGGGTAGATCGTTGCATTGAAGGCATCGGCGCGGGCGATACCGGCAGCATCGTAAGCCTGGTTTTCAACGTCTGCAAATTCTTTTGCTGTCAGTACATCAAGCTTTTTAGCTGCCCACTGCCAGCCGGTTTTAGCATCTACGTTGACAACAGCGGTACCTGCTTTTCCTTTCTTGGTTGTGATGAGGATTACACCACCAGAAGCACGTGCACCATAGATAGCGGCAGATGCATCTTTCAGCACGTTCATAGATTCGATATCGTTCGGGTTGATAGGGCCACCGGTGTAGATAGAACCATCTACTACATACAGTGGTTCTTCGCCGTTGATACCGCCTAAGCCACGGATGTATATAGTTGGTTTAGCGGTTGGATCACCACCATTGTTAGATACGATGACACCGGCAGCTTTACCTTGCAGGGCTTCGGTAACGTCATTGAGGGAGCGGGAGCTGAGTTTATCCAGTTGGACATCGGCTACGGCACCGGATACAGTGGCTTTGCGCTGGGTACCATAACCCACTACTACGAGCTGGTTCAGGTTCAGGCTATTTTCCTGTAGAACGATGGTGAAGTTGCGTTGTGTACCGATGGCGATATCCTGGGACTTGTAACCAATCATTGTAATACTGATGGTGGCATTTTCAGGGACATTGAGTTTGAAGTGACCACTAGGATCCGTGTGGGTACCGGTGGTGGTACCTTTTACAAATACGGTGGCACCGATGAGTGGTCCGTTATTGTCGGATACAGAACCGGTGATGGTGATATCGTTGGCAGCCTGCTTGCCAGCGGGGATGGATTGTGCCAGGGAAGCGGAGCTGTCGTAGATTAAGATGGTATTGTAGCGTTCTTCGAATTTTAAAGAAGATTGGTTGAGGAGGTCCTGGAGGATCGCGATTACTGCTGTTTTGCGGTAGGTGTTAGCGTGTACCTGGACTTTCTTCAGTGCATCTTCGTCGTAGGCAAGACTGATCTGAGCGGCAGATTCCAGTTGTTTAAGGGCAGTAGAGAGGCTGCCTTGTTGAACCTGGAAACGTTGTAGCATTTTGTGCAGTTCCTGCCTGGTGGTTGTTGGTCTTGCCATGGCGGAGGTGACCAGCAGTAGCAGGGCCATTGTGGCTGCGAATGCGTGTTTGACGCGGGTTGAGAAAAGTGCGTTGTCTGTGTGCATATATAGTGTTTGTTAAGGCAATAGTTTGTTTGTGATTGTTAGATTTTTTTGATGCTGATGATTGTTTGTTTTGATTGTTGTTTACACTGTTTGTTCTTTATGCTATTCTTTGTTCGTTTTTTTTATGGCAATAGTTATGATGCTGCTGAATTTTTTTCAGGCAATACTTTCCCCTTTCCGGTGTATGACACCAGTTGCGGGAATTATATAATGATGGCTATTTGCTACAGCCTGCTGCTACTCAATGCTCAGTTGATCATGCTGTAGTTTGAAATGAACTTTTGGTTTATATGATATTTTCTCCACTACTTCCAATAGTGCCGGTAGGGGCATATTGTCAGCGATGCGGAGATTATAGCTTCCTTTCCTGGTATCCAGTCTAGTGGTGGCGGTTACGCCGTAATGTTCCCTGATGGCGAGCATCAGGTCATTTAGCGAAGCGTTGCGCAGGATGGTGACTCCTCTTGTCCAGGCTAGCAGATCGGCGGCGGCAACGAATTCTGTTTGGATGGAACTTTTGTTGCAGGTGATGCGTTGATTCGGTTCCAGGATTGTTTTACCACCGCTGCTTTGTACGCTTACTTTGCCGGTAGCTACCGCGACGCGGGATACTTTGTTGTGATATTCTGCGATGAATGATGTGCCCAGCACGGTGGTGCGCACGCCGCTTGCATCGGATACTATGAATGGTTGTGCGGGATTGGTCCGGACATCGAAGAAGGCTTTTCCTTCTTTTAATATTACTTTTCTTGTGCTATTATATTGTAAGGTGCTATAGGCACCGAGATATACGACAGAGCTATCTGGCAGACAGACTTTCCGGATATGGTGACTGGTGTTGCTGATGGTTTGCCAGTTGGCCGCCAGTTGTGATTTTTGCTGGCGTGGCCAGAGTAAGTAGGTGCCTACTATTAATGGCAGTAAGGCAGCAGCGGCTTTGAGCCAGTTGTATCGTTTTCTTTTTTCGGACAGGACGGGGATCTCTTGCATGATGGCATGCCTGATGTTTTCCATGTCGGCAGCGGGTGCTACGTCGGTGGCATCAGTTGCCAGGGCATCCAGCCAGTCGAAGAGTAGTTTTTCTTCTTCTTTGGTGCAGTTGCCCTGTTGGTATTTTTGTAAGAGAGATGTAAGGTCCTTTTTGTCCATTTGATATAAAGACACGGAAGAAAAGGGGAATAACTATTGGGGGAGGAAGTTTTTTTTTTAGCATCTGTTTATTCTACAATAAACAGGTGTTTTATCCGCTGCACTGCTGTATTAAGCTGGTTACGTATTGTTTGCTGGCTGGAACCCAGTTTCAATGCTATTTCAGCTACAGACAGGTCTTCAATCCTGTTCATGTAAAAGACTTCTTTCATGCGTTCCGGCAGGCGATTGATGGATTGCATGAGTTGTTGTTCTGTTTCTTTGAGGTGGAGTTTTTCGTGAGCGGGCTGGGAGTGGTGGTTTTCTGCCACCTGTTGGAAGGTGTCTACGTGTTGCTGGTAGAGGTTCTCATCGCGCATAGCGTTGAGGAGTTTATGTTTGAGGGCGGTACGCAGGTAGGGGAGAACGGCTGTAACCGGGGGAAGGGAAGTATGTTTTTCCCAGAGATGTATGAACACACTCTGGACCGCGTCCTGCGCGGTGGCTGGATCACGGGTGATGCGGCAGGCGTAGGTGAAGAGGTCGTGCCAGTGCAGCTCAAAGAGCTGACGGAAAGCGTCTTCATTACCTGAACGGAATGCATCCCAGTATGTATGTTGACAATCTTTTGGCATAAGGTGAACTAATGGTGCAAAGGTATTGGTTGTTCCTTATGGTGTTTAATTATCAAATTGTTAACCGTTGACGGATCTTCGGGTGAAAGCTTTGATATGTTCCTTAGTTTTCAAATTATTAGCCGCAGTTTTTAACTTATTAGCCGACTGAGGATCCTTGATTGAAAAGTTGCCTTGTGTGTTGTAAATCTCCGGTTATTAGCCATCTAAGTGGGGCGGATTGGCACTCGTCCTACGTTCTTTCATTCGCCGGGTATTTACCACTTAAGGGCTTCGATTGGAAGCAGCCTACACTTTTCATTCGCTGGATATTTATCACCTAATAGCTTTGAATGGAACTCGTCCTACGTTCTTTCATTCGCCGGGTATTTACCACTTAAGGGAGTTGATTGGAAGCAGTCCTACACTTTTCATTCGCTGGATATTTATCACCTAATAGCTTTGAATGGAACTCGTCCTACATTTTTTCATTCACCGGTTACTTACCACTTAAGGGCTTTGATTGGAAGCAGTCCTACATTCTTTTATCACCAGTTATTTACCACTTAAGGGCTTTGATTGGAATTCCTCCTACATTCTTTCATCGCCGGTTATTTACCCCTTAATAGCTTTGATGGGAAGCAGTCCTACATTCTTTCATTCACCGGTTATTTACCAATTAAGAGTTTCGATTGAAAGCAGCCTATATTTTTCTATAATTTCCCGATTATACACTGGCCATGGAGCTAATATTGAACTCCGCGCTTTTTGGTTGATGAAGGCTTACTATTACAATATTACGGGCAATAGAACGTGGAAACAGCAAACCTTTCGTAACGTGAATATAAAAAAAAATCCCAGGCTTTTATTGCCTGGGAAATAATAAGGTTCATATAGGGTCTTCATTACATTGCTGCCAACTGCACTTTTTGTTGCAGTTCGATCACGTTGTCGCGGAAAGTATTATCTGTATCCATCAGGTCTTTCACTGTCTGGCAGGAGTGGATCACGGTAGTGTGGTCACGTCCGCCGAAGTGTTCTCCGATAGTTTTTAATGAGTTCTTTGTAAAGGACTTTGCGAGGTACATGGTGATTTGTCTTGCTTGTACGATTTCACGTTTACGTGTTTTTTGCAAGAGTTTATCATAGGGTACATCAAAGTATTCGCATACCATTTTCTGAATGCTTTCGATGGTAATTTCTTTAGAAGATGTTTTAACGAAAGATTTCAGTACACGTTTAGCGAGTTCAAGATCGATCTCTTTTCTGTTGAGAGAAGATTGAGCGAGCAGGGAGATGAGTGCACCTTCCAGTTCACGTACGTTGCTTTGAATATTATATGCAACATACTTCACTACTTCTTTCGGCATTTCGAGACCATCATTCTTCATCTTCATTTCCAGGATCTCCATACGTGTTTCGAAGTCCGGCATTTGCATGTCGGCACTCAGACCCCAGCGGAAGCGGCTCAGTAATCTTTCCTGCAAGCCATCCAGATCTTTTGGTGACTTATCGGATGTTAATATGAGTTGCTTACCGGATTGATGCAGGTGGTTGAAGATAGCGAAGAAAGCATCCTGTGTTTTTTCTGCACGGGCGAAGAACTGTATATCATCTACAATTAATACATCGATAAGCTGATAGAAATGAATGAAGTCATTGATGATACTATTTTTAGAGTGATCAATGAACTGATTGATAAATTTCTCAGCGCTTACATACAGCACTGCTTTGTTGGGATGAAGGCGTTTTACTTCATTACCAATTGCCTGTGCAAGGTGTGTTTTACCTAAGCCAACAGATCCATATATTACTAATGGATTGAAGGAGGTACCGCCTGGTTTTTCAGATACTGTTTTACCAGCTCTGCGTGCCACGCGATTGCAATCACCTTCGATGTAAGCATCGAACGTATAATGCGGATTCAGCTGTGAGTCTATCTGAACGCGTTTGATACCCGGTATCACGAAAGGGTTCTTCACCGGATTCTGTATCGTAAGCGGAAAATCTACTTCGCTGTCTTTTTTAGTCTTCGTGAATTGCCCAGGCATATTCACTGTTTTAGGATGTTGATGGGGTGTTCCGTTCTCAACTACTATGCGATACTCCAGCCTCGCTTCTTTTCCCAGTTCACGCTTGATTGTCTTGCCTAATAATCCAACGTAATGTTCTTCGAGGTATTCATAAAAGAACTGACTAGGTACCTGAATCGTTAAAACATTGTTTTCAAGCTGGATCGGTTTAATAGGTTCAAACCAGGTTTTAAATGGCTGCCATTCCACAATATCCCTAATTATATTAAGACACCTTTCCCAAACTTGGTCGCAAGTTTTATTCATTGAGCTATTGTAAATTAAAGTTGTTTGAATTAAGGATTGTTTCTCGAATTCGAAATTTTTCAACGCGGGGAGTCGAAAAATTTTCAGACAGGGCAACGAATATCTGTACAAAATGTTGAAAAAAAAAATTTTTCTACCCTTGTTTTATACCGCCCGACACCAGTGTCGTTGCCTTGTTTTTGTTGTGTTTTTTTCTGTTGTCACGCACGGTTTCCCGACGTAAAAACATCATTCAAAATAGTATCACACTTATTTGATATCCAGGATTTTCCAGTTGACATTAACATGTTTGTCATAGATATGTGTTAGCGAGTGATAAAATAATATTGTACAGAGAACTAATGTCGGGTAGTATTCCATCTTTTATGGTGTAGCCCGATGTTAATAATTCCGTACGGGCGTGCAAAACTATGTTAGTAATTGTAATTAAAAAAATGTGGTTAAGTTTATCAAATACCATGCAAATTTCTTAATATCCGCGCAAGCGGGCGCATTCGGTTCTTATCTGGTAATATCTTACCTGTAAATGGCTAAAGGCCAGGCTATACAAGTAAACAGCGGGAGACTAAATTTTATTGCGTGTGATTGAAGCTAAAAAACCTATCTTTGACCTCTTGAAAAAAAGTTAAATTTAATTATATGAGTTTTGAAATAACCGGAAAGCTGATCGTGAAATATAATACGATGCAACGTAGCGAAACCTTTAAGACACGGGAGTTCGTTATTGAAAAGTCCGACGATATCAACGGCCGCGTTATAAACAACTATATTAAGTTCCAGGCGGTACAGGACAGAACAGCTATCGTAGACCGCTTCAATGAAGGTGAAACTGTGAAAGTTTACTTCAATATCAGAGGTACACGTTGGGAAAAAGATGGTCGTGTCAATTATATCACCAATCTGGATGCATGGCGCATGGAATCAGTAGTAGCGGGCGCTCCAGGTCAGGACGCAATGCCTAACTACAACACTTCCCAGGAAATGTCTTCTCCAGGTGGTGCACCAGCGGCTGATGATCTGCCTTTCTAATCTGACAATAACAACTCATTAACAAAAAATAGTGAAACGGGTACCTGTGTGAGCAGGTACCCGTTACTTTTCGGTAAGAAAAACATCCCGGATTTCCGGGAGATATTAAAAAAGTTTTAGGATAATTACCTAACCTGACGATCATGATTGAACAAGTATCTTTAAAGTTATTGCCATCCCAGGCAGATAACGAACGTGCTATCACGCAAGCAGCCGCTGCCGCACTCAGTGTTTCCCCAGACGCTATCACCGGTTTTCATGTCATGAAACGCTCTATTGACGCACGTTCCAGGCAGGTGTATTGTATGCTTACGCTGCGGGTTTTTGTGAACGAACCTTTCCATGAGCGGGAGAAATTTGTACCAGTATATGCTACTTTAGCACCAGCTGCACCCGTGGCTATCGTGATCGGTGCAGGGCCTGCCGGACTATTTGCCGCACTACACCTCATTGAAGCAGGTATCAAACCTATCGTACTGGAAAGAGGTAAGGATGTCAGGTCGAGAAGGCGTGATCTTGCTGCACTTAATAAGACAGGCGTGGTGAATCCTGATTCCAATTACTGCTTTGGTGAAGGCGGCGCGGGCACTTACTCTGACGGTAAATTGTATACACGTTCTAACAAGCGAGGTGACATCAACCGTATTCTTAGCATATTTGTCCATTTTGGTGCGACAGAAAAAATATTATACGAAGCCCATCCACATATAGGTACCAACAAGCTCCCACATATCATTGTAGCGATGCGGGAGCAGATTATCAATAGTGGTGGGGAAGTACACTTTGATCAGAAGGTGACTGACTTTATCATTAAAGACAATCATATCAGGGGCGTGAAAACCGCTGCCGGTGCTACTTTCGACGCTTCGCAGGTGATATTGGCTACGGGCCACTCTGCCCGTGATATTTTCCGCTTATTACATGATAAAAATATTCTCATCAGTGCAAAGCCTTTTGCATTGGGTGTGCGTGTAGAACATCCGCAGGAACTCATTGACAGTGCACAGTATCATTGTGCTGTAAGAGGTGAACACTTGCCACCGGCCAGTTATAGCCTGGTTGAACAGGTAGATGGCCGCGGTGTATTTTCTTTTTGTATGTGCCCTGGTGGCATCATTGCACCAGCAGCCACTGATCCTGGTGAGCTAGTGGTGAATGGCTGGTCTCCATCAAAGAGAGATAATCCTTTTGCGAATTCAGGGATGGTGGTGACGGTAGATGAAAGTGATTTTGAACGCTTTGCCGATAAGGGACCATTAGCCGCCATGTATTTTCAGCAAATGGTAGAACAACATGCTTTTGAGGCGGGGGGTGGACAATTTGTGGCGCCGGCGCAACGGATGACTGACTTTGTATTCAACAAAGTGTCTACAACTTTACCCGATTGTTCTTATGTGCCCGGTGTAAAGAGCACGAACCTGAGAGAGGTCTTACCCCCAAGTGTACATACCAGGTTAGCCCAGGCTTTTGCTGCTTTTGGTAAAAAGATGAAAGGATATTACACGAATGATGCGATACTGGTGGCGACTGAATCGCGTACTTCTTCGCCGGTGCGCATACCAAGAAATGATGAAGACCTGATGCACCCGCAGATCAAAGGTTTGTATCCATGTGGTGAAGGGGCTGGTTATGCCGGTGGTATTGTCTCTGCAGCGATGGATGGAGAGCGTGTGGCAGCCCGCATTATTGGATTTTATCACGGATAGTGGTATTTTGATCACATATATTTAATTAGTGCTGAGGGGATAACTATCATTGCTGAAAGTTTTTTCCATGAATAAGATCAGAAGAGCTGAATTCGGAATTGCTACAGGCATTTTTCTATTGCTCCTGTTTTCCTTACTCTATAAGAGTGTAGCTTACAATGTATTTGACTTGCAGCACGACTACGGCTGGAAGTTCTCGCGGTATCACCAGGTGTTTGACTACTATAAACATTACCTGTTCCCTTTATTAGCACATATTGTTATTGTATACTTTTCTTTTGTGCTTGTGCACAATGTAATTGTACCGCGATTTTATGAGAAACAGCGGTATCTATCAGGTGGATTATTGTCATTACCTGTACTGATTGTCTTGTTTTTCACCATTTGGGTATCTAATACATGGTTGTATGGATACTTGTTTGGGGTATACAAAACTGTACGCGGTGTGCATACGCATTGTGCGAAGGCGGCATTTCTACTGACGATTTTTTATTTAGTGGTGTACCTGATCTATTATGCAGGGAGGTATTTATTCTTACAATATGCTTATGACAACCTGGTGAAGAAACCGTGGTTCCGTCAGTCATTGATAGATGGGGCGGTCATGGCGGGTATTATTGGTTTTTGGGTGATCATGACGCGGGGAGATGATCGTGGTTTTGCGATGATGGTGCTTTGTGTGGGGATCTTTTGTGCGTTCATGTACTTTGTGGCGATGCTCAGGATATATCCACGTTATTTAGTGCATCGGAATAAGAAGGTTTTATTTCAGGAGATAGTTGGATTCTGGGCTATTTCTTTTGTATGGATGCTGGTAGTGGCTTTGCAGGCGCGTTATAATGGCGGTGGCATGTATGCTGCGGGTATAGTGATTGTAACGCTGGTAACAGGTGTCGCGATTTTACCTGCGGCCTGGTGGATCTTTAAGGCGAGGAATGAAAGAGTGTCTACTTTACAAGGTTTGCGACAGGCATTGACGCATACGGAAGCAGGGTTGGATTTTTTACGTTGGCAGATCAATCCGCATTTTTTATTTAATGCGCTCAATACGCTGTATGGTACTGCTTTGCAGGAGAATGCTTCTGCGACAGGGCACGGTATTCAGCAGTTGGGTGACATGATGAGATTCATGTTGCACGATAATACACTGGAGAGTATTCCACTGGAAAAAGAGATTGCATACCTGCAGAATTACATTGCTTTGCAACGACTGCGTACGCAGGGCACACCAGATATTATTATCGATGTGAATATAGATGAAGCGTTATGTGAGCATAACATTGCACCTATGTTGTTGATTCCATTTGTGGAGAATGCGTTTAAGTATGGCATTAGTCAGCGGAATAAGTCCAGGATCAATTTGTCTTTGTCTTGTACCAATGATAAGATCTATTTTGATGTGTACAATAGTATTCATGCAAATAAGAGTATAGAGATTGAGAATGAGAGCATGGGCATCGGCATTAATAATGTGCGGCAACGGTTGAATTTGCTGTATCCCGGGCGTCATGATCTGAATATACGGGAGACGGGGACGGAGTTTTTTGTACACCTGACATTGGTGGTTGGTCCGGCTAAAAATGATGTGTTATGAAACTGACAGCGATTGCGATCGATGATGAACAGGTAGCGCTGTCGGTGATTCGTACACATGCGCAGCAGGTAGATTTCCTGGAGGTGCAGGGATATTTTACGGATCCGTTTGCGGCGTTGGCTTACCTGGAAAAGGCGCCGGTGGATTTAATCTTCCTGGATATAAAAATGCCGGACATATCCGGGTTGGAATTGATGACTACGTTGCCCGGTGGGCCGTTGGTGATCTTTACAACGGCGTACAGTGAGCATGCGGTACAGAGTTTTGAGTTGGATGCGGTGGATTATTTGCTGAAGCCATTTTCGGAAGAAAGATTTTTGAAGGCTTGTAATAAGGCGAGGGGATTGCTGGAGATGATGGAGAAGAGTGCAAGGGCTGATGCACCCAATTATGTGATGGTGAAGAGTGGGTACGAGCAGTATAAGATCCTGCTGAGAGATATCTTGTACCTGGAGAGTGCAGGGAATTATATTTCTTTTGTGACGAGGGAGAAGAAGATCTTATCAAGATTGTCTATGCAGGAGGCATTGGCTTTGTTGCCACAGGCGTTGTTTACAAGAGTACACAGGAGTTTTATAGTGGCGAATGAGAAGGTGACGCGGGCGGACAGGAGTAGTTTGTATGTGGGGGAGATGGTGGTGCCGATAGGGGCGGCATATGCTGAAGCGGTGAGCCAGGTGCTTAAATAGAACAGGAAAAATGGAGAATAATTTTTACTAAGCATATATAGCGCTTTCCGGAGCACTATATATGCTTAGTTTTTTTAGGGAATCAACCCTGATAGTGTTTTGTTATAACTGGATAAATTTCCACTGCTGGTTGTAACTTGAACCAGCAGGCCATTGTTGCAGGGTAGATCCGTTGGTCGTCTGACCACCGGTATCAAGGCATTTACCTGTAGTCAGGTTAACTATTCTATAATAGCCGTTGTCTGTAGCAACGAATGTCCATCGCTGGGTGTTATTAGAAAAACTGAGTGCTTTTTGCAGTACAGCGGAGCCATCGGCGGTATTACCACCTACATCCAGGCAATTTTTCCCCGTTACGCAACTTAAGGTATAATAACCATCTGTATAGCTCACATTCCATTGTTGATTGGCACTTGTTCCATCCTGCCATTGTGCTACACTGGCACCATCTGTTGTACTTCCAAGATTATCAAGCATCAGGTTGCTGGCCCTGTTCTGCAGTTTAAATCTCCCGTCAGCGATGGGTCCTCTCCATTTGGGTGCTGCCGTAAGGCCCCATGACCATCTGAACATATTGGCGCAACCAGGATTCACTTCCACAAGGTTATTATTCGCCGAAAACCAGCGATAGGTGTCAATATCATTGACGCCTGACCAGGCAATGGTACCTATCATGTTATCTTTTGAATAAGCCAGGGATCCTGTCAGGAAAGCCTGGTCTTCATATACGCCGGTATCCCACTGCCACCAGAAGCTGACTTTACGGAATGTTTCAATGCCCACTTCTGTAATTACTGTCCTGGATGCGTAAGCGCCCACTTTACCTGATACGATGTTGTAGTAACTTGACCATACATTATAAGAGCCATAAAACCACCAGTAACAGTGTAGTCCAAGATATTGACTGGTTAACCGGCTGTCATTACCTACAGAGATCACTTCTCCTGCATATCCTGTTCCATCCAGGATACATTTCCAGGAAGCAGGCGTCAGCTGATTTAAAAAGTTTGCATATAGATTGCAAAGATCAGTGCTGGAATAGTCTACAGGTTCGTTGATGGGCTCATACAATACAGCAGCATTGTTTTTATAAACAGTATCTACTTTTTTCCACATGGTATACCATTGCGTGGAGTCAGGAACATGATGCACGCCGTCGGGCCAATAGCAGAGAATTACCTTACAACCTTCTGCTACGATCGCATTAATAGCCGCCTGGTATACTGGCCAGTAAGATGTACTGCTGGCAGTGAGCGGTGTAATAGGCATTCGTACGGTTGTACCGCCGGCCTGTTTCAAAGAATCGGCAATTCGTTTTCCTACAGCTGCCGCATTTGTTGCGGTGATGGTAGCGGTTAGTCCGCTTGGTGTGACAACCCTGGAGGGGGCTTCATTGCCATTGGGGTCTGCCCAGTTGATGCCTCGCAGACTATTGGTATTTGCCGGTGTGCCGGCAGCCACCGCAGCCAGGGAGGAAGCCTGAATTTTGTCCAGGACTGTTTCCTTTTTTGAACAGGAAGTTAAGATAGCTAGTAAGCAAATGAATAGAATAATTGGGTTTCTTTTCATAACGGAGATATTTGGGTTTGATGATAAAATTCATACGAAACAAACTAAATTACTTCAATAGTGATCCGGACGCTGTATGTTCCGGATCACTTTGAAAATTAATGTAGCATCCGGGTGATTAATAGCCTGGATTATTGGGTAGTAAATTCTTATTGATATCTATATCAGCCTGAGGAATGGGCCACAACCAACCTTTTGACGCATCGAATGTTCTTGTTTCCACCTTTACCTGTTTGAAGGTCCAGGTAGCAGGGCTGGCAGGGTTTGACAACAATGCTTTATCATAGCCATATACATCATGTACAAGGGATTTATCCTGCCATCTGAGCATATCGGCATAGCGTGTGCCTTCGTTGTAAAATTCTACTCTTCTTTCGTGGCGTACAATATTCCTGAGCTGAGCCTGTGTCAGTCCTATTCCTTCAACGGATTCCACTGTTGGCATATTTACCCGGGCTCTTACTTTATCGATCAGTGTATATATTTCCGGGTCTGTGCTGCCGGATTCGATCAGTGCTTCTGCCCGCATCAGGTAGATATCTGCATAGCGCATCAGGATGGTGTTAAGAGAACAGTTGTTGACATCTGCAATGCCCAGCGCCGCGTATTTGCGAGGTCGTGCGCCACAGGGTACCTGGTCTACGGCAGGGATGAATGTAGATGATCCGAATGATGAACCGGGCAATACTACTGATGCTGCCAGCCGGGGATCACGGTTTTTAAAAGGATCCTGGTCATTATAGCCAGCGTTGGCATCTGTAATGGGCAACCCGTTGGTCATGTAATATGAGTTGATCAGGTCTGCAGTTACATTTGCGGTAGGCCAGCTGCTGAGAGATAAAGCAGATGAGGGCCATGGCTGGGACTGGGTAGTAGGGATGTACTGGATATCAAAAATAACTTCAACATTATTTTCGTGGGCTTCATCAAACAGAGTTTCATAGTTTGAAAACAGGCTGTAAGCGCCCAGGTCGATCACATCCTTTGCAGCCTGTGCTGCTTCGGCCCATTTTTGATTATACAGCAGGGCTTTTGCTTTGTAAGCCATCGCGGCGCCTTTTGTGGCACGGCCTACATCTGTACCGGAGTAGGAAACAGGCAAGGCGGCGGCTGCATCATTAAAATCTGCAATGATCTGAGTAAGTACTTCACTTTTTGCTGTTCTTGATACGTAGGCTTCTGACAATGCCAGCACTTTTGTAATAAGTGGCACATCCCCGAAATAGGTGATCAGGTCGGCGTATGCATATCCCCTGAGGAATTTAGCTTCGGCAGACATCTGTGTTTTCACTGTTTCACTTACGGTTGCCTTACTGATGTCCTGGAGGAATTCGTTTGCCCTGGAGATGATGGTAAAGTCCATTGTCCATTTAGCAGAAGGTGCCCAGCTGGAAGTATTGGTGAGCCATTCGCCGACTTCCCTGGAGCCCTGCCAGGAGTCCTGGCAGTAACCATTATCGGACATATAATCGAACTGGTAAAAATGGGATGGTGTTGCATTAGGCTGAATGGCATTGTAGATACCAATCAATGCCTGCTTGCATTGCGACTCGTTTTGAAAGAATGTAGCGGGAGAAAGCCTGTCCTTTGGTGTTTTGTCAAGAAGATCTTTCTTACAACCCAAAATAGACAAAGCAAAGAAGAAAAGAGTTATTTTATATATGTTTTTCATGAACTGCCCTTTTTAAAAGTTAACACTTGCACCCATTGTCATAATACGAACCTGTGGGAAAGCCTGCGCCCTGGTTTGATCAACTGTTTGCTCGGGATCAAACCCTTTGAATTTTGTAATTGTAAAAGCGTTTTGCACATTTCCATAGATCCTGAGGGAGCTGATACCTGCCCTGGAAAGAATTTTTGGGCTGATAGAGTAACCCAGTTCGATATTTTTCATGCGCAGGTAGGAAGCATTTTCCATGTAGAAAGACGAATGGATATTATTACGTGCACCATCTAAAGTGAGTCGTGGCAGGGTATTGGAAGGATGATCAGGTGTCCATCTTTTCAGCCACCAGTCGCCCATATTTGCAAATCCGCTGAATGGTGTTGCAATTTCATAATAGGTATATCCCTGTATGCCCTGCACACCCTGTAAAAACATACTCAGGTCAAATCCTTTGTACTCCATGTTGATATTGAATCCATAAGTAAGCTTAGGAAACTGATTACCTATGATGGTGCGGTCATTATTCATGTCCACTACCTTATCGCCATTCAGGTCTTTATACTTGATATCGCCTGGTTGCGCGGTATAGTTGGAGACCTTTACTACGTCAGGTTTCAGTGTATAGTCGCGTTGCGCATAAGGGATTGACTGATCGCTGTTATTTTGCCAGGTAAAGTCAGATATCTGGTATATGCCGTCCATTTTGTAACCATAGAATGAGTTGATGGCAGCGCCGGTCTTGATCGCTTTGGGTGAAGTGAGCTGTTCGGCGACGTCCATTCTTACAATCTTATTGACCATATGGGAGGCGTTGATTGTTGCCCTTAATTTGAACCCGCTGGCAAAGGTTGTTCTATAGGTGATGGCGGCTTCGATCCCTTTGTTCTGTACCTCGCCGGCATTGGCATATGGTGCAGATTGCGCCATCGTGAGGGGGATAGACTGGGTCAGTAGTAAGTCCTTTGTTCTTTTGTCGAAATAGTCGGCAGTGATCTCAAAGTTTTTCTTCAGGTACATATCAACACCAAAGTCGAGTTGTTGAGCAGTTTCCCAGGTAAGATCTTTGTTGGTCATAGCGGTGATGGCGACGCCGGAATACAGGGAACCGCCCAGGGAGTAGTTTTGCCCGGATGTGAGGATATCGCTGCCATTGTAATAATTATTGATGTTCTGGTTGCCGAGTCTGCCCCAGGAAGCGCGGAGTTTAAGCAGGTCGATCCAGGTCAGGTTTTGCATGAAGTTCTCTTTTGAGATCACCCAGCCTGCTGAGAAAGAGGGGAAGGTGCCCCAGCGGTGTTCCTTTGCAAACCTGGAAGAGCCATCTCTCCGGATGTTAGCTTCAAACAGGTACTTGCCGTCAAAGACATAATTCAGGCGGCCGAAATAGGAGCGCAGGCCGAGGTCGTAACTGCCGGCATTATTTGTTTGGGTAGAAGGATCGCCAAGATTGAGCACACGTTGCGTGTTATTAACAAATCCTGAGCGGTAAGCGCTTTCCCAATCGTAGGTAAATTCTTCTTCAGAGTAACCGCCGAGTAAGTTGAATTCATGTTTGCCGAGCACTTTGTTGTATTTTAACAGGGAGGTCAGCAAGGTTTGAACGTCTGTTTCGTTGGTCACATTCAGATTGGAGACGAGGTTGGTAGTGGTACCGCTTTCATTGTATAATGTAACATTTGCATGAAACGCATTTGCTTTTGAATTCATGACATTATAGCCGTAGGTGACCTGGGCGCTCAGACCGTCAATTATTTTATATTCAGCTTCCACCTGTCCGTTGAAATTGTATCGTTTGGTCAGCGCAGTGCTCCCTTCTTTGATTTCCCCATAGTAGTTTCTTTCTCCGTTGACAGATACCCATTGCCCGGCGGCATTGCGTAAAGGGTGAATAGGAGCAAGCGTGGCATACCATTCAGCATTCCACAGGTCAGTTGGTTCATTTTTTACACCCAGGTTGCCAGCTAATTTCCCGGAAAAGCGGAGTCTTTTATTCTTGAGGAAATAGGCATCAATATTTGACCTGAAGTCAGTTTTCTTATAACTGGTACCTACCAGGATACCGTCCTGGTTCAGGCGGCCGAGCATAAAAGCATAGTTGACATTATCGTTTCCCCCGGAAATGCTCAGGCGTTGATTCTGGATATTAGCATTGCCGTAGTACACTTTGAAATAATTGATGTCCGGATACATCAGATCATTGTGTGCAGCGTACTTAGCGATGACAGAATCAGCATATTTTGCTGTTCCGCCGGAGTTGACAGAGGCTTCGTTATATAATGTGGTATAATCTACCGCGTCTAAGACATGTGGCAGCCTGGTTGGATTTTGCGAACCATAATAGACAGTATAATTCACCCGTAATTTACCTGCGACGCCTTTTTTGGTGGTGATGAGGATGACACCGTTGGCGGCCCTGTTACCATAGATAGCGGCGGAAGCGGCATCTTTTAGTACGGATATGGATTGTATGTCATTGGCATTGACATCATTGATATTACCTGGGAAGCCATCAATCAATACTAAAGGTGTATTGTCGCCAAAAGTACCTACCCCACGAATATCCAGCACAGCCCCATCATCGCCGGGCTTCCCGGAGCTTTGCAAAGCATATACCCCTGCTACAGTACCCTGCAATGCCTGACCGGGATTGGTTAATGGCCGGCTTTCCATGTCTGTCATTTTAACAACGCCGACGGCGCCTGTCAGGTTTGCTTTTTTCTGTGTACCATAACCTACCACCACAACTTCGTTCACATTCTGGCTGGCGGATACCAACGATACATTCATGATACCGTTGCCATTTGCCACAATCTCCCGTGTAAGAAAAGAGATATGATTGAATACCAGGGTATCGCCGGCAGCTGCCGTCAGGGTGAACTGCCCCTTACTGTCTGTTACGGTGCCCTGGCTGGAGTGTTTGATCCTTACTGTCACCCCTGGTAATGGGTCCGTACCGGAAACCACCTTGCCCGTAATCTTCGATTGCTGGGCAGAAAGTGTCATGTACGGCAATAGGAAAAGAAAGATGCTTAGAAATCTTTTCATAACGAGAATCTGTTTAAGTAGGTTAAAATGAAATACTGCTCTCTGAGTTATTGAGTCCGTCTATATATAGACGGATACAAAGCAAGCATTAAATTCATTGGTAGGTACAGGGGTAAATCGTATAAAATAGGGGGTAAAATCATTTATTTTTAACAGGCTGTTTGTTCTCTTTTTCCAAGGTTTCTTCCAGCGCCTTTATTTTAATGTCTAATTGACAATTAAATACGATGAACGTGTTTGTTTTTAGGGGGGGTGGTTGCTATGGATGAAAGATATGTCGGGTTAAATTTTTAACGAAAGGCGATATACACTTGTTGAAGGTGCCAGTATTTTATCTTTTTTATATACGTGGTGTCAACCGGATTTGTTGGCATAGATAGACATGCACCACCCGGAAAACCATTTATGATAGGGAGATGCTATGTTTTTTACATCTTTGGGCTATCTTTTTTATCTACTCTATCCGGGCCAGTAGGATTTTTTGTAATTTCCGTTTTGTAATTCAGAATTATGGGCTTGCTTGAAGTTAGAAACTTACGTAAAGATTATGCCTCGCATACAGCTGTAGATGATATTAGTTTTGTTATCCCTGAGGGTAGCATCTTTGGGCTGCTTGGACCCAATGGCGCAGGTAAAACCACCCTGCTCCGAATGATCACCGGCATTTTTTATCCCGATCAGGGAGAGATACTTTTCAAGGGCAAAACTTTCCACCCGGAAAATGACGTGCATGCCATCGGCTATATGCCGGAGGAAAGAGGGCTGTACAAGAAAATGAAGGTAGGTGAACAGGCGCTTTACCTAGCGCAGCTGAAAGGCATGACGGAGAAAGAGGCTAAAGAAAAGATCAAATATTGGTTCGATAAGTTTGATATCAACGCATGGTATAATAAGAAAGTAGAGGAATTGAGTAAGGGCATGCAACAGAAGGTGCAGTTTATCTCCACTATTATTCATGAACCTTCGTTGTTAATCCTGGATGAACCTTTTTCTGGTTTAGATCCGATCAACTCCAACCTGATCAAGCAGGAAATTTTTGACCTTGCACTGAATGGTACTACGATCATCTTTTCTACCCATCGGATGGAGCAGGTAGAAGAGATCTGTGACCGTATTATGCTGGTGAATAAAGGAAAGAAAATTTTAGATGGAGAAGTAAAGCAGATCAGGCACGATTTCAAACAAGACCTGTTCCGGATAGGATTGGGCAGAGTACCTAACTTTGCAGAGGTGATGACGTATCATTTTACCATTGTATCACAGGAAGAGAACGGGTATGTTGTGAAACTTACAGAGGGCAGTACGACGAATGATATTCTGGCACATTTTATCCGGCAGGAGATCCCTATTACATCGTTCCAGGAAATACTACCGAGTATCAATGAAGTGTTTATACAACAGGTACAGCAAATAGAAGAACCAATTAATTAATCCTATGAATAAAATCTGGCTCATCATCAAAAGAGAGTTCACCTTCCGCGTGCGCAAGCGGTCTTTTCTCGTCGTCACCCTGTTGGTGCCTCTGTTCTTTGCCGCTATGATTGTAGTGCCGGTGCTGATAGCGACCAGTGCTAGCGATGAGCAGCGCATTGCCGTGATAGATGATAGTCATTTGTTCCTGAACAAACTGCCGGATGAGAAAGGCATTTACTTTAAGTTCCTGACGGAGACGGCGATCGACACGTTCAGCAAGCATTATGAGCAATATGGGTATTCTGGTGTATTGTATATTCCTGCCATTAATATTGACAGACCTTTGGGCATTACCTACTACAGCAGCGGGCAACCGGGGTTGGGGTTGGAGAGTCATCTGAACAGGTATCTGAATAACCGGATTGAAGAGGTGCGGATGGAACAGGCGCATATTGATATTGAGCAGATCAAAGGATTTAAATCGAACCTGAGTATTGATTTCAGATCAGGGAAAGAAGAGAAGAAAGGGAGTTCAGTGATTGCTTATGCGGTGGGGTATTCCAGTGGATTTATTATTTATATCATACTGATGTTCTTTGGCATGTCGGTGATGAGGGGCGTGATGGAGGAAAAGGTGAACCGTATTGCGGAGGTGATGGTATCGAGTGTGAAGCCATTCCAGTTGATGATGGGAAAGATTGTGGGGATTGCTGGTGTGGGATTGTTGCAGTTCTCGATATGGGTGGTGTTGATCAGCATGTTGCGGTTGCTGATCCCGGCTGATATCATGAATAGTGCGGCACAGAGTAATGCGAATAACAATGCGGCGATGCTGGAGGCAGCATCACAGTTGCGCTATGTGATGGATAGTATTAATTGGGGACTGATCATTACCTGTTTTATATTCTATTTCCTGGGAGGATATTTGTTTTATGCGGCGTTGTTTGCAGCGGTGGGCAGCCTGGTGAATGAGGACCCGACGGATGTGCAGGGATTGACCTTCCCGATTACGTTGCCGATCATCATTGGGATTATGGTGATGATTGCCGCAGTGCAACATCCGGGTAGTCCATTGGCGGTATGGGGAAGTATTATCCCGTTTACGTCGCCGATGGTGATGATGGCAAGGATCCCTTATGGGGTGCCGGGTACGGTGCCTTACTGGCAGTTGGGATTGTCGATGGCGTTGTTGATAGCAGGGTTCTTAGCTACTACCTGGATAGCGGGCAAGATTTATAGAACAGGGATATTGATGTATGGAAAGAAGATCACGTGGAAAGAGGCGATTAAGTGGATCCGGTAAACGCATTTGCACCTGTGTGAAAGCGGGTATTCGCCAACATGAAAATTATACTTATTTAAAAAGAGGCTGTATCGTACTTATGATATAGCCTCTTTTTATTCGTATCCCTGACGGAGTCGGGTATCCGTTTAAGTGATTCTCAGCGCCTGTTTTACTTAAGAGCCATCCTCTTTTTAAATGTATGTGTGTTTCTCTTATGAATTTAGCCAGAGTTCTTTTTTAGTTGCCTGGAATTCGTCCCATATTTCAGCGACAACATCTGCCGCAGGCATGATCTTGTTAATGATCGCACTGACCTGTCCTACTTCCAGTTCTCCTTCGGTCATATCTCCTTCGAACATACCTTTCTTGGCGCGTCCGCGGCCTAAGAGTGTTTTCAGCGATTCATTGTCCGCACCACTTTCTTCTGCAGCTTTTACGTTGTTGAAGAATTCATTTTTCAGCAACCTGACAGGTGTCAGTTTTTTCATGGAAAGGAGGGTATCGCCTTCCTTTGCCTGGAGGATGGCTTGTTTAAAATGATCATGTGAGGAAGCCTCGGGGGTAGCGATGAAGCGGCTACCTACCTGGACACCGCTGGCGCCTAATGCGAAAGCGGCTGTCATGGCCCTGCCGGTGGCAATACCACCTGCGGCGATGACTGGAATTTTCACTGTCTGACAGACGCTGGGGATTAAGACCATGGTCGTTGTTTCTTCCCTGCCGTTGTGTCCACCTGCTTCGAAGCCTTCGGCTACGATGGCATCTACACCGGCTGCTTCACTTTTGAGGGCGAAGGCGGCGCTGGCAACGACGTGTACGACTTTGATACCTTCGGCTTTCAGCAGGGAGGTCCATGTTTTTGGATTACCTGCGGAGGTGAAGACGATGGGTACTTTGTTGGCGATAATGATCTTTACGTGCTCTTCGATATTGGGATAGAGCAGGGGGAGGTTGACGCCAAAAGGTTTGTTGGTGGCCTGTTTGCATTTGGTGATATGTTCCTGTAATACGTCAGGGTACATACTACCAGCGCCCAGCAGTCCCAGGCCGCCGGCGTTACTTACGGCACTGGCGAGTCGCCAGCCACTTGCCCAGATCATACCGGCTTGTATGATAGGGTATTCTATATGAAAGAGTTGAGATATACGGTTCATGGGCGTAAATGTAAGGAGGTTCTTTTAAACGGAAAGTGATGACAATCAGGCGGTGGGGATTTATAGATTATAGGGAATGTGTGGAAGATGGGGGCGGTTT
>NZ_JBCNKF010000054.1:0-27356 GCF_039596155.1 Chitinophaga sp.
CTCATTATCTATACAATAATAAATATTATTTTATATTATATTATAAATCCTGCAAGTAGGAACCGTAGACGCCCCCTGATAGCCATTCTATTACCTTGTCAGGTGGTTAGAATAGCATTAACATTCAAACAGAGGCTATCAGGAGATTCCTCCCAATAGCCTCCATCCCTCACTTCGTATACAAATTCAAAACCGGTATATCCACCACTATACCCGCACTCACTCTCCAATACACCTTATTCTCATAATCATTACTCAACAGCCCATCACTCTTCTGGTCAATTTTCCGGAGGTTCGGACCCATTTGCCCTCCCAGGTTCACTGACAGCGGTGTTTTCGGAATGCCTATAGAGAGAAATACCCCTGGGGATACTATATTCTTAAACTGAATCGTCGGTACACTCGCCGTACTGTCATCACCAAACCTATAAGCAGCCACGGCGCCCAGATCAACCAGGGAAACAAAGAGCGAAGTGGACCACTCATGTTTAGAATTAAAGAAGAACAGCTTATGTCCCCAACTGAAAGAAAAACCTATAGGTGCTGTTACACCAAAGCTGTTAACCACCAGTTTGTCATTAACCCCTTTGATAAATTCATGTCCACCATACAGACCGGTATATGCATTCAGTGAGACATTAAACAGTGATACGCGTTTGATAGTCGCTGAACCGGGCGGTAATACCGCTTTTTCGAGAATCGCTTCTACTTCGGCTGAAGAATCGGCGGCAGCGAGGCTTGCAATGGTCGCTCCGTATTGTAACAGGAACCGGGATACTTTTCCAGGGTCTGTTTGTTTAGGGACTTTGTTTTCGTTGTAGGCGGCTATTCCATATTGATATAATTGGCAGATGTTGATCAGGGCTGATCCATATTCTCCTGCGCCCAGGTCCCTGGCCACATTACCCCCAGCACGCATCAGGGAAATGTAATTGATAAAAGAAGGAGAGATCGTGATAGACATGCCTGGTAGGTCTTTGACCTTTGTAGCATATTCAAAAACCCGGAAAGTATTGTCATAGACCGGGTAGTAGTCTTTCAATGTGCGTTTGTCGGCTGGTTTATCTTTAAAGTCATTAATGGAGGTGATCAGTCGGTCTACGTTGCTGATGAACCCCTGGATATATTTATTATAGGCGACGATATTCTCTGGTACAGATTTGCTATCCATGATGGTGGCTAAACTGCCGGCGTTGAATTGGATGTTTTGGTTGATGGCCTGTTGGTAAATTAAGCCAAGGTAGATCTGGACAGCCACGGGATCCTTTATTAATAATTGAATCGAATCTTTGTCTATCCAGTAGTGATCTGTTCCCTGGCTCCTTAATGACGCTGAAACTAACTGTAAAGTCTGTACAGCGCCTTTGATGTCTTTGTTAGGTAAAGAGTCCAGTAATTCGGTGTTGTAGTTTTCCAGGATTTTCCCGGCAGGTTGTTGTTGCTGTAATTGATCTCCTAAGTAGATAGCGCTGAGGAGGAGTGCTTTGAGCTCTTCATGTGTATGAAAGAAGGTGGTATAATTGGGATTATTTACCACGTCAGGTAAGTGTTGTAATAAGTCGTCGAGGTCATTGCCGAATGCATCTCTCAGGTTGCTGAGGTAGATGTTATAGTTGTAGATCTGGTCTCCTATCAGGTTAAGGGTCGCCGTTGTTTGCGGAAACAGGGTCCTGGCGTCTGCAAATTCAGGTTTCTGCAAGAGAGCCTGGAGTCTGGAGAAGAAGGCGATAGAAAGTTCCTCTTTGACCCGTTTGACAAGGAATCTTGCAATACCATCAATGAGGACTGTCTCATCACTACTACCTAAACCTGTGATGATACCTTTCGCCAGGTCTGCGAAGTTAGGTGTCGCACTGAAGGCCGAAAAGCCAGCTAAAGGGGATATAAAATGGTTGTTTGTTAAAAATATCACCTGGATGTTACCACCATTGCTGTATTTCGTCAATATTTTAGCGACAGAATCTTTCACTTCATCATCATCGGGCCAGGTCTTCGTGCTTTCGTTCAGCATTTTTCTTAATGTGAGCGCATTATAGTAGGGCAGTTGTTGTGCCTGGAGTACGACGGTGGTTAATAAACTAACCAAAAGTAGCAAGTAAAGCTTCTTCATAAATGGCTTTTAAAATCTTAGAATGAAAATTGAAATTTGCGGGCGTTATAATCGAAGTTTTCTTTTTTCGTTTGATTGGCGGTAATGGCTGTGAAAAAAGAGGTTGTGGAAAATGTACCTTGTTTTGAATAATAGGTAGCTGCCAGCGCCGTCATGATCGCGACGGAGAAGCTGCTGCCACTATTGTAGGAGGGTACATGATTGGTATTAAATGATAAGTACTGTTGGAGTGGTGTGATGACGTTAATGCTTTTCGCAAATACCGTAACCTTAGACTGCTGGGTGATGCAGCCCACAGCGATTGTTTCGGACATGCTGGCAGGAAAGGTGAGGTTTTCCTGCATGAGCAGTTCATCTTCACCGGCTGCGCAGAATATGGGTACCTGCAGTGCATGGAGCTGTTGGATTAAACCAGTCATTGTGTTAATCTCGTTGGGATAGGCCTGTAAAAAAGAGGCGTTGAATCCCTGGCTCAGGTTAATCACTATCGGCAGACCAGGGTGCTGGTTTTTGTGGGCAATGACCTCCCTGAATGCTGCATTACAGTTCTTCAGCATATCTTGTTTGCCGGTTACGGTATCACTCATCCTGAGTGACATAAGGGCTGCCTGGGGCGCGATACCTCGTATCTCACCACCGATGGCCGCCAGGATACCCGCTATGAAAGTGCCGTGGGTTTTGTTGGGAGAGTTGTTTTGGGTAAAGTCTTTTTCAGTAATTAAAGCATTGTTGAAATCATTATTGATCACACTGATGCCCGTATCGATCACTGCTATCAGCACACCTTTTCCTTCGCTGCTGATCCAGGGTTTATCCAGGTAGTTGATATAACTGCGGAAGTCTGATTTTAAAGTTACTACCGGTGGTGCCACTGGGTCTGTGGCCATCGCGGCATTCATCAAGGCGATCCGACCTCCCCAATACCATTGCTTTTCCTTCCTGTCATTGAACTTATAGTACCACTTACTGATGCCTTTATAGTTTTCGCCATCTTCTACGCCTTCCATCAGTATCACTTTACCACTGGGAGTGGCTGTCCCCATGATATCATAACTGGTACCAGGGCCTTTCCTGATATGTACGGGTAGTTTTACTGTAACGCCTATCATATTAACCGTCTATTTCAGGGTTAGAAGATGTATCATTGTTCTTGGTAGTACTACCGCTACTGTTCACTGATTTGACAGCGCTGCGTAAGCTGACGAACTTGTTGAGCAGGTCGAACCAAAAGGGGGCTCCCAGCGATATGGCGAGTGCTGTGATCAGGAATCCAAGGACCTTTCGCCAATGCCACAACCGGTATCCAAGTACATATTTTAACCTGATGCAATCACCGGTGGCATCTGCGTCGTACAGCATGGCGAATTGACGGTCCTGAACGAGCTGTTCTGTTTCTGCTGCTGACCGGGGGATCACCTTCTTTGTGGTATCTGCTGCAGCAGTGCTGTCTTTTTTATGAATGAATGCGACTGCCTCGGTTTGGTTCTTTACATAAGCTTTGTAGTAAGCTGAATCAGCCAAGATCCGACGTCTGAATGCCGTATCACTGGCACCATAATCTCCCCAGCCTATCCCAACTAATACATTCACGGTATTGATACTGGATTTTATTGAATCCATTACTTCCTTACTAATAGTATCATTCGTGCTCTTGTCAAAGTTGCGGTTTTGCGCGGCAGCTACGCCCATTTCAGCGAGTTGATCTCTTGCTTTTTCATTGTGGGATAAAAAATTGGAGATTTCTATGGTGTCAATATTCAAAGTGATGGCTAAGAGCACCCCCATTGCCAGCAGCCGGAATTGGGAGTTACGCTTATACCATCCACTCACCCTGTCCATCGTGTCATTATACCATTTGGCCAGGCGGAATTTGAAGACATCCAGGTCACCTGCTGCTTCATTTAAATGGAGGAGGAGGATCTGACGGGTTTCTTCTTCGATGAGGGGATTTGTCGCTATAATGGGTTGTAAGGTGGAGAGCGTGATGGCTTCGTTATTGGCTGCCTGTGGGTCGAGATTTTTGATCGTCTCCAGCAGGATGGTGACGAAGTTCTCGCTACTTAAGTAAGAAGGTTTTTTGAAGATCAGGTTCTGCCCATAGTTTTTAATGATGGGATGATCGTAAAACCGGGCGTACAATGATGCGGTAGGTCGGGGAACGGCCGAATACTTAACGCGATCCCATATCCTGACCCATAGCCCGACCCCCAAATATTTTAGCAGGTCCATGAGCCATCCATTACTTTGAACAGTATTGGTCAGCATGCTTTTGATACCCTGGTAGAGGGTTCTGGCCCTGAAATGAAAAATCGTGGCAGCTGTTTCCTGTAGGGAAGTAGCTAGCAGACTGTACAACAGGAAAATGAATACAAGTCCGATGACAACATTAAGAACGATGTTAAACATAGCGCGGGGGCCTACTCTTAAACGTTTTCGGCAAACCGTTTTTAGAAAAATGGTGGTGTAAGCATATGCACGTTATTTGGGATTTTGGGGCGTGCATGCCTGGGGATAAAGTTAGGCGGCCGGCTGCATAAAAAAAATACCCACTACTTTGTATTTTTTGCGTATTCCCCAGTAATGGAAATGCTTTTACAGCTGCAGGAATAGCACGTCTTGCTGGTACATGTTGCAGCAGACAGTGACTGTTGATGGCAAATAGCCCACCAGGGATAGGACGTCTTGCAGGTACTTGTTGTAGCAGACAGTGACTGTTGATGGCAAATAGCCCACCAGGGATAGGACGTCTTGCAGGTACTTGTTGTAGCAGACAGTGACTGTTGATGGCAAACAACTCACCATGAATATAACATCTTGCGGATACTTGTTGATGCATTTGTGAAGTATTTAGTCAACATGAAAGGATGATTTCGATCCATTTTGAAATTCCAGCCGAAACTTTAACAGCACCCTGAACTCCAGATCATTCGATACTTCGTTAAACAATGCTGTATGCTTCTTCTTTGCACACTTCTTCAACACCGCCTCATAAAACTGTTCTGATTCCTTTAGGGAATCTAATATAGTCGGCTTCATCAGTTCGTACACAATGTCTTCCTCTTTAATAATGTTCATATCCAATAGCAAGACAACTATTGCACAGCGTGTATGCAGTGTTAGGTGTTCCAATCCCCACTTGATCCACTTTATTTTATCATTTCGTTTATGTTCACATTTTTCCTCCCGGCAGAGATATATTGTAACAGGGTACCATACTTTAAGGTCTCGTTGTAGTAAGTCGGGGATCATGGCACAGAAGAATTGATATGCCTCGGAAGTAGCGGGCAACATATACATTCCTACAATTAAATGATCGATAAATATGCCACGGAGATCAAACCACCTTTCCTCGATCATGATGCGAAGGTTTTTAGCGAGGATGAGGTTTTGCCGCTCATTGCTGCTAAATTGAAAAAGTACAGGTATACATTCTCTTACTTTATCTATGTGACCTCCAAAACCAATATATTTGACCAACATGGGGACAATCATATCAAAATATTCCTCCTGGCGTACATAAGGAGATAACTCCTCTATATGCCGGTAAGGCAGTTTGTTTTCTTTCAACAGGAATAATATTTCAGCGATCATTGCTTTCCTGTATTCCGGGATCCTGATTAACCATATAATGGCGGGCAACTTCTCCTTCTCGTCCGTCATCTTACGGAGAATTGCAGGAATCAGTGGTGTGATCCATTTTATATATAGGGCGGCATTATTTAAGACGGTGGGTGCATATACTCTTTGCTTAGGCCATTCCTCCTTGAGCGCTTTGATAAAAGGAGGTTGGGAAGCGATGATGTAGCCTACGGCTGTTTTCAGTGTGAGCAGCTGGGCGGGCGTATCCTGGGAACGTTTATTGAAGGGGATTAATTCAAATTTGTAGGCGGGCTTTTTGTTATACCGGGTAAGGATAATGGTGGCGACAATATGCGTTGTTAGATTGTCACAATCATAGAGCCATTCTGCCACATGGGCCAATACTTTTTCGCGATTGATGGCAAGGTGTCGGGACAGGATGGATTTGGTGGCTGCTGCATATTCGGTGTCCAGGTACATCGTGTAAAACTGGGGACCCAGGTACCAGATGATTTGCTTGGGGTAAAAGAATTCGGTGGATAAAGTGAGCCTGATCAGTTTGAGTTGGTTGGTGAATGATAGGTGGGAATAATACACCATCGGTCCGACCTTGCTGACAGGGAAGTAGTCGTTTTGCTCCGGGAAACAGAATGATTCAATGAGCTGGTAGTATTTATCCGGGTTGGATAGATGCCGGATAATGTGAACGAATATTTTGACGGCTTTACGTTGGTACGTGTTATTGTCCCAAATGAAGGTGAGCAGCTGTTGAAGTTGGATGGAGACGTCCTGCTTTTGAAAGGAGAGCCGGGCGAATAGCCAGGGGATGCCTTTTCTATGCGTGGCGGTGGTGATGGGGATGAGTTGTGACCAGTTGATGCCGGGATGTAATGTTTCACCGATGAGGAAGTCGGCGATCCATTCATTGATCATTCTTACGCCATTGATCGATTCGAGGAAGATGTTTTCCTGGATAAGGAGGGGAGATAGTTGGGGATAGTCTTGTAAGATCTGGAGATAGGTTGCGTGAGATAACCAGTAGTCGCCGGTAGTCATGAAATGTCGGGCGATATCGAGCAGTTTGTTGTGGACTATCTGAAAAGGGATGTGGGCTAGCCTGGCAATGGCGGTACATTTTCTAGCCAGGTAGGTTGTCATGAGTGGGTAATCGTCTAACGGAGCGAATCGCTCTTTGGAAGAAATTTCATAGTGTAGCCTGGTTAACATGGGATGTTGCAACCTGGAGATGTGCTTAAAGTTTTCCGGCAGGGAGTACCTTGCAAACACTACTTCGATTTGTGTGATGCTTAAACCACCTATTGGATAGATGTGTTGTTCAGTAGAGGAGTAAGTAGAAGTAAATATGAGTTTTATTTGCAGTCCCCTGGCCCATCGAATGGATCTTTTCAACCAATCGTTCATGAAATTTGCCGGGCGTCGTGGCATTTTATTCAATCCATCTATGATGATCATGCATTTTTTAGGTTGCTGGAATATTAATTCCATGATATCATCTACCTGGATGGTATCGTGGGGATGTTCAGCAAGTATTTTAGTGAGATAAGATTTTATTTTACCGGGGAGGTTATCGGGTGTTAACTCAAAATCATGAGCGGGTAGGAAGAAGGTGAAATATGTGCTCGCGACATCTGCTGCTATGTTGATGACATGGGATGTTTTGCCTGTTCCGCTTTCACCTGTCAGGAAAAAGATATCGTTGCCCGGGAAGCCGAAAAATTTCAGGTTGTGAATAATCATATCAGGTTCATAGCAGTGGGGCAGGATAATACCTTTTTTAATCAGGTTGCGGGCGGCGTTTTGTAGTTGGATATTGAGTATTGTTTTTATCGCGCGTTCATGTGGATTAAATTTCTCCGGGCAATATTTGTCGGATAAATATTGTAATAACAGGGTGAGTTGGGGGGATTTCTTCTGTCGGACAAAATACATGACTTTCGGCCAACGTTTAGTAGTGCTTAGGTATCCAATAGCTATTGATGTATTGGTAATTGTTACAGGCAGGCCATGCAGGTGGCGTGGATGGCGGAGGGTTTCGATAGGGCGGTAGAGGATGTCATCGCATTCAAATCCATGTTCCTTTACATTGACAATCGTAATTTCTACCGGGATATGTTCGTTCTGAACCAGGTATAAGAAGGACGGGGTTTCTTTGGGTACCCGGAGAATGGCGATGTTGGATATATCCGCGTAGTCAAGCGTGTGGTATTCATCTATAACGGCTTCAAATTCGTTTCCTTCGTTGTCTCTTATACGGATGTTGGTAAGGCCGGCGATGACGTGGTAACAGGTGGTGGCGGTTCCGTGAGGATCAATGAAGAAGCCGTAACCGATTATTTGGTTATCGTCGTTGAGAATGGAAATGATGGATGCCAGGATGTGGGGTACACTTGGGTTGAACATAGGTAGTAGGTTGTTGGGTTGAGGGAATGGTTTGTTCAAATTAAGATTTTTTGTTGAATATTGGAGAGGGGGCGTGTTTTTTACGGGGAGGTTTTTAGTGTAGTGGTGGATGGTTCAGTGGTGGGGCAGGAGAGGACTTCAATGGTGAAGGCTGGAGAGGTGTACAGCGCTAAGGGCTGGAGGTGTATCTCAGTGAAGTGCCCGAATTGATTGGCGAGCCAGGGGACGTCGCGGCAGGAGTGTTTGCCGATCGGGTCGGCTTTGAGTTGTTTGAATAAGGTGATTAATTAGATATGGTGAATATTGGGTAGGGAGTTAATGTCAATGTTCGGTTTGCCAGGTAGTTAAATTGATGAGAAATTCATTAACAGGTGGTTAAAGGAGGGGGGTATTGATCTTGGGTGAATCATTTTAAGTCTGTTAACTAGTTAATAACGAATGGGTTTTGTGGGGAAGGGGTAGATTTGAGCGGTTTTACTCTTGGGTTATTATTTTGCCAATGGGCAGGCTTTGTTGGGGCCTGCCTTTTTTGTGGATATTTGTTTACTTAAATTGAAAGGGCATTTTTTGAAGACTTTTTCTATATGGTACCAGAGCATATTATATACCAAGATGTAACTCAGCTTTTCCAAGCGGAAGCTGGGAGAGCAAACTATCAACAAATAAGAAACATTATAGAAAAAAAAGTGGAGGACTTAATGATAAAGCAGGGGCCATGGCAACTTTTTCTTGACGCAATTATGAAGGAACACGGAGAAAATATTAATGATATTTCTGCTTTGCCATTTCCTGCGTATAATCTAAAAATTCCACTTGCTAGTGAAGAAAGCGAATCATATATACTTAAAAGACAATTATGTATAGACGTATCTCTAGTCAGTAAACACTATACTATATACTTTGAGGACTTTTATAACTTCAGCGAGTATATGTATGAAGAAGCCCCGATGGGAAAGATATTAGTTCATTTCTATGTGCTGTTTTATAAGACTATGACAACTGAATCATTTAAGCGGTCCGCTAGCAATGCAGATGATTACGTAAGACAATTTTTTCCTGAGTATCAGTTCGTTTCGCATAACGTACTATTTAATTACAAGGTATATAATCTGTTACCTTATCAAGCAGATGACATAAATAAAGAGAAGGTATTTAGTTTGTACGATTTCGCGATGAGCCGTCATTACGAATATAAAAATATCAAAGTGATTATCTAGTATCAAAGCCAATTCATATGAACCATCCTATAAATACCCGGCTATTGCTTAGTATTTATAGGATAGTTCAGGGCTAAAGTAAGCGTTGATTTTGCAACATTTTTTGGCATCCTGATAATCCCAAAATCTCCTTCCTACGTTTTCTGACCTAGATACAGTCTAGTGCAAATATGCAAATCATTAAAATTTACATCAGTAGACTATTTTTTAAAATATATCTATTGACGTGGGGCACAAATGCCCACTTTTATCCTTTATTAACAGGACAACATATACTCAACATCTTAAGATGAATAAGTTTAGCCCACCATGAAATCTTTAAGACCCAAGTACCAGAGTTTTATATTAACCTAAATACCATTAATTATGAAGAAAAAGTACCTGGAGTTTGCATTTGTTATGCTGTAATGGTATCCAATGGCATTAGTGGAATGTAATATTAATAGTTATGATTTTTATTAGGTTATTCCTGTATGTATTTTTAATCTTTCCACTGTTTGTTAATGCACAAACGGTAGATAATGATAATGGTGTATTCATCTATACTGTGTGGTATAAACACACTCTTACACACAAGATGACCATATTGCTGACAGACACTATATTTGTGTATAATAAAATTGGTATCGAGAAAGTAATGAGAAGTATTGATACCATTATAGATAATAAATTAGTTTCCACAAAAAATAGTCTTGAAACATATTATCGAATCAATTTCGTCAAACATGAATTTCAAGATCTTGGAAAAGAATTAACCTATCAAAAAGAAGCAGGACTTCCATTCTCCTCCCCAAAAGTGGGAATAGATTTCAGATATAAGTATTATAATGGTGAAAAATATGTAGCCATTGATACAACTATCGACCACAAAGCCTGCAAAGTAATCAGGTATGTGGGCAATTCTGTGGGTCCGTTAAGAGGTGCCCATATGACTCTTGTTTTCTTAAATATGAAAACTAAGTTCACCCGTATAATACCTAATCTTGAAGATACTTTCAATGGTAGACTATTAAGATTTGATGCTCATGATGATAACGACGGAAGAACTGTTTTGATTATGGAGCATGTACCACAGCTAAGTGACTATTGGAAAAAAATTATAAGCCGATAGGAAGGGAATTATAAGGGAAGCGTCCTTGTGATTTGGGGTATAAGTTATAACTCAGATATATAAATAATACTTTATGCTCTTTGTTCCTACATATCAGAAGTAGCGTAAAGATACTCAGCCGGCAAAGCCACGGTAACAACGTGGACTTGATGTGGAGATGTTCTTAGTGTATTTTACGATATATCAGAGCGAGACAGACAATAGCAGGTTATCCACAGGCATCACACTGCGGCCATTCATGGATCGTTTTTTCACAGGATAGGTTGCACTACCAAATATTCTCTTACTGGCGGCGAATGACTATTCTCTTTGAGTGAAGTCAGGTGTTAACAACACATGTGGGAGCGTGCCCGGTAATACCATGCTGTTTTCGCCCGCTGCTTGTGTTTCCTTTACTGCAATGATTTCCGCGCTGTTGTTAATACATAATGCGATGAGCATTGTACCTGTTCCTGGCAGATCTAAAGGAATATCCATACCCTCGAACGGAAGATAAGTATCTATGTTGAGCGCGATATTTTTTTACATATTAGTTTTCGGGTGGTTACATCGATGCGAACAGCGATTAATAGCACCTCCAGGCGCGGTACGTTTTGTGCGAATCGTTGTGCCGGGATGTGGATAGCTCCATTTTTACGCAACACAGGGGATGCCCTGAAGTAGGCATCGGTTCTTTTTGCTTTATTGAAACATACGCCCGTAAGCTGACTTACATCCATACCGCCAGATGGAATGAGTGCTTTGGTGATCCTGTTCACATGGGCCCCATCACCCGTTATACCGAGTGATTTTCGGATAAATGCGCCGGTACTGCTGGCTTTCCCGAACCGATATGCTGACCGCTTCATATTACCTGTCTGACGAATGCTTTCGGGTTTGCTTCGGACGTAGTGCTTACCCTTTCTTCGGAAGCCGGACATTTTGCCCAGTCTGCCGGTGAAAGTGAGCATAGATGTTTGTTGTGCCATAAGAGAATATTTGGTATAGGATAAATATAAGCATCCGGGAGTAATGCTTGCGGCGAGTGAATTTGACAATCTATCAGTGCTGCTTATACCAGCGTTGAATAAGTTCTAATGAGTAAGTATAGGCGTGTTGGATGATCTGTAATAAACCGGCCTAATCATCCTCCTCTTCGTAATATTTGAATCCGAAATTTTCAGCATTTCGGAGGGCCATGGCTCTGCGTGCCGATCTTCTTATTTCTTTGTCTCCTATCTTATCCTGCGCTACTTTTCCCCATAGAAACACCTTTACTAAGAAGGTCGTCCCAAACGCCATATCAAAACAGATCCATCCTGGTCGCATATAGTAATCTACGGGGATCAAGGGATTGTACAGTACAATTGTAAGTAAAAACAACACAAAGAACAGGTCCTGCATTTTGTGATAGGTATCATAGACTAATAATGCAGCACAGAAAGGTACGAGGAAATGCATGATCCTGAAATGCTCTTCGTCAGTTGTAAAGATACATGCCCACAAAAGATAGGCGGGAGTTAACGCAAATACTCTTCTCATAGGGATAGCGGGTTTCGGAATAGAAATATAAGCTAAAATTATAGTTCTACCAACCCGTGTTTGACTGCATATAATGCTAGTGTTACCCTGGTTTTTACATGTAGTTTCCGGAATAAGGCCTCCCTGTATCCATCAATGGTCTTTACGCTTAAGTTCATCTTGTCTGCTATCTGCTGGTAGGTCATATCTGTGGCTACCCATTTGATAAATTCCCTTTCATTTTCAGACAGATGTACTGCATTGCCTGCTCTTTCCAGTCCATTCAGATTCTGGTGCAATACTTCAGATGCTGCTTCTGAATAATAGAAACCATTTGCTGCGATTGTTTCCAGTGCTGCATGGAGTTCTTCTACTTCGATGTCTTTGTGAATATACCCTTTCACGCCCATGCGAAGCATCCGTAAGATGGCTGATTCTGATTCCAGCATCGTCATCACTAATACCTTGACATCACCATGTGTTCTTTGCAGCCATTCCACTGCCTCGAATCCGTCTACCTCCGGCATATCAATGTCCATGAGTATGATATCGGGGAACGGTGGGGTGACCATTTTTTCTTTCAGGTGATTACCATGGTCTGCTTCAAAGAGGATGTGATACTTTTGTTGGGTATCTCCCATATTGATCAGTTTAATCAACCCTTTGCGAAAAAGGTTATGATCATCTACTAAGGCTATCTGGATCTTATTCATCATTGAATTGATTTTAAAATCTGGGGTTGAGGAATGGTGATGATCACCACTGTGCCGTCACCGTTATGGCTGGTGATTAACAACTCTGCATTGATGAGTGATGCTCTCTTATGCATGTTGAGCAATCCTGTACTTTGTTTCTCTGCGCTGTTTTCCAAAGCATCCTGTACGTTAAAACCGGTACCGTTATCGGTAATCACCAATACAAACTGATTTTTATCGAAATTGATAGAAGCCGTGACTTCCGTGGCTTTTGCGTATTTGACGATGTTATTGAGTACCTCCTGGCATAAGCGGAACAGGATAATCTCATGTTCGGGCAGGATACGGTATTCCTCGCCTGACTTGGTAATTACCACTTCGTATTTCTTCGTTTTAGCGAGGCGGTTGAACTCATTTTCCAGTGCTTTTACAAAGCCGATGTGGATAATGTGATCGGTGTTCAGGTTCGCCGACAAGGCTTTTAACTCACTCATCAGCTGTTTGGCCAGTGATTTTGTCTCGATGATATTTTCCCGCTGATCCGATGGCACCTGTGGCAGGATCTCCTGTAGGTTGATATTGATCAATGAAACGAGATGGCTAAAATTAGCATGCAGTTCTTTGCTGATGTGATCCAGGGTTTGCTCCTGGATAGCCAGCCGGGATTGCAGGAGTACCTGGTTAAATGCTTCCCGGATTTCAATGATCTCCTGTTGATGTCGGAATTTCTTTTTCTGATAAAGAAACAGGAAATACACGACACCTGTGCAGAGACCCAGTACAAGCAGGGTAGATACGATCAGTGTCAGAGAGGTTGCGGATATTGAGGTTTCCATAAAAAGCTTATTAGATAACAGGAGCACAATAAGAAGTTAAGGGCTTCATTAATGGGAAAGAATAGTACAGTCAGCTGTACATTTTGAATATTGAAAAAGCCTAACAGCAATAAGAATGGCAGTGATACAGCGTGGTAAAAGAAGATGCTGATCGCCATCCAGAATAGCGGCTCTTTGCGTATAGAGATGTTGCCAGGCTCCTGTAGTAATTGCGTGAAGTATAGAAAGCATAATATAATAATACAAACATGGGTAAGGATCATGCTATAGGTGTTGTACTGAAATGGGCCATGGATGACAGCATAATCCAGTATACCAAGCAATATAATGAGTCCGGCGGCTGCCGGTATATATTTTCTGCGATACAGCACCTGGGTGAAAATAGTTGCCAGCATACCAAAGCGGATCAGGATGAACAAATTATAGATCCAGTAATTATTGGGGCTGTAATTGAAAGACTTGTGTATTTCCCACTTCCAGAACAGGGCAAACATCTCTGTGATGCATGAGATAATGACCATGCCTGCATACAAATTATAAGGCTTAGGCCATTTCTGCCTGAATGCTTTCAGGGCAAAAATGGCGCTAAGCAGGAGTGGGATAAGGTATAAATATTGATGATTTAACAATCTGTGCATTTATACTTTTTATTTTGGGCCGTCTGCGTCACAGAATGGAGGACAAGGTGAGCCGAGGTTAAAATCCTTGATAATGGGATCTTCTCCGGGGAAGTGGATGATGTCTCTTTCCTGTGCAGAACGTTCTGCGAAGTCTGGTTCGTTTTCCAGAATCACATTGGTGTGAGTAATAGTGTTTCCTACGACAGTTTGCCGCGTTGTATTGAATAACAGGCACGTTTGTCCCTCGTACTGATGGCCGGTCTCATAGGTACCAAAGCTGATACGGATACCATCGCCGCCTGCAAATTCGATTTCTTCCAGCAATTTTACGAAATGTTCTTTTGAATACCATACAGAACATGTATCAGGTTTGCCGATTGCCTGTGTGAGGAGAGGGTGTTTTTGTGTCTTGAATTTGCTGATGCGGTCATTGGTAATTGATTGTCCGACATAGAAGAAAGGTAGGGGCTTTACGGATAAATGTTGTTGCATAATGAACATAATTTTTGGTGTTAAGGAAAAATATAATGCTTTTTGTAAACCGTTTACAGTTGCGAAGCTATTGTTTCCTTAGCCTTCAAAAATCAACGAGCATCAAATAGGGGAAAAATCCTCATTTTGATAAAGGGGATTCCCCCTGCGGGTAAAAATAGGGGAATTTTCCCCTGCCATACAGGTTTTTTCCTACTGAGAATACAACAACCTTTGGAGTGAAATGTTGCATGCCTCGTTGCAGCATATGTTGAATCCCTTAAATCCCTTTGTAAATATGAGAAGAGCATTGGTTGTCGGTATTAATGATTATCCAGGCAGTGCGAGATTGTATGGTTGTGTAAATGATGCCACCCGTATTGGTGAATTATTGAGTGCCCATGAAGATGGTACCCCGAATTTCCAGGTCATGCTGATGGTCAAAGATCAGCGTAAAGCAGCGCTGAGGGCCCGGATGCTGGAGCTTTTCAGCGGGGATGATGAGATGCATTTGTTTTATTTTTCCGGGCATGGTATCGTGAATGAGACGGGTGGGTACATCGTGACCCAGGATTATCAGCGGTATGATGAAGGCATTTCTATGGACGACATTTTGAATATGGCGAGTATTTCAAAGGCGAGGCAGAAGGTGATCATCCTGGATTGTTGTCATGCGGGGGCAATGGGGGCGCCTGCCTTGCTGGGGAATGGTACGGCGGTGTTGGGCCAGGGGGTCATTGTGCTGGCGTCGAGCAGGAGTACGGAGACTTCGAAAGAAGTAGGCGGGATGGGCGTGTTTACCAGTTTGCTGTTGAAAGCTTTGCATGGCGGGGCTGCGGACCTGGTGGGGGATGTGACGGCGGGTAGTATTTATAGTTATGTAGATAAAGGGTTGGGAGGCTGGCAACAGCGTCCTGTGTTTAAGGCGAATATTGCGCGGGCACTGAGTTTAAGAAGGGTGAAGTCGCCGGTGGCGCTGGCGGACCTGCGGAAGTTGACGACTTATTTCCCGGAGATGACGTATGAGATGCCGTTGGATCCCAGTTATGAATATACAGTGGAGGGGGCGGATATGGAACATGTCAGAACGTTTAAAGTACTGCGTCAGTTGCAGGGGATGGGGTTAGTAGAGGCGATTGATGAAGATTATTTGTATTGGGCGGCGATGAATAGTGGGAAGTGCAGGTTGACGTCGTTGGGTGGGTATTACTGGCAGATGGTGAAGGAGGGGAGGGTATGAAGAAACATGATGTAGCTATTTCAGTGGCGGAGGAGGATAAGGAGGTGGCGTATGCTATTGCTGCGCAGTTGAAGAAGTTGAAGGTGCGGTATTACTATTATGATGAGCATAAGGATAACTGGGGGAAGTACCTGATTAACCTGACGATGGATGCGTATGGAAGGCACACGAAGTATGTGTTGATGATAACCAGTCGGGCGTTTGTGCAGAAGTATTGGTCGGGGATTGAGCGGCAGGTGGCGTTGTCACGGTTGCCGCAGGGGGATATTTTGCAGTTGAGATTGGATGATACGCAGGTGGACGGCTTGTCGGCGCATATGATTTATGAGGATTGGAAGGATAACCCGGAGGAGATAGCGCGGTTGCTGAAGGAGAAGATTGGGCGGAAGAAGTGGTTGGTGTGGGCACGGTTGATGAAGATTTGTACAAGTTTATTGGTGTTATTGATGGCAGTGATGAGCTGGTATTGGGCGTACATGTGGTATTATCACCGGCATTTTGCGCAGACATATGTGTTGGTAGCTGGTGCCCGACCTTTTTTTATTAGCAATGTAGAGGTGACAGTGGCTGCATACAGGGAGTATTGCATGCTTACGCATAAGGTATTCCCTGAGCAGCCGATTCATTCAGTGGATTCGATGCCTGTGAGGAATGTGACGTGGGAGGAGGCGAAGGCGTATTGTGCATATGTGAAGGGGCGGTTGCCCAGTGAGCTGGAGTGGGAGACGGCAGCGCAGGGAGGGGAGAGTACGGTGTATAGTGGTGGAACGTCGGCGGTGAATGTGGCGGTGTATCATAAGGTGAAGCCAGCGTTTGTGGGACGTAAGAAGGCGAATGCATTGGGTATATATGATATGAGTGGGAATGTGGCGGAGTGGTGTGAGGATTGGGCGGATTCGGCGAAGACGATGAAGGTGGTGAAGGGGGGAGGGTATGATAGTGAGGTGGAGGAGTTGGCGGTGAAGAGTAGAAGGGAGGAGCGGCCGGAGGCGAGATTGAGGGATGTGGGGTTTAGAGTGGTGAAAGATCAGTAAAATTAAAAGTTATTATAGCGTTCTATTTATCCCTTTTTAAAATTTAAAATTCTACGATGAAAAAATTATTGGCTTGTACTGTACTATTGATTTCTATGTTGGCGTGTAACATGATAGACTGTACCTATAACGGGCATAAGTTGTACCAGGGACCACGTGGTGGATGTTACTATTTAAATAAGAATGGAAATAAGACGTATGTGGACAGGTCTTATTGTGATTGTAAATAACCCCTTAAATTTTATTTATGAAAAAGTTGTTATTCTGTACTGTATTGTTGTTTTCTATTGTGTGTTGTTCAAAGACGCCTGCTGATACTGCTTCTGATTCTGGTACCGTTTCGGGTACTGGCGCTGGATCTGGTGCAGCTTCTGGTTCTAATTCTAGTTCAAGTGCTGGTTCCTGTACGTATAAAGGTCATACACTTTATCGGGGTTCTCAAGGTGGATGCTATTACTATAGTGGAAATACAAAAGAATATGTAGACAGATCTTATTGTAGTTGTCTTTAATCTCTTATTTATGGCCTGGACCTATCGAAAACGAATCAAAGTTATCCCCGGCGTTCATTTAAACATCAGCAGCAAAGGCATCAGTACTAACATCGGCGTCAAAGGAGCCAGTGTTACATTTGGTCATAACCGCACGTATGTAAATTCAGTACGGGGCAGACAGCAGGTATCACCGGGAAAGCCGGCTTTGCCTGTACCTAAGCCTGCGTTGCCGGAACGTAGCCCGGAAGTATTTACGATGCCGCAAGGCAATATTTTTAGTCTGGCTCCTACAGAGATTACGAGCCAGGATATGCAGGGAGTCAAAGACACCATCATCGCTGCGCATCAGCAGAGAAAGGAGCTACAACATGACCTGGATCATATCAGCCTGGCTTTGAAGAAATCGAAATCCCAGCTTACGCTGAGTTATGTTTTTTTGTATGGCTTTTTTGTGAGATCAGTTTCTAATCGTATTAAAGAACGAATTGCGGCGCAACAAACTGCGATTGATGAAATCACGCAGGAGTTGGTGAAAAGCAGGATGGAACTGGATGTTTCTTTTGATGCTGATATCCTGCAAAAATATGAATCCGTGAAAGCTGCTTTTCAACGGTTGTCGCAATCTAATCAAATCTGGGATGTGACCAGTGCGGTGGCGGGGAACAGGAGCGTGACCAGATCTGCTGCATCTACGCTTTTGGATAGGAAGGAAGTAAGGATCGGGATTAAACCAATTGAAGACATTCATTCCAACTTTGAACCTTTATGGTTCAACAATGCGAATGGTGCAGATCTTTATTTCTACCCAGGCTTTATCATCATGTACGATACAAAAGACCGGTTTGGTGTCATTGACCTAAAGGCATTACAATTTCAGTTCCACCCGGTCAGGTTCATTGAAAGAGGGGTCGTACCACCTGATGCTAAAGTGATCGAATATACCTGGAATAAGGTCAATAAGAATGGTGCGCCGGATAAGCGCTTTAGGGATAACTTCCAGATCCCTATCGTGAGGTATGGTGCGATTACTTTACGGACAGCCTCAGGAGTGAATGAGGAGTATCAGTTTAGTAATTATGAAGCAACGGAGGCGTTTGGCGCGGCTTTTATTGATTTCCAGCATGTGATGAAGGGAATGTGATAGGGGAGGATGTTTATCCTCCCTTTTTTGCAGTAAAAAATATAGTAATTGTAAGTGATTGATAAACATGATGTTCTCGTCTATATATCAGAGATTCAGCTTCGCCAGGCATTGGGTATGTAGTATTTATTCATAAATCGCTTCTAGTATGCCAATTACTTTCACATTATCAGCGTCCTCTTGGGAAAGTTCGATGGGTTTATATGACGGGTCATTCGACAAGGGAAGTAACTTAATAGTGATATGTTCCCATTGTCCATCCTCTGCTTGTCTTTTAGTGCTTTCATATTTTTTTACAGTATAGCCTGCTCCCATATCAAAATCATCCTGCAGTTCCGCATATTGTACCAAAACGATTTTCCCTTCTCTTGATCCACCTTTATATTCCCGGAATAGACATGTTGCACCATTCGGAATAATTTGATTCATTGATTCGCCCCGCACAGTGCATGCGAAAACATCTTTTGAAGATGAATGGCCTTTAGGAAGTGGGAGATAACCAAGCGGCTTAATTCTTTGCTGTTCACTGAAGCTTCCTGCTGCAGCAGTGAGATTATAAAATGGAACAGTAAATTGATCATTTTTTTCATGCAGCGAAGGAATGGAAACTGGTTTGTCAGCTCTTTTTATGTACTGCGCAAAGTAATCTGCTAAATCCTTGTCACATACATATATATAGGTTCCATTCATCCCTCGTTGTAGTAAAGTAGTATAAATATTAATAATGAAATTTTTGAGGGTTGCGTTATCTATGCCACTTTTACCAACAGTATCATAATAGTTTTCTTTACGGATAACAATTTCGTTCTTGTCTTTATTATAGGTAATTTCTTTACCAAAAATAACTCCAGCATAGTTTAGATCATATCCTTGTACTGTATGGATACATCCAACTTCGTCAATTGCATTCTTTGAATTAATCCAATCACTTAGTGTACGATTCCAATATAAGGAGATATTGTCTATGATGATATCTGGTTTGTTCTTATTTTTTTTAGAATGCCACTTCCACGCATATCCTGCGGTCAACCTTGATAAGCCGATTTCATCGTCTCTACTTTTAATTTTATCTACAAAATCCCTGAAGGAATCAATCATTAAAAAGTCATATTCTTTGCTAGCGTAAACTGCAGTACCTGGTTGTAATGTACAGTTAAGCAGATTGTGAATATGGGAAACATATTTAGTACCACCTTTTAATCTCAGCTGGTGACTTAATGTAATAGTGGTGCTGTTGGAATAAGACTTTAGAAGAAGGAAGTCATTTGGAAGAATATCGGATGGACGAACACTTTGAAATTTATCGTAAAAAAGAATGAGTTTTTGGGTTCTGTCTTCCTTCTGAAGCCATTGTAATTCAGTACTTGACTCCTTATCAAAACCCAATAATGCACACGCTGTGTCAAAGTCGTTAAAGTAACTACCTAGCAGCTTTCTTCTGCGCAAGCGATGCGCTTCATCAACTAATACAATATCAAATTTTTGTTTTGATATTTCATGAGGTGCAACTACCATGCTCTCATGTAGCCCTTCAATATTATTAAATACCTTTTTAAGTGTGCCACGAAAAGAACTTACAGGAACTATCAATGCCATTTTAGGAGATGGGAATTTCTCTTTTAGTGCTTTGACAGTTGCTAGAAAATTGATATCATCAAGTTCCAGGGATGCAAAGTTGAATGCTGAAATATCAGTATGCATCAACTTGAATAGGAATATATTCAAGATGGTTTTACCTGTACCAGCTCCTCCTTCGACGATGATATTTCTCTTTGAATCGTCGAGAAGCGTTTTCATTATTCTCTGTAAGCTTTTTGCCTGGCCTTTGCTAAGACTTTTATATGGTGAATATTTAAAGAGATTTCTGTTTTTTATATAGTCCAGAGACTTTAATACAATTTTTCGGCCCATTAGCTCCTGCCAAATAGCCCGAAATATCGGCTCGTATACAGTGTCTTTCTGGTAGTAAGAATGGTTTTTGAGACCGATATTAGCATTAACCAGTTTGTGGCCTTTATCACCGGAGAAATATTGGATAAGATTTGATTCGATATCGAGTGTGGCTGATTTATTAAATCTTCCGCAGGTAATAAGGAATAGCTGTGTTAGCTTACTTTTCAGGTCGTTTTTTAAGTGTTTGGCGAAACGTTTGTAAACATCTTGAGTCTCACCGATATACGCAACTTTTTCGTCGTGTTCATTTCTTCCTGTCAAAATATATATTAAAGGCCAGTTGTCCTTGATATAGGGTACCTGCTCAAACGGGTTATTCAGGATCTCTTCATTGAATGGAAATTTATGGATGTGAAGCGTGGAATTATTACTCATAGTTCATTATACTTTTTCGCAGTACCCCTGGCTTTTTCTACGGGGTATTTTTCGGCATTTTTTGCAATTTTTTCAAGCATGATCTCTTTCAGATCAAATCCATATTTCTCTGCCAGCAGAAATGAATAGAGGAGCACATCAGCCAGTTCTTCCCGGACTTTTTCCTGGTTTGCATCCGCAGCGTTCTTCCAAAGGAATAACTCAAGTAATTCCCCCGCTTCCACATTGAGAGCAAGAGCCAGGTCTTTTGCATTGTGAAATTGTTCCCAATCACGCTCGTTTCTAAATTTTAATAACTCCTGGACAATAGTATCAAAATCGTTCATATTAATTATGGGTGTAGCTCAATGAAAATAAAGATATTGATTTTTTAGGGTTATGGTTAGATGGATAATCCGGTGTTTTTCCGCATCCCGCAAAATAATTTCCCGATCCGTCTCGGTCATGCGGCTGATATTCAGGATTTTTGTTAGCGTGGTTAACCATAACCATTTCTATATCAACTGATAAGGGCGGAACAACATGAATAAAAAAGCGCAGCCAACAGCGAAGAAGGGGAAATCCTGGCGGGCAAAACTCAATGCCTGGCTACATTTATGGCTTGGATTAGCATCCGGTATTGTTGTGTTTATCGTAAGCATTACGGGTTGTTTATTTGCGTTTCAGAAAGAAATTTCAGAGAAGGTGCATCATGATATCCTTTTTGTACAGCCTCAGCAGAAAGCGACCCTGCCTATCAGTACTTTGATGGATTATGCGCAGAAAGCGCTGGGCCCGGAGAAGAAAGTCAATTATATCACTACTTTCAAGGATAAGGATAGAGCGTGGGAGTTTATGACCTATATGAAGGGAGACCCTTCAGCTATTACTTATTTTGGCGGGGTAAAATATTATGAGGCTGTTTTTCTGAACCCTTATACGGGGGAAGTGGTTGGTCATCACGACTTTAAGTATGACTTTTTCGCTATCGTGAAAATGATTCACTGGAGTTTGTTGCTGAATGGAGCGGTAGGTGAGCAGATTGTGGGATGGAGTGTATTGATCTTTGTGATATTGTTGATCACTGGTTTGATCCTTTGGTGGCCGAAGAAATGGACGAAGGCGACGAGAGAGCAGAGTTTTAAGATAAAGTGGAAAGCGAGTTTTAAGCGGGTGAATTATGATCTGCACAATGTACTGGGCTTTTATGCGATGGCGATTGCACTGGTATTGGCATTGACAGGATTGGTGTGGTCGTTTAAGTGGTTTCAGAATACGGTATATGTGGTGGCAGCCAGGAGTATTACGCCGCCGGCGCATAAAAATGGGGTGTCAGATACGACGTTGGCAGGTACGCCACAACGGGGATTGGATATTGCTTTTGAGCGTTTGCAGCATGAGATGCCGGATGTAAAGCGGATTGGGTTGAGTGCACCTGATACCGGCAAGGCAGCGGTGGTGTATATGTCTGCTTATTGGGGGAATGAGGTGTATTATGACAGGGATGATTTTCAATTTGATAAGTATACAGGGAAGATGTTGGCCAGGGTGACGAAGAAGGATAGGAATGCCGGGGAGCGCCTGATCCTGATGAATTATGATATTCATGTGGGAGCGATAGGTGGAATCATTGGGAAAATTATTGCTTTTATAGTGAGTTTGATTTGTGCGAGTTTGCCGGTGACAGGGTTTATTGTTTGGTGGGGAAAAGGGAAGAAGAAAGATAAGAAGAAGGTGAAGGTGGTGGAGAAAGTGGTGCCGGCGGCGGTGTAGGATGGGGGAGAGGTGCAGGTGAGGGATGGATAAAAGGGAGTAGGTGATAGGTAACAGATCTTGGGTAATAAGTGGTTAGGTAACGGGTGTTGGGTAATAGGTGCCAGGCAACAGGTGGTTAGGTAACAAGTGGTAGTTAATAGATGACAGGTAACAAGAGCCAGGCTACCGCTAACAGAAATAGATTATACATAACAGATTATAGATACCAATACTGGGTCCTGTCTACAACAGGGCCCTTTTCTATTAAAAGTGCACTATCTTTAGCCGCATAAGCAAAACGTACGCTGCATGAAATATTTCTATCGAATAATCCCCCTGATAGGACTTTTTGCCTGTCATGGACCTGAGCAGAAGCAGGCTGCTACATCGGATTCCTTAGCCATTAAAAGCATTGATTCGGCAAGCATTGCCCGTGACATCACTGTATTATCTTCTGATGTTTTCCAGGGCCGTAAACCTTTTACTATTGGAGAAGACAAGACAATCAAGTTCCTGGAAGACCGTTTCAGAGAGATCGGGTTACAACCGGGTAACGGAAACAGTTATTTCCAGGAAGTACCCATGGTGGAACTGATTCCCAAGCCCAGCGGCCCGTTGGTCATTAAAGGGAAGAGTGGTAGTATCAGTCTTCCTTACCTGGATGAATATGTGATAGCGACCCGCAGGGTGAAAGAGAAAGTAACTGTGGATAACTCTGAACTGGTGTTTGCCGGTTTTGGAATTGATGCACCGGAATATAAATGGAATGACTATGAAGGACTGGATGTAAAAGGGAAGACGGTTGTGGTGATGGTGAATGATCCCGGCTTTTATGACAGCACTTTATTTAAAGGCAGGACCATGACTTACTATGGTCGCTGGACTTATAAATTCGAAGAAGCGGCCCGTAAGGGTGCGACCGGCGTTATTATCATTCACGACATCCTGCCTGCGAGTTATAACTGGGGTGTGGTGAGAAGTGGATGGTCCAAACCCAGACTTGACCTGCAGACGGAAGATGATAACATGTCAAGAGCAGCGATGGAAGGTTGGATGACGCTGGAGTCTGCCAAAAAAGTGTTTGCACTGGCGGGCGTACCCTTTGAGGCGACCATCGAGAAGGCAAAGCATCCTGGGTTTAAGGCGGTACCACTGGGGGTGACTACCAGCCTGGAGATTACGAATAAGATCAAGAAGTCGACCTCTCATAATGTGATTGCACAATTGCCGGGGACTGACAGAAAGAATGAATACATCATTTACTCGGCACACTGGGATCACCTGGGTGTGGGTGAAGCGATCAACGGCGACTCCATTTACAATGGTGCAGCCGATAATGCCAGCGGTACAGCGGCGTTGTTAAGTCTGGCGACGGCTTTCAAAAGTTTACCGCAGGCGCCCAGAAGGTCTGTTCTCTTTATCGCGCTGACAGGGGAAGAGCAGGGATTGCTGGGATCGGAGTATTATGCTACGCATCCTTTGTTCCCGGTGAAGTCTACCGTGGCGGATATCAATATGGATGTGATGAATACTTTTGGCCGTACTACGGATATTACGATCATTGGAAAGGGGCAATCGGAACTGGATGATTATGCAGAGCGGGCGGCGAAGAAGCAGGGTAGAACGATTATTCCGGAGGCGAATCCGTCCGGTGGCTGGTTCTTCCGTTCTGACCATTTCAATTTTGCGAAGGTGGGCATTCCTTCTCTTTATCCAGGAGCGGGTGAGCACTCATTACTGCATGATTCCGCATGGGTGCCCAACCATAGGGCGGCTTATGGAAAGAATAGATATCATTCACCATTTGATCAGTTTGATGATACGTGGGAGTTGTCAGGGATGGTAGAAGATATCCGGTTCCTGTTTGATGTAGGAGAGACGTTGGCGAATGAAGAAAAGTTCCCCGAATGGCGGAAGACTTCGGAGTTTAAAAGTAAAAGATAATAACTTGCAGCCGGCTTTGATCAAAGCCGGCTGTTTAATTTATATGCATATGGAAAGAACAATTGCTTATTATTTAAAAGGGAGTGAGGATTTTGTAAGTGAGTACCTGGTGGAGTTGGAAGTAGGGGAGATTAATAAGATCTGGGAAGCAGAGGAGGGGGATCCGGAATATTTGAATATTTACCAGGTAGGAGCGGCACAGAAAGCGGCGGTGGAGAAGTTGTTGGGGGAGAAGCTGGATTTGAATAAGTATGATTATTATTTGGAGACGCACCAGGGGTAGGGATCTGATGAGGTAGATGGTAGATGTTTTTTCATTTGGAGATGTATCAGGAGTAGGGCTTGATGAGGTGAATGGAGGATTTGTGGTAAATGTATTTCCATTTGGAGATGTATCAGGGTGAAAGCTTGATGACGTGAATGGAGATGTTTGGTAATGTGTGTTTTTCATTTGAAAACGTATCAGGGGATGGCTTGGGTGGAGTGGATGGAGGATTTGTGGTAAATGCTTTTTCATTTGAGGATGCACCAGGGTGATGGGCGGATGTGGTGAATGGATATTTTGAATAATGTGTGCCTTTCATTTGAATATGCGTCACCAATAAATGTGGATAAGCTGATATGTGCTTGTACGTTTTTAACAGCGCCTACCTCCCTGTTGATAAATGTGGATAACTGTCAGTTCAAGAAATGATCTGATAGTTAAGACTTTATATTACCTATCCCCGGCTATAGCAATATGGGATGAAAGATTCCATATAATGAAAACGGAAGTATTTATAGAAGGCCGCGGCCTGGAGGAATTGTATTGGTTTCTGGAAGATAAAGGGCTGGACCTGGATGTAAAGTATCACTTTAATCACTGGCTCTTATCTGCTGAAATAGCGGGAGTTAAGTTGAGTGGTGAAAGAGAAGACATCTTTGCAGTACTGTTAGATTATTATGAAGGAAGAAAGGGTAAGGATGTGTTAGTGACCATTGATAATAAAGCGCAAATCTCATTTAAGGATCAGGAAATAGCTGTACTTAAACAGCAGATCCTAACCCCTTGTTGATGGGGAGTAAGTTTGTTATCCCCGGTTTTATGTAAACCTACTTGTGAACAAGGTGCTTCAGGCATACATTTCATTCGTTAATCCCGGAGAAGTGTGTGAGTTACTTTGTAATAGCACGTTATGAAATAGCTATTGTATTGCGTATATTTGCTATATAATAATACCTATGGAGCAACCAACTATTTTTGGGAAATCCTTCGGAACGGCAGTTCGGGAAGGGAGGTCAATATGTAGACTTTTTAGCGGAGCGCGGGTGGTCTGACATTGACGAGCCACATGATACTATGAAATATCTTTTATAGAGCATCTTTCGCTCACTATACATCCTATTTTTCCTTATACCATGAATGCACAAGTTATCTACCTGCTCGTTTTTATTTTAGGCGTTGTAATGGCCATCTGGATGCAGAAACGTTTTTGTATTCTTTGTGATGCCAGCAACATAGATCCTAAACCATTCAGTTATGCCAGATTACAATTACTCTGGTGGACATTTATCATCCTCGTTTCTTTTATCAGCATTCTTGCTGCTACTGGCAAGATGCCAACTTTTGACACTTCCACTTTATTACTCCTGGGTATTGGTGCACTTACTACGGCTTCTGCCCGTATTGTAGATGTGGCTGATGATACCAAATACAATGAAGCTGTCACAGAAGCTTCGGAAGGTAAAGAGGCCGTGCCGCCAAAGAATTCCAAAGACATGAAGAGTGAAGGCTTCTGGCTGGATATCCTGTCAGATAAGACAGGGATTAGTATTCCGCGTTTCCAGGCAGTGGTATTCAACCTGTTTTTCGGGATCTGGTTTATCTGGAGAACCGTGATCAATCTGCAACAGGCAGGGTATAATTCTACGGATGATATCATTGACAAGATCATGCCTATTATACCTATGAATAATCTCATTTTATTGGGTATCAGTGCGGGTACGTATGTGGCGCTGAAGTCTTCCGAAAACAAATAGTATGCGGGCATTACCAGAAAGGCAATTGGAATTTCTGCAATTACTGAAGCAACAGCCCCGGTGGATAACGGGGCCGTTGCATATGCGGGGGATCAATGATCTGTTGGCTTATCTTATTATGGACCTGGGGAATGCTGTAACAACGGTACATTTTTCCCTGGAGGAGGAGAAGCAGTTAACGATGGTAGCGAAGCATGTGGATGCAGTGGCTTTTGAAGCGCGATTACATGAGGGGGAGAAGATCTTTTTCCATGTGATGCTGATCGCACTTTGTGAGGCGGTGACAATCCGTATTGATCAATTTATGTTGCAGGCATTCCAGGGAGAGTGTACGTATAGTTTGTTGGAAGAGCCTACCCGGGCAGAGCTGACGACGAAGTTTAAACTCCGGAAAGATGTGTTGGGAGAGTATGAGCTGGACTTTGCCTCGCTTAGTTATGGGGCGCAGCAACTGGCTTATCTCAGGCCGGGACTGAAAGTGGTCATTGAGCAGACGTATGGGGAGCGGCAGCGGAATGTGTATTGTTATCCGAAAGGCGTGCTGGATTATATGGATTATAAGCTCAACCTGATGGGGAGTTTTTATCAGTATATTTTTTCCAGGCAGTATATGGAAGGGGAGATCGGAGGGTATCGTTACCGGATTGGGATTTGTTTGGGAAGTACAGGGCGGGTGAGGACGTTTACGAACTACCGGGAGTTAAAGGGAGGGAATTCGCTGGAGGAGGGGATTTTAAAAGGGTTGATGATGGGGATAGCCGAGGCGGCGAGAGAAGAGGAGATGGAGGTGGTGGTGGGGAAGAGTGTATTGTTGAAGAAATTATATTGTATAGCGGCGGTGGAAGGGGAAGTGTTTAATTTTT
>NZ_JBCNKF010000055.1:0-25279 GCF_039596155.1 Chitinophaga sp.
ATTACTTTTTTGTGAAAGTTGACAGCAAGCTGGAAAAGATTGCTGTCAACGATATCCTTTTCATAGAAGCCATGGAGAACTATGTAGCGATCCATGTACCCGACAGGAAGATTATTACGCACCTGACGCTAAAAATGTTGCAGGAGCACCTGCCGGGAACATCCTTTGTACAGCCGCATAAGTCCTATCTCGTAGCGATCGATAAGATCAATAGTATTGAAGGGAATACACTGTATGTAGGTGCTTTCCAGATTCCCGTTTCGAAATACCAGAAAGAGGAAACATTGCAGCGGATTCTAAATAATCGTTTCCTGAAACGCTAGCTGCCCTGCGTAACCTCTTTCTTAAAGCGATAACGCCGCTGCTGCATCGACCACTCCCCAGCCAAAAGAACTATTGCGGGTAAGAGGGTAGGAGGCCGCTCTCCGCATTTTACTGATAATACTATCTCTGGGTAGTCCGGGATTTTTACTCCATATCAATGCCGCAATCCCTGCGCAGCTGGCAGTGGCCACTGAAGACCCGCCTACTGTAGAAGGGACATCGCCACTCATGGCTACACTCAACGGATGACGACCGGAACCTGATTGTTCCATTACAATTGTGAAGTCCACTTTACTACCTACATGGCAGTCATCGCAACGGGTGGTGAGGTTGTCTTTCACGCCGGTTACCGCATGGACCTGTGGTTGGTTTGCCGGGAAAATCACTCCTACGAAGCCCGCGAAGAAAGAGAAAGAGGTACCGGCAGCACAGAACATGAGTTTCTGTTTACTATCTGCATAAGCAATTGCATCCTTGATCTGTCCGTAGTTGAAAATTGTACCCATGCTCATACTGATGATTTTCACTTCCGGATCATCGCCCCCCATTACATAAGCATCTGTAACACCATTCACAGATGCTGAAGAGAGGATCACCACGTTTTCTGCTGCATGCACCATGAGCAGGTTACAGTTATAGGCGATACCTGCCGTGTTGCCATCCGTGCCACGCGGCGCCGCCAGCGCGCCTGCCATACTGGTACCGTGACCACAGTCGTCATTGGTAGTGCCACCGGGATAAGTGACCGCCCGGGAAATAGTCCGGCCCGATGAATACCCCTGGTTGAAAGCATCCCCCAGATTTTCCTGCCCGTCACTGATACCTGTATCTATGATCATCACTTTGATGTTTGCGCCGGTAGATTGTACCCATGCCTCCGGAATGTGATGATAAGTATAATTCCAGGACTGTTTCGCAGCAGGAGCGATCGATACATAATCCGTACCGGCTACCAGGTTTGTCTGTGCGGTATTGCTCCCGCATCCGAAATTCAACAGGCTGCTGGTGGGTCTGGCATTCTCCATACTATAGGCACCATAGCCAATAGGATCTGCATAGCGCACGAAAGCCGCTGCCCGAAGTGCTTTGATGGTGGCATAGTTCCCCACCCTGAGGTTCACGAATGGCAGCTTTCCTTCCCTGAAGGGATAGATGAGGGAGCCTTCATATTGCTGCACGACCTGTAACACTTTGTTCTTATCGCCATCGGTGTAACCGATACTTAAGATGCTGTCTGACTGGATCAATGCACTCCACAGCATACTGTCGTTCGCCATGGCCCAGTCAAAATGATCTTCTTCTGCCAGTTGCCGGTCTATAAAGTCGTTAATAGCTGATCGTGGAATGATAGTGTCAGGGTTAACATTGCGAATAACCGGTATGGAATCTTTCCTGGAACAGGCGGTGAGTGCCAGCAGGAGCAGGAGTGGGTAGATGGGTTTCATAACAAAGGATTTTATTTATAAGGTACAAAATCTTTCGGGAATTATAGGTTATGCAACAAAGTTGCATATATTTGCAGCAAACAATACATATAATGATGACAGACCGTTTGCCTGTAACGGTACTCAGTGGATTCCTGGGTGCTGGCAAGACTACTTTGCTCAATCATATCCTGCATAATAAAGAAGGCTTGAAAGTGGCCGTCATTGTCAATGATATGAGCGAGGTGAATATCGATGCCCAACTCGTAAAAAATGAACATACGCTGAACAGAACAGAAGAGAAACTGGTGGAGATGAGCAATGGTTGCATTTGTTGCACGCTGCGCGAAGATTTGCTGATTGAGGTGGAAAAACTGGCGCTTGAAAAGCGTTTTGACTATTTACTCATTGAGAGCTCCGGCATCAGTGAGCCATTGCCTGTGGCGCAGACGTTTACTTATGGTACCCTGGATGAATTATCAAGACTGGATACTTTAGTGACAGTGGTGGACGCCTTCAACTTTCTGCAGGACTATGGCAGTACCCGTATTCATGAAGAACGTACGGTTGTGAACCTGCTCACCGACCAACTGGAATTTGCGAATGTGATTATATTAAATAAAACAGATCTGGTCACTCCGGAGATGCTGGGAACTTTAAAAGCGGTGATCCAACAACTCAACCCTGGTGCTAAAATTATCACGAGCACGTTTGGCAGGATTGCACCAACAGAAATATTGAACACACACTTATTTGATTTTGATACCACAAGTCAGCAGGCCGGCTGGATCGAAGAGCTCAACAAAGACCACCATACGCCGGAGACAGAAGAATATGGCATCAGTAGTTTTGTGTTCCGCGCCCGCGAACCATTTCATCCGGCACGTTTCTGGGCTTACCTGAACGATGAATGGCATAGCAATATCATTCGCAGCAAAGGCCTTTTCTGGCTTGCCAGCAGACCAGACGATGCGATCAACTGGAGCCAGGCAGGTGGTAGTTTGCGCGCGGAAAAAGCGGGCGTGTGGTGGTGCAGTATGCCATATAAAGATCGGATCCGGTATGCCAGTTTCCTGGATAACAAAGAGGAGATAGAGGGCAAATGGGATAAAAACTTTGGTGACAGGCACAATGAACTGGTGATGATAGGCAAGGATATGAATAAGGACCTGATTACGATAGAATTACAGAACTGTTTATGCACACCGCTGGAAATTGCGGCTATGCAAAGAGGGCAAAGGTTTTCGGACAACTTCCCCCTGTAGCGTGACTACGGAAGTTATCAGTGATGCATAAACGGTTGCCGGATCCTGATTAAAATCAGGCACCGTATTGAGCAATCGTTTATGCCTGACTGACATAAGCGATTTTTTATATTATTAATTTACTATACCTTTGCGACCATTGTTAAACCATAACTGCAAAAAACCTCATAGATGGGACAAGCGAACTTACCTCCATTCTTCAACTACAGCGATTATTTCATTGACGAAAAAATCGGCCTTTTCAAATTCTCTAATGCCTATAAAGTCTACGACGATCAGGGCCAACAGATCGGGAATATTCAACAAACTGTACCTGTGTGGCACAAGCTGCTGCGTTTGTTTATAAGCAAGGCTATATTGCCGTTTACCCTTGATATTAAGGAGATGGACGACACGGTGGTCGCCACAATTCACCGCAAAAGTACATTCTGGATGTCGAAAATTACTATCCTGGATGGTAATGGTACGCCAATCGGTGGAATCAAACACAAGTTTAAACTGTTCAAGCCACTGTTCCACATTACCGATGCAAATGGTAATGTGATCGCCGAGATTAAAGGTGATTGGAAAGCCTGGAATTTTACGGTGTTCGATACAAATGGGAACGAATTGGGACAAATTACCAAGAAGTGGGCAGGTGTGCTGAAAGAGGTGTTCACTACTGCTGATAAGTACCGCGTTACTATTGGAAAAGAATGTCCTGAAGATATCAGGAAGATTGCCATCGTGGCTGGTGCCATCACCATCGACATGGTGTTGAAGGAATCAAAATAATACAGTTGACGTAAACAGATTGTGGAGGCCGGGGAATTCCCGGCCTTTTTCATTATCCGCCTGCATCTTTTTTTCTACAAATTGTGTTAAAATTCTACCATGGCAGCATACTCTGGCATTTTCTTTGAATTTAATGGCTGAACCCGTCCCTGTCGGGACATCTTTATTGATAAACCATTAACCAGACGTGAACCATGGGTAATCTTGATATATCCCCGACTTTGTGCATAGGTATCGGCTGTTCTGCCGGCGGTCTTGAACCTGTTTGTGAATTTTTCCAGCACTTCAGAGAAAAAACAGGCGCAGCTTTTGTTGTGATTCCACACTTGTCAGCCGAATATCCCAGCCGTTTCAGTCATATCGTACAACGGTTTACTGATATGCCGGTGCATCGTGTGACCGATACCGTGAAAATGCAATCCGACAATGTATATGTTTTGGTAGAAGGTAAGATGATGATTGTAGAAGATCATGTTCTGCGTGTGCGGAAGCGATATTCCCGCGAAATCATCAACAAGTCGATTGATATTTTCTTCAAGTCGATGTCTAAATGCTATGAAGAGAATGCTGTGGGCATCCTCCTGTCGGGTATGGGTACCGACGGGATAGAGGGCATTAAGGCCATCGAAGACCGTCATGGGTTGGTGCTTGTGCAGGATCCCGAGTCGACAGACTTTAATATCCTGCCACTGACCGCGATCCACAGGGACGATCCGCATGCTGTATTGCCACCTCCGGAGATCGCAAAGTTCCTGCAACGGTATTTGAAAACCGGTAAGCGCATGATTTGATGCTATTTTTATATATCTTTAACGCTTTATATAGACACAAGCAAAAAAGTTTGTATGCCTGACATGCATCAAGATGCTGAAGGTAGCCGGCGTAAATTCGGTGCGGGGCCCAATGCTGCCTTAAAAAGTATCCTGTCTATCCTTTCAGAATATTCAGGAGTTGATTTTTTGCAGTACAAGCTTTCCACCATTACAAGACGGCTGCAACGCAGGATGTCATTAGTGAACATTCCAGGTTTCGAAGAGTACCTAACTTTAATAAAAGAAAATGAAAATGAGCAGAATATAGTATTTGCTGAATTATTAATTCATGTATCGTCGTTTTTTCGGGATCCCGGAAGTTTTGAATATCTATTCAGAACCGTCCTGCCACAGGTTACCCGGCAGGCGGTAGATGGGGATGAACAGGTACGCATCTGGGTAGCAGGATGTGCTACCGGGGAAGAAGCGTATTCTATCGCTATGTGCCTCTATGAAATCATGGGGCATGAAAATTTTACTGACAAGGTAAAGATCTTTGCGACTGATCTCTCTGATGCCGTGATCGCCAAAGCCAGAAAGGCCGTCTACCCTAAAACACAGATGGCTGGTGTGTCTGACGCAAGGCTGGCGCAGTTTTTCAGGGAAGTGGAACAAGGATATGAAGTGGTCAGCTATATTCGGGATGTATGTGTATTTGCATCTCACAATATGCTTACTGACCCGCCGTTTGCAAAACTGAATCTGATCAGTTGCCGCAATGTACTAATATACATGCAGCCCGTTCTGCAAAAGAAGATGCTCAGCATTTTCAATTACGCTTTAAAAGACAAAGGTTTCCTCTGGCTGGGCAAGTCTGAAACTAACCGCTCGCCCGACCTGTTTGAAATGCCTTCGAAAAAAACGAAGGTCTATTTAAAAAAGAACGTAGATAAGTGGACGCTGAGAAGTGCGTTCCCCACTAATAAAAAAATCAAGCACATGACACCCAGCTTCGACCAGGAAAGAGATGAGAATGTAGATGCACAGAAGGCGGCTGATAGTATTATCCTTTCCATGTTTGCTCCTTCTGCAGTTTTACTCAACGAGCAATTCGACATCATCGAATTCCGTGGGGTGACCCTGCAGTTCTTCGAGCATGGCCCGGGTAAAGCCAGTCTGAACATCCTGAAGCTAGCCCATAGAGATCTTGTACATAGTCTGCGTAGTGCCCTGAACCAGGCGCAAACAGGAAAAAGAAATGTAAAAAAAGAAGGTATCACCATTTCCGTTGCTTCCGGTCAGCTGACCGTAGGTTTTGAAATTGTGCCCATTGTGAACCTGCATGAGACTTACTACCTGGTGATCTTTGATCATCAGTCGCCCGAGCAGGCGGCAGCCGATACCAAAAGAGTGGAACCTGTCAGTGAAAGTCACGATGATAAGACATTGCGTGTACTGCAGATGGAAAAGGAAGTACAGCGCTATAAGGATGAGCTGCGTGCAGTAGCAGAAGCGTATGAAGCTACTAACGAAGAATTGCAATCTGCAAACGAGGAGTTGAAAAGTCTGAATGAGGAACTGGAAGTTTCCCAGGAAGAACTACAGGTGATTAATGATGAACTGAGCACCCGTAACAACGACCTGCTGGAACGGAATAACCAGTTAAATAATGCGCGGCTGTACGCAGAAGCCATTGTAAATACCGTACATGAATCGCTGGTGATCCTGGATGCGAATATCCGGGTGGTGAGCGCAAATGCTTCTTTCTATCGTTTTTTCAAAATAGACAGGAAAGAAACGGAAGGGAAGATTTTTTATGAACTCGGAAACAAGCAATGGAATAACTCTGACCTGCGTACCCTGCTGGAAAACCTGCTTTCTTCCAGAACACCTTTCATCAATTACGAACTTACACACAAATTCAGTGCGATCGGGGAACGAACCATGTTACTGAACGGGCAGCTTATTACTTCCCAGGATCTGAAGGAAGACCTGATCTTGCTGGCAATCGAAGATATCTCTGAAGTAAGGGAAGCCCGTGAGCGGATTGCACGCAAACAGGAACAGGTACGTATCAATGAAGAACGTTTACGCCTTGCGCTGGATGGAACGAAAACAGGTACCTGGGAGTTTAACCCGTCTAACCGGGAGATCCTCCTGTCCGACAGAAGCAGGGAGTTATTTAATATCAGCAGTATAGCCCCTGTAGAATACGATACTTTTATTAAAGCCATTCATCCTTCGGATGTAGACGGAGTGCACGGATCTATACAGGCTGCCCTGGCAGGCATCGACAATGGTCAGATCAATATCGATTTCCGGATCACTGCCAGTGAAGACAAAATAAAATGGATCTCCTGCAAGGCACAGGTGTTCTTTGAGGAGCGCATTGCCAGCAGGGTGTTAGGCGTGGTGACAGATGTGACGGAGACCAAATTGTACCAGCGTCATTTGCAGGACGTCAACAACCGCCTCAACTTTGCCCTGGAAACGGGCAAATTAGGCTCATGGGAGCTCAATACCGAGACAGGGATACTGGAATGCAATGACCTCTGTAAAGCGAATTACGGGCTTACCAGCAACTCAATTGTGACTATCGACAAATTAATGCAGGCCATTCACCCGGATGACCGGGATCGCGTAAAACAGGCCCTCGATGTGGCATTGACGAATCATACCCTGTTCTCAGAAGAATACCGCATCAAAGGAACAGACGCTGCGATCCGCTGGGTAATGGCCAGGGGGCAGTCTGTCGTAAATGAGCAAACCGGCGTACGGCACATGATCGGTATTACACAGGATATTACAGAGCGGAAGCAGGCACAATTACACCTGCAGCAAAGTGAGGCTTACTTCAGGATGATTGCCGATACGGCGCCTGTCATGATCTGGATCGCGGAAAAAGACGGTTCGTTCTCCTTCTTTAATAAAGCCTGGCAGAAATATACCGGGCGATCTATTGACCAGGATAAGGATAAAGGCTGGTACGATATCATGCATGCAGAAGATATCGATAAATGGAAGATCAATTTCAGCCGCTCCTCCCGCGACAGGCGTAATTTCTATTCTGAGTTCCGGCTGAAAAGGCAGGATGGCACTTATCACTGGTTGTCATGCTCCGGTATTCCGCGATTTACAGCACAGGATGAATTTGTCGGTTTTATTGGTGCCTGCGTGGATATCGACGACCAGAAAATGGTGGAAGATGCATTGGAACGCAAGGTACGTGAGCGTACGGTAGCACTGGAAGAGGCGAATGTGAACCTCTCTAAAAGGAACCATGAGCTGGAGCAGTTTGTATTCATCACTTCCCATGATCTGCAGGAGCCGCTGAGGAAGATCCGTCTTTTTGCGGACATGCTCGAAAATGTAAAGTCTGACAATAGTAAAATTGATACCGGATTATATCTCAGTAAGGTAAAACAATCAGCTATCCGCATGTCGGACCTGATTCGTGACCTGATCGCCTATTCAAGACTGGAACTGGGCGAAAATGCCTTCCTGCCGGTAGACCTGAACCAGATTGTGGCCAATGTGACGGAGGATTTCGAACTCCTGATCAGGGAAAAACAGGCACAGATGGAGATCGGTGAATTGCCGGTGCTGGATGCGGTGCCTTTGCAGATGAACCAGTTGTTCTACAACCTGATCGGCAATGCCCTTAAGTTCTCCAATCCAAACGATTCCTGCCGGATTACAGTAAGTGCCAACAAACTGTCTGTTGCAGATATGAACGATTACCCACACCTGAACAAAAATACCTCCTGGTACAGGATCATCGTGGCGGACAACGGGATCGGGTTTAACCAGTCGTATGCAGATAAACTGTTTGTCATCTTCCAGCGGCTGAATCAGAAAGAGAAATTTGAAGGAACAGGCATCGGGTTAGCCCTGTGCCGCAAGATCATGGATATCCATAATGGTGATATTCAGGCATTTGGTGTAGAAAACCAGGGGGCAGCCTTCCATATTATTATACCAGAAGTACAACAATAAGCGCTTTTGCCTCCGGGCAAAAGCGTCTATAATAAAAAGATAACATATCCACATTCTTCGATTTTATCCCCATAAATACAATAAATCCCCGGCAGATACGTAAAATATAGCAGAGGTTTAAATATTATTAACAAAGCCTTGGTAATCATCCTGATTTATTATTGTAAAATTTAATATAATTTTGCGTAAATTTCGTCCTGATTACAAAATTTGACACTGGTTGGGCAATAGTGAGCGAAAACGACTATAAGCCAGACCTACCCATATAGCTATGAGGCCTATCCTATGTCTATTTTTTATTATCGCGCAGTTGATCGTCCGGGGACAATCACAAGTGTCGCCACCGGCAGCATCACCGCCTCCGGCAGCAGCACCTGCGGTTGCTACACCTCCTCCTGTGGGTGGGGGACCAGCCAGCCAGCCAGCTCCTCCCGCTCAGCCAGCGCCAGTAGTAAGAAAAGGAAACTTCGAAACTGAATTTAAAATGAAATCCGGGAGCTACCTCGGATTTGGACAAGTAAACCTGGGACTGGGAGAAGTTGCAGTCAAGGTGACCGTATTCTGTGAAAACAAACAATCAAAAGGTTCCAGACTTGAATTTAGAATAAACAGCCCCAGGGGGAAAAAGAGTCGTCGCATAGGTACCCTGAAGATTCCATATACAGGAGATACAACATATAACCTCAAAATGACGGGCAATTCCAAATACTCATTTGGTGTACATGACCTCTATCTTGTAGCAAAGGGAAGTCAGTTCAGTATTACTGCTATTTCGTTCGAGTTGAATTATTAACCCTGTCCCGTCAAAGAAATTATTCTTCCTTAATATTTTTTTCTATTTTGGGATTGTGTTAAACAACCCGGATTTTTCATTTTTTAAACTGTAGCGAACATCTGATTCAACAGCCAGAGATATATGGCCCATTCATTTACATAAAACCACGTTGTGATGAAAGCAAAGACTCTGAACGCGCATGAAACCCGTTTCCGAAGCTTTAATTTGAAAACCAGACCGTAACAATGCTGTCTGAGCATGTAGTAAACCCGTTTTGAAAACTTTTAAAACCAATTTTAATTTTTGAATTGATTGAAAACCAAAATCTTCAGTGACTCCCGTTGCTGTAGCCTTCGTATTCTTTAACTATTAAATCTCGCGTATGAAAAATGTGCTCCTCTTCCGGGGCTGGCTTTGCTATGCCCTGATCCTGCTTTTTTATTGTAGCGTTATACAGGCGCAAGACCTTCCCCTCAAAGGACGTGTTGTAGACAAAACCAACTCGCCCATAATCGGTGCCACCATCAAGATAGATGGTACTTCCAAAGGAACGACAACGAATCCCGAAGGAGCTTTTACCCTTCCTGTCACCAAAGGAGCAAAGATTACTATTACTGCCATCGGCTTTTTACCGCAGACGCTGACCGTGACCGGCACTACCCTCCAGGTCTCATTAGAGGCTGATACCAAAGGGTTGAGTGAGGTGGTGGTGGTAGGTTACGGCGCACAGAAAAAAGAGGCTGTATCCGGCGCTATTACCAGCGTGAAAGGGGCAGACCTGATCAAATCACCCGCTACCAATCTGTCCAACTCCATTTCCGGCCGTATGCCCGGGGTCACTGCTATGCAGAATAGCGGTGAGCCGGGATATGACGGTTCTACATTGCGCATCCGTGGTTCAAATACACTGGGGAATAATGATCCCCTCGTTGTAATCGATGGGGTCGCGAACCGCGTTGGTGGACTCGAGCGTATTAACCCGGTGGATATCGAAAGCATCTCGGTACTGAAAGACGCCTCCGCCGCAATTTATGGCGCCCGCGCGGCAAACGGCGTAATCCTGGTCACTACCAAAAGAGGGAAGACAGGTAAGCCACAGCTGACCTATTCTTTCAACCAGGGATGGTCTCAGCCCACTCATATTCCGGACATGGCCAACGCCCCTGAGTACGCACAGCTGCGCGATGAGCTGAGCCTCTACCGGGATGTGCCCGCATCAGAATGGAATAATGCATGGAGCGTGTACAAACAGCATGGTACCTATACTTCCCCCACCACGAACAAGATCTGGAACGTAGCCTTTGGACTGGATGAAATTCAGAAATACAAAGATGGAAGCGACCCGTGGCTGTATCCGAATACCAACTGGTATAAATCGACCTTCAAAACCTGGTCGCCACAATCCAATCATAGTCTGCAGCTGGCAGGTGGTTCCGAAAATGTGAAGTACCTCACTTCATTTGGGTATCAATCCCAGGATGCCTATTACAAACACTCGGCTACAGGGTATGACCAATACAGCCTGCGCGTAAATCTCGATGCGAAGATCAACAAGTACATGAACGTAGCGGTAGACCTGATGGGCAGAGAGGAAAACCGCCATGCCCCTACACGTTCTGCCAGCGACATCTTCCGCATGCTGATGCGTGGTAAACCCACGGAAGCTGCTTTCTGGCCCAATGGCTTACCCGGACCGGATATAGAGTATGGCAATAACCCCGTAGTGATCACAACAGATCAGACAGGTTATAACAGGGACCGGCGTTACTATGTGCAGAGTAATGCGCGCCTGGACATCACCATTCCATGGGTAGACGGTTTGAAACTGAGTGGTAACATCGCGTATGATAAATACCTGAAGCGTACCAAAAACTGGATGACACCGTGGTACCTGTATACATGGGACAAGAAGACTTACCAGGATGACGGTGTCACACCTTTGCTGGTTAAAAGTAAGAGAGGCACCGACCAGGCTTTACTTTCGCAAGGTGATGAAGACCAGACCAATCTACTGTTAAGAGGGTTACTTACTTACGATCATACTTTCAATAAAGAGCATACAGTCAACCTGGTATTCGGGGTGGAAAAAGAAACTGTCAACTTCGATAATTTCGGAGCTTCACGCAAATATTTTATTTCAAGTCTGATCGATCAGCTGAGTGCAGGTGGCGATGCGGAGAAGGATAACAATGGCGGTGCATGGGACCGTGCGCGCCTGAATTACTTTGGCCGTGCAGCATACAATTACCGGGAGAAATACCTGGCTGAATTTGTATGGCGATATGATGGCTCCTATATGTTCCCGGCAAATTCACGTTTTGGTTTCTTCCCCGGTATCATGGCAGGGTGGAGAATTTCAGAGGAAAACTTCTGGAAGGACAATATCAAATTCATGAACTACCTCAAGCTGCGTGCATCGTGGGGTAAACTGGGCAATGACCAGATTTATTTCGATGACAACGGCGACGGTACACTCACCCTGCAGGAATACCAGTACTATGCTACTTATGGATTTAACAGTTATATCCTTGGCGGCAATGTAGTAAAATCTCTCTTTGAAGCACGCATGCCTAACCCCTTTATAACCTGGGAAGTAGCGAATAATTACAACCTCGGTCTGGATGGTGCGCTGTTGAATAACAAACTCTATTTTGAACTGGATGCATTCATGAACAAACGTACCGGTATCCTGGTACGAAGAAATGCATCTGTACCCCAGACAACAGGTATGACACTGCCTGCGGAAAATATCGGGAAAGTAGATAACAAAGGATGGGAATTCCGTATCGGGTATACCGATAAAATTGGCGCTGACTTCAGGTATGATGTAAGTGTGAATGGCGGATACTCCAAAAATAAAATCATCTTCTGGGATGAAGCACCAGGAGCCCCCAGCTGGCAGAAGTCTACCGGCCGTCCTATGAACACCGCACTCTATTATCAATATGATGGTGTTTTCAAAGATTTTGATGATATCAGCAAGAATACAATCGATTACAGTGCGCTTACCAACAATCTTCGCCCCGGTGATATGAAGTTTAAAGACATAGATGGAAACGGGAAAATCGATGGTGACGATAAGGTAAGAAACGACAAGAGTACACAGCCGACTTTTACAGGGGGTGTCAATATCAGTTTGCAGTATAAAGGATTTGACCTCGCAGTTTTAATTCAGGGTGCAACCGGTGGCGCACTGGCTATCAACACAGAATCCGGCGAGATCGGCAACTTTACAAAAGACTATTATGATCACCGGTGGAGTCCTGATAACCCCAGCTCCGTAGATCCCCGCGTAAACGATCGAAATGACACTTACTGGGCCACAGGCAATTCCTATTGGTTCAGGAAGACGAATTACGTGCGCCTGAAAAACCTCGAAATCGGGTACAGTTTATCTGACCTTTTGAAGAGGCGTTCGGGGGTGAATGGACTGCGCATTTATGCGAACTGTCTCAACCTGTTTACACTGGATAAATTAGGCATCCTTGATCCCGAATCGGTGAATGGAAATGGGCAATATTACCCACAGGCAAGAGTCATCAATGCCGGTTTTACTTTAACGCTTTAATACGATTGCTGTATGAAATATTTACTTGTTATTCTGTTGCTGACAACTGCTGCGTGTAATACAGACTTTCTGAATACCAGGCCTTTAGGAGAGGCTACTTCAGATGATGTATGGACTGATCCTGCACTGGCAGAAGCTTATGTCAATGATATTTACAATGGTCTGGGTAATGGCGGCTTTCCTGAAACCATGCTGTCTTCCGCCACTGATGAAACCATGTTTACGCATAATTATGGCATGAAGAATATGGTGGAGTCTACCATCAGCCCGACAGATGCGGAGTATATCAATAGCCGGGGCACTTTTCAGTGGGGAACGATGTATCTGCGTATCCGTGCGTGCAACAACTTCTTTGCGAATATCGGGAAGGTGAACTTTGATAAACAGTTGCAAGCCTCCCGGCTGAAAGGAGAGGTGTTCTTCTTACGTGCATGGTTTTATCAGCAGCTGGTCAGGAACTTCGGAGGCGTGCCGCTGGTAGAACAGGTATATACCCTGACGGACGCAGACTACAGTATAGCGCGCAATACATTTGAGGAATGCGTGGACCATGTCGTGAAGGATTGTGACTCTGCAGCTTATTACCTGCATGGTACGGAAACAGTGTCAGTGAAGGGACGTGCAAATGAAGGCGCTGCGTTGGCGTTGAAGTCGCGCATATTATTGTATGCGGCAAGCGACCTCCATGATATGCCAACGGCCAGGGCAAAGTCTGCAATCATCGCAGCTGCGTCCAAACCAGAGCTGTTGGGATATGTATCGGGTGACAGGATGAGTCGCTGGCAAAAAGCCCTGGATGCAGCGAAAGCTGTAATGGATCTGGGCAATTATTCATTGGCATCACCTGATCCTGCTTCTGCTGCAGAAGCGGCTACAAATTATCAGACGATGTTTTTAAAGGATAATTCAGAGAGTATTTTCTCCCGCTATTTTGTGAATGCGAAGTCGGAAGCAGGAGGACAGATAGGCTTGTACAACGGACTAAATGGCTACCATAACTGGTCGGGAAATACCCCTACGCAGTTGTTGATCGATGATTATGAAATGATCGACGGCAGCGCGTTCGACTGGAACAATGCTGCGCATAAAGCGCATCCTTATCAAAACCGCGATCCTCGTTTTTATGCATCGATTTTATATGATGGTGCAGACTGGCGGCAAAGGCCTACAGATGTGGCGGATATGGATCCTGCCAACCAGGTCCAGGCGGGAACGTATGAGGTCTGGGACGGTTCTAAAGCTATCCCTAACCCCGGATTGGATACGAGACAGGGACCAGTGGAGGACTGGAACGGCAGTTTTACCGGGTATTATATGAAGAAATTTATTGACCCGGCAGTAGATGCACAGTATTTCAGGCAGGAAGTGCCATGGCCATTTTTCAGGTATACGGAGATTATACTGAACTATGCAGAGGCGCTGATGGAGCTGGGGCAGGAAGGCGAGGCAAAAACCTATCTGAATATGATCCGCAGGCGGGCAGCGATGCCGGATATCACTTCTTCCGGTGCGGCGTTGAAAGCAGATTACCAGCATGAAAGGGAAATAGAGATGGTCTTTGAAGAACAGCGGTATTATGATGTGAGAAGGTGGATGATCGCACCGGCCACGATAGGAAGAGCGTTGAGAGGCGTGAATGTACAGGGGAAACTAAAGGCAGGTAGTAAGGTAACACTGTATAAGTACGACCTGGCAAATTATGATTACACATATACGCCGGTGACGCTGGTAAATGAAAACCGGTTGTGGCTGGATAAGATGTATTTTATGCCCATACAGCGGGATGAGATCAACAGGAACAGCAAACTGATACAGAATCCTGGATTTTAGTTCCTCAGACGCGTTATTTATGTGTGAAAGCAAAAATTTGCTTACTCCCTCAGGCCAGTTAACCTGATTATTGACCACTCATTTAAAAAATAGTTACCCTCGCTCCGCCAGAGCGAGGGTATTTTGTAATTTCAACCCGGCTTTAACAACTCAATTCTAAAACCAAGCAACCAAAATGAACAAATTTTCTTTGGCTACAGTAGCACTAGCCACCTTCCTCACCAGTTTCGGCCCTGGTGTGCCTGGTACAGCCGTAAAGCCAGATGCAGACAACGCGGGACTGAAATTACCTTCCGGGTTCGGCGCCCTGGTCGCTGCTGAAGGGCTGGGTCATGCCCGCCATCTGGCAGTTACTCCCGAAGGCGACCTCTATGTAAAGGTAGAAGGCACCCGTAACAAGGGCAATACCATCTGGTACTTGCAGGACACCAACGGCGATGGTAAGATCGACAGGAAAACAGGGTTCTTTAAATACGACGGTACAGGCATAGCCGTAAAAGGCAATTATTTGTACGCATCATCCAACACAGATGTGTACCGTTTCAAACTGAACGATAAGCACCAGGTGATCGATACGGCCAGATCAGAAACCATCGTCACAGGTCTGATCAATCGTCACCAGCACGAAGCCAAAGCCTTCACGCTGGACAATGATGGCAACCTGTACGTGAACATTGGCGCATATTCCAATTCCTGCCAGATAAAAGACCGTACCAAAGGCTCCCTGGGCATGCAGCCTTGCCCGATCCTGGATTCAGCAGGTGGCATCTGGCAGTTCAAAGCCGACAAACTCAACCAGACTTACGGGGATGGTCAGCGCTATGCTACCGGACTGCGTAATGTGGTAGGCCTCGACTGGAATACCCGGTTGAATCAGCTGTTCGTGATGCAACATGGCCGTGACCAGCTGCATGACCTCTTCCCGGATATGTACGACGAAAAGCAGTCTGCAGAACTACCGGCAGAGTGCATGTATGCCCTGCACAAAGGTTCCGACTGCGGCTGGCCATATATCTACTACGACCAGATCCAGCATAAAAAGATCCTGGCACCGGAGTACGGCGGCGACGGCAAAAAGACGGGTGGAGATCATATCCAGGATCCTGCAGCGGCTTATCCGGGCCATATGGCACCTAATGCGATTCTTTTCTATACAGGTAGCATGTTCCCTGAAAAGTACCGTAACGGCGCGTTTATCGCATTCCATGGTTCCTGGAACAGAGCCCCGGAACCGCAGAAAGGTTACTTTGTGGTATTCCAGCCGTTTAAGGACGGCAAGCCGGCAGGTGACTGGGAGATCTTTGCAGAAGGGTTTGCAGGTCCGGGTGAGATCAAAAGTCCGGGGCAGGCACAACACCGCCCATGCGGACTGGCTCAGGGACCTGATGGTTCCCTGTACATTTCGGACGATGTAAAAGGAACTGTATACAGGATTGTTTATAATAAGTAGTATGAGAATATGGATGATCGCAGCGGTGCTGCTGGGTAGTTGTGGCGTAGCGTTAGGGCAGAATACCACCGCTGCTTCGATAGCCCGCGGAAAAGTGTTGTACCAGAATATATGTTTAGCGTGTCATCAGGCGGATGGAAGTGGGGTACCGCGTATGAATCCTCCTTTGATCAAAACCAGCTTCGTACTGGGCGACAAGACTAAATTGATTACAATTGTCCTCAAGGGATTGAATGATGATGTGGAGATAGAAGGAGAGTATTATTCCAATCCTATGCCACCACAGGCGCAGCTGAAGGACCAGGAGATTGCAGATGTACTGACGTATGTGAGGAATAGTTTTGGAAATAAGGCGAGCGCAGTAAAGGCGGCGGAGGTGAAGGTGGTGAGGGCAAAAATAAAATAAATTGCTGAAGGAAGCTGGAGGAGCTGGGGGATGTGGTCAATACACGGGTCAAAATCACCTGTGCCGGGTACGGAACCAGACAATGGCAACTTCGGCAAAGCCCTTCTTGTCAACAAGATAATGGTCCGGATTACTTGGTACGGAACCTGACGATGGCAGCTATAGAGTGCTTTTCTTGTCAACAAGATAATGGTCCGGATTACCCGGTACAGAACCTGACGATGGCATCTATAGAGTGCTCCTCTTGTCAACCAGATAATGACCCGGATTACCCGGTACAGAACCTGACAATGGCAACTGTAGGATGCTTTTCTTGTCAACCAGATAATGGTCCGGATTACTTGGTACAGAACCTGACAATGGCAACTGTAGGATGCTTTTCTTGTCAACCAGACAACCGCCCGGATTAAAACACCGCCAGCAGGTCGGATACGACGATCTGGCCTGATTGTAAGTATTTTAAGAGGTCAGCCGCCACCGGCTGGCCTTTTTTAGTGTTTTTAATTCTTCCCTCAGCATTCATTTTCAATAGATTTGCACATTATAAAACTGATTTATATTTTTGTACAAATTCAATGGGACATGTCATCGAATCTTGAAGTGGTACAGGAAATCAGTGAGTTTAACAGATACTATACCAGTTTGTCGGAAACCTTGAACCGACACGTATCCGAAAACAACCTTACCTTGACGGCCTTAAGGGTCCTCCACACCTTAACAGCTGAAGACCAGTGCACCGCTGGCAAATTAGTGGATCATCTTGGAATTGACGGCGGCTACCTGAGCCGTATGCTCAAAGCTTTTGAAAGCGAACAACTGCTGTCCCGTAAGAAATCTGCGCTGGATGGCCGTACCTGGTACTTACAGATCACTGCCAAAGGGCGGAAATTGCTGGAAATGATGGAAGAAACTGCCGGAGAGCAGATCCGTCAATTGCTGGAGCCTATTCCTGCCGACCAGCAACAGGCACTGGCAGCGGCAATGAAAACCATTCGCCATATTCTGTCAGAAGAAAACCGGATCACAGCCGACGATATCTCCTGGAGGTATCAGTTGCAACCCGGAGACGCCGGCTACCTGATGTATATGCACGGTACCCTGTATGCGAAAGAGATGGGGTATAACCTGGAGTTTGACACGAACGTATGTAAAAACTTTGCTGAGTTCCTGGAGGCATATAACCCTTCCAAGGACCAGGTATACCTGGCATTGCACGGAAATCAGATCGTGGCATCGATCGCCGTCGTATGGCATTCCCGGTATGCGGCGCAGCTGAAATGGTTCCTGGTACATCCCGATTTCAGGGGAATGGGACTGGGAAGAAAAATGCTGGCGGACGCGATTACGAATTGCCGGGAAAAAGGCTATCATAAGGTATGGCTGTTCTCGACTAACCTCGCAGAGACCGCGAATGCGATGTTCAGGAAAGCAGGGTTCAGAAAGACCGGTGAGAAACCTGTAGGCTTGTATGGAAAGCATATGAATGAAGAGCGTTACGACATGGATCTCGTCTAGTATAGAAATTAAATAATCTTTTTAAAAAATCGCTTATGCCCACGGGGTATAAGCGATTTTTTTTATATCTTAACAATCCACGTTATTGGTTTTATATCTCTCAAAATAAACCCACGAAAATGAAACCCATTTTTACACTCAGTGCCCTGCTGTTACTTATACACCTGTGCACTTTCGGCCAACTAGCTACTTATGGTCCCGTAGCAGAAAATTTGCAGACAAGTATGTACAACACCTTCGGTGTACCCACTTCAAATTACTGGTGGTGTGCACATGGGATAGATGCCCTGAATGACGGCTATCTGCGTACCCGGTCCAACACGTACAAAACCCGTATGAAGAACCTTTTACTAGGCACCAGGTCATTTAATGGCAACACCTATATCAACACCTTCTACGATGATATGGAGTGGATGGCACTGGCCGCACTTCGGGCGTATCAATCAACCGAAGATGCCGATTATTACAACGTTGCCTCCCTGCTTTGGACAGACATCAACACCGGGTATTCCAATGGAGCCATCGACTGGAATAAGAATTGTTCCGGTTGTAAAAACACCTGTGCGAATACACCTGCTGTCATCCTGGGTGCTCGCATATACCGGTATACAGGTAATGCCGCAGATCTGCAAAGAGCAAAGGATATTTACACCTTTGTAAAAGCCAACCTGGTAGACGCTACCACCGGTGCCGTCTGGGACAACATTAACCTGAATACAGGCGTGACCCAGAAAGCATGGATCTTCTCTTACAATGTAGGTACATACATCGGTGCTGCATGGGAGTTGTATAAGGCCACGAATGACGTAACCTATCTGAATGACGCGGTGAAGACGGCGGAGTATGCATATAACAGCCGGCGTCCCAATGGAATGTTCTTCGCAGATGAAACAGGTGGGGGAGACGGTGGTTTGTTCAAAGGTATCTTTATTCGTTATCTGGCTTTGCTGGCAAGGGAAGGAGTATTGACAGATGCCGTGAGAGCAAAGTACAATGCAGCAATACAATACAATGCAGAGGTATTGCGCACACAGGGTATTAATACTTCCAACAACCTGGTGAGTCCTAACTGGTCCGTGGCTCCGGGTAGTTCAACGGACTATTCCACGCAGATCAGTGGTGTATTTGTAGAAGAGGCAGCCGCCAACCTGGACCAGGCATTCTTCTATAAAGATATTACCTACGGTGGCTATGCATGGCCATTGCCGGTGGGTGCTTATAACACAGCCGCGCTGGTAGCAAAAGGAATCAGGGATAACGATATTACAGCTTACGCGATCCCCGCTGGCTACCAGGTTACCCTGTATAAGAATGATAATTTTACGGGAGATAATGTCACCATTACCGGCTTGAGTCCATGGATCGGGAATGCCTGGAATGATAGTGCATCTTCGCTGATCGTGCATCCTGTAGGTGTGGCAACTTTTTACAAGGATTGCAATTATACAGGTGCTTTTGTAAGCCTGGCTGCCGGTACTTATACCTTGTCACAGTTGCAGGCCAGGGGCATACAGAATGATGATATTTCTTCCCTGAAAGTAAGTAGCGGATACCAGGTAACGATGTACCTGAATGACAATTTTGGAGGTAGAACCGTGGTGAAGACGGGCGACGATGCCTGCCTGGTCGATGACAACTTTAATGACTCAACTTCTTCTGTCCGGATTACCGCCGCTGCCCCGCTGGTAGCTGTAGGTGCGATGGTGAAGAACACTGTCAATGATCCGTCATTCGTTATCTATCCGAACCCTGTAAGAGATGTATTGACATTGAGAGCGGGGTTTGATTTCTCCAAAGAAATAGTGCGTGTGGTGGATATGTCAGGCAGGGTGGTGTTAGCCACTTATACGTCAACGGGGAGGATAGATGTATCCCGTTTGCCGGCTGGCGTATATACACTGGTGGTATTGCATGGTAATCAGCAGTATGTGAGGAAGTTTGTAAAATAAATCATGTTATGGACGAAGAGTTAGCTGTATCCGTTACTATCCTGCGTATATACACTGGTGGTATTACATGGCAATCAGCAGTATGTGAGGAAGTTTGTAAAATAGATCATGTTACGGACAAAGAGCTAGCTGTATCCTTTACTATCCCGCGTATATACACTGGTGGTATAACATGGTAATCAGCAGTATGTGAGGAAGTTTGTAAATAGATCATGTTACGGATAATGGGTTAGTTGTATTCCGTTACTATCAGGTGCGCATGCGCTGGTATTATCGCATGGTAATCAACAGTATGTAAAGCTGTTTGTAAAATAGATCACTTTACGAACAAAGAGTTAACCGTATCCCGTTACTATCCCGCGTATATACACTCGTGTTATCGCATGGTAATCAGCAGTCTGTAAGGCAGTTTCTAAAACAGATCATTTTACGAACAATAGGATAACAGCTGTATCCCCTTACCATCACGCGTGCATACGCTGATGTTATTTCATAATAATCAATACTATGTAAGGAAATTCATAAAACAACTCACCCTAAAACCGGCAGGGTTCTTGCCCTCTTACCGGCCGAAGGCCTACACGAAAAATCCGCTGATGCAATAGCACGCTCAGCGGATTTTTCACAAATTGTTTTACCTTTACGCCACTGTGCAGTTAGTTTCGTAGGCGGACAATAGCGTGATTTATTCCCCATCATATGTTGAAATTGAATCGTTTAAAAAGCGGTAAAGTATTGTTTTCATTCAATGGTATTTTGCTGATCGTGTTAGCCCAATTATTACTCGGAAGTTTGGATACAGGGACATCCAAATCTAAAAGGCTGGTATCACTCAAGGCGACTGTACCGATAATCAGGTTACATCCACCGGGGTTGGAAGATACATTGAGCTTTTCGATAGTTGGCGATCTCATGGTGGGTTCCAGCTATCCTTCCACCTATTACCTTCCTCCTTATGATTCGGGAACCATCCTGCAGGAAGCACTAGCCGTGCTACAGCGAACCGATCTGCGCATCGGCAACCTGGAGAGCTGCGTGTCTGATTCAGCGCCCGTATTCAAAAGCTGTGGTACCAACCAGTGCTTTGCCTTCCGTACACCCGTTAAATTTGCCCAATGGTATAAGGACGCCGGTTTTGACTACCTGAACCTGGCCAACAATCACAGTTTTGACTTTGGCCTGAAGGGGGTGAATAATACCCTTGATTGGCTACAGGCCAATAATATCCGTACCAGCGGAACGCCGCAGCACCCTACCGATAGTATCACTGTAAGGAACACCCATATTGGTTTCGTCTCTTTTGCTCCACACAGTAACTGCCTGGATCTGAATAACGATACCATCGTCCAGGAATATATTACAGACCTCAAAACCCGTTTTGACCTGGTCGTTGTATTTTTCCATGGTGGGGCAGAAGGTGCCTCAAAAATGACCACGCCCAGGACAAAAGAAGTCTTTTATGGGCAGAACAGGGGAAATGTTCGTCATTTTGCACGACTTTGTGTAGATGCCGGGGCAGACCTCGTAATCGGCTCCGGCCCCCATGTAGTAAGGGGAATGGAGGTATATAAAGAAAAATTAATAGCTTATAGTTTAGGAAATTTTTCAACTTATCATCAATTCAATTTAAAATATCCGCTAAATATTGCACCTTTGTTGCAGGTAACAATCACAAAAGAGGGTAGATTGCTGGACAATAAAGTCTTCTCTTTCAAGCAAGAAGGGGAAGGTATCCCAAAACCGGATTCGGCGATGACAGCTTTCAGAACGATCCGTTCATTGTCGGAAAAGGATTTTGGATTTAAGGGAGTGAATGTAGGGACCTTGTGATGCAAAAAACGTAATTGTGAAGAGGCTAATATTACTGCTATTGCCCCTGGGGGCGACCATAACGACTGCTGCACAGCAGAAAAAGAAAACCAAAACCACGCCTGCGAAGAAACAAACGCACGTGGTGCACTCCACGCATGCTAAAACCACAGCACATGCGCATAGTTCCCATTCTGGTAAAACGGCTCACCTGACCCATACTAAACCCGGTGCAAAAGGGAAGTATCATCATGCTGTAACCGTAAAGAAGCCCATTGCTTCGCAGGTGAATCCTGATTTGCCGGACGAACCGACACATGCAGCATATGTACCCGATAGTGCGGACCTGGCCAGTATCAAACAGGAGGAGGTGCGTAACCTGCTGCTCACACTGGTATCTGAACTGGGTAAACCTTACATCCGCGGGGCCATCGGACCTATTGGCTTTGATTGTAGCGGGTTGATCAACTATGGCTTCAATGCAATTGGTATGACGCTTCCCAGAACGGCGGCAAGTATTTCCGTATTAGGACAGGTTGTGGCGCCGGAAAACTTCAGCCCGGGAGACCTACTGTTTTTTACAGGAAGGAAAAATGTGAAAGGGAAGAAAGTGGGGCATATTGGTATGGTCTATAAAGTGGAGGATGGAAAGGTGCTGATGATTCATTCTTCTAATCAGGGAGTGAACATCGTCGATATCACAAATAGCAGTTATTATAAGAAGCGATTGGTTGCCGCCAAACGGATATTTGAGCCTACAGCTGTCGATTCCTGCCAGGAAGCGATGCCCATGAACGAAAGCAAGAAATAACACATTGATAAGGCTATCGGCTGCGAAGACACGCCTGTTTCATCAATTATCCCAACAAAATATTGCTGAAAACAAGAAAGAAATCTATTCTCAGAAATAAAATCGCCCGTATCTCCAGAAGGTACGGGCGATTTCTTTTTCCCCTCAGAATCGTTTCCCGATTTCTTTTTATCCCCCGTTCGTTTTTTTTGCTTTCAATCCCTTATTTTTAAGGATCATCCCCGAACCAAAAACAATCGTTATGGAAGCACAGCAACTGGACATGAACAGGAATGAAGATGCCATGCGCAGATCGCTCAGTACCCTGAAACAACGCCTCGCCATTATAGAACAGGGCGGAGGTAAAAAGAACCTCGAGAAAGTTCGCCAGCGAGGCAAATTGACACCCCGCGAACGTATCGCTTATCTCTGCGACAAAGACACTCCATTTACTGAAATAGGCGCTTTCGCGGCCTATGGTATGTATGAAGAACATGGTGGTTGCCCTGCAGCAGGCACTGTAGGTGGTATAGGGTATATTGCCGGTCGTCAGTGTATGATCGTGGCCAATGATATGACTGTAAAAGCCGGTGCCTGGTTTCCCATGACAGGCAAGAAAAACCTGCGCCTGCAGGAGATCGCCATGGAGAATCGTTTGCCCGTCATTTACCTGGTAGATAGTGCAGGGGTATACCTGCCTATGCAGGATGAGATCTTTCCGGATAAAGAGCATTTTGGACGTATATTCCGCAATAACGCACGCATGAGTGCCATGGGTATTACACAGATAGCTGCAGTAATGGGCAGTTGTGTAGCTGGTGGTGCATATTTGCCCATCATGAGCGATGAGGTGCTGATGGTAGAAGGCAATGGCTCCATCTTCTTAGCCGGACCTTACCTGGTAAAAGCGGCCATTGGTGAGACCATCGATGCGGAGACGCTGGGCGGCGCTGTCACACATACAGAGATCTCTGGCATTGCCGACTATAAGTTTAGTACAGATGAAGATTGCCTGGATCATATCAGGAAAATAGTGAGTAAACTGGGGCATCCGGCTACTGCCGGCTTTGACAGGATTGAGCCCGCCCAGCCAGAGAAAGATCCGGGTGAGTTGTATGGCATAATTCCGGAGGATAGCACACGTCCTTACGACATGGTGGAAGTGATATCGCGGCTGGTAGATAAGTCTGAATTTGATCAGTATAAAGAGGATTATGGTAAGAGCATCTTGTGCGGATATGCCCGGATAGACGGATGGGCAGTAGGAATAGTAGCCAATCAGCGTAAGATCGTGAAGAGTAAAAAGGGAGAGATGCAGATGGGAGGTGTGATTTACAATGATAGTGCTGACAAAGCGGCCAGGTTTATCATGAATTGTAACCAGAAGAAGATACCGTTGATCTTTTTGCAGGATGTAACAGGGTTTATGGTGGGAAGCAGGAGTGAGCATGCGGGGATCATTAAGGACGGCGCTAAGTTGGTGAATGCGGTGGCAAATTCCGTAGTACCCAAGATTACAGTAATCGTTGGAAACTCATATGGTGCGGGCAATTATGCCATGTGCGGTAAAGCATATGATCCAAGATTCATATATGCGTGGCCGAATGCGAAGATCGCCGTAATGGGAGGTGAGCAGGCGGCGAAGACATTGCTGCAGATACAGGTAGCATCGTTGAAAGCGAAAGGAGAGGAGATCACACCGGAAGAGGAGAACAGGTTGCTGTCAGAGATAACCGCAAAGTACAATAGCCAGACAACACCGTATTATGCGGCAGCAAGGCTGTGGGTAGATGAGATCATTGATCCGCTGAATACCAGGAAGATCATATCGGAAAGCATCAGGGCGGCAAATCACGCGCCAATTGAGGAAGGGTTTAGTTTAGGGGTGTTTCAGGTTTAGGGCCATAATCCCTATCTTTGCCCGCTATGTCCGAAGTTATAATCTATACAGACGGTTCATCCCGCGGCAATCCAGGCCCTGGTGGCTATGGCGTTATTCTCATGTGGAATTCAGTTCGTAAGGAACTCTCACAGGGATATCGCAAAACTACCAACAACCGCATGGAATTGTTGGCGGTCATCGTCGCACTGGAGTCGCTGAAAAAAGACGGACTTCCCGTACGCATCTTTACCGATAGTGAATATGTAATCAACTCAATTGAAAAAGGGTGGCTATGGAACTGGGTGAAGATCGGCTTTAAAGACAAGAAGAACAAAGACCTCTGGCAGCGGTTTATACCGGCTTACAAAAGGCAGCAGGTGAAATTTACCTGGGTGAAAGGACATGCCACCAACCCGTTTAATAATCGATGCGATGAACTGGCTACCGCCGCTGCCGATAGCGGACAATGGCTAATCGATCAGGGGTTTGAATCCGGGAACTAGCATTCCATTTCATTTACTGAATACCAATCGATGCGATAAACCCGCTGCCGATAGCGGACAATGGCTAATCGATCAGGGATTTGAATCCGGGAACTAGCATTTCATTTCATTTACTGAATACCAATCGATGCGATAAACCCGCTGCCGATAGCGGACAATGGCTAATCGATCAGGGATTTGAATCCGGGAACTAGCATTTCATTTACTAAATACCAATCGATGAAATAAACCCGCTGCCGATAGCGGACAATGGCTAATCGATCAGGG
>NZ_JBCNKF010000056.1:0-19686 GCF_039596155.1 Chitinophaga sp.
TGAGTTCGCAGCAATTTATTGCCCTCTCCAGGGAACTGTTCCCACAATTTTTTCCATATTTCCCGGACTGGGAAACTGTTAATACTACCTTTGGAAACCTGCCTCATTTGCAGATACAATATGACCGCGCCCGAAACCTGATTACGCAGGAGCAGGCTGATTTTAAACTAGACAGCCTGGCCAGACTCTCCAACGCCGGTCAGATCGCAGATCTTTTTGTTAGAAATGCAAGTACATTAAACCAGACATTATCTGTTTCCGGTGGTGGAAAGGCGCATACCTTTTATGGTTCATTAAATCACGTTGGTACGCAAAGCAATACACCGGGAGAACAATACAATCAGTACAAAATTAACCTGAACAACAACCTCGTCATCAATAAGAGGATAACGGCTTTCATAAATGCAGACCTGACGAATACCGTGACCAGAAATGGCAATACCTATAAGCCCGCCCGTGACATTGTTCCTTATCAAATGTTCAAGGATGCAAATGGCAATCCTTTGAACATTAATTATTTAGGCAACTATAAAAATATTCCCCTACCGGACTCCATCAGGACCATTTACCAGTCACTAAGCCGCATCAATCTTGACTATAACCCATTACTTGAAAAGGACAGGGCTTACAGTAGCAGTAATGGGATTTTTGCCAGACTGGTCGGGGGGGTCAAGGTGAACCTTTTGAAAGGACTGGATTTCCAGGGTACCTATGGTTATAACCTTGGCAACACCAATACCCGGACAGTGAGGTTGCAGGACAATTATGAGATGAGATCCCAGGTTGTGGAATTTACGCAGGCAGAAGACGCTACAGTCGCTCCCGTATACAACCTTCCACAAATAGGTGGCAGCTTGATTACCGCAACCAGCTCCACCAGGGCCTGGACAATAAGAAACCAATTGGTATTTAACCGCGATTGGAAGCAGCACCAATTCACCCTGATGGCTGGACAGCAAGCTACCAGCAGCACGCCGGTTACGACAACAGCGACTTATTATGGCTGGGAAGATCAGTTGCAAACTTCAAGACCAGTAGATTTGGCGAGTTTAGGTAAAGGAATTAGTGGGGTCAGCGGGTTCGTAACATTACCAAACAATGTGGGTGGTTCAGAGGGCCGCATTGCCAGGACCACTTCCTATTTTGCTAACCTGGGTTACACTTTCGACAGGAAATATACGTTGAACGCCAGTTGGAGAATTGATGAAAGTAATTTGTTCGGACGGGATAAATCTGCACAGAACAGACCAGTTTACAGCATTGGTGGTAAATGGGCCTTAGGTAGTGAAACATTTATGGAAACGGCGACCTGGCTCAGTCAACTGGACGTTCGTCTGACCTATGGAATTACCGGTAATGCACCTTTTGCAGGAGCAGCAGCATCTTACGATATTCTGACTGCTCAAAGTGACCCTAATTATGTGACGGGAGCAGGCTATTTATTAAGTTCCCCCCGTAACACCAGGCTGACCTGGGAAGGCACAAAGGTTTACAATGCGGGTATTGACTTTTCCATATTTGAAAACCGGTTGAGTGGATCAATTGACGGGTATATTAAGAAAACGGAAGACCTGATTGGTCAACTGGCCACTTCGCCGCTATCAGGTTATGACAATGTCATTGGCAATTACGGTAATTTAGATAATAAAGGGATAGACATTGGATTGAATTCCGTAAACATCAGCACTGATGACTTTAGCTGGAGTACAGGGCTGACTTTTAGCTACAATAAAAACAAATTAACACGTCTGCTTGCGAATCCGCCGGTTACAGGGGATGAACTGAGTTTGCGGGAAAGAATGGTCGGTTACCCTTTATATACACTCTTCATTTATAATTATGGAGGCTTAAATGCTAATGGGGATCCACAAGTTAAACTTGCAGATGGTACTGTAACCTCCGAAATCAATGTAACTAAGCCAGAAGATATTCTTTACGCAGGTACGACCCAACCCGTCTGGTCAGGTGGGCTTCAGAATAATTTTCAGTATAAATCCTTCAATCTGGGTGCAAGCATAATTTACAGCGGAGGTTATACCATCACCAACAACAGTAACCCCGCAACAAATGAATCCATTCTCAGTACCAATTCCCTCCCACTGGATTTTTTGAACCGCTGGAAGGTCCCGGGTGATGAGAAAAGAACCGATATACCAAGATATGTACCTTCGGGTGACCTGGCAAGTGCCCGTAATATCGGCTACTTTAATCAGTCTCAACGATATGCCCTAAATGGAGCATATATCAAACTCCGTGACATCACCTTATCCTATAGCCTTCCGCAAATGTTGGTAAAATCAATGCATGCACAGGATATTTCCTTCCGGGTCCAGGTGAATAATTTACTGTTATGGACTGCCAATAAAAACGGCATAGATCCGGAATTCTTAGAGACGACACGGGACGCCCAGGGAACAATCAGTCTGGGCGTACACATTAGTTTTTAATTTTCAAATAGAATCTGACATGAAAATTTTTCGAAAATATATTTTGGGATCATTCGTGCTGATGGTGCTGATCGTTCCTGTATCCTGTAAACGTGAATTCCTGGAAATTGTACCTAAAGGCCAGACAATCGCTATAACTACAGCCGACTATGAGAAGATATTGAATGCAAATTATTTGGCAACCCAGTTCACCGCTGGCGTATACGAGGGCGATGAGATGGCTGCCTTGCAACCTTATTTCAATAACATGGATGGCACTGATTTGCTCCGGCAGCAACGTTTATTCAGGTATGAAGCGCGGGTATACAATGCTGCTGACTTGCCCAGCGAGGTTACCGGGGAAACAAACTATATCAGGAAACTTTACCTTTTTAATAAAGTTATTAATGAAGTTATGGATTCTAAAGGCGGAAGCGAAGAACAAAAACGTGCATTGCTCGCTGAAGCCAGAATGGGACGGGCCATCTGTAACTTCATGTTTCTATCCGATTTCACCAAACCCTATAATGCTGCTACCGCAGGTACCGATTTGGGTATCCCAAACCTTACTGTGGCAGATGTGAATCAAAAGAATTTTAAAAGAGGAACGCTGCAGGCAGGATATGATCAGGTAATCAGCGATTTAACTGAATCGTTACCTCATTTGAGTGCGCTTACACATCGCCGCAAGATTTCCAGATTGGCAGCAGAATTTTATCTTTCAAGGGTTTATATGGCGATGAATAATTTTGCCGCTGCCCAAAAACATCTTGACGCTGCGTTCCTGGAAGTTCAAAAAGCGCAGATTCCCCTGACACTGTATGATTATACAGTGGTGCTGGATCAGGAAAATCCAGGTGCAGCAGGATCCTGGTTTCCGGAAGGCGTTTTAGGTCTCAACAATGTCCCTATTGCAGCCAACAATACAGAAATTATTTATAATATCAATGCAGGCTGGTTTCAATTTCAAGCTGTTAATGCATTTGTTTTTAGTCCTCAAACAGCCGCCTTATATGCTCCAACTGACAGACGTTTAAACTTGTATTCACCCTTCAAATTATTTACAACTACAGCATATCCACAGGGAATGAGACGCCGTAATACAGATTTCTTTAATGGAATAAATATCGGACCCTCGCTGCCTGATTTATATTTAATGCGTGCAGAGTGTAAAGCCAGGTCAAATGATCTATCCGGGGCAGTAGCCGATTTGGAAGTTTTGCGCACCAAACGGATTGCCGGCACAGCCGCCCTTGTTCCTTCCGGCATTGCTGCAAGTCAACAAGCACTCGTGAAATTTATCCTGGATGAACGCATCCGCGAATTCGCCATCACTGGTTTACGATGGCTGGATATGCGTCGTCTTTCTGTCGACCCGGTATACAGCAATCACATTGATTTTACACACAGGATTTACGGTCCGAACGGCGTAGTGACCGCTACGTATCAACTTACACCTGAAAGGTTCGCACTTAAATTTGGAGAGCGCATGCTTAATGAAAACAAAGGTTTAGAAGAAAATCCATAGCATAAAATAACAGTTAACGAATTGCCGCTTACGCCGGCAACATTTTGAAATTCAACAGAGATATGAATAAACTAATGATCTTGGCAACAGCTTGTATGTTGCCGGTATTGTCAATTGCGCAAACCAGTTATCACATTAAAGGACAGTTGCCAACTGGCCACCAGGCAATTAAAGCGGTCATGTCCTACCCACCTGATGATAAAGGAGGAGAATACAAATCGGATACCGCGCTGATCAAAAATGGACAATTTGGGTTCAGCGGCAAGATCGGAAGGCCTCAACTTGCAGAGCTCAACTTAATCATACCACGTTCTAAGGCGAAGCCGGATCAGCAAAAATCACCAGACGAAAGCGGATCCATGAAAAATGTGGGCTTATTTTACCTCGACGGGGACATCAATGTAACCTTTGATCGTGAAGGAATGGCCTCCTATACTGGTGGAGGAAACGAACAAAAAGCATGGGAGTATTATGGCAGTGAGTTCAGCAAGCGATTAAATGCTGCAGATAAAAACGCGGATGGTATAGCGCTTATTGCTGATGCAACCAGGGAAGTGATCCGTAGCTATCCTGACAGTTACGTCAGCGTCGACCTGTTAGATATATTTACTCAGGCCGCCATTAATCCTGACCTTGTCGAACCAATGTACGATGGATTAAGCCAACGCATGCAGCAATCTGAAAAGGTGCTGAACTGGAAACCGAAATTAGACAAGGCAAGAGATCTCGTAAGCGGAAAAGTTGTAGCTCCCGGATTTACCATTAATGATACAGATGGTCATCCTGTCTCCCTAAGCGCATACAGGGGCAACTATGTTTTAGTTGATTTTTGGGCCAGCTGGTGTGTCCCATGTCGCAGGGAGAACCCCAATGTTTTAGCCGCCTACGAAAAGTATAAGAACAAAAACTTCAAGGTTCTGGGCATTTCACTGGATACTGAAAAAAAGTTGTGGCTGAAAGCCATTAAAGAGGATAAGCTTCCCTGGAAACAGGTTTGCGACTTTAAGGCCGAACAAGGCAAGGCAGCAAAGGCCTACGAGATCTCTAGCATACCCTCCAATGTATTGATCGATCCCAACGGTAAAATTGTGGGTAAAGACCTCAGGGGTGGTGCGCTCCATGACCGCCTGGCAGAATTAATCAGATAATGAGGAAACCATCATAGGCAGACAAGCTTAAAAATCGCAATGAATAGCATTATGATGACCTCGTAACAACTAAAAAAAATCTACTGATGAAAAAAATCGTCTTTTTGCTGTTAATGATTTCCAGCACGTGCTGGGCACAGCAGCTTGCAAAAAAAAATAAATATGGGATCGATGAGTTCATGCGGATAGAGAAAGTTGAAGACCAGGAAAAGAAATACAATGAAGTGCTAAGGGAGCCTGCTGAACACCTGACACCTACTGCCTTAAATGATCTGCGTGCGGAACTGGCTTATAGGTGGTTGGCCAAGGGCAATATAGAACGTTATAGATTTTATAAAGCAACCAAGCCGAAATTTTCTTACCGCCAGGCGCTTTATCTATCTTATGCCGTAGAAAAACTGTTTGATGAAAAAAGGCAGTATGAGGACGCTGCGCAGATTTCCGGGGAACTATTAAACAACGCCGGGACTGAAAGGACTTGCGTATTGTTAGAGGTAAACGCAGCTGCCAATGCCAGGCTGGGGCATGTAGATGTAGCCAAAAGACAGATCGCCAGGTCAGATGCTGATAAAGGAAGTGCCGACCGGCTAATTAAGTATTTTAAGGATTCTCATTCGAATTACCTGAATCGCCTCGCCATCGTAAAGTTGGCTGCGGGAGAGTATCAACAGGCATACGATATCCTTGTCAAAGCTTTTAGAGAGGCTGAAAGCAACCCGTATATGGTGGATACATTTAAAGAAGCATTTAAAAAAGTAAAAGGGACTGAGGACGGATGTGAAGATGAGCTCCAATCACTGAAAAGGGAAGCTTATCAAAAATACTATAAAGAAGTTGAGAATTCCTATGTAGCAGCTGCACAGCAAACACTGGATGGATTCATTCCAGATCCAAAAGATGCCGGGAAAAAACTTACCACCTTCCGTGCTACAAGACCCGTCCACGGGTTTACGATGACTAACCTCGAGGGAAAAACGGTTAATCTCAGTGATCAAAAGGGAAAGATCCTTGCGCTGGATTTTTGGACTACGCTGTGTACGCCCTGCGTTGCGGCTTTCGCCGGATTTGAGAAAGTGGTTGCCGACTACAGGAAAGATGAATTCCAGCTGTTCGTCGTGAACTTGTTTGAGGACGATCAGGCCGTTAAGGCTTTTGCTTCACAGAAACCTGTCACGCTAGACGTTTTGAGGGACGAAGAGAATAAAACGTACGATGTTCGCGCAACACCAACTAAAATCGTATTCGATCCGATGGGGAATATCAGGTTCTTCGCAACTGGTTATGCCGGTTCTACCGACCGGGAATACTATAAGCTGAAAGCCATGGTCGAAATCATAAAAGCACATAGTTAATCGAAACGATATGAGAGGATTAGTTGTAATGATGATACTGATGTCCACTTACGTACATGGGCAGCAGTCGCAAAAGGACATCGCTAAAAAATTTAATGGTCTTGTAAACGTTGAGGACGAAGAGCATTTCTATAATGAACTCCGCTCAAAATATTCCGCTGACCCGGCAAAGCCAGCGCCATATGATGAATATCGTGCGCAGTTGGCGATCGACTGGCTGAAGGAAGGGAATATTGATAAATATTATTTCTACAAAAACACCAATCCCAGGTTTACAGCAATTCAATTGTTTGAACTTTCTAACCTGCTTGAATCCTGGGTAGACAATGACCAGCATATTGAATGGGTACAACAAATTTCCAAACAGGTACTGGACGAAATCGCACACAAAGGACACGATGATTCCTTTGACCGGAACGGGACTTTACTCGAAGTGAATGCAGTGGCTAATGCAAAGCTCGGCAACCTGGCTATCGCGATGGAAAATATCAAAAAGTCGGATAAAAATGCCATGTACAGGAAAATACCTTACTTCAGAAATTCCGATGCCAATTACCTGAACCGTCTTGGTATCATCCTGTTAGCGGCTGGCCAGCCTCAACGCGCGTTCGATATGTTGTCGAATGCGGTGCGTACGGCTATCTCCACGCCCAAAACAGTTGCCAGCTTAAAACTCGCCTACCAGCAGGTAAAAGGTAGCACAGCCGGGATGGACAACTATGTCAGTTCGCTACAGGAAGAAGCCTATCAAAAAATTGCAAAGGAAGTCGCCGAAGCCTGGATTACTGATACTAAACCTGTACCGGATGTCTCTCTAACAGATATGAATGGAAAAGCTATTAAGTTAACTGATTACAAAGGTAAAATTGTAATGATTGATTTTTGGAGTACAGTTTGCAAACCATGCGTTGCGGCATTTCCGGCATTCGAGCGTGTAATGGAATTGTACGGTAAGGAACCCTTCCAGTTGTTTGTGATCAATGAGGGGGAAAGCCCGGAGATAGTTAGACCCTTTATGGAAAAGAAAGGCTACAAACTGGATGTATTATTTGATCAGGATGAGACAATTTTCAAAGCGCTGGGCGCATTGGGTACTCCTCAGAAATTCATCATTGATGCGAAAGGAAACATCAATCAAACAAGCGTTGGTTATGCCGGTTCAGATGACAAGGAATTTTATAAGTTGAAAGCGATGGTGGAACTCGCCAAAGCAAAATATTGACCGGATAATGATAAGGGGCTTACAACTTTGGACGGTAGTGGGCATACACAGCTGGATCAAAGACAACAAAGAACAAAATTATGATGTTCCAGCTGATCATTTTCTTACATACCGGACAGCATCGAATGTAGCCAAAGGCTATACAGAATTTCCAGCCGCCGTCTCACAATTTTTAAAACATTAACAAATAGCAAATGAAAAAAATAATTTTTACTGTACTGATGCTCAGCTGCCTGAGTACAGTGGCACAACGAAGCGAAAAAAAAGATACAAATTCCACGTTAGCGTCATTAAAGCATACAAAAGATAAGACAGTCCTTAACCAAAAAATCAAAGCGTTGGAAAATGGTTCCGACCAGGATCTATGGACATTGATCCAGTATTATGATAAAAATGAAGTTAAAAAAAATGCGGTAACCAGGATACTGCTCCAAAAGTATCCTCAAAGTCAAAACGCACAAATGGCGAGAATCAGTTCATTTCTTAAGCTCAAAGGAGTGGAAGACATAGAAACGCATCTGCAGAACATGATCAAAGACTACCCTGGTGTCAATTTAGATCTGGAGAAAAGTTTTGTGGCCAATATGTATGCTAATGAAATGAATCCTGCGAAAACGCTACAATATATCAACGCCATTGATGATCCTGGATTTCGAATACAGGCCTTAATGATGGCCACAGAAGAAATGGCTGCAATAAATGATACAAAGGCCATGGAGTTTGCTTCTGGCGAATTGGAAAACGTCAAAAAAATGAAAGACATGGCAGCCTTAAATGGGCCGCGGAAAATAGATCCCAAATCTGCTTATAATAATTTTATTAACCTCTACGGTAAGCTACTCTTCAAAGCCGGAAAAAATGAAGAAGCCTTCCGTTATACTGCTGAAGCTTATCATAACATTAAAAAAAAGGACGAGGAGCTGATTGAAAATTATGCTTTGCTGTCCAGTTTGAACGGCGACTACGAGCAAACATTACCGATATTGGCAAAAGCAGTAGAGGAAGGAAAGTTCGAGCAGAGGTACATCGACCAGGTCAAAAAAGGTTATACAAAGCTGAACCCCGGTAAGGATGCGGATGCATACGTCCAGGAGTTGAAAAATACATTTATCAAAAAAATCAGGGCAAATATTTCTTCAATGATGGTTCATGAAGCAGCACCTAATTTTATCGTAACAGATGTGAACGGGAAAAAAGTTTCGCTGGCGGATTTTAAAGGCAAAACCATTGTGCTGGATTTTTGGGCTACCTGGTGCGGTCCGTGTGTAGAGTCATTCCCCGCTATGCAGATGGCTGCAAACCGCTATGTTAATGACCCGGATGTAAAATTTCTCTTTATTTATACCTGGAATAACGTACCGGACTTGTTAAATGATGGCAAAAATTTCCTGGCAAAACGCAACTATACATTTGATCTGTATTTGGATCCGAGAAACCCGGATACTAAGCATTGTGCTGCTGCGGATGCCTTCAAAATTGATGGGATCCCTGCCAAATTTATCATTGATGGTAAAGGAAGGATCAGGTTTAAAGTGTCAGGATTTGAGGGGAAAGCTGAAACCGCTGCAGAAGAAGTTGTACAGATGGTTGAAATGGCCCGCAAATAACCAGGACAGGCACCTGGAGATTTTTTGCACCTGGAGGATTTTGCAGCGAGTCCGTTTCGAAATAGACCCGGACGGTCGTTGAATCAGGTTATTGGATCAGGGCGAAATAAAAAAGAGGATAGCTACATATTAGTAGTTATCCTCTCTAGTGACCTCTAATATCGAAAAATCGAACCAGATTATTGATGATTTGACTAAGATCTAATCTCTTAATCTAAATATAGCGTTCGTAAAGTATCCATAAATCGTGGCCATCGTACCAGGTATGTCCGGAAAGATAGAGCTCATAATCATCATCTACCTCTTGAGCGCCGAAATGTATAGTCATTATTTCATTATTGCCAGCTAAACGCTGTAAGTCAGGATTCCACTCGCTTACTAACATGGCTATTTTATCTCGAATTACGCTAATCATTGGTACTGTATTAATTCAGTAAATCTGGAATTGCGATAGTGATTCTATCCAATAATTGCTTATATAACTCATAAGGAAATTCATTTTCCCGATTCTTTAGAAAACTTCTTTCGGTAAGTAAATGAAAATTCTTTTTTAGCTGATAAAGCGCAATGATCAAAAATTGTTTTTGCTTAATCCTGAATGTGCTACTTTTTCGTAACCCGTGACCTGGAGGCCATGTCCTCCAGCAAATGTGCCCACTTCTATTGAAAGAATATGGCGTTCATTTTCGAGTCTATTTTGGGAAAAGGCACTGGCCCCCCCTAAAAACAAAAGCGCTTCAAGTCCTGGACTTGAAGCGCTTAATTTCCTGTGATCCCGTTGGGACTCGAACCCAAGACCCATACATTAAAAGTGTATTGCTCTACCAACTGAGCTACGGAATCATTCCCTTTCTTCGTGATTGGGAGTGCAAAGATAGGAATTAATTAATTTCTTCCAAATCCTAATGCAATTATTTTTTAAATTAATTCAACATCATTCTGTACTTCACCGCCGGATCCTCGCGCTGGTCGGGCTTAAACAAATGAAGCAGATAATATTTTCCATTCACCCAATCCTGCACCGCATTATCATAATACGGGTTTCCGGGATTGCCACTTTCCCCGCCAGGATAGATCCCATAAGCTTCTACAGGGTTGCCCATCTGTACGATCATCCGCCAGGACGGACCATGATTCTCCTTGATACAATTCACAATATGCCTGCCACCACCAGTGTATAAATGATAGGCGCCAAACGGAACAATACTCCGCGTAATGTGCCTGATGTCTGTACCACGGTAACGCCCCCACTCTAATTTATGCTTTGCTTCCAGCACCTTTGCAGTGTCTGCAGCTTTGACCAGTGCCTGGTACATCAGGCCGGACAAGGTTTCTTTCTCCGGCGTGTTGATGTTATCTATGAAATGAAATGCAGAGTCTTTGATCATCAGGTTCAGCGTAGTCTTCTCCCATACGTTCTGATAAATTTCATCTCCGAACTGTGCCATGTCATCGGCCCAGATCTCATTCTGCAGGTTATTCCACATCAGCTGAAACACCGTAGCGGCCTTGCTATCAGGTGTACTCTGCTGGTTCCAGTCAGCCAGCAGCGCCCAGTACTTTTTCTGTTCCGCTGTCAGCAATGATTGCGGCAGATGCTTGCCAAATACGGGAATAGCTGCCCTTGCCAGCAGGTTCGTGTAATCATTTTGCAGGGCCATCATATCCTGAATGGTGATCTGGCTATCTGCTGCCAGCACTTCGTTGATACGCTTGCCACGGAAAAGGTCGTACCCACCCACAAAGTGGTAGGGATAGGTATCATCGGTCGGATTCTGATTGGCAGAGCTAACAAAACCGCGGGCCGGATTATATAAATGTGGTAATTCGTTCTGAGGGATATAGCCCTGCCATGCAAACGTACTGTCGTCTCCCGGCATGATGAATTTCCCCTGGTCCTGCCAGCGCAAAGGGTATTTACCATTGTGCCAGATAGCAATGTCACCTTCTCTTGATGCAAACGCGAAGTTCTGTGCGGGACATTGATAATCCTTGATGGCAGCAAGATAGTCGTCGTAATTCTTTGCCTTGTTCAGGAGCAGGAAAGTACGCAGTTCATTCGAAGGATCATGTGCCTTCCAGCGCATAGCGAGGAACTGAGGTGCTTGTTCCTTTTTCTGTTCCTTAGGGAAGGTATTATCATAGGCAACCGGTCCCCATACTGTATAGGCAATTGTATCATAGAAAGGCTGGCGCCCCCTGATATCGATCTTTTCTACGCGCAATGTCGCATCCCGGTAGGCCCCGTTGTAAAGATACTGTTTGCGGCCGTTGCGGAATTTCAATTGGTAAAAATCCTTTACATCTTCTTCTCCATTGGTCACTCCCCAGGCAATATCATTATTAAAGCCAATGATCACACCGGGTGCACCAGGTAAAGAAGCGCCGTAGGTATTCATCTGGGGGGTATGTAACTGAATTTCGTACCAGAGTGACGGCAGACTCAGGCCCAGGTGCGGGTCACTACACAGGATGGGCGCGCCGGAGCGGGTTTTGGAACCGGCTACGGCCCAGTTGTTACTCCCGTTGTCCGGATCAGGCTTTTCCTCCCTGAAATGCTGTAAAGCTTCTGCCAGTCTGATAATACTATCTGGTGGCGGCACTGCCTTCAGAGTGGCCGGATCGAAGTGTGTGTGCCTGGGCACAATCGGATCCAGACTATCATTGAAATCCGGGTACATCAGGTCGAAATCCTGTTTACTGAAAATGCGACGGGCATTCGTGTACTCAAGGTCTTCAGATTCACCCGCCAGATCGTTTGCCATCAGTTTGAGAAGGATGGCAGATTTCAGGGAGGTCCACTTTTCTGGTTTATAATCCAGGAGCTTATATTCTATAGGCAGCGATGCCTTGTTCAGCGATTCGATATACGTATTTACACCGGCAGCGTAAGATTCAATCGCTGTTTTGGTGAGGGGGTCTTTCTCCATTTCCTTTAATGCCACTTCAGCACTATAGATCATGCCACGGCGGCGTTGTAACCGGTCGTATTCCAGCATCTGAGGCCCCAGGATCTCTGACAGGCGACCTGCGGCAGCGAACGTCTGTAACTCCATCTGCCAGAGGCGGTCACGCGCATGGATGAACCCCTGGATATAATAAGCGTCCGCGTCTTTTTCTGCGAAAATATGGGGAACCATACGGTCATCCAGCCACACCTCAGCCTTGCCGGTAAGACCCGGAAGGTCGATGGTTTCATTGTAGTCTTTGCTGATGGGGGTCGCATTTTGCCAGAAGCCTTCCTGTGGACTGAGGAGAGGTCCTACGGGCGGCAGTGCCCCCCATTTTTTGGACAAAGTAAAAATAAGTAAAGCGGTTATTCCGGTCGAAATGGCAAATGGTAGAATTCTCATAGAAAAGCAGTGAGTAGCTAATATACATTTTTTAGGGAGGAAGTACGTGCTGACGGGGTATTAATAACGAAAAAATAGAGATGACCTGCCTGTAAAACGGGTATAACGCGGAGATAACCCGCAGATAACCCGCCTTTTTATAGATGCGGGTTATGGGCGGGTTATAGGCGGGTTATCTGCGGGTTATCTGCGGGATATCTCCGAAGAAGCGCTATAGTAGGTCTAGTCCTGAAATAGGTTTACACGATGGTTAATTAATCCTGTTTGAAGTTTACAATGTTTGGATATAATCCTTTTATCAGGTTACAGCTCCCTTTCTTCCGGACTTCCACCTGGCTGTTATTGCTCCCGATGCTTGCTGGTATGCCTGATCAGGAGTCGGTCTGGTCCTGATCAGGTTTACATCCGGGTGAATTGATCCTGTTAAGGCTACAATGCTTGCTGCCAGCAACGTCTTTGTGACAAGAGCACACTGTCCCCGTCCCGCCTGAGCGGAGCGAACCAGGAGATCTGCTTTACAGTAAAAAGGAATGTTGTTATGGATGCATTACCATATAAGGTGGGCGTTACCGGGTCAGGACAGCAATACACTTGTCTACCTCCTGCTCCGTGTTAAAACTATGTAACACGATCCGGAGGCGTTCCTTCCCTTTGGGCACTGTTGGATGTAAAATTGGCCGGATATCCAGTCCCTCCTGCTGCAGACGTGTTGCCAATTCACGGGTAGCTGCATTTCCAGGGGTCAAAACGACCTGAATAGGCGTCTCGCTGGGCAATGTATCGAGCGCTGCCACGCCCTTCCGGAAACGGGCAATTAATGCCGCCAGGTGTGCCCGGCTTTCCTGCATGTAAGGGAACAGGTCGTAACTGGCCATAATCGCCGCCATGGCGGTTGGCGGTAATGCCGTGGTATAGATAAATGAGCGGGAAAAATTGATAAGAAAATCACGTAAATGACTGGAGCCTAATACGACCGCACCATGACAGCCCACCGCTTTGCCAAAAGTATGTACCCTGGCAAAACATTGGTTTTCCAGGCCAAGGTGCTGTACCAGCCCTTCCCCTTTTGCACCTGCTACCCCGGTCGCATGGGCTTCGTCTACAATGAGAAAGGCCCCTGCCCTGTCACATATCCCGGCGATGGCAGATAAGGGAGCAAAGTCACCATCCATGGAGTAGATTGACTCTACTGCCACAAATACATGACCGGTGGCGTGCGCCAACTTCTTTTCGAGGTCAGGGGTGTCGTTATGCAAAAATGAGAATGCCTGTGCTTTGGAAAGACGGATGCCATCCCGGATACTGGCATGGATCAGGGAATCGTAAATGATCGTATCCCCTTTTTGAGGAACAGCGCTGAATAATCCCAGGTTGGCATCGTAACCTGAATTGTAGATCAACCCGGCAGCACTTCCGTGAAAAGCGGCCAGCATGGACTCGGTTTCCTCTACCCAGGGGTAGTTGCCCGCCAGCAGGCGGGATCCCGTACTGCCATGCGCAAATGGACGGGCAGCCAGCAAATTGTGCACTGCTTCCTGCATAGCCATACTTTTTGCCAGGCCCAGGTAGTCATTAGAGCAGAAGTCTACCATACCAGGTGCAGGTAAACGTAATTCCCGGAGAGCGTGTTGCTCTTTACGAGCCACTAGTTGAGATAAAAGAAAATCTTCTTTCATTTTTCAAAGCTAAGTAACTTTGCGGACGATAATTAATGAAAAGCAACTTTGCCTGCCCCGCAGGTAAGCCAATATAAACATCGCGCATGAGTAAAGTATCTATCCTTGGTTTGCATCTTCCTTCTGACCCTCGTTGGGTGAATCTGGCGGCTATTTCTCTTGAAGAAGTACTGACAGACCATGCTTTTTGCGAGCAAAAGGCGGCGACGTCCTGTATTTCACTGATCCAGCGGTATCCGCACAGAGATAGACTGGTACAGGAACTGGCGCCTATTGTAACGGAAGAGTGGGGACATTTCAGGCAGGTATTGGCAGAAATGCGGAAGCGTGGGTTTCAGTTAGGCAAGCAACGGAAGGATCTATACGTAAATGCGTTGCTGTTGCATCAGAATAAAGGTGGAGACCCGGACACGGTATTCCTGGATCGCCTGCTGACGTTTGCCTTGATCGAAGCCAGGAGCTGTGAGCGCTTCAGGTTGTTGAGTGAGGGATTGGAAGATGAGTACCTGCGTGAATTTTACCGGAAGTTTATGATTTCGGAGGCGGGGCATTACCGGTTGTTTATCGACCTGGCGAATGAATATCTGCCGGAGGAACAGGTGAAAACAAGGTGGCAGGAGTGGTTGACAATTGAGGCGGATATTATGGATAAGATGGAGGTAAGAGGAGATAGAATGCATTAAGTGAGCAATTATCACTTAATGCATATAACTTTTGAAAACAGCCATTTCTTATCAGAAGTTAAATCCAATATTTACATAAAAGCGTAACCGCCCATCCTGGTTACAATACATCATTGTACCTTCTATAGGCCCCATGAATGTAGAATAGCCCGTTGAAATGCCATACCCACTCAGGTACTTATATTTCTGATCCACATCGCCCATAAAATCATATACTGCTGCGCCAATCCTTGGGGTGGTAAAAATATTCCTGGCTACTTCATACTGGTAGGCCAGTTGCAATGTAGCGGCAGATGATGTACTCACCTCCCCTTCCAGTATCCCGACAAAAGGCAGCTGGTTCCTGAATACGTTGTTCAGCCCACCAATCTGGAATGCATTGATCGGCCCCTGCCTGTGATTAAAGTTCACACCACCCCCCGCCTGTATTTGCAAAGCACCCCTAAAGCCAAATGGAATATGATATTTTGCCTGCAACATCGCGCGCTGGTATTCGGCAAAATTGAAATTGGTAGAATCCAATGGCTGCTGCACCCCATCACGGAAGACCCTGAAATTCGGATTTTCATTGTACACCCATCCTGCCTCAAATTGCAAGTCCATCCCTTTGCGTGGATAGATCTTCCTGTCGAGGGAGTTGATACCTGCATAGAAATAGCTGTTCAGCTGTGTGCTGTTACCACGGATCTCCTGCTCGTCGGCAAAGCGCGGGTTCAGGTTGAGAAACTCCCAACGTGTGCCGACACCTATTGCCATGATACTGTTTAAGGTATACTGGAAATGAATATCTGTACTCAGGTATTTACTGTGAAAATCCTGTTTTGCTTTCAGGTTTTCGTAGTGGGTCATCGCGTTATCCTCGAAGTAGAAGCCCAGGCCCACGCCAAAGTTCCGGTCATGACCGGTGTATTTAAAATATTCTGCCTGTATACGGGGATTTTCGCTGATAGCGACAGTCACAAATGCCCGTGAGTTAGGTACGATGAAGTTGCGTTGCGTAATATTCACGATGGCGCTGGCGTTCGTAAAACTGTTATAGCTCAGTGCGAACTTCACATACGTAAGCGGGTTTTCTTCCACATTCACGTTCATGATAGTCTGGCGGTTGCCAGCTGGCACCAGGTCGTAGGTGATCATTTTATAGAAGCGGGTACCGAATACATTCAATACGGCTTCTTTGATATGTTCAGAGGTGTAGCAGCCTCCGGGTTTGAGACCGAGCCTGCCTAAGAAGAATTTCTCATCGGAATGCTTCAGGCCATTGACACGGATCTGCGCCAGTTCGATATCGGCGGTGAAAGGCAGGCGGTCTTTTTCGAAAGGGGGCAACGGATAGATGGCCTGCAGGGAGTCTGCGAGGTGTTTGAAGACAGGGTACATCTCTCTTCCTTTGCGTTTACCTATTTCGATGATGGAATCAACGCTGCCGAAGCTGGCGGCACTGTAGTTTTCCAGTTTATGCTGGATAAAGATATCGCAGAGTTGCCGTTCGTCTTTGAAGTCATCTGCATCTTTGTAGAAGCCGAGTTGCTGGATAACGTCCAGGGGAGTCTGTAACTGGTCCGATTTGCGCAGCCCTTCGGCGACGTTGGAACCGATCATGATATCCGCCCCCATTTCCTTGGCAGTAATAACGGGGAAGTTTCGTACAACGCCTCCATCCACCAGTTTACGGTCGCCGATATTGATGGCCGTGAAGATAGAAGGGATGGCCATGCTGGCGCGGATTGCGGTTACTACATCACCTGTGTCAAGCGTGACGATGGCACCGTTTGCCACATCGGTGGCAATACATTTAAAAGGAATATTGAATTGGGAGAAATCCCTCACGCCATTGGCGGGCCAGCACATGCGGGCGAGCTCCAGCCATAGTTGTTCGCCGGCGATCACGCCGGAAGCGAGTTTGGGCTTACCAAATTCAAAGGGAATTTCGATAATGTATTTATTATACTCTTTCTTTTCTTCGTAGGAGATGTCGGTCAGTACAGGTTGGTTGGTGAAGAGGTTATTCCAGTCAAGTTCCCGGGCCATTTTTTCGATGCCGGTGCCGGAGTAGCCCATGGAATAGAGGGCGCCGACGATACTTCCCATACTGGTTCCGGTCAGGTAGTCTATTTTTAATCCGGCGCTGTCGATGGCTTCGAGTATCCCTATATGTGCCAGGCCTTTGGCACCACCTCCGCTGAGGGTAAGCCCGATTTTGGGACGGACAGCCCCTGACTGCTGTGCAAAGATGACGGCAGGCAATAGAAAGCTCCCTAACCAACTAACAAATACCCTCCTGAAACGCATATATCTTGACTGTATAAACCCTTATTTGACCCGAAGGTAGCAGAATAAGTTCAATGAAAAGTGACTTTTCCCATAGTTATAGATGGCCAATCCAACGAAAATCTACGGCGAAACCGCCTCTTCAAAAAATATAATATTTACGTTTTTTTTATTATTTTATACGACTATTTGTAGCATTTCAAACTATTAGGACTACATAGATTCTCACGTATGAATAAACAAAAGACTGCGCACAACATCTGGCAGGTGATCCTGGCTTCCTCAGCCGGCACCCTGATAGAATGGTATGATTTCTACATTTTTGGCAGCTTATCTGCGATAATTGCTGAAAAGTTTTTCCCGCCCAGTAATCCGGATCTGGCTTACATTATGACATTGGCTACGTTTGCCGTAGGTTTCGTGGTCCGGCCTTTTGGAGCAATTGTGTTCGGGCGACTGGGCGACATTGTGGGGCGGAAATATACCTTCTTACTTACCCTGCTTATTATGGGCGGGTCTACATTTGCCATTGGGTTAGTGCCGGGGTATGCCAGTATTGGGGTCATGGCGCCAATAATTGTGTTGTTGCTGAGATTGTTGCAGGGATTGGCATTGGGTGGTGAATACGGGGGTGCGGCTACTTATGTGGCGGAGCATTCCGCGCATGATCAGAGAGGTTACTATACCAGTTTTATACAGACTACGGCTACGCTGGGACTGTTCGTATCACTGGCAGTCATCCTGATTACCAGGAGTAGTATGACGACAGAGCATTTTAACGACTGGGGGTGGCGGGTGCCGTTCTGGTTGTCGGTGTTGTTGGTATTGATGTCTTATTATATAAGGATCCGGTTGCAGGAGTCGCCGGAGTTTGCGCAGCTAAAGGCCGAAGGAAAGACGGCAAAGAATCCCATCAAAGAGAGTTTTGGGAAGAAGGAGAACCTGAAGGTAGTATTGCTGGCATTATTTGGTGCGGCCATGGGGCAAGGGGTGATCTGGTACACGGGGCAGTTTTATGCATTGTCTTTTTTGCAGAAGACAATGAACGTGGAGTTTGTGCAGTCGAATGTAATTATAGCGATCGCGTTGGTGTTGGGTACGCCGTTCTTTATCTATTTTGGCAGATTGTCGGATAAGATCGGGCGGAAAAAGATCATGATGTCGGGGATGCTGATAGCGGCGTTGGCGTATTACCCGATATATGCCAGGATGGACCGGATTGCGGATGTGCGTTTGAAGACGGAAGTAACGGCGAAGTATACGATAGAGAATTCTATGGCGAGGAATGATAAGATGCAGAATGTGGAGAAGACGGTAAGGACAAGGGTGTATGACGATGAGACGAAGGTAAGGGAGACGGTGGTAAATACAGATGGAAAGGAAGAGAAAAAGATGGAGGTGGTCGTTGGCACGAGTGGGTTGATACAGCTGGTGCTGCTGGTATGGGTGCAGGTGATTTTTGTGACGATGGTGTATGGACCGATAGCGGCGTTCCTGGTGGAATTGTTCCCGGCGAGGATCAGGTATACGTCAATGAGTTTGCCTTATCATTTGGGGAATGGGGTGTTTGGAGGGTTGTTGCCAACGGTGGCAACGATATTGGTGACGGCGACACATCATCACCTGGCGGGGCTGGTGTATCCGATTGGGGTGGCGTTGATTTGTTTTGTGATCGGGGTGGTGTTTATAAAAGACAATATGATATCGAAGGAATAACAGGGTGAGTGGTGCGGCATGCTGCAGTGCTGTTCAGGGAGTCGTGCTATGTGGCCGGTTTTGGTTTTGGGGACTGAGTGCCTGAAACCAAAACCGGCTATTTTAATTGTTTGTAATGTGAGTGGGTTGGCAGGATGGTGGAAGTTGTTCGGATGAAGCGGTTATATGGGATTGACGGGTGAAATGACAGATCAGATTAGTGTGAATGAATGGGCAAAATGAATGATGGATTTATTGCAAAATGACCAGTAAATTGACAGGCCAGATTACTGTAAATGAATGGGCAAAATGATTGGCGAATTCATTGCAAAATGACCAGTAAATTGACAGGCCAGATTACTTTGAATGAATGGGCAGAATGATTGATGGATTTATTGCAAAATGACCAGTAAATTGACTGGCCAGATTAGTGTGAATGAATGGGCAAAATGATTAACGAATTCGTTGCAAAATGACCCGTAAATTGACAGGTCAGATTACTGTGAATGAATGGGCAGAATGATTGGTGAATTCATTGCAAAATGACCCGTAAATTGACAGGTCAGATTAGTGTGAATGAATGGGCAGAATGATTGGTGAATTCATTGCAAAATGACCCGTAAATTGAATGGCCAGATTACTGTGAATGATTTGGCGAAATGAATGATGGATTCATTGCAAAATGACCCGTAAATTGAATGGCCAGATTACTGTGAATGATTTGG
>NZ_JBCNKF010000057.1:0-19273 GCF_039596155.1 Chitinophaga sp.
AATTGGTTTTTCATAGGACAGTAACCATAATAAAATTAATATAATAACAAATATAATAAATATATATTTTAATAAACCCACAGGCCTAAATATTTAACCTGTTTAAATTTATTAAGATCAATTATGGGGAAACGTATAAAAAAAATAATGGGTTGATGGTAAATCCAAAATGAGCGTTTATTCGAATATATAGGAAATGCCAACTAAAAGAGGAGAAACCTCACCTACATCTGTGATACATCAATTCTCAGATTTTTACCAGAACGATTTGTGGAGTGCGAACTTATAGTCTATAAAACTAACTTATAAAAGTTATCAATATGCCTTTGAGAAAAATCAGCGGTGTATGGGGAAATCTATGCGGTAGAAATACATAAGACATATAATTCAGCAATGAGAGAAAATAGTAAGGGCACCTGGAAAGGCGCCCTCAATTTGTTACTATCCTATGAAAACCCTATTTGAATACAAATGTAAGGGCATGTTATTTTTCTTTAAAATTTTCAGACCACAATAACAAATCATTAACAAAGACACTGTACGCTAAAGCCTGAGAATGAGGCTAGTAGCACGTTTTCAGGCATCTATCAACAGCGGGAAATTTACATTTGTAAATCCGGCTGAAAGGGCCTCTGCTATTGCGTTTCGGCCTGAACTGGCATAGTTATCCTGTTAACTAACGCTGCTTTTTAGTAACTTGCTTGTATTTATCGTACAAAAAATATATTTTTATTTTATATGATAATAAATAACTTTTTAGCAAGTTAATCCGTTACACCTGAGTGAATGGCCCAAAGATTGCAGCGTGTAAAAATGGGAAGGGGTCTCAACGATGCTGTTTTTTGAATAGAAAATAGCTCACATGCATATTTCTCTAAGACTGTGACTTATTACCAAAAAATTAATACTTTTGCGACAACCGGAACAATGCTATTTTGATGCACAATAAAATATACAATTCTTTCATCGACAGGAAGGCAAAGGGATTAAAATCCTTTGCAGTACTGATTGATCCGGATAAGGTAACTCCAGCAGGAGCAGCTGACCTTGCAGCTAAATGTACAGCAGCAAAGGTTGACTATATCTTTCTGGGAGGGAGCCTTGTGATTACCTCTCATCTTGACGAGTGTGTACAACAGTTGAAAGCCAACTGTGATATACCAGTAGTTTTGTTTCCCGGAAGTCCCTCCCAGGTTTCCCGCTACGCAGATGCGCTGTTATATTTATCCTTAATCTCAGGCCGTAATCCGGAATTATTAATAGGTCAGCACGTCATCTCTGCCCCTGCGGTGAAGAAGAGCGGCCTTGAAGTGATTTCCACTGGTTACATGGTCGTAGATGGAGGAGCACCTACAACCGTATCCTACATCAGTAACACAACTCCACTTCCTGCAGACAAAGACGATATAGCCATGTGTACCGCCATCGCAGGCGAAATGCTTGGTCTCAAAGTTGTCTATATGGACGCCGGCAGCGGAGCCCGTAAACCTATTACTGAAAGTATGATTGCCCGTGTGGCCAGCCAGGTGAGTGCCCCTATCATTGTGGGCGGCGGTATCCGGGACGCTGAAAAAGCCTATCTGAACTGTAAAGCCGGCGCCGATATCATCGTAGTCGGAAATGCTATTGAGAAAGACGCTTCTTTAATTAAGGAAATTGCAGATGCTGTGCATGCAGCACCTGTGCTAAGATAATTGCCCCGTTGGCAAAAAAATTAAAGTCCCCTCCGAAAAGGGGACTTTTTGTTGTATTTCTAAGTTTTAAACCTGCAAATTATTCCGAAGATACACCTCATTTTAAGATTTTCATATCTCTTTCCTACAGACTCATCATCTCCTTAAACTTTACCGCCTGTCTCCGGCTCACCTCTATCTTTTCCCCACCCTTCATTTCCAACAACAACCCTCCATTGAAATAAGTATCGATCTTCTCGATCATCCGCAAATTCACTATATGCTTTCTATTTGCCCTGAAGAAAGTGCGCTCATCCAATCGCTCCTCCAGCGCATTCAATGACTTCAGGATCAATGGTTTATTTGTCTCAAAATACACCCTCGCATAGTTCCCCACACTCTCAAAAAGGCGAATCTCCTGCAATTTCACAAACCAGCAACGGTCACCATCCTTTACAAATACCTGGTCGTTTTCGGAAAGAATTGTTCTGATCGCGCCTACTTCGGCCTGTCTTTCTTTTTCTTCCTGCTGATGCAATTTGTGTATGGCATCTGCCAGCCTCTTAGGTTCTACCGGCTTCAGCAGGTAGTCCAGGGCGTTGTACTCAAATGCTTTCAGCGCGTGTTCGTCGTATGCCGTGGTGAAAATAACCTGGGGAGCCTTTTCCAGCTCTGCCAATAAGTCAAAACCAGTTTTATCAGGCATCTGGATATCCAGGAACAGGAGATCCGGATGCAGGGTTTCGATCTTATCCAGACCATCTTTGGCATTCACCGCTTCCCCCACCACTACAATCTCTGGATGGTCTGCCAGCAGCTTTTTAAGCTCACTCCTGGCTAATCTTTCATCGTCAATAATTAAAGCTTTTTTCATGAGCAGTTGCTTTGTTTTGATCGCTGCGCGTTACTATAAATCTAAGAATTTTATTCTATTCAGGAGAGACGCCGGTATGATGGCCTTTAGCCGGGAAGGAGCTCCATCATCTGTTCCACCCAAAATCATTAAAAAGGCCTCAGAACAGCGGCATTACCACTTTCACCTCTACCATCTCCCCATCCTTGTTGCTGATATTGAAAGATGCCTTGCTGCCAAATAACATACTCAACCGTTGTCTCGTACTCTGTATGCCAAATCCAAAACCCGGCCCGGCTGCAGACAGCTGACCTGTATTCTCGATCGTAATCTCATGGTGCATATTCCTTACATGAGAGCCAATCAATACTGTTCCTCCTGTGATGATCCTTGAAATACCATGCTTGATCGCATTCTCCACCAATGTCTGCAACATCATCGGTGGTACCGGCAATTCCAGCGTCTCCGGATCTATATCGTATTCTACTTTCAAGCGTTCTTCAAACCTGATCGTTTCCAGGGCCAGGTAGTCTTTTACAATGCTCAACTCATTTTCCAGGCTCACCGTCTCTGCCTTTTCTACCTGCATGGAACTGCGGAGTATATTTGACAATTCCGTAATGGCCGTCCTGGCTCTTTGCGGGTTTTCGTCCACCAATGCCCGGATACTGTTGAGCGCGTTAAAAATAAAGTGAGGATTTAACTGTGATTTGATCGTCTTCAGCTCCAGCTCTTTCACCGTACTTTCCAGTTTCAACTTATCAACCTGGGTGTTTCTGCTCCGGTCTATATAGTGCCACACAAAGTAAATGAGCCACCAGATAGCCGTAATCAGGAAAATAGGGATGAGAAAATTAACCGTTTTCAGATCGGCCAGCGTTCGCCGCTGGCTTACATCACGAAACAGGTTTCCCACCGAGATATTCCCAACATATATAATAATTCCGGCACCTACAGTCAGTCCGAAGAACAACAACATCTGGCTCTCAAAGCTGTACTGGAACCAGTTTATACGCTGTAACATGCTTCGGAGTGCATGCGTGGCAACCAGGCCAAAAAATATGATCAGCAGCAGATTGATAGTGTAAGATCTGTCCACACTTCCCTGGTAGGAGTAAGCGAAGAATATATTTACGACAAAATAAGCAGCCCATCCAGCTATCTGACACCACCAATATTTTGATATTCGTTTAAACATCTATTTGAAATTAATAAACAACTGCTACACTTCAAAATAACATAGCGGCGGTAATCCTCTGCACCAAATGCTGCTCGCCTTTGCCGGAAAAACTCATCTTGCCCAACTATCTCAGGATTGCCACTTTTATTCCAAAAGGCAGATTGTACATCCCGTTTTTGCTGAAAAGGACACCCGCCACCGTCCCAAAACCTTCCATCTATATCGCTGTCAGTCCGGAGAAAAAAGTATTTCCGGATAAATCCGACCATATCTTCCCGTCCAAAAATACCACTAGCCAGTGGTATACAGCAACAGGTGCAGATGTACGGAATTCTACGATGCCAAATGGTAGTATGTGCTGATATTTGGCAAATGAATTGTGGAGTGCATACACACATTATTTATCGTACTTTTGTGTATTAAAATCCTGCATCCAACAGATATGAACATTACGCCGGGCCCCCTATTGGGCAACATACAAACCCCTGCTGATTTGCGGAAGCTTAGTAAAGAACAACTGCATGAGGTAAGCGAAGAGCTCCGCCAGTTCATTATTGACGTGGTAAGCGTGCATGGTGGCCACTTTGCGGCCAGCCTTGGCGTGGTAGAGCTATCAGTAGCCCTGCACTATGTATTCAATACCCCCTATGATCAGCTGGTATGGGATGTGGGTCATCAGGCATATGGACACAAAATCCTCACCGGCAGAAGAGATGTGTTCTATACCAACCGTAAATACCACGGTATCAGCGGTTTCCCTAAAAGAGACGAAAGCCCCTACGACACCTTTGGCGTAGGTCACTCCTCCACCTCCCTCTCCGCAGCCCTTGGTATGGCCATCGCCTCCAAGTTCAAAGGAGAAACCGACCGCCAGCATATTGCTGTGATCGGCGACGGCGCAATGACCGCAGGTATGGCCTTCGAAGCCCTCAACCATGCAGGTGTTGCCAATGCCAACGTGCTTTTTATCCTCAATGATAACTGCATGTCCATTGACCCGAACGTGGGCGCACTCAAAGAATACCTGACCGATATCACCACTTCGCCAACCTACAATAAGTTCCGCGATGATGTGTGGAACCTCCTGGGCAAACTTCCAGTAGGCAAACGCTTTACCCGTGATATGGCTTCTAAACTGGAAGCAGGCATCAAAGGCGTAGTATCCGGCTCCAGCAACCTCTTCGAATCACTGAAACTCCGTTACTTCGGTCCGATCGACGGGCATAATATCATCAAACTGGTAGATACCCTGCAGGACCTGAAAGATATTCCCGGCCCTAAACTGCTCCATATCGTTACCACCAAGGGTAAAGGTTATGCACTGGCAGAAAAGGACCAGACTACCTGGCACGCACCCGGCCTGTTCGACAAGATCACCGGTGAAATCTTCAAAAAAGTGCCTGATAAGCCACAACCGCCCAAATACCAGGACGTGTTTGGCCATACAATTATTGAACTCGCAGAGCAGAATAACACCATCATGGGTATTACGCCTGCTATGCCTTCCGGCTCTTCTCTCAAATTCATGATGGAAAAGATGCCGGATCGCGCCTTCGATGTGGGCATCTGCGAACAGCATGCCGTTACCCTCTCTGCCGGTCTGGCTACCCAGGGTATGCGGGTATTCTGTAACATCTACTCTTCCTTCTTCCAGCGTGCATACGACCAGGCATTGCATGATGTAGCTATCCAGAAACTTCCTGTAGTATTCTGCCTGGACCGCGCAGGCCTGGTAGGTGAAGATGGTCCTACCCATCACGGTGCTTACGATATTGCTTATATGCGTTGTGTACCTAATGTAGTGATCAGCTCTCCCATGAATGAAGAAGAACTGCGTAACCTCATGTACACATCCCAGCTGTCTACGCAGACAATGCCTTTCGTGATCCGCTATCCGAGAGGACAGGGTGTAATGCCTGAATGGCGCCAGCCTTTCAAAGAAATTAAAGTAGGCACCGGCCGCAAACTACGTAGTGGTAAGGATATCGCCATCCTCTCCCTGGGTCCTGTAGGTAACTTCGTGACTGAAGCCTGCAAAAATCTCCTGGTAGAAGACCTGCAACCTGCTCACTACGATATGCGTTTTGTAAAGCCACTCGACACAGAAATGCTGCATGAAATATTCAGCCAGTACGACAAAGTGATCACCGTAGAAGATCACGCCATCAATGGTGGCTTTGGTAGTGCAGTACTGGAATTCATGGCAGATCATGGATATGCGGCGAAAGTAAAACGCCTGGGTATTCCTGACCGTATCATCGAGCATGGTAAGCCCGAAGAACTGCACCGTGAATGTGGATATGATGCTGCCGGTATCGCCAGCGCAGTGAGAGAAATGCTGAAAGATAAAGTGACAGTAACAGCTATTTAATAGTAGCAAATTTTATATCTCCCCTCATAAAAAACGCTTTGGCCTCAGACCAAAGCGTTTTTTACTTTTGTAAATATGTATTTACAGCTTCAGATCACAGCTATCATCAAAGAAACTGCAGACACTTTCACTTACAGGCTTCAGCCAGTAAATGATGCAAAAGTCGCCTATGAGGCTGGCCAGTTCCTGACATTTCTCATTGAACTACATGGCATAGAATATCGCCGGTCCTACTCATTCAGTTCTTCACCAGGCATAGATCATGATCTGGCTGTCACCATTCGTCGCAAGGAGAATGGCGAGATCTCACGACATATCCACGATCACTGGCAGGTAGGTGATATCGTCACTACTTTACAGCCTTCTGGCAGGTTCACCCTCGATGAAATACCCAACGAACCTTTCGATATCTTCCTGTTAGGTGCCGGCAGTGGTATCACCCCGCTCTTTTCCCTGCTGAAATACATCCTGCATCACTATACCCATGCTCATGTCAAACTGGTATATAGCAGCCCTACTCAGGAACGCACCATCTTCCATGCTCAGCTGCAATCCCTGCAACAACAATATGCTGAACAACTACATATTATCTATCTTTTCAGCGGGGAAGGCATCATTCGCAGATTGAGCAATGGCCTGCTGGAACCACTGGTAAATGAGCAATTAAAATACACACCATCACAGGCACAATTCTTTGTGTGCGGACCTCCTGAATATATGCGCATGGCACTGCTTACGCTGACCTTCATGGGGTATAGCGAACAACAACTACACAAAGAAAATTTCATCGTTGATACCGCCCCCCAACTCAAGCGAATTGGAACACCGGCAGACAGTACGATGAAAACTGTGATAATCAGGAAAGGCCATGATAGCTATACCTTACAACTACCCGGCAATAAGAATATTCTGACCGAAGCGCTGGCCCGGGGCATTATACTGCCTTATAGCTGCAAAGGAGGCGTGTGTGGCTCCTGCACAGCGCGTTGCACACAGGGAACAACATGGATGGCCCTCAATGAAGTGCTCACTGAAAAAGAGATAGCACAAGGCTACCTGCTTACCTGCACAGGATATGCAGTAAGTGAGACCGTCACCATAGAAATCTGATCCTTTATATGGCAGGTAAGGTTATGAAAAAGCGGAAAATGCGTTGAATTCTTCCTGTAACTCGTTATATAGCTTTCTGAATGTTTGCATGCGATCTTCCATTGTGGCGCAGTCATCCACGGGGCGGTCATCATGTAGAACGGCGAGCTGACCGTTGTTGGAGATCTTTTTAGCACATTGCTTTAAGTCGTGGAACATCTCATCCGATACCTCTAATTGACGGATGAACTGGTTTTGAAAATGCTCAATCTGGGCCAGAGAATCTTCGTCTTTTTTCTTGCCGGACAATAATTCAAGACGCTGCTGCATAGACCGGATGGTATCTCTGACACTATTCACTTCTACCTTCCAGTCCTGGATCTGTTCGAGCTCTGATGTTTGTGCTGAAACTTCCATATGTATTGATTTTGCTGTGAAAAAAATTAGCTGATCAATCATGCTTTCCTTGCGCAATACAAGTCCTGTTTGGAACACCTTTCTAAGGTACAAACCTTTTTAGCAATAGAAAAAGGCAATTTGCTTTTTAACAAATTGCCTTTTCCCGTTATATGGGTGCTTATTTATAAACTGTTATACCACACATGCAATCGAATTAATTATTCACATTACATGCAGGTATGCTGGTTATAAAATGCCTGTTCCAGCATTGAAGGATGATATTTTATTTTTAACGCAGGTATGAGTTGTACATCCAGATCACTTTTTCCTGTTCACGAATGTATGTGGTAATAAGATCATTCGTCCCGTCGTCACCTACTTCAGCACTCAGGGCAGACACTTCACGCTCTATTTCAATAATGGTCTGGAGACCGGAGAGTACATGTTGTACACAGGCCGTGTCTTTTCCTTCATTCTTTATTTCATGAATATGAGAGTCTGCTATATAGTCTGAGAAAGCATGCGTAGGGGTAAAGCCCAGGGTAAGGATACGCTCCGCGATTTCATCGATTTTGGTCAACGAATCGGTATATAATTCTTCAAATTTGATGTGAAGGGTAAAGAATTTATCGCCGCGTATGTTCCAGTGGAAGCCGCGTACGTTCATGTAAAAAACCTGGTAAGCAGCAAGCAGATGGTTCAGTTTTTCTGCCAGTTCCTTTGAAGTTTTTTTCTCCAGTCCGATGTTAGTTACTGCGGTACTCATACGATTAAATTTGTTTGACTTAGGAGTACAAATCAAATGCCGAACGGGCCAGTCAGCATGCTTTGCATGGCTGACTGGCCCGTTCGCAAAAAGGGATGATTTCCTCCCGGTAAAGGCCGACAGGAAATCATTCCGTAAACAGCTTACACCTGATTACGCTAATGTTGCATCCAATGTAATCTCTGTATTTAACAGCTTTGAAATCGGACAATTCGTTCTCGCTTCTTCTGCCAGTTCTGCAAACTTTGCCTGGTCCAGACCAGGCACTGTCGCCTTCAATTCCAGGTGACTACCAGTCACCGCACCATTCTCGAGCGTAACCGTCGCTTTCGTGTCCAGGTTCTCCGGCGTAAACCCAGCCCCGGAAATCAGGAAACTCAGCTTCATGGTAAAACAGCCTGCATGCGCAGCTGCAATCAGTTCTTCAGGGTTAGTACCATTGCCATCCTCGAAACGGCTCTTATAAGAATAAGGGGTACTGTTCAGCACAGTGGATTGTGTAGTAACTGTTCCTTTCCCATCCTTTCCTGTTCCTTGCCAGTTAGCAGAAGCATTTCTCTTCATGATTCAGTTTTTTGTGTAGATTAATTAATGTATTTGAAGGGATCCCTAAATTACTACTTCTTTTATTCTTCTCAACTTCGCACCCACGTAGATTTTTCTCTACATACGTAGAATAAAAAAGCCGCCCCAAAGGGACGGCTACTCACTATTTCTGGCAATCTATCCTTCAAAAAAAGTTAATGCGCCTAATATCACTCATCCACCCACACACTTTGCTTTGTACTATTGCCTGTTCCGATCTAATGTTTCTTAATACCAGTCAGGATTGCCAGAAATCTTCCTCTATTCCTGATTAGGCTTGTTTTACCAACTGCACACTTGCCAGCAGTTTTACCTCTTCACCCAGTAACAGACCACCGTTGTCGGTTGGACCGTTGAACGTAATGCCATACTCTTTTCTCGCGATTTTACCTTTTACTTCAAAGCCAGCCTTAGTCTGTCCGTATGGATCCTTTACAATACCGCTGAACTCAACATCCAGTTCTACTGGTTTGGTCACGCCACGCATAGTCAGGTCACCAGTTACTTTATAAGATTCGTCATCTACTTTCTTAATACCTGTAGACGTAAAAGTCAGTTTTGGAAATTGCGCTGCATGGAAGAAATCTTCTGCCTGCAGGTGCTGGTCACGTTGCTCATTCTTTGTAGTGATGCCAGCTACTTCAGCCTCAAAAGAGATCTTAGCGTCAGTGAAATCATCGCTGTTGCTTTCTACAGTCGCATCATACTTTGTGAAATAACCAGTTACATTAGTGATCATCAGATGCTTAATCTTAAATTCTACATCACTGTGAGATTGATCAATTTTCCAGATTGCCATAAAATAAGAGTTTTAGTTTTTTGAATGTTTTTAAATATCTAAAGGATTAATTGCCTTGTTTGTTGTTTGATGATGTAAAATTAATCGTTGCAACAAATATCTAAAATGGATAAAAAGAGGAAAGTGGTGGACTTTTTTATTCCATTTAAATAACTAATTGATTATCAGATTGCTAATTTTCCGGTTTCTTTGAATTCAGAAGGGGTCTGACCGGTATATTTCTTAAAAAAACGACTAAAATAATGAGGATCTTCAAAACCTAACCTGTAGGCAATCTCTTTTGCCGACAAGTCTGTATTATATAAATAACGCTGCGCTTCCAGGATGACCCGGTTACGGATATGCTCGCCTGCCGTGATGCCAGACTGTTGTTTGCTGATCTCATTCAGCAATACCGGCTTCACGTGCATCAACCCTGCATAATCAGATACATTCTTGAGGGTGGTATATTTCTCTTCAATGAGGTTCTTAAACTGTAAAAACAGAGAGCTGTTGTGCGATGCGTGCTGATCGGGTGTTGCTATCATGCTGCTACCCTTGATGCGGGAAGCCAGTACCAGAAAGTACCGTAGCAATCCATGCAAAGCAGTATCATATCCCGGCTCCTGGTCTTTCACCTCTTTTTTCATGAGCTGTACCAGCATCTCAAAGTCTCTTTCCTGTTCCGGCTGCAGGGTAATGACGGTACTGAACTGGTTATTGAAAAACAGAGAAGAATTAATACCCATCAGCGAAGCAGCCTGGTCTTTCAGACACATAAATGCATCCTGAAACGCAATCATGTACCCCTCTACCTTTTCGCTGAAGGTCATCGTATGTACCTGGCCCGGGGCCAGAAAATAAAGTGTATTCTTATTTACCTCGTATGTAACGGCATCAATGGTCGGCTCGATATGCCCCTGCTTGATCCAATAGATAGTGTAGAAGTCGTGACGGTGGGGTTTCCCATTAGTAGCGAAAAAACTCTCTTTCAGCTCACAGAGACTGGAAGCAACAAAGTTACTGTCTGCCTGCGCGTACGCCGGTAGAGAGACGATTTCGATATGTTCTTTCTTGTCACTCATTCCATATCCAGTGTTCCCGCTACTTCCAGTTCGCGGTCTTCAGGTTCTATAAAGTCGATGATAAAGTTGTTCCTGCCTTCACCCACCATGATAGTCATGTATTTCATTTGCACCAGTTCCAGCATGCCGAGGAAGAGGAAGATGGCATGCACCCTATCCTGACAATGATCAAAGATCTTTTCAAATGCCAGGGTCTTCTCCTTCTGCGCCAGTTCTATCATGTACTGACGGGAGCCTTCCATGGTATAATCATACTTATAAACGACGTGTTGGGGCTTGTTATCTCTCTGCTTTACCCTTTGCATCACCTTTTCGAAGGTCTGGGTGAGCTTAAAGAGAGTAAGCGTCTGAATTTCAGTACCCTCGCTGGTAATTTCACCGATAGATGACAGTTCTTTGGCAATATTCCCTCTCTTGATCATCAGCATCCTGTCGGCTTCTTTTTCAGCCAGTTCCGCAGCGGCCTGTTTATAGCGCTTATATTCCAGGATCTTATCGATCAATTCCTGGCGGGGATCTATTTCCACTCCCTGCTCATCCAGTTCTTTACGGGGCAACAGCATCTTGGCCTTAATACGCATCAGGGTAGATACGAAAAGGATGAATTCGCTGGCCAGCTCGATATTGAGCGATTCCAGGTGATGAATATAATCCAGGAAGTCGTTGGTAATAGTCGTGATGGGGATATTGTAAATGTCCAGCTCGTCCCGCTCAATGAAGAAGAGCAGCAGGTCAAAAGGGCCCTCGAACTGGGGTAGTTTTATCTTGTATGAGTTGTCAGCCATAATGTTATGATCCCTTCGCCTGGCAAATTCCGGGTGAAGGGATCATTCAAAAATAGTAAAAAATTCCCGCTTAAAACTTGGCCGAGAAACCGACCCCGATCACCTCTTTGACCTGTAGCCTTGGACCCAGCACACCCGTTTTCGGATTCACGAAGGACTTCACGTCATCATCATAGATCATATCGAACGAGATCACGGCGGAGATATATTTATTTACTGCCAGATTGAGCGAGTTGGTCATATACAAATCCACGTTCTGCGGATTGTTCCGGTAGTTGGAGTAAAGATCTAACCTGCCTTTGTATACAATCCCTTTGGCCAGCGTCTGTACAGTATTGATTGTCAGGTAAGCACCAAACTCAGATTTCACATGTCTGCCGGTATCTACCCCGAAAGCTCCCTGGGAAGACAGGTAGTTATCCATCACGAATACATAACGACCGGTCACAGGTGAGAAGAATATAGAAAACTGGTCTGTCGGCTTATAGTCCATACCCGGAGAGAGCACCAGGTACGCAGGAGAGAAAAATCTGGACGAAAGGGTCCTGGAAGTGTCTGTATACAGGAAACCATCTGAGAACTGTGTACGAAGATCGACCAGACCTGACAGGTAAAAGTTCTTACCGATGTCATAACCATACTTAGAGGTAATGGAGATGAGGTCATCGCTCTTACGCCCCCCAAGGCTGGTGGTATTTACATACCCGTAAGCCAGGTTCAGCACGTTGTCCCAGCTGTGCCTGCCTTTTTTGTAAAAAGCGAATGCGTTCAGGGAAGAAGCAACGGAGAAAGAGAATTTATCACCACCTGCGGCCCAGTTAGTCAATGTTCCCTGGTTTACGTTCAGGTTAAAAGTGCCTCCTTTTTTCCAGACTTTATGTGTCGTATCGCTGGCATCTTTTTTAATTTTTCCGCTCGCTTCCTCGCGGGAGGTTTTCATCCAGTCTGTCTGAGCATGCAGTAAACTGAATGTACACACCAGTAAAATGGCCGTCAAAAAGGATTTTCTCATTATAAATTGTGGTTTAAATGCGGGGGTCAGCATACAGTGAGACCTGTACAGCAGCTTACGAACCGCCTTGAATTAATTGTTCTAAAGCCGCAAAAGTAAAAAACTCTATAAAAAGCTACAAGGGGTCGCCAATGGCCACCCCCTGTACACTATTCTTATGCGTAATTATTTTTTTCTTAATTCGTCTCTGATCTCCATCAGCAACTTCTCTTGTGGAGTAGGTGCCGGTGGGGCAGCTGGGGCTGCAGGAGCTTCCTCTTTCTTCTTAGTGAGGGCATTGATTCCCTTTACAAGCAGGAAAATACAGAAAGCAATAATAACAAATTCAATTACGGACTGGATAAACAGGCCATAAGATAATACTGGGGCACCAGCTTCCTTTGCTTTGGCAAGCGATTCAAAACCTGTTCCCTTACTGTCATTCAGCAGAATGTACTTTTCTTTGAAATCCACTTTACCAGTCAGAATACCAAGGATGGGCATAAAAATGTTATCTACCAGTGCCGATACAATCTTTCCGAAAGCAGCACCAATGATCACACCGACTGCGAGATCAATTACATTTCCTTTGGTGGCAAAATCTCTGAACTCTTTGAAGAAACCCATATAACGACTTTTTTAGGTGACACGAACAAATTGCGGAGCCAAGATAATACATTCACTCTTCGCATAAAAAATCTATAAAAAAACGGTATTAACTCCTTGTATCTTTTACTACCTGCTATAACTATCAAAACATTTACTTAATCTTTCAACGTAGGATATTTCATCTTCAATGACAGCAGTGTATCCCTTAACGTTTTTGCGACTACGTACTCTTTATACCAGTTATCATCAGCTGGTACAATCATCCATGGCACATCATTACAATGTTCAAATATATCCTCATATGCTTTTCTATACTTCTTCCAGAACTTTGCCTCTATCAGGTCGCCTTTATTATATTTCCACATCTTCTTTGGATTAGTCGTGCGCTCCTTCAGGCGCGTCGCCTGCTCTTCCTGTGATACATGCAGATAAAATTTTAGTATCGTTGTATTGCCATGTACTGTCAATAATCTTTCAAAATCATTGATTGCCTTCATCCGCTTCTCCACCGTTTTTTCATCAATCCATTTATGTACCCGCTGCACTAAGACATCTTCATAATGAGAACGATTGAATACCATAATCATGCCTTTGGGTGGAGCCTGCTGATGTATACGCCATAAAAAATCATGATCCATTTCCTGCTCAGTAGGTACCTTGAATGCATGAACATTTACACCTTCCGGGTTCATTGTACTCATCACCGAACGGATAGCACCGTCTTTCCCACTTGCATCCATACCCTGCAAAACAATTAATACCGCATGTTTATGCTCAGCATAGAGCAGGTTCTGTAACTCATCCAGCTCTTCTCTAATCTGGTCAGTCAGGGCTTTCGTCTTTTCTTTATCCAGCTTTTTAGGAGCTGTTGTACTAATATCTGCCAGTTTAATTTTACTCATTCGCGTAGCATTTCTACTTAGTGTAACAAATTATAAACCGAAGTGTTGTACTTCACAAGTAGAAATCTTCCTGTCTGCCGCAGGAATTTCTTTATGCCGGATTTTAATGATTCTTATTCTTAAAATGCGTCTCCTTCTTTTTTGCGATCTTTGTAGCGCCATTCTAAAAATCAAAAAAAAGTGAGCCAACGAACATTGCAATGGGGGATCTTTCTCCTCCTTTCCCTCACCTGGGGTAGTTCCTTCATTCTCATGAAACTGGGTATGGAGCACCTATCGCCCTGGCAGGTAGCCAGCCTCCGCATGCTTTGCGCCGGCATTTCATTATCACCTTTCTTTTTCGGTGCTATTCACAAAATACCTGTCAGGAAACTTCCCCTGATCTTCCTGTCAGGACTCTTAGGTAATTTCTTCCCTGCCTTTCTTTTCTGTATTGCTGAAACGCATGTAGACAGTGGTCTGGCTGGTATCCTGAACGGGTTTACGCCGCTCATGACCCTGGTAACAGGGGCTTTGCTGTTCAATAATGCAATTATTAAACGTCAATTACTGGGTATTAGTGCCGGCCTGATAGGAGTCATCTTACTATTCGCGTCTCAGGGCATCAGCACGAGTTATTGGTACTACGGTCTGTGGATACTTGTAGCCACGGTATGCTATGGCACTAATATCAACCTGGCCCGTAAGCACCTGAAAGATTATTCATCCATACAGGTGAGTGCCATTTCTCTGGGATTCTGTGCCATCCTGGCCTTGCCGGTGTTACTGTATACACATTTCTTTGCGTTGCTCAGTGGCCCTGCTATACCGTGGACGTCTATAGGAGCGGCCGCTACACTAGGTCTGCTGGGGAGCGGTATTGCAACCGTCTTATTTTATTTTCTCATCAGCCGAACGGGGGCTATGTTCGCCAGTATGGTGACCTATGCATTGCCGGTAGTGGCGCTGGGATGGGGCTTCCTGGCCGGAGAGCATATCACGGTCCTACAGATCCTGAGCCTGGCAATCATCTTAGGTGGCGTATATCTTGTAAACAGGAAATAATTGCCTGGAAACCTTAAAAATAAAAAGGTTGTATCTCATTGTTGATACAACCTTTTTTTAATATCATCTGACAATTCCTTAGATCGCCATAATCTCTTTCTCTTTCTGTGCGCAGTGCTTATCTACCATCTCAATAAACTTATTGGTCAGTGATTGCACGTCAGCTTCTGCATCTTTTGCAGTATCCTCGCTCAGGCCATCTTTCTGCAATTTCTTGATTCCTTCGATCGCATCACGACGGATATTCCTGATCGACACTTTCGCGTGTTCTCCTTCTCCAGCTGCCCTTTTTACAAATTCTCTTCTTCTTTCTTCTGTCAGTGGCGGCAGGAACAGCCTTATGATCATCCCATCGTTCTGTGGGTTAATACCGATGTTGGAAGCAATGATAGCTCTTTCTATCGGCTGGAGCATATTTTTTTCCCAGGGTTGAACAGTCAGGGTACGTGCATCAGCCACATTGATATTGGCAACCTGGGAGAGCGGGGTAGCAGACCCATAATAGTCCACAGAGATCCCATCCAGGATGGTTGGAGATGCTTTACCAGCTCTGATCCTTGTCAATTCCAGCTCAAGGTGAGCGATCGCCTTTTTCATGGAGTCGCTGGCATCGTCCATGATTAACGTTAGATCATCTTGCATAGCAAACAAATAATTAAGTGCGTGCAAACCTACAGGAATTATCTGAGATTTTGAAGCCGGGATATGATAGAAATAGAATATGAGGTAAGCGAAGCGGACAATTGTTTACCTGCCATGGCCTTCATACAGGTAAGCAGGAACAATAAAAAACCAGTTCCGGTTATTTATCCTGTAATATACCTTTTGGATTGACTCTGATAGGGGATTTTGGAACTACCTCTACTGCGGGTTTGGAGTCGTTGAGGGTAGCCAGATTCACCTTATGTAGCATATTTTCCTTTCTCTTTTTGGCCTGATAAAGCACGCCGGTAAGAACTAAGGCGGAGCCAATCATACTGCTCAGCAGCCAGCCAGTACCAATATGCTGGAAAATGAATGCAAAAGCAATATAAGCAGCATTTACCACTACACATACCAGCGTCGTCTGCCGGTGGTTGAGGTTCAGCGCCAACAGGTAGTGATGCAGGTGATTGCGGTCAGCCGAGAACGGAGAACGCCCATGCAGCATTCTTACCGCAAATACACGCATTGTATCGAACAGTGGCAGGATCAGTATCGCAATTGCAACAGCAGGAACAGATTCTACAGGCAGCTTACCAGCCGGATTACCAGCCACTTCGATAAATTTGATAGTCAGTATGGCATTCACCAGGCCCACCAGCAATGAACCGGTATCTCCCATGAAGATCCTGGCCGGAGAAATATTGTAAATGAGGAAAGCGGCTAAACCACCAGCCATAGAAAAACCGATCACAGCATATAACAGCTGACCGGTATACAGGAAGTAAGAAGCCAGTACGCCAGATACCAGCATGCCTACACTACCCGCCAGGCCATCCACACCATCAATCAGGTTGAAAGCGTTGATCACTACCAGGAATGTAAAATATGTGAGCAGCAGGCTAAAGTGCGGAGGCAGGGCATTGATACCCATAAAACCATACATACTGCTGATCTGTAAATTGCTGAGATAAATGACTGCAAAAGAAGCCATTAACTGGCCAATGAGTTTTTTCAACGGGGTAAGACCTACAATGTCGTCTTTCATTCCCACCATAAATATCACAAAGAACGCTGCCACCATATATTGGTATGGAGAGTCAGCCAACGCAGGTACACAAACCGCTGTAGCCACAATGAATCCAGAAAAAAAAGCGATCCCTCCTAATGTTGGGATTCGCGACTTATGAGATTTCCGTTCGTCCGGTTCGTCATATAAATGCTTCAATTCTGCCACCCGGATAAGGACGGGGATTGCAAAGTAGGTTATAACGAAACTTAGGACGGTAGCAATTAAAACATTCTCCATTTGGGAGGGACTTGGTCTATGTACAAAGATATTAATTTCAATCAAATGTGTATCAAGATATCCGAAAATATACCAGAATACCGGGATGACAAAGTTAAAATGAGGGAATTAGGCAAGATTATGTGCATTTGTATTTAAATTCTATTATTTTCGCCTGATCAAAAAATTTGCAAGTATTATGCCACAGTTGAAAGATATAGCTACACAAATCAGAAGGGATATCGTTCGCATGGTGCATGGCTGCCAGAGTGGCCATCCAGGCGGTTCATTAGGTTGTGCTGATTTTTTCACAGCCCTGTATTTTAAGGTAATGCAGCACAAGCCGCAGCCTTTTGACATGGACGGAGGTGATCAGGACCTGTTCTTTTTATCCAATGGCCATATCTCGCCGGTATTTTACAGTGCATTAGCCCGTTCCGGGTATTTTGAAGTGTCTGAACTGGCTACTTTCCGCCAGTTAAACTCCCGTGTACAGGGTCACCCTACCACACATGAAGGTTTACCTGGTATACGTATGGCATCCGGATCACTGGGTCAGGGGCTGAGTGTTGCAATTGGTGCTGCACTGACTAAGAAACTGAATAATGATGACCGTATTGTATTCTCTCTCCATGGTGATGGTGAGCTGGAAGAAGGTCAGAACTGGGAAGCAATTATGTTTGCGCCTCATCATAAAGTAGATAACCTGATTGCGACTGTAGACTGGAATGGACAGCAGATCGATGGCACTGTAGAAGCAGTAGCTGGTCTCGGTGACCTGGAAGCTAAGTTTGCCGCTTTTGGATGGACCGTACTGCATATGAATGGAAACGATATGGATGAAGTAGTGGCTACACTGGAGAAAGCAGTAGAAATGACCGGTCAGGGCAAACCAATTGTAATCCTGATGAAAACGATTATGGGTGCAGGTGTTGACTTCATGGAAGGACATCACGAGTGGCATGGTATTGCTCCAAACGATGAACAGCTGAAGAGCGCACTGAACCAGTTGCCAGAGACACTGGGAGATTATTAATGGAAAACTCAGCAATGAATAGCCTGGGAACAGGCAAAAAAAACAGGCCGGTCACGAAGTGACCGGCCTGTTTTTTTACTAACTTTTTCCGCCTGCGATAGACGGCTAAAAATATCATTCGAATAGGTCAGGTTGCCTTCAGCGCCACCTGTTGCCTTCCCGCTCTGCGGGCAGGATACCAGCTGGCAGCCACACCGATTACAATGATCGTGATACTCACCAGCACAAAGTCCATGAAGTGCATACTTACAGGATAGGAGTCTACTAAAAATGACTGCCCCTGCAATTTGACCAGGCCAAACTTATCTTGCAATACACAAAACGTAATGCTGATAAAAAATCCTATCAACGTACCAATCCCAGCAATGATCAATCCCTCTGTCAGAAAGATCCTAGTAATCAGGCTGCTTCTCGCCCCCATCGCCTTCAGAATAGTAATATCCTTCTGCTTCTCCATAACCAGCATATAAAGAGAACCGATCATATTGAATGCAGCAATCACCATAATAAAAGACATGATCACATATACTGCCCACTTCTCTGTCTGCATGATGGCGTACAGCGACTGGTTCTGTTCATATCTTGTTTCCAGGTGGTAATTATCACCTAACAGCTGTTTCAGCTTTACCTTCAGGTCATTATCATCTACGCCGGGCTTTGCCTTGATCTCCAGTGCCGACATCTCGTCAGGAGCCATCCCTAATACCCCTCTCATAAAATCGATATGGGTGATCACATATTTGCTGTTGAACTCCTGTTGAATAGCAAATGACCCGGAAGGGTAGAGGACGCCGCTTCCCAGTGCCTCTTCAGGTGTGGTGACGCTGCTAATGTTACGGCGGGGCAGGTATACCGTAATTGGTACCAGGCTCCTTTCCACATCCACGCCCAGTGCCATTTCCAGCTCAAGACCTAACACAGCCCTGTAAGCCAGCTCATCGCCCGTATCATAGTGACCACGAACAATATTCTTGTTCACTGCCGCTACCTTGTTATAATTACTATCCACTCCCTTCAGGATAGCGATCGTCTGATCGCCGTCCCCGTATCGCAACACTGCCTTTTCTTCAATTACTTCTGTCATGAATGCCACGCCTTTTACCCCTGCTATCTGCTTCAGTTGGGCAGTTGTCAGGTGCAACGATTTTCCGCTCACCGGGCTCACCTTTACGGATGGGTAAAAGGAAGAATAAAGAG
>NZ_JBCNKF010000058.1:0-18814 GCF_039596155.1 Chitinophaga sp.
TACTACGGATAAAGTTTTACCTCTTGCCATATTTAAATATAGGAAGAGTTAATAAAATATTGATTAACAATACATTTTTTTATACAAATAAAAGAGGGTGCCTCATTTATTTATGAGACACCCTCTTGTTATCACCCTTAATAAATATATCCTTTTCTTTTAAATAGCCAGATGTTTCGCCAGCCATCTCCCTGTTCCACCAGCGTCAGTTCATTTGTGTTCAGTTTCACGATCGTATACGTGGCTTTTGTACCTAAGCTGATATCACTACCTGTTATCTTCACGGTATGCGCGGTTGTGTCCAGGTCAAAGATGGCTTTCTTTAATGTGCCGTTGTGGTTAAAAGTAAAGTTCTTTGCACCATTCAGGTCAAAGGTCATTTCATCATTCTGCACACCTACAGATTGCAGATAACTTAAACCATTGGTCCACCAGGCGGGTGTAGTAGCATCTCCCGGACCATTGCCATAACAGTATAGGGTAGGCACATCCACCGCCCATACCCATGTTTTACCCTCTGCACCATTTGCCAGCAGGTTCCATAATGCACTACTGAAATATTCCGGGTCGTTTTCAGACACGGTAATTTGTGTAGAATCTCCTACCGGACCACCGGACGTGTACACGGTATATTTGATCCAGTAATTGCCTGCAAAAGGTAAGTTAATTGTATCCAGCATTTTTTTGGAGAACCCGCCGGTATATTGCCAGAATGGAATATATCCGCCACTTGTCTGGCTATTCAGGTACACAATATTATCATAGCCATTTTTCTGTGTGACAGAAAATTTCAGGCTGGATTGTGCAATAGTGGGAGATCCCATGCTTTCACTATCTTCTTTGGTGCAGGCGGTAAATGTACAAGCCAGTACCAGCAGTGACAGTATAATATAGTTTTTCATTTTTAACAGATTTGTGGAATTATAAAATCACCAACCGGCATTTTGCTGATATACGCCATTAGACAAACTGATTTCCTGTTCCGGAATTTTAAACAAGCCTTTTGTTGCGGCGGGGAAGCTCACCGTCATATCAGAGGAGCCAGCGTTGTCAATCGCAGCTTTGGCAACAGCTACACCCTGGCGAAGCAAATCCCAGTAGCGTTGGCCTTCCAGCGCCAGTTCCAGCCGGCGCTCATTCATGATCAGTGTTTTACCTGCTGCATCTGCAGTCAGCGTTTTACGGTAGCTGGTACTTAAAAAGGCTCTGTCGCGTACCTTGTTATAATAATCCTGTGCTTTAGCTAAGTTCCCATCCAGGTTCAGCTCTGCAGCCATTAGCAACACATCAGAATAGCGGATGACTACGTCATCGTAGTAATTGTCGATCTGGAAGTCGCCGCCCATTTCAACTGCATTCCCAGCGTTCATGGGGGTGTATTTCTTCCAGAAATAACCGGTGTATTGTGCCTGGTCACCCTGTGCATAAGTGGTGAGGTTCTCATTCTGGATGGAGATAATACCCGCACCACGACGGGTGTCATTATTGTCGTATGCATTCCAGAGACTACTGTTTACCGTACCAGCGCCCCATCCTTTGTAGTAAGGGTCTAATACCTGGTTACGGATAGCGATGTCTACCTGCATACGGTTACCATTGTGCTGATCCCAGTTGCCAAGACCTTTGTATGTGAACTTAATAGACCACACGGTTTCCTTATTATCTTCTCCTACAAAGCGGGTGAGTGCTGACTGCCAGAGATTCGCGAAGGTATCTACCAGTCCATATCCACCATTGTTGATTACATTGTCCAGGTAAGTCACAGCCTGTGCTTTTGTAATGACACCAGCCAGATCATTCTGGCTATAGTAGCCAGTATAATAGAGGAATACGCGGCCTATCAGGGAAGCAGCCGCCCACTTGTTTACCCTGCCATAGTTGGCAGAGGAAATGCTTCCATACGGTGTAGCAGGCAGATTATCTGCTGCATACTTCAGGTCTTCTGCAATCTGTGCATATACCACGGAAGGATCAGACTGGGGCATGTTCAGTTCACTTGGTATAAGTGGTTTAGTGGTCATCGGTATATTTCCAAATAACCTTACCAGGTCAAAATAGAAGTAGGCTCTCAGGAAACGTGCTTCGGCGGTGTACTGCGTTTTCAGCGTACTGTCGCTGCCCCAGCTTACATTATCTATTTTTGACAACAGGACATTGGCTCTATAAATACCTGTATAGTATTTTTGCCAGAGCGTCAGGTTCATATTAGAACTTGCTTCGAAGCGATCCCATTGTTTCCATACAAGATCAGAAGTACCGCCACCACCAAAACAGTCGTCGCTGGCGATTTCAGATACCAGGTGGATATTATCATAGTCTCCGATTTCCAGCTGATTGTACACGGACACAAGTGCCTGCAATGCCTGTTCCGGTGTTTTATAGAAAGACTCTTCCGTCTGTTCGTCTATGGGAGAGCGTTCAAGGAAGCTTTTGCTACAAGCGGCAAAGAACGCGATGGCTATAGCTGCTAAGAATATCTTTTTCATGTGGAATATTTTAGAATTTTACGCTCAGACCCAGTAACAAAGTTTTAGGTTGTGGATAGGTACCCACGTCGATGCCGGAAGCCCAACCGCTGGGACCATACCCGATTTCAGGATCGATTCCTTTGTATTTGGTGAACGTAAACAGGTTAGTACCGGACACGTATAATCTTAATTGTTGAATAGGCATTTCGGGGAATAACTTCTTGAAGTCATAGCCCAGGTTCACACTCTTGACACGGAGGAAAGAACCGTTCTTGATGTACAGGTCAGAAGAGCGGATCCAGTTCTGATTCAGTTCAGCACCATCCGTTATACGTGGAATTTTGTGAGAAGTACCTTCCCCTGTCCAGCGGCCCAGGATTTCAGCGTTGTAGTTGTTGAGTGGGCTGGAGAAGTCATGTGTACCATCCCAGATCTGGTTACCCTGGCTACCGTAGATAGCTACCGTCAGGTCAAAGCCCTTGTAACCCATATTCACATTAAAGCCGTATGTGAATTTAGGGAATGGGTTGCCGATCATGGTTTCGTCGCTTGCATTGATCACACCATCGCCATTCAGGTCCTTGAAGCGAACGTCTCCCGGTTGTGCATCCGGTTGTATAGGAGCGCCATCTTTTCCTTTGTAGGCAGCTATTTCGGCGGTGTTCTGGAAGATACCATCCGTCTTGTACCCGTAGAAGTAACCCATCGGAAATCCTTTCTGTGCACGGTAGAACTCGGGCATGCTGGCATAGGTAACGGCAGTGGCACCGTTGATAATTTTTTCCTTGTTAGGAATGTCGGTCACTTTGTTCCGATTCACAGAGAGGTTTGCATTTACGCCCAGTTTGAATTCATTGAACTGATGATCCCAGCCAAGCGCTGCTTCAATACCCTGGTTGCGTACATCACCACCGTTTACGAGTGCGGTAGTCGCACCGGAAATAGCGGGGGTGTTCACACTTACCAGCCAGTCTTTCGTCATCTTGCGATACAGGTCTACAGTCAGGCTGATGTCTTTGAAGAGGATCGCATCAAAGCCGATGTTAGTCTGCTCAGATGTTTCCCATTTCAGATCAGGATTGGCTGTTTTGATAGGTGCCGCACCTACATAAGCGATGTCGCCGCTACCGAAGTAGTAACCCAGGTATCGGGTAGAGATCGTAGACAGGTATTGGTATTGGGCAGAAGGCAGGTTGCCGTTCTGACCCCAGCCAGCGCGGATTTTCAGGAAATTGAGCCAGTTCACGTGCAGTAATGGTTCATTGGTAGGTACCCAACCTGCAGAGAAGGACGGGAATTTACCATAACGGTTATTGGCACCAAATGCGGTAGATCCATCTACCCGGAAGATGGCCGTGAACATATACTTCTCGGCATAGTTGTAACCTACACGACCAAAGTAGGAGAGTAGTGCGGAAGAACCTTTGGAACCATATATCCGCTGGGTACTATCAGTTGTACCGTTGTTGATAATGGCATTGTCCAGTCCTGTTTTGGTGAGATCCTGTTTGTAACCATTAACAAAGAAGTAAGTGGTTTCAAGTGTGTTTAGACCAGCCAATGCGGAGATGTTGTGTTTGCCGATCTGTCGCTGGTAGTTCACGGTGTTATCCCAGTTCCAGGTAGCGTCGCGTTGCATGCCCTGATTGGCCTGTGAGTGAATGTTATATTCTGTAGTAGAGAGGTCGTATACAGGTGTATAGCTATTGGTATTGGTATACATCAGGTTTACACCAAAGTCAGAGCGGATGCTCAGTCCTTTGATCGGTGTAGCCTGCAGGTAAGCGTCACCTACGATGCGGTCGTAAGTGTTTTTGTTCTGATACTTATAATACATCATTGCTACAGGATTTGCTTCACCTACGTTCCAGGAAGACTTACCAAAGGCCCCGGTAGAGTCATACACATTGAACAGCGGACTAACATTCAACACACCGTGCATGGTATTGTCATAAATGTTGCTCACACCTACGCCGCTTTTTGCAGATCGGGAATAAGTAAGGTTCTGGCCAAAGGTGAGCAGATCTTTATAAGCTTTATGTTCAGAATTGATGCGGAAGTTAATGCGTTCGTATCTGGATTGCCCTTTAAAGCCGATGATACCATCCTGTTTGGTATAAGAAACGGAGGATGAATATACAGACCTTTCATTACCACCAGAGATGTTAATGCTGTGGTTCATCATGGGGGCGCGCTTATTGTACATGGCTTCCTGCCAGTCAGTGCCTTTACCCAGCGTACTTAGTTGCTGTGTGGTAAAGTAAGGACTGTTGCCTGAGTTGATGGCCATTTCATTCATGATCACCCCATAATCATGCGCATTTAACAATGCGGATTTGTGGGTAGGATTCTGCACCCCATAATAGGCATCATAAGACAGCCTGGTCTGGGTGTTCTTACCTTTGATCGTTGTGATCAGCACCACCCCGTTTGCGCCACGGGAACCATAAATAGCAGAAGAAGCTGCATCTTTCAGTACGTCAATACCAGCAATATCGGCTGCGTTCAGGTAAGATATATCGGAGATCGGCACGCCATCGACGATAAAAATAGGATCTGCGGTACCCACGGTACCTGTACCGCGGATGCGTACTTTCATGGCCTCACCAGGTTGAGCAGATACGGTAGAGATCTGTACGCCGGGTGTCTGGCCTTGTAACGCCTGGTCTACGCGCAGAGAGTGGTTTTCTTCCAGCTGTTTGGTGTTCACATGGTCGATGGCACCTGTTACGAGTTTTTTCTTCTCGGTACCGTAGCCGACTACGACGATTTCTTCAATTGTTTTTGTGCCTTCAGTTAACCGGACAGCGATATTTTGTCCGTTTACGGCAACTACCTGTTTCTCAAATCCCATCAGGGTGATTTCGAGTGAGTCTCCATCTTTAACCTGCAGGTGGAAACGGCCGTTTACATCGGTGATAGCACCATTGGTGGTGCCTTTGACACGCACGCTGGCGCCGGGTAGTGGTTCATCTTTACCTGCTGTGGATACTCTTCCTTCCAGCGGGTGAGAGTTGGTCTGAGCAATAGTCATCGTACCGGTCAGCAGCATTGCGATAAGCAGAATGCCCCTGATCCCCCAGGATGCAGCCACAAAATCGTGGATTTTGTAAGCAGTTTTCATAATGTTAGAATGTTTGTTTCTGGATGAGTGTTGAATTGATGGTCGACGAAATAAATTGTGTTCACAACGTGTTAAATGTTCCTTTCATTGAGGTGGTTTAGGATTTATTAATTTATATGGATCGTTTGTTCATTGCCATTATATTGTACCAGCTGGCCTTTGCTGTCGGTCAGGTCAAATACCATTGGATGTGTCTTGTCGACTTTCACGATACGGAAACTACGTTTTTGCAGCATACCCGGAAATTCACCTGCCCGCTTACCCAATAACAATGTATTGTCAGCATCATTGTATTTAAATTCTATAGTGCTGAATGCCCCTTTCTCGTAATTATAGTTCAGGCCTTCATCCTCATAGAGGGTGAACTTTCCGTTGCTGCCGCCATAGATATATAAAGTAATGGTATCGGCAGGTCGCTGGCTGGTGTATTGGATTGCCGGGCCAAATGGTATGATGCTGCCTGCCTTTATATAGAGCGGAATGCGATTGAGCGGTGCCGCAGCCGTGATGTGCTGTCCGCCGTCGGTATAGCTGCCGTCATACAGATTGTACCATCCCTGGCCGGCAGGTAAGTAAAGCGCACGTGTACGTGCTTTATAAGCATAAACAGGGCTAACCAGGAAGGCAGGTCCGAACATAAACTGGTCTCCTATATGACGAACCACCGTATCCTGGTCAAAGTCCATAATAAGGCCCCGCATTATCGTGTAGTCGTTATGATAGGTCTGTCCGGCGAGTGAATAGATATACGGCATTAACCTGTAACGCAGCCGGTCATAGTAAACGATAGATTGGTATTCCGGACTGTTCTCCGGAGCGATATTATACACTTCCCGGTATGGATACTGGCCGTGGGCACGGAACAATGGACAAAAGGCCCCGTATTGATACCAGCGGGCATTCAGTTCCCGCCATTCCTGTAAGTTTTCGCCCTGTGGATCTGGTTTGTCATATTTATCTTCCACGTAAAAGCCTCCAATATCAGTGGTCCAGTAAGGTAAGCCGGACATACAAAAGTTCAGACCTGCGGGTATTTGCCTAGCCAGTTCATCGAAACGGGCAGCGATGTCACCACTCCAGGTGGCGGCGCCATACCGTTGTAAGCCGGCAAATGCAGAGCGGGTGAGGATAAATACGCGCTGATCAGGATTCGCTTTCCGCTGACCTTCATAAATGCCTTTTGCATTCATAAGGGCGAAAGGATTGAAGTATTGTGTAGATGGGCCCAGAGCAGTGGGATTCATCAGCTGTTTGCGATAATCGATCGTGGCATTACTCAGAATGTCAGGCTCAGTGGCATCCAGCCACCAGGCGTCTACGCCTTTGCTGAATAAGTGCTTGTCTATCATTGCCCAGAAGGCTTTTCTGGCATCCGGATTGAAGGCATCGTAGAAAGTAGAAATGTAGCCTTTACCGATCCAGTCCCGAATGGTATCCCTGATACTTTGGGTATAGAGATAACCTTTGTCATTCATCAGCTTGTAGTTCGGAATATCTTTGTAGAACTTAGGCCATACTGAAATCATGAAGTGGGTATGATAAAGATTATGAAGCGAGTCGATCATGCCTTTGGGATCCGGGAATCTGGCACGGTCAAAGTCCTGGCTTCCCCAGGCATTTTCCTGCCAGTAAGACCAGTCCATGACGATATTATCCAGCGGAATCTGTCTCTTCCTGAATTCCTGTACGGTGCTGATGACATCTTTCTGGGTCTTGTATCTTTCCCTGCTTTGCCAGAATCCCATAGCCCATTCAGGGAGGATTGTAGCCTTGCCGGTTATAGTACGGTAGCCATTGATCACCTCATCGGGGTGTGCACCATATATGAAGTAGTAGTCGATCTTTTCACCAGCCTCGGAGGTGAATGCCATTTTATCTTTCAGGCGTTCGGGAGTAGGAGGGAGATGTTTGAGGGAGATAAATGCCTGGTTTGATTCGGGAATCCACTCGACCTTCAGGTCATGTTGCTGGCCTGTCAGCATAGTCTTTTTAAAGACGGAAGGACCGGGATTCCAGCCCTCCCGCCATTTGTCCAGCATCAATATTCCGTCGATCCATATCCTGATGTAACCGGAGGCCGAAACATAAAATTTCTGGTCGCCGTTTTCTTTAGGGCTGACCTTTCCTTCCCAGGTCACAATGCCTCTGGCCATTGGATAGCCTTGCGGAATAGTTTTGAGTGAGGGAAGGAAGGAGTAGTCAATTTTAGATTCTCCCCGTTGCAGAAATACGCTGTCTTTCTGAGACCGCATACCATAAGTCGCTGTCAGCACCCCTTTCTGACCCTTTTTGTCGGTCAGATTCAGGGTACCCAGCTCTTCGTATGGGCGGTCATCTCCAAAGCGGGTAATGGAGTAATTATCCCAAAGAATACCATAATGACGGCTTGACAAGACGAAGGGGACAGCTACCTGGCTATTGTATTGGGTGAGGTCCACGTCCTGGTCTTTATAGTTCATGAGCCCTGTTTGTGGCTGACCCAGACCATAGAAGGCTTCGTCTGCCGGAGAATCAAAGAGTTGTTGAAGTCGGAAAAGCTTTTTACCGTCTATCGTTACAGGGGTAAAAGCCTTCCCTCCTTCGTTTATGATGGTGTTACCCTGGGCATCCTTAAAGCTCACAATGCCGGTAGTGAGATCTACAGTGGTTGTTACACTATTGGTTTTCAGTGAGACTAAATACTTGTCGTTCGTATATGTCCATTTTGCATCTGTGTTTGTACCGACTACCGATATCAGGCTCGGTGTGCCGGAGATTTTGTCTTCCGGCGAAGCAGCGACCCTTATAATTTTGTCATTGATCACCTGTAGTTTAACCTGTTTTACACCGCCTGCTCCTGGTTTGTCCAAAGTAATCAGTAAGCCATCTTTCAATTTCTCCACACGTTGAGCATGGCAAAATTGGAAGCAACAGGAAATAATCACAATCGGTAGGATTCGGATATTCTTCATGATCTGTGGAATTTGTCTTACTCGTTGTTGGTTGAGGTTCGAGTGCGGACAAATGTAGCCTTCTGCTACCAGACACAGGGTAGGGTAATGTTTTCAATTAGGGGTCAAAATGTTAACTAAACAGAAAATCTGAAGGGTATGTTTTGATAAATAGTAATTGATTATCAGTCGATTACTTTAAAGTTGAATTGAAAGGTAACTGTTAGGTCATCTTTGGCGCGGATCATGCCGCCAAATTTCCGGGGAGGTATCAGGCCGAAGTCGGAGAAGTGAATATTTTTAGAACCGGTCATATGAACCATCTTTTGATCGTCGGTGGAGGTGGTCAGGTAGAGTGACATATCTTTGGTTACGCCTGCCAGTTCGATGGCGACGTTACCGCATAATTGTTCTGGGGCGCCATTCAGGGAAGGGTATTTCTGGAGGGATAAGAGGGCGATACGGAGGGAAGGGTGTTGTCTGGCTTTGAGGGTTTCGCGCAGGTCGTGGGTCATCATTTTGTCCAGACAGTCGAAATCAAATACGGCCATTTCCAGTTTACCACTGAGGTGCACGATTTCTGAGCCATTGTTCTGGTAGCAGATGAGGGTATCTCTGTTTGGGTAATTTTTAATTTCGCAGCTGAATTTATTTACGTTGGTGCTGCCGCTCACCCGTACAAGGATGTTGTTGAGAACTACCCATTTTACTCCGCGGGGAGCTGGTGTTTTGAAGGCCAGGAGACAGAAAATTGTCAATATGAAAGTAAGTGTGCGCATTGTGACAAGGTAGAAGAAGTAAAAAAGGCCCTCCTTTTTGGGGAGGGCCTTTTTCAAATTGATACACTATCAGACATTGAAAGATTAGAACCCAACCACTGCTTCGATCACGTATCCATTGAACTTACCACCACTGCGATAATCTGCTGTAGGGAAGTCTTTGTATTTCTGCACCACGTATTCACCTTTCATCAGGATATTGTTAGTAACAAACCAACCTGCTGCTACTGCTACGCGATTCACTTTCACATCCTGTGTGTAGGTGATAGCACCTGCACCGGTACCGTTTGCGCTGTTTGCAGGGCGGGCAGTTACTTCGTTATATCTTACACCCAGGAAAACATTTTCTTTAGGGAAGAAACGATATACTGCATCTATTGCATATTGGCTTGCATCTCTTGTTTTAGTTTCAGCAGCTGTACGACCACTTGCTTTTTCATAAGTACCGAATACTTCCAGGCCACTGTATTTAGCAAATACGTTGAACATACCAGCGTTTACTTTTTTGGTGAAGCCAGGGTTGAAACGGCCGGAGAATGCCAGCGGAGTACCTGCACCAGTTGTGCTGCTTGGGTTGGCAGAAGCCTCTTCCATCACATATTGGTAGTTGGAACCGGAGCGATCGCCACCATACAGTGTGTTACTTGCACTGCTCTGGTTACCGTAGTAGCTCAGGCTTGCACGGAGGCGGAATTTTTCAGCCAGTTTCTTGTCAAAGCCTACTTTAGCCAGCAGAGATGGAGATTTGTGTAATTTGCCATCAGGATTGCTCTTATAATATAAGGAGTCAATGTTACCTTTGATCAGACCGTTGGTTACACCAACCATACCGAACAGACCGTTGTGTTTCAGGTAAACTTCTGCACCGATTTCTGTGGCGAAGGCGTCCATGATGTTACCTTCCATGAAAGGATTGTAGAGCGTTTGACCACCATCACTTCTACGGTAGTGAGCATCACCATAGTCTACTTCCATGTGACCAACTTTGATGGTGGCATATTTCATGATCTCATCGAAGAAGGCGCTTTGGAATGGCATCTTATCGATCTGGATATAACCGCCTTTTACCCAGGTTTCATTGTGGTGTTTGGAAGACAGGTATAAAGTTAAGTTCATAGTGATACCAGGAGCCAGCGGTACATCGAAGTACAGGTTAGCCTGAGCTGTCTGGAATCCGGCTGTGATATCTTTCAGCTTATTACCGGCTACAGAAGTTCCGCCTGAGAAGGAACCTACGTTATTATTCAGTGCACCTGGATTCTCGTGTTTCAGATTCTGAAACTGCATGGTGAAACCAGCGCCGATTCTAGGTTTAATACCGTTGAAGTAAGTAGAGGTATCTTTAGCTCCTTCGAAAACGTTGATACCAGTTTTATCGTATGGTCTCCAGTTTGGAATGTTCCGGTCTTGCGCCATCAAGGTAATTGGAAAGAGGCCGACGCAAAGCAACACTATGTATTGCAGACGCATTTTTGTTTTCATGGCAATCGATTTAAAATAATGTGTAGTGGTTAGTGGTTTTATTATTGATGAAGTGTAACTTATTGGTGAAGTGTAAACTCGTAGGTGATAGTTACAGCATTACCAGTTTTCATGGCACCCATCATGAAGGATGGAGGAGTTACACCGAAGTCAGTCATGTTCAGTGCCTTACTTCCTTTGATGGCTACTGATTTACCGCCATTGGTAGTAGTTGCTTTTGCAGTCAGATCTATCACTTTAGTGACACCAGCGATAGTCAGTTGACCTTGTGCTTTGATGGAACCATCTGCAGCTACTGTGGAAGAAGTGAGTTTTAAAGTGATATTTGGATTTGCTTTAGCTTTTAAAGCTTTATATGCGTTGTCGTCCATGCCGCTGTGTTCACTCTTGAGTGAGTTTACAGGTACGGTGTAGCTCAGTTCTGGTATAGTGGCCAACTGACCGGAAGGGGTGAAAGTAAGATCAGCTGTACAGGTGCCTGAAGTTGCTTTCATTTCCCAGTCGTGGAGGGTAGATGTACCGTTTACTTTAAGATTTATGCCGCTTACTACCAGGGTTTTAGTCTGTGCAAATGCTGCCGCTACGATAAGATGAACGAACAGTAATGTGGCGATTCCTTTTCTGATGATTGCTGAGTGATACATGGTAAATTGGATTTAAAGCGTTCATCGGTTATATGTTCCGATCTGAGTGCAAGATGGTGATAAGTGGGTTGGTGGGAAATGATGGACATCATCGGTGCGGATGATTGGAGTTTGTATAGGCCTGACTGTGGTTATTTTATTCAATCTTACCCTTATAGGCAGAGGGGAGTACACCGTATTCCAGTTTAAAGTAACGGGAAAAATACTTGGGGTTATTAAATCCTACTTCGTAAGCAATCTCGGCGATTGTCAACTGGCTTTTTTCGAGCAATTGAGCTGCCCGCTTGAGTCTTATGGATCTGATAAATTCAATTGGGGGCTTACCTGTTAATGTGAGTATTTTCTTGTAAACAGAGACTCTGCTCATGAAAAGTTCACGGCTTAGCTCTTCTACAGAGAAGTCGGGGTTACTAATATTCTTCTCTACAATTTGTAATGCCTGTTGTATAAACTGTTCATCCTGCGAAGAGATGGCAATTTCCTCCGGATGGGCTTCTATATGCTGCTGGAAGGTTTTCCTCAGGGATTGTTGCTGTGTAATGATGTTTCTTATGCGTGATAACAGCATTTCGAAATTGAACGGTTTGGTAATGTATTCAGAAGCGCCATTATCAAGGGCTTCCAGCTGATCTTCTTCCGACGCGCGGGCTGTGAGCAGGATCACAGGCAGGTGCGCCGTGCGGGGCTGTTGACGGATTTTACGACAGAGCTCCAGTCCGTCCATTTCGGGCATACTTACATCACTTACCACGATGGCAGGAATTGTGTGTTGCAGGATATTCCAGCCTGCCAGCCCATTGGGAGCATCCATTATATGAAAATACTGACTAAGGTTATCTTTTAAATAAAAGCGGAAATCTTCACTATCTTCTACTAATAAGATGACTGGTTTCTTTCCAGTATAAGCAGCGGGTGCATCCTGCGTCTGTGGTTCCATAATGGAAGTATGTTGAGCCACGACTTTGGCAGCTGTTTGAATACCATTGACCGGAAGCAATACAGTGAAAGCGCTACCCATGCCAGGTGCACTGTCTACGCTGATAGAACCACCGTGGAGCTTTACAAATTCCTTTGTAATACTTAAGCCAATACCGCTGCCCTGATTCACGAGAGAGCCGGGGATGTCGTGCTGGAAGAACCGTTCGAAAATACGTTCCTGTTGCTCTAATGGAATGCCGATACCGGTGTCCTTCACCATAATGGCGAGGAGGCCATTTGATTGCAGCTGTAAATCGACAGAAATTTTTCCTTGTTCAGGAGTAAACTTGAATGCATTGCTGAGCAGGTTAAAAATGATCTTTTCAATTTTGTCCGGATCATAAAGCATGCTGAGCGACGGCATATTACTATGGAATTCGAGGTGGATCTGTTTCTTTTCTGAAAGGTCAGAGAACGAAGTAGTGAGCTCTTTGATAAAAGCAATGATGTCGCCTTCTGTAGTATAAAGTTTTATTTCCTGGACTTCCATTTTACGGAAGTCCAGGAGCTGGTTTACAAGGTTTAACAGGCGACGTGCATTGCGCTGTACCAGTACCAGCTGCTGTTGTACATTACCTTCAATCTCTTTTTTTAGTAATCTTTCCAGCGGCGTAATAATCAGACTTAACGGGGTGCGGAATTCATGACTGATATTCGTGAAGAAGCGGATCTTCAGTGAATCTAACTCATGCATACGCTTTGCTTCCTGCCGTTCCTGTGCGATGCGGGCACGGAATCTTTCTCTTTCAAGGATCACGCGTCTGCCGGTGATCAACGCACCTATAATGAGAAGACCATAAATGATGAAGGCCAGCGGTGTTCGCCAGAAGGGTGGCAAGATCGTGATATGTAATTCCAGTGGTTCCGGGGTCCACACGCCATCATTGTTAGAGGCTTTTACTTTGAACGTATATTCTCCCGGATCCAGATTCGTATAGGTGGCGGTGCGTAAGAGCCCATCGCTTGTGAGCCATTCATGATTGAAGCCTTCCAGCATGTAGGCGTACCCGTTCTTTTCAGGATGAAAGAAATTCAATGCAGCGAAGCTGATAGAGAATTCATTTTCCTTATACTTCAAAGTAATATGCCGGGTTTGATTGATGGCTTCTGTCAGGAGGATTCGTCCATTCAGTCTTTCGCCCGGATACATACTTTTGTTGAAGATCTGGAAATCTGTCAACACGATTGGTGGAATATTTGAATTGACTGTGATATTGTGCGGATAGAATAAGTTGAACCCGTTACCACCGCCAAAAAGAAGTTCTCCCTTGTGCGTTTTTAACGCTGCATTTTCATTGAATTCCCTTCCCTGTAATCCGTCTGACTGGTCGTAATTTTTAAACTCATGTTGCGCCCGCATGTTAGATAAACCATTGGCAGTGCTCATCCAGAGAGTGTGGTTGTTATCTTCCAGGATGTTCAAAACAGTATTATCCGGTAAGCCATCTTCTTTTCTGAATATTTTAAATTGATGGGTAGCCGGAATGAAGAGATTTAAACCTTCACTTGTACCGATCCATATTTGCCCACGGCTATCTTCAAATATGCAGAGCACATTTTTATGACTAAGACTACCGGGGTGTTTGGGATCTGCATCATAGTGCATGAACTCGCCTTTAGGGTTCATCACATCAACTCCTTCGGAAGTGCCTATCCAAAGATTCCCTTTTTTATCTTCGAGAAGAGCCGAGATATAGGGGGAGCGCAGTTTACCGTTGTAGTGGATGAATTTGTTATTCACCAGCTGATTTAATCCCCCGGCCAATGTACCAATCCACAGTCTTTGCTGACGATCTTCATAAATTTCCCATATGCTATTGTCGCTAAGGCTATTTGTATCACTGGCATCATGTCGGTAATGAATAAAGCGATTGCCATCGAAGCAATCCAGTCCGCCGAAGTAAGAGCCTATCCAGAGCTTTTGCTGATGATCTATCCAGAGACTCACAATTACATTTCCGCTGGGAGAGTTGGGGTTTGAAGTACTGTGAAGGTATTGTCTGTAAGTATTTTTGGTCCTGTCGAAGTAAATAAGACCGCCGCCATTTGTACCAATCCAGATGTTGCCGTTTGCATCTTCCGCGAATCGGTTCACATCGTCATATGGAAGCGTGTTCGATGCAAATACCTGGTGCTGGTAAAGGGGGAATTTTACTATGTTCTCGTGGTAATAGCACAGTCCTTTTTTGTAGGTACCGATCCAGATGATGCCAGTATTGTCTTTATACAGGGTGGTGATACTATTTTGACTCAGGCTTTTAGGATCTTCACTATTGTTGGTGAGGTAGCGGAATTTTTGTTGTTGTTTATCGAGGATGTTGAGTCCACCATGATCGGTGCCGATCCAGATCAGTCCCTGATTGTCCTGTACTACACCGCGAACGATGTTGTTGTTCAATCCATTGTTCTCGTCGTAGTGCGTAAAGGTTTTTGTTCGCTGGTTAAAGCAATAAATACCTTGAATATCGTTGTTACTGAACAGCCAGCAGTCGCCATCTTTGTCAGCCATAATCTGGTAGGCAGTATGGACGGGAGTCGGGAGCTGGTTGCGGGAAACGATCTGTTGGGTGTGGGGATCCATTTTCTCCAGCAGCCCGTCGGGATGAATGATCCAGCAGAAGCCGGATGGAGCTTGCGCCATGTCCGAGATTTGTGTACCCGGAAATAAATGGTGTGTTTTTTTATTGGAAGGGGAGTAGCAATAGAGTCCGTCTTTAGGTGTGACGAACCAGTAATTGCCATCAAGGTCTTTAATAATGTTATTGATGCTATCCACTGGTACCCCAAATCTGGTAAGAGCTGGATGGGGATCCCGCTGGAAATTGCCTTGTTGGGGATTGTATACATTCTGACCATTTCTGTGTGTAATCCAAAGCAGGCCTTCAGGGCCCTCCATGATTGCTGTAATGAAATTGTCGGCGATGGTTGTTGTATCTCTGATATCCTGTCTGAAAATTTTAAAGTTGTAGCCATCATAGCGGTTGAGTCCGGACATAGTCCCGAACCACATGAAGCCCTGGCTGTCCTTATAAATACAGTTTACCTGGTTGGCAGAGAGACCCTGTGTGATATCGAGCCGGGTCAATTGATACTGAGACTGTGGTGTTTGTGCCCATAGTATCGTAAATGGAAACAGCAGCAGGATGAATGCAATCGTTCTTTGAATGGTCACACTAAGAATTTTTCATATCGCGGCTGTAATATAGTTAAATGTCGGGAATACACCCATTTTTCAGGACTAACCGATGATGGGTAATTCATTATATCTATCCCAACAAACTAATATATTGGAACATTCATAGTGTCTCCGGAGACATTCTTACAGCATTGCGACGAAGGAGGTGCTTTGTGGCGGACAGTATTTTCTTTGTTTGGTTTTAGGGACTTTGATATTATCGGGGTTTTACGGTCAAAGGTCTTTAAAAAGAGAAAGGTCGAAAGAATTCGACCTTTGTGCTAAAATTCCACGTTATGGTACTCAGGTCCATAAAATCTTCCAGCGCTTGCTATATGTAAATAAGGTAATTAGCTCTTGATTAAACAACCACCCCGCTTAACTTGTTCACTTACCTATTAGGTGGCTCTTATTAATTTACAACAAATGTAACGAGGGCTAAAGTGATTACCAAGTGTTTAGCAAACTTTTTTGTGCAATCGTTTGCGACGTGTTTCTTTCCGTTACATTTTTGTTGCTTTTACATGAATATAGTTTTATTTTACAAACGTTATGAAACAAAACAAAATAGGACTGTTATCCGTGCTGCTTTTGACTGCCGGAGCAGTGAGGTCTCAACAGCAGGTAAACCAGTTAAAGCTCTGGTACAATGCTCCCGCAAAGGAGTGGTACCAGGCGTTGCCACTTGGTAACGGACGCCTGGGCGCTATGGTATTTGGAAAAGTCAGTGATGAGCTGATCCAGCTTAACGAAGCCACACTCTGGTCAGGCGGACCGGTTAATAACAACGTCAATCCGGAAGCAGCAAAATACCTGCCACAGGTAAGAGCAGCGCTCTTCAGGGAAAACTACCATCAGGCGGATAGCCTGCTTCGTAAGATGCAGGGTGTATACTCGCAGTCATTCCTCCCGATGGGAGATCTGCACCTCCGCCAGGAGGTAGATGAAGGCGCTGTAAAGAATTACTATCGTGATCTGGATCTTACCAAAGCGCAGTCAAACACCCGTTTTACCAGCAATGGTGTGGATTATACAAGAGAAATGTTCATTTCTGCCGCAGATCAGGTAATCGTTTACCATCTCAAGTCCAGTAAGAAGGGACAACTCAACTTCACGCTCAGCGCCAACAGCCAGCTGCATTCTCAGCATGTAGTGAACGGCAAAGACCTGGTTCTCAAAGGTAAAGCTCCTTCACACGCAGATCCTAATTATGTTGATTACAATAAGGAGCCTATTATATATGAGCCCGCGGGTAGTTGCAATGGGATGCGCTTCGAAGTGAGGCTGAGAGCCATCAGTGTCGATGGTACAATTAAAACTGATACGTCCGGTATCACTGTCAGGAACGCAACGGATGTCACTGTAATCGTTTCTGGTGCCACCAGTTTTAATGGTTATGACAAATGTCCTGATAAAGATGGACTGAATGAAGATAAGATAGCATCCGAACAACTCGCCAAAGCGGCAGCGCGTACGCTGAGCGATTTGCGTACCCGCCATATAAAGGACTACACTAAATTCTTCAACCGGGTACAATTTACAATAGATGGAGGAGAAGCTGCAGCCGCTTTACCTACAGATGAGCGTCTGCGCCGGTATACAGCAGGTGATGAGGATCCATCGCTTGAATCAATGTATTTCCAGTATGGCCGTTACCTGCTCATCTCCTGTTCCCGCACCAAGGGTGCTCCTGCCAACCTGCAGGGGATCTGGAACAAGGAACTGCGTGCTCCATGGAGTTCCAACTACACTATTAATATCAATACAGAAATGAACTACTGGCCGGCAGAGGAATGTAACCTGATGGAAATGCAGCAACCGCTGTACGATCTGCTCAGGGAACTGGCGGTGACAGGACGTTACACTGCTAAAAACTTCTATAACCTCAATGGCTGGGTAGCGCATCATAATACAGATATATGGGCTACCTCCAATCCGGTAGGTGATATTGGTAAAGGAGATCCTAACTGGGCGAACTGGATGATGGGGGGTAACTGGCTCTGTCAGTTCCTCTGGCAACACTATGAATACAGTGGAAGCAAGGCATTCTTAAAAGACACCGCTTACCCGATCATGAAGGCCGCGGCGCAGTTTAGCCTGGGCTGGCTGGTACCAGATAAAGAAGGACACCTGGTAACAGCACCCGCTACTTCTCCTGAAAATATCTTTATTACTGATAAGGGAGAACATGGTGCTGTATCTCTGGCTACCACCATGGATATGTCAGTGATCCATAATCTCTTCACCAACGTAATCGCTGCTGCGGATGTATTGGGTAAGGATGCCGCCTTTGCTGATTCCGTAAAACAGGCATTGGCAAAATTATATCCATTGCAGGTCGGCAAGAAAGGCAACCTGCAGGAATGGTATAAGGACTGGGAGGATGAAGACCCTCAGCACCGTCATATTTCTCATTTATTTGGCCTTTTCCCGGGCAATCAGATTTCTCCCATTACAACACCTGAGCTGGCCGCTGCGTGCAGAAAAAGCCTTGAAATACGTGGAGACGGTGGTACCGGTTGGAGCAAGGCATGGAAAATCAATACCTGGGCAAGATTGCTGGATGGTAACCACGCCCACAAACTCCTGAAGGAATTGCTTACCCTGACGGGAGAAAGTGGTATTCAGATGCACCATGCAGGCGGTACTTATGCGAACCTGTTCTGTGCTCACCCTCCATTCCAGATTGATGGTAATTTTGGAGGAACTTCTGGTATTGCGCAAATGCTGTTGCAAAGCCAGACTGGCACACTGCATTTATTACCCGCTCTCCCTGATGTATGGAATACCGGTAAAGTGAAAGGATTGCTGGCGCAAGGCGGGTATACTGTGGATATGGACTGGAAAGGAGGAATGCTCACCAGTGTAACCATCCATGCTACTAAAAATGGTACCTGCATGCTACGGGTGCCACAACGCATTAAAGCAGATGGAACTACTCAATTGGCGGCCGTGAAACCGAAAGATGCAGATCACGGGTTTGTATATGCGTTACAAACAAAGGCTGGGCAATCATATACATTATACAGGGTTGAAAGATAAATAGCAGTCACACGCTATCACCTTTAAAAAAAGTCGCTTTTACCGAAGGTAGAAGCGACTTTTTGCATGTGCGCCATGCATGGCGATAAACTTGACGGTGGAAGTCCGTTATGGGGGTTTGTAATCGCCAACCATTAGCCAAGAGCAAGGGTGTCCACTGCGAAGTGGAATCTGAAGGAAGCTTACGGCAAA
>NZ_JBCNKF010000059.1:0-18525 GCF_039596155.1 Chitinophaga sp.
TTACGAGATCAAAGGCGATCATATTGACTATTGGGATGATACCGGCTTTACCGCAGACGGTAAATTCGTTGATGAAAATACCCTGCATCATGGCGGATATATTTTTTATAGAGAAAAGCGGAGCTGACCAGCTCCGCTTTAATTATTACAATGCTCAATATTTTACCATTCACTGATGCCTGTATCCGGCGCATTGTCATCACTGAAGAACAAGCCTGTCGGCCCGTCAGCCCCTAATACCGCTGCCTTTACCACCCGCTTTGCAGCATCCTGCACCGTACCCGGTCCGCTATGATTATTAAAATCCGTAGCCGTATAGCATGGATCTACCGCGTTTACCTTAAATGGAGTATCCCTGAGCTCATACGCCAACACGATCGTATATGCATTTAACGCTGCCTTACTGGCCACATATGTCACCGGCTTCACCCGGTAGTGCACATAGTCCGGATCACTCTGCCTGTTCAATGATCCTAATCCCGAGGTTACATTCACAATTCTTGGTGCTGCAGACTGTTTCAACAAATCGATGAATGCCTGCGTTACCTCCACTACCCCAAAGAAGTTTGTCTCAAACACCTCTCTGAATACGCCAATCTCCGTTTCTGTACTACTTTGCGGATAACCGCCACTCACCCCCGCATTGTTGATCAATACGTCCAATGCCTTTATCTGACCACGGGCCGCCCTGATTGAATCAATGTTATCTACATCGATTACTACAGGTGCTACCTGGTCCAATCCTAAGGCCTGCAATTGCTTTACGGCCTGTTGCCCTTTTCCCAGATCCCGGCAGCCGAGGTATACATAATATCCCTGTTCCAATAACTGTTTTGCTGTTTCAAAACCAATACTCCTGTTGGCGCCTGTTATCAATACTGTTTTCATATTAAGTGATTTACAACCACAAAATTATACCCCCACCACCACGTAACAGGAACACATCAAACGGTTTTAATGGTACATTTTCCGGATTTATCAATTCCCGCCAGCCATCGCCTTCCCGCCAACCAATGCCCGGAAATGCTTCTTTAACAAACGGAATGGCTTGATAAAATAATAGAGATGGAAATAAGGCCAGTGCGTTCTATTAATGTCCTCTTCATTAGGAAGTAATAAAAAATGCAATGCTTTCAATAACGTACGCGGAGATTTCAGGAACCGGATCCGCATCGCTGCTATCTTGTTAAATCCCAGCGCGGTAGAGGTCAACAATTGTTCTGCCAGTACATCTGCACATTTGTTTCGCCCTTCCACTAAGCTCCCCTTTAGCAACCGGTCAATCAGGATATTGCCCAATTGCTCGTGCCTTTGCAATACAGCAGGTATTTGCCAGCTCTCATCCCGGGCTAACAGCACCATATCTATCAACGATCGCAGGTTTGGATAATAATCACTCGCGCCATGATTGATCAGCATCAGCTCATAATACTGCTGCCTGCTGATAGGTTGGGCAGAGGAGAGATAATCCGGCCCCAGTACGTCGCTGAACGCCAACGGCAGATCCACCAGGTAACCCGTAGGCTTATAATGAAACTCAAAACAAAATAACCGGCCATTCGACTGCCGCTTCTCAAAACAAATATCTTTTCTCCCCTCCACAAAATGCGCAGGAAACCGGTTGAAATAGTTCAGCTGCTTGCTGGTATACCCTTCTGCAATCATCACCGCTGCCAGCGCAGGCAGATGTTGCTGGTCAACTATCATGTCGATATCCGTAAATTCCCGCATAGCAATATCTCCACCATATGCAGTGATGGTGAAATCCAGGCCTTTATACATCCTTGCCGGGATCTGATGTTGTAGCAACAACTGTTGAATACGCGCAGACTCCATTCGCCTTTCAAATGCAAAGGCAGAATGTACACGGCAATAATTATAGAATTGGCTTAGGTTCGATGCAGGTACGGGGATCTTATGATTAACTAACACATGGTACACTACCGGTCTTATACGTTGCAAAGCTGATAACTTATACACCTCGTTCCAATCGATTTCATGCAACACGACAAACCGCTCCAGCTCTTCCGCTTTCGCTGATTTGATAAATACCCGGCAACAAAGAACTACACAAGCTATTTCAGAGGAATAGGATTGATTAATAGCTTCAATCTGCATTTATTGTACATTTAGCATATCATGCTGCCGTAATTTCTGCAGGAAATTCAACGTGTCGCTTTCACACTGCGCAGTTGAAATACCATACTCATCTACGAGCAAATTGATCAGGTCCTTTACCGCGACCGGGGCGGACAATTTGTTCCAGATCGCACTTCCAACGGGGTTGATATTAATATAATGACCTTGCTGAATATCCATTAATACTACTTCATCTCCGAGGTTGCTGATCATAAATTTCTCTTCCTTTCGACAAACAATATTCTCTAAATTCATGAAATGTGGAATTTTTTATTTTGTAAAAATAAGTATTATTGTATTATCATTAATTACTTATAAAGCCACGTGTCCACATTTACTTATTCAGGATTTGGCCTGAACATACTATCAGCAATCCCTTTCCCCGAATTATCTCCGGTATCCTCTTTTGAGCAGGTCCATGTTAATATTCGGTTTGGTGAAGTCCCCGCTGCCCCTGATGGTTTCTCTTTCAGTACAGGGAGAATTTCCTATACAATGAACGATCGTGAGTTACTATTTACCGTAGCCGGAGTAGGAAAATATTACGTAGCCGGAGGGAATACCATTATCATTCATCCGGAGAATGATGCAATCGAAACACGGCTGTTGCGCCTGTTCGTGCTCGCCACCGCTATGGCCGGCATCTTGCAGCAAAGGCATATCATTCCCATGCATACCGCTTCCGTGCTGATCGATGGGAAACTCACCCTCATCGGCGGGCATTCGGGTGCCGGAAAGTCCACTACACTGGCTGGGCTCATGAGTAAGCAGTTCCGTATATTTAGCGATGATATAGTCGTGCTTGCAGAAGGAACTGATCGCATCATACACGGTGTCGCATCCTATCCCATGATCAAACTATGGGAACAAAGCATGCAGGCATTTGAATACGAAGATCGCTCCTTCCGGGTAATGCCAGGTATGGAAAAGTACGGCCTCTTCTTCCATGATGATTTTGATACGAACCGATATCCCATTAATAAAATGATCGTGCTGAAAATAAGCGACGATCACCGGTTTTCAACTGAACACCTCACCGCAGGCAGCGCCTTTGCAGCAGTTGTAGAACATATATATAAGCCCTCATTCTTTAATACCCCCGAAATGCGTATACTTAAATTTAAGACCATCACACAGCTATTGCAACACACGGATGTATACCTGGTAGCCAGACCGGCCAACTGCGCGCCGGACGATTTGCTTTCCATTGTAACCTCCCTCATATGAATAAAACAGGCAGGAGAATGTTCACGGAAGCATGGTTGTGGCTTGCCCTGGCCAGAACAATGCTCCTTTTATTACCCTTCAGAAAACTGGCGCCCATCCTCGGAAAGAAAACCCTTCCTTCCGCAGAGCAGGACGACGAACTACAATACCAGCAGGAAAAATTACGCCGCATAGGCACCGCTATTCTGCGGGCAGGACGCCGGTCTCCCTGGCGCACCGAATGCTTCGAACAGGCACTGGCGGCTAAATTCATGCTCAAAGTTCGCCGTATGAAGAGTATCGTCTTTTTTGGTGTGAGCAAAAACAAGCAGAAAGGTAACTTCAGTGCCCACGCCTGGCTCAAATGTGGCAGCTATATCGTAACAGGAAATAAACATTTAGAACAATTTACTGTTATTGCTTGTTTCAAAAGTTGAACCATGAGTGCCATATTCGGTATTATCCATAAAAAGCGCAACCCGTTAGCGCCAACAGCAGTTCAACTTATCAGCAAGGTTTTGCAACACCGGGCAATTGATGGAATGGAGGTGTGGCAGGATGAATATATTGCCCTGGCCCATTGCAAACTAGCCATGAACGAGGCAGAACGCAACCAAAGTATGCCATTGGTAACTGAAAGCCTTGTAATCACTGCAGACATACACCTGGATAACAGGTCCTTCCTCGTGCAGCAGACCGGCGCGCCGGCACTCTGTGCGGATATTGTGTTGCTCCAATATGCCTGGCAAAAATGGCAACAGGATTGTGTCCATTACCTGGAAGGCGAATTTGCATTTTGTATCTGGGACAAAGTCCGCCAGCAATGTTTTCTAGCCACCGATCCTATCGGTTTTCGGTCGCTCTATTATTATGATGCACCCGAAGCCTTTATATGCTGCAGCGAACAAAAAGGGGTGGAAGCTTTCAGACCATCGCCTGCAAAATTCAATGAAGTCAGCCTGATTGAATACTACTTCCGGCAATCCTGCCCCGCTGCTACCTACGATGCAGATATATGGACACTGACGGGCGGTAATACCCTGGTAGTGGCCAATGGCGTTATGACCATCCGTAAATACTGGGAACCCAGGGGAGGTAAGTACAGGTTCAGAAAGGATACAGACTGGCAGGAATGCCTGAAGGAATTGATTTACGAAGCTGTCAGCAAAAGGCTGTCTACCGATAAGCCGGTTGGTATCACATTGAGTGGTGGCCTTGACTCATCTGTCATTGCATGCGTTCTGGCCCGGGTGCTGCAGGAAAAGAATCAGCCTTTATATGCCTTCTCTTCCATTCTGCCGGACATACACCATCCCGAAGAGGAAGACGAGCGCGCCTATATAGATGTGATCGGCAGGCATTGTCCTAATCTTATTCAAACATATGTAACAGCTACCTCCTATGGGCCGTTTGATGGCATATTGGCAGCTTTTGAAAGGGATGAAACCTTTCCCAACGCGTTTTATTATATGGACCACGCCATACTGGAAGCGGCAAAGGAAAAACAAACCGGGCTATTATATACCGGCTTTGGCGGTGATCACTGGGTGTCCTGGAAAGGTACCCCCGTTATTTATAATATGGTGAAAAGGGGACGCCTGGTGGGCGCCCTGAGACTGATGAAGCAATTCTCGGTCAAAGAGAGAAAAAAGCTCTCCCAGATTATAAAAAGAGAGGTGTTCTCACAGGCGGTAAAGCACAGAAAAGAAGAACAGGTGAAAGCCCCTTTCCTTCAGGACCTCTTTTTTCAGAAGTATAGCAGGGAATTGTCTTTCAGTGCCGTTGATGACATCACCGCCCATATGGTCGACAAACTCCGGAGTGGCAGAACCGGTTTGATACCCGCCATGCTCGCCAAGCGTAATGAACGGTTTGGCATGGAAAGTGCGGTGCCACTACTCGATAAAAAGATCATGGAATTTATGATCGATGTACCTGCTCATCTTTTCGTAAAAGGTGGATACAAAAGGAGTTTTATCAGGCATGCCATGAAAGACATTGTACCGGCAACAGTATTGTGGAGAAAGGATAAAGGCATGTATTCCCCTGATTATATATCGCGCATACATAACCACGTAAATTATATCAAAGAAGTCGTCCACTCAGATAAACATAATATGGCCTTTCAGCGTTATTTGTCAAGAGATGGATTATCTATAGATTATTCAAACCGAAAAGACACTGCTATCATAAGGGCAAACCAGTCTGTAATAGCCAGCGAAGTCCTGACCGCGTTATCTCAGAAAGGATACTTAATTTCGTGATCATCAATTAAAATATACCATAATGAATGAACAAATTACCCTAAACCCCATTTGGACAGCCCCTGACATTAAAGTGTACGAAGTAAATGACATCACGCTTGGAAGTGGCGGTGTCGGTTTTGATTTCGGTTCCGAATCAAGTCACTAATTTTTTGCATAAGGGCACATTGCAAAGATGAATCCCTATGCAAAAATCAGATAAGAAATATCCAATAAGAATTTTTATAAAACCCAGAAAGAATCGACTTATGGAAAACACACAAACAAAGCCAGTCTGGACTGCGCCAGACCTGAAAGTCTTCGAAGTAAATGATCTCACCCTCGGAAATGGAGGGGCAGGTTTCGACTTTGCATCTGAAGCAAGTACCTGATTATCTCATCGCCTTAAGCGGCGGTGCAGGCGTCTCCATTTATACTGCATCAGATAACAGGTGGATCTCACCATCATAATTGATGGCGCAGCCATCTGCTTTTGTGCTGAATGAAATACCAGGCGATCTCACCGGCGTAAAACGGCGTACAGGCTTCGGCTTTGCCGCTGAAATGCGTGCAAAGACGTAAAAGGGCTCATTGCAAAATGAGCCCTTTTCTTATACCATAATATGCTGCCTGGTAGGCAGGCACAAACATATCCTCCAGCAATAACATATTCACCTGTATCAACTGTTGATCTGCTGTTGCGATCAATAGCTGTGTTCCTTCATTGACCACACTGCCAGGTGGTAATGTAGTCGTATGGCCGGTTTGTAGGCCATCCATCAACTTGACCTGCTGACCATTCATACTCGTTGCCGCCCCTTTATTCCAGGGATTGCAGGCACGTATCAGGTTGCAGATCCCGGTGGCAGACATCTGCCCCCAGTCAATCACTACATCCTTTGCCTCCGGGCGTTTTTGATATGCATTCACACCTTTACCAGGAACAGCAGCGAGCGGCTTCCCGGCCAGCAATGCATTCAGGATAAAGTATACGCCTTCCACTACCAGCTGACTAAAGATCTGGTGCACCAGCGCATAGTTGTAATGTGGCTGATCAGGAAGATACTTGTTCCATACTACAGTCCCCGCATCAAATCTTTCAGTGAGTACATGGATGCTGAGGCATAACTGTGGCACCCCCATTTTCAATTGCCAGAACACAGGTACCGGTCCCCTGAATGCAGGAAGCGGTCCTGCATGGATATTGAATACGGGTACAGTGAACTGTGCCACATCCAGTAAGAACGGGTAGCCATATACAAACACCACAGCAGGCTTCACCTGCTCCAGCCAGTTGTATACATCGGCTGATTGCTGGCCCGTTACTAATTGAAAACGTGCCGCCATTGTTTGCACCTTCTGGTTCAAATAGGCATCCTGCCCGGGTGCAAAGTAAATACACACCTGCAAATTGTTATTTGCAAGTGTGTATGCCAGTGATAAAAATTGGTCACTGCTCGAAATAATTCCTATAATCATACCGGTTAAGAAAAGCTTGGGAATATACCTTGCATAGCAATGATATAGGTAAGGGTGACATAAGGCATCATATTATCATGCGGCTGCGTATCCCCGACTATTGACAGGGTAGCCGGATCCAGTGTCACATTGGGGGCGGTTGGCCCCGATGGCAATGGCAAAGTCGTATACAGTTTTACATCCGGATAGGGAGTAGGTGGCGGTGGAGTGCTGGTGGTACCATTGGTATTTGCCAGGAAATTGCCGGCAGGAGCGCCGGTGTTTGCATCGTCGGTACTGGCCTGCAGCGAATGTGTATGAGAAGGGATCTGCGTAGTCAGTAGCGTGACTTGTGCGGTACCTGCCTGTTGGCCCATTACATAACTGGAACCACCCAACAGGGTACCCTGATTATATCCAATCCGCTGACGCAGGTCAGGCAACGCGAAAGTAGTGATTCCATCACCACCATAGGTCGTGCCGATTAGCGCGAACAATGCATCATTTTCAGCGATGGAAAGCAGTGCTCCATTACAAACCGCCCAGCCGACAGGGGCGTAGTTGCCGCTAAAAAGTCTTATTTCTCCAAGGTAATTATCCATAAAATATTTTTGAAAGTGTGGTGAATGTTACTGCCTGGAAGGGTATATACCCTGTGCGGCAATACAATAATTCATGACCAGGTAAGGCTGCCTGTTATCGTGCGCCTGATTACCACCCGTCTGTGTAATACAGGGCGCCATTGGCGTTAACGTCCCTGCAGGCGCATATAAATTGACAGTCGCTTTGTTACTCACCGGCGAAGCACCCTTTATATCCGGGTTACCAAGGTAATTGGTAGAAGGCGTACCCAGGTCATAGGCATTGCTGGTACGAACCAGGTGAGTATGTATAGGCAGCTCGTTGCTGACAAGCGTAACCGTTTCAGCACCACCCGGCTGACCGATTGAATAAGGCGTACCACTTTTACTGGTACCTGTACCTACAATGGTTCTGCCGTTTAAGTTAGGTAGTTGAAAGTTGGTCGTGCCATTGCCGCCGTAGTAAATGCCCAGCAATGAAAACAGCGCCTGGTTCTGAGCAATAGGTAATAGCTGTCCGCTGCAAGGGATCCAACCTCTTGGAGCCTGACCGTAACTGAACACACGGATCTCTCCGAGATAATTTTCCATAAGAAAAAGTCATTTGGGGGTGAAAAAAAATAGGGAATCAGGGGCGTTGTGGAAATATACCTTCTACACAAATACAATATGTCATTGCAAGGTTGGGTGCCATATTGTTGTGTCCCTGGTCACCACCGGCCGTTGTAATGCTCTGCGGGTTGAGTGTTACACTGGCAGTATCCGCGTAAGCAATAATACCCTGGTTAAAACCTGATGAGAAGGCATTGGTAAGATAAGATCCCGACCCAGGTACATTGGTAGCTGCTGATACCTGCGCCGCATTTGAACGCGTTACCGCCTGCAACTGGTGGTTATGTGCAGGAATAGTGTTCGTGGTAAGCGTTACCTTTTCCGATCCCCCCGTAATGCCGGGATAATTAAAACCGGGCTGCTGTGAATCTACACCTACAGCGGTTACTCCCCGTAAATCCGGTAGCATGAATGTGGTGGTACCATTTCCCCCAAATTGAGTGCCGATCACTGCGAACAATACTGACTGGGATTGAATAGAGACGGTACTTCCGTCACAGGGAAGCCATCCGCGGGGCACGAAATTGAAGCCAAATGCTCTGATTTCGCCAATGAAAGAATCCATAATGTAAATGATTAAAAACGTGGTTATAAATAATGGGTTTCTATATTAGCTGTGGTGTTTGGGATTTATATTTTAATACATTTCTTACAAACAATTATAACAGTACGAATGTAGGTAAAGTTCGAAATCTAAAAAATATTTTTTGAAATGGAGAACGTTGAAAATTAAGGATACATGGCCCTTGTCTGGTCACGATAGGTAGCTGGCGTAAGCCCTGTTTCGCGTTTGAAAAAACGGTTAAAATAAGACGTATCTGCAAAGCCTAAATGGAATGAAATATCCTTCAGTGGCTGGTTTGTATGGAAGAGTAAGCGCCTCGCTTCCATGATCAGACGATCGTGAATATGCTTGATCGCAGGCTTGCCACTTTGGTTCCTGATTACATCACTTAAATGCCCGGAAGAAATATTAAGCATTGATGCATAATCATTCACTTCATGATACTGCTGATAGCAAACGTCTATCTTTTCCTGGAATCGTTTCAATAATTGCTGCTCGCTGCTAAGGTCATTCCCTTTATATTGTGCGGTATACAATCTGCTCAGATAGGTCAGTAATATAGTCAGGTAAGCACTCAGCATGCGTTGCTGCCATTCCCCTGCCTGCTTGTATTCGATAGTGATTTTCTGCATCAGGTCATCTATAAAGACAGTGTCAGCAGCCGTTAGCTTCAGCTCAAACCCGTTAAAAGGATTGACAATTAAAGGTAACTTTAGTAAAGCCGCATTTTCCTGCAGTGATAAAAACTCTTTGGTAAAAGCAATGCCCGTACTCCATAATTGTTTTACCTCCTCCTTTACAATCACCTGGCTGGGACCGGAGAAATAAACCGTATTATCATTCAGTATATATGAGTTCATATCTATCCATTGCCGGCTACCACCTTTCCGTATAAACACTATCAGGTAATGATCCTTGCGATGCGGGATCAGCAAATCTGAACGATGGGGAAAATCACCTTCGAAATTGTAAACCCTAAACTGTTTGCCTGCAGAGAACTCGTCCTGCTCCAAAGTATACACAGGTACTGTCAGCGTATTCATAGGCTCAATTTAAATCTTCCGATGCTGTATTAGCAACTACATTGTTAAATTTTTATCACCCCAATCTACTTCTTTTACTCCCATAGAAATGTGGGATGGCTAAAGAGGCGTTTATGAAGACGCCGGTATTTCAAAGATGACTGATGTACCACACCATGGCAGGATGATTGCCATACGGAAACAAATTAATGGATTAAAAAACGGGGGTGCATCCCAAGTGCGATACACCCCCGTTGTGCGCGCTGCTGATAGCGCTTTTTAAATTTAAGCCCATCCTGCACTTATCGCGTTCTATTGACACTTTTTAGAACAACTTTTCCTGTGGTGGTTTTACCCCCGCCAGTCTAAGATAAACAGTGGCCTGGCCCCGGTGGTGTGTCTGGTGCTCAAACGCTTTTTCGATGGCCTGTTCTTTGGTGAGTTCAAACTTTCCAAACAGGTTCACCTTTTCATTCAGCTGAGCGGCAGACATCTTTTTGAGATTATCAATCACGTAATCATATCCATCCATCACGGCTTTGGTGACAGCAGCTTTGGACTTATCAGCAGATTTTTCAGATTCACCAAATCCTACAGGGCTTTTCTGTCCGGTAACGGCAGCAATGAAGCCGTAATTGGCATCTGTCAGGTGCAGGAACTGCTCTGCAAAGGAACGCATGTCCGGCGTAGGTTTCAAACCATAATCTTTATCGGGCATCGCATCCAGGTATTCTTTGGAGTACGCTTTTGCCCGTTCCCATTCTTTTACGAGCGCTTCATTCTGGGATTGCGCTTTGGCAATGCTGGTGGCGCCCAGCAATACCGCAAGGAGGTACATCGTTGCTAGTTTCATGAATTACAGGTTTTAGAAGCCGAATTTAGTCACCTTTTACCATTTCCCGCAAAAAGATCTCCTTTACCTTCGCAATTTCCTGTTCATAAATACTCTTCTTTCTGGTGCCAAAATAGAGCGTGTTTTCGTGGATCTTGCTGCCTTCCCATAATACCTTCACCTTACCCTCATCGAGCTCCTTTTTAGCCAGAAAATCCGGTACTACAGCGATCCCATCACCTACACTCAGGCAGCGTAAGATCGAACAGATATTTGGAACGATATAATTCGGCTTGAAATCTGGTCTTTTGTCAAAATTGTTGAACCAAAACCTGCGCAGGTGCTCCATATCCCCGGTAGTACCATACCAGGTCTGTGACTTCAGCCAGTCCAGTATTCCCTGTTTGTCATCTGTCTTCAGCAGTTTTCTGAACTTCGCCGTATTCGTTTTTGCACCCCCTACTACCACGATCTTCTCCTTAAAGAAAGGCTCATACTTCAATTGCGGATAATCTCCCTTCTGTGGCGTAATGATCAGGTCCAGGATACCCGCATCCAGGTCACTCAGCATTTCCGGATACTCTCCGAATTTGATGATCACATTAAAAGGTAGCGTAGGCAGGTACGGCTCCAGTGTGAACTGAAACGTTTCAAAGCACATGCCCACGCTCACCGTCGGACGCGTTGCTTCTGTACTCCGGTGAAAGTGCTGCTCTGCCTCTTCCAGCTTGTTCAGCGCTTCGAGAATATAATTGTACAGGAGCTTGCCGCGTTCAGTAGCAATCAGCTTCCGGGAGCTGCGGTCAAACAACTTATGACCCACATACGCCTCCAGCGAACTGAGGTGCAGGCTGATACCAGGTTGAGACACGTATAGCGCTTCTGCAGCGCCTGTGAGACTACCAGTCTCATATATCGTTTTAAAGGTGCGGAACCATTCAAGATTAACCATCTATCAGAATTATGATACAAAGGTATAATTTATATTATTTTAATAGTAGATGAGGGCTTCCTAGTTTTGCATTCGTAAATCAGATAAGACAATGAAAAAGATTTTCGTGATAAATGGCGGACAGGTATTCGGTCACTCCGGCGGCCGTTTTAACAGCACGATTGCTGCAGCTACGCAGGCTTTCTTTGGCAGCAGGGAAGGATATCAGGTACGCTACACTGATATCAATAATGATTATGTACCGGAAAAGGAAGTGGAGAACTTTGTTTGGGCAGATGTAGTTATATATCATACACCTGTTTGGTGGTTTGGCTTACCACACGGGTTCAAAAAGTATCTCGATGTAGTTTTTACAGCCGGCCAGGGTAAAGGGATCTATCGCAGTGATGGCCGCAAGGCAGAGAATCCGGCTATCAACTATGGTACCGGCGGCATGCTGCAGGGGCGTAAATACCTGCTCACTACTTCGTGGAATGCACCTGCTACAGCTTTTACATTACCAGGTGAGTTCTTCCAGGAAAAGTCAGTGGATGAAGGTGTGCTCTTTGGTTTCCATCGCATGAATGCCTTTACAGGGATGACTCCATTGGAGAGCCTGCATTTCCATGATGTAGAAAAGAATGCCAACATCCCTGCAGATGTAAACCGGTATAACAACCACCTGGAGAAAGTATTTACAAACTGTTAAACTTTTGTTGCGGTCTACTGGTTGCTGGAAATGTTTCCTATATTTCCTGCAACCAGTAGACCATATATGGAAATTATACGGAAGCTCAGATTGATATTAATATTCTCCCGAAGATTTCTGATTGCTGCGTTTTTCTTTACAGCATTATTTTGTTTGCTGTCATTAAAATTCGGCACTGAGCATATAAAGGTATTAGTTTTCGTATTGAAGTTACTTACCAGTGTGATGATTGGGTATGTTACGCTCCAGTACAGGAAGAACGAGTTATATTTCTATTATAATGCTCACCTGTCACCTGTAGTAGTGCTCATTGCAGGACTGATCCTGGAATTTATTCTTTTCGCCATCTTAATGCCTTATTGTTTTTAATCATGAGCATACTGGAAGCTGATAGTATCCGATATAATATAAGTGGCAGGCAACTATTATCAGACGTCTATCTGAAGCTGGAAACAGGAAAAGTGACCGGTTTGGTCGGGAGAAATGGCGAAGGCAAGTCGACGTTGTTTAAAATCATGTATGGTGTGCTTAACACAGAAGATCGTTCTGTACGCGTAGACGGGAAATACATGGGACATAAGATATACAAGGTGCCCAACCTTTTAGGTTTCCTGCCGCAAAAAAATTTCATTCCTAAATACCTGAAAGTAAGCAATCTCTTTTCACTGTATAAACTGAGCATGCCAGACTGTTTTGCAGCATTCCCGGAACTTGAAAAATGCGTCAATTCTTCTTTCGCTGATCTGTCAGGGGGAGAAACCCGCCTCTTCGAAATTTACTTCATCATAAAGTCTCCATATAAATTTGTGATACTCGATGAGCCATTTACGCTCATATCACCCATCTTTATAGATAGGTTGAAAGCTTTTTTTGCCAGGGAGAAGAAGAACAAGGGAATACTTTTATCCGATCATATGTTTTACGAAGTGATGGATGTCTGTGACGATCTGTATTTATTAAGTAATGGTGTAGTGAGAAAGACAAGCATGCAGGAATTGAAAGTGTCCTATCTCGGGATTTCTGAATAGTGGCGCTACTGCTTACTGGGTATAAACTACACGTGTTGCTGTAAGCATCCCGATATACTGGTTAGCATTGAATAAATTCAGGTTGATAATTGCCCTATATGCGATAGATGTACACTACATGACGAGTCGTTGTACATCCTGTTTTTGTTAAAATTGTAATTTGTAGAAATATTCTTGTTTTAAAAAGGGGCTATCTCAAACGAGAGGGCCCCTTTTATTCGGACGAGTGACAGGGAAAATATTTCAAGCAATTTACCTAAGGTTCAATTTACTTCTGATACATCCCCAGGTGCATTATAGTCCGCATGCAATAAAACTGAAAAATCGATCTTTGACGATACCGTCAGAGGACCCGGTTTTTACACGAAAACGGTCCTTCTGAATAAAGACTAACACTGCGTTGTCAAGTGTGTCACCTCCATCGGGCCAATTAACAGGGTCATTGTTAAAAATTTGGGTAGCGGATACCGCCGGAACAGCCGAAAAGGTCTTGTCGAATAAAATAGTAAATATGCCAGTCCCATTCTTATCAACCTTGAATCCTGTTCCGGAAACGATTTTACCATATGGGTCTACTGTGCCGCCGATAATTGTTGTAGTTTGAATGTCCATGATTGTTTAAATTTTAATTGTTAGTACTATTTTTAGTAAACGGGTTTGAATGAACCTTAATAGGTTTTAATATGAGGGTGCTATTATTATTATTATTATTATTAAATAGGGTCTATCAAGTTTATCAATCATGATGGGCAACTCACTCGGCATTTAACAGTATTAATACTCATTGTTGAATTTTTTTGCCATTTTCAATCTATTATTATTTTAACTTTCTTATGATTGATGAAAGATCCATCGCCTCAGAACTTCCATACGAAATTAGCCATAAGTGAACCCTCGTAAAACACGGTTTCCCGGTATTTTATCCTCCCGGAAAACCGTTACCCGAACGAAATAAAAATCCCTCTATATGAAAACAAAAGGCACAGACGTTTATTTTAAAAATGTCGTTATTAACTATGCTCAATTACCCTGCAATTATCCCATTCCAAACAATAGATCAACTAACCGACAAGCAGCTGCTCATGCAGATTATGATAATGGCATACTTTCACTGTTTTTCTTAATGGGGTTGACATGTGAAGAAGCTATCTGCCATCCAGGTACTCCAGCTGTTGCGATAAGAACTATAGAATTACCGGATGGTAAAATGACGGTAAACTATACCCTGTATATTTGCATCCCGCTGGAAGCCTTATCAGAAAAAGTACCCACAAGAATTGGAATTTTTAATTCTTTAATTAATTTACCCGCAAATGGCCAGAGTATTGGAACAATTACGTTGGAAATTAAATTTACCAGTAATCAATATGCCGATAATGTAGGGAAAGTAGTCATGGATGCAAATATATTGCCTACTACTTCCGTCTCTTAAAAGCTTCCTATGCCTCTATCGAAGTATGTTTGTTTTATCCTGTTATTATTACCGTTTATAGGAAACAGTCAGGGACGCATACAGGTACTCACTGATAGTATCCGGATAGCTATGTCCGGACCTGATCCGGACAGCAGTAGCCTCCATGTTTTATTAAACCTTGTACAAGTGCCAGGTACTTCGCCAGACACGCTGCTGAAATATGGAAAGCAATGGTATGCCTACACAGAAAGGACTGCTACCGTAAATGGAAAACCTGAAGCATTGTATGTGATTGGCCTGGCCCTTTACAGGAAGGGGCTGAATTCCAAAGCCGCTGAATATTTATATAAAGCTGCCGCCATCTGGGATAGGGATGGGAGCAATCCCCTGCAGCTTGCCCGTACCTTTGAACTGATTGCTGGCATTCAAAAGACCATGCAACAGTATGAAACAGCGCTTAAATTTTACAGAAGAAGCATGGCCATCAAAAGCAAGCTTCGTTCACCCTCCATATTGCTTAGTACCTACAATGGATTGGGAAATACTTTCAGATTGGTTAAACAGATCGATTCCGCCATTTTCTATCTTAAAAAGGCCTATATGCTGTCGGGAGATAATGACCTGGCGCAGGCACAGGTGAGTAACAACCTTGGAAATATTTACTGGTCGGAAAAGGACTGGCAAACGGCAGCGGGTTGGTATAATAAGGCGCTTAACAGTTTTATAAAACTCAATCAGGAAGAGGGCATTTCAGAAGTATCCTTCAATCTTGGAACCATTGCTACACAGCAAAAGCAATATAAAAAGGCGATATCATATTATCAGCGATGCCTGAAGAATTTGCCACAAAATCTATCGCTGGAACACATAGAATGGGTATATGAACACCTTGCGGATGCATATTATCATACAGGTAATTTTAATAAGGCTTATATAAATGAAGTCGCCTATCTGAAAGTAAAAGACAGCACCCTGCCATTGAAAGTGCAGCAGTCCATCGCTGACCTGCAGGAAAAATATGAAACAGAAAAGAAGGAACATGCATTGGCGCTTGAACAGGAAAAAACAGCACGATTGCAGGCGACAAACAGTTATCAGCTGAGGCTACTTTTTTTATTGTCAGGAATCGTATTGCTGGTAGGAGGCATGGGCGGTGTAATAATATGGAATGTACGCCGGAAACAGATATTGGCAAATGAGCTGAAGGATAAGGAACAAGCCCTGAAGACAAACATTGCCATGCTGGCCGGAAGGGAACAGGAAAGAAACAGGATCGCCCGGGACCTGCACGATCGCCTGGGGGGTACTCTTTGTTCCGTACAGCTATGTGTAGACAGCATGAACGATTCACCTCCTGTCAAAGAGAAAATAAACATGCTGTTAGATACTGCTATTAACGATGTACGGCGTATCTCTCATGATCTTTCTGATAATATACTGTTGAAATACGGTCTGGAAGCGGGATTAAAAGATATCAGGGAGTCAATAGAAATGACCGGTCAGTTGAAAGTAACACTCTATCTTCAGGGGCTGGAAAAACTGCCAATGCATGTTTCAGTAGAAATATATTATATCATACGGGAGCTCGCTACGAATGCAATCAGGCATAGTGAAGCATCACAACTTTTTATTCAGGTGCGGGGAGAAAAGAACGAACTGGTACTTACAGTGGAGGACAATGGAAAAGGATTTGATCCTGTCGCTATGAATAAGGGAATGGGGCTTGCTAACATTGAAACGAGGGTTAGAAAATTAAAAGGCGATTATACGATTGACACTGTAAAAGGAAATGGAAGTTGTTTTTACTTCAGTATTCCGTTACTATAATTTCCGAATTATATATGTCTGACCAATTTATAATAATCATTGACGATCATCGGCTATTTGCAGAGGGAGTTGGTTCATTGTTGGAAGGGAACGGTTTTAATAATATAAAGATATTATCAGGTGAAAACCAGCTTGGGTTCCAGTTACAGGCAGCGGAGCCACCCCTTATTTTATTAGACCTGGTAATGGAAAATGCAGATGGGATAGAATTAGCTGCCAACATCAAATTAAATTACCCCGCGGTTAAAATTTTAGTCGTCTCCATGCATGCCCGGCGGATCTATCTTGAGAAATTACTAAAGATTGGTGTCGAGGGATATATCCTGAAGAATGTGAGTAATCAGGAAATGGTTACAGCTATCAGGCGAATTCTACAGGGAGAACGTTATTTTTCACCCATGCTTGGGGAAATGATGCTGCGGAATATGACAGAGATGGAATATACGGCAGCTGTACTTACCCCCAGGGAAAAGGAAATATTAAAGCTGATTGCAGAGGGGGGGAGTACTAAGGAAATCGCCGATCAGCTATCCTTAAGTATAAACACCATCGAAACCCATAGAAAGAATATGCTTTTTAAGACCGGGCTGCGTAATGTAGCTCAATTGATAAAATGGGGGTATGAAAATGGATTGTTATAATATTTTATATTCAAAATAGTAGTTATGCCCGCAAGTCCGCTTACATCAGCTATTCAAAAACGTCAATATCAACTTCGCCGCTATCTCCGGTTGCCCTCCACTTAAATGCCTTTGCGTTACCTCCCCCAGATACCCCCCATGTCCACCTGGTAAAATCGCCAGTTCAGCTTTTGGAAACAACCTGAACATCTCCACAAAATGCTCCACTGTCATCACATCCTGGTCCCCTCCGAGAATCAGGGTAGGGGCTGTAATATTCCGCAGCATTTCATCCGGCCAGTCCTTAAATGCGATCATCCTGTCCCTGTCACGATTATGCATCACCTCCAGCGCAGCAGGATCATTATTGATAGCCAGGTAAGCCTCCTGCAATCCCATCGGCATATTATCCAGGCTTGCTTTATCCATAAAATCAAAAAATCCTTTAAACAGCCCGTCTCTCTTGTAAAAAGACGATGCAATCACCAGCTTCTTTATCAACTGTGGGTGACGCGCGGCCAGTTGCATGGCGGTATTCCCCCCATTACTAAACCCTAAGATCTCTGCCTGCGGAATTTTTAAGAAATCCAGCAACGCCGCCACATCGTCGGCATCCTGCTCAAAAGTAGTAGGCGTACCCCTGTCTTTTGTATGCCCGTGGGCTTGTAATTCCATGGCAATAATCTGCCTGTCCGCAGCCAGCAGGGGAATAAAGTAACCAAAATTGCTTTCGATAGTAGAGCCTCCACCGTGGATCAATACGAGCGGCGCCCCACTACCATAGATTTCATAATAAAGGTCTAATCCATTGGTCGGCGCGTAGCCGGAAGTGGTAGCTTGCATAACAGGGGAATTGGGTCAGGGACGCAATCTAGTGATAATATTTTAATCCAGGTGTGCAGTGCAATTGTACAGGTCGCAGGACCATTTGGCATCTTCCACTAAAAACCTTGATACGCCTGTGTTTTTGAGGTGTTCGGTCAATACAAAATCCGGTGTCAGGTGACGGAGCATATGGCGAATAAAGCTTCCATGACTCACAATTAATATTTTCTTGCCGGCATGCTCTTCCAATAAATCCTGCATGAAGGCAACGCCTCGTTCATATACAGCATCCGGTTTTTCGATGCCCAGGTCCAGTTCACGCCAGTCTGGTCCCCATTTGGCAATTCGATCTTCTTCTACCGTACCTTCAGTCTGGCCACCGGATACTTCGCGGAGTCGCTCATCAGTGAAAACAGGAGAGATGCCGATGGCTTCCGCAATGATTTCCCCGGTTCTTTTAGCCCTGGAGAGATGACTGGTGTAGAGAATGTCCCAGGGTTGTTCGGTAGCCAG
>NZ_JBCNKF010000060.1:0-17394 GCF_039596155.1 Chitinophaga sp.
TCGCGGAGTCGCTCATCAGTGAAAACAGGAGAGATGCCGATGGCTTCCGCAATGATTTCCCCGGTTCTTTTAGCCCTGGAGAGATGACTGGTGTAGAGAATGTCCCAGGGTTGTTCGGTAGCCAGTTTAGCGGCCAGCTTTCTGGCCTGTTCGATACCTTCTTCATCCAGTGGTATGTCTGTGCTGCCCTGCATCCTGCCTTGCTTGTTCCATGCGGTACTTCCGTGTCGGATGATTGTGATACGTGTCATAGGTTCTTTAATGTTGATAGGACACAAATGTAATCAAGGAGGGGGGCTTTTACAAGCTGTTTTATAACAACTCTGCTTCACTGATCAGATTATTCTTCAGGGCAAACACCACCACGCCCGCGGTATTTTTCACATTCATCTTCTCCAGGATCCTTGTTCTGTGTCCTTCCACTGTCCGCTTGCTCAAAAAGATCTTTTCCCCAATCTGCTGTGCTGTATACTGCAAACAGATCAGCCGTATGATCTCTTTCTCCCTGTCCGTAAAAGTAATTGGTTGTGTATCACGGTAAGGGTTGAACCGGCTCTTTACTATCATCGCCGCGAGTTTAGAACTCGTCTGCCTGCAATAAAAGATCTTGTCGTCAAAAACGCTGGTGATCGCCTCAATGATCTCCTGCTTGTCTGCATTTTTAAGCAGGTAACCTTTCGCACCTGCTTCCAGCATTTCTACAATCAGCTCTTCCTCATCGAACATCGAAAGGGCAATGATCCTGATATGCGGGTAGCGTTGCAGTAAAGTGCGGGTAGCAGTAATGCCGTCCATCAGCGGCATTTTCAGGTCAGTCATGACTACATCCACTTCCGTCGTTGCCAACAGGTCTAACAATTCCCTGCCATCGCCCGCCTGCCCTACCAGATTGATATTTGGTTGTCTGGAAAGCATCAGTGCCAGGCCATCGCGGAAAATCTCGTGATCATCGGCTATCACTAATCGGATGTCGTACATGTTGGTTGAATCTTTTGGGGGTAATGGTATTGGTATGAGGTAAAATTACATCATCCTGCGGGAATTTTAATGAAATAGTTGGCAGTCTCTACTTAAACCGGTCACTCCACCGGGATCTTTATAAAATAATTCGTTCCCTGCCCGGGCACTGACTCAATCACCAGATTACCATTCAGTATGTCCGTCCTGATGGCCAGACTTTTCATCCCCAGCCCTGCCGATTCTGCCTTCACCTTCCTCACATCAAACCCTATCCCATTCTCTTTCACCAACACCAGGAAGAATCCGTTTTCCCTGCTCAGTACAATCTGCAACTGTGTCGCCTTCGCATGCTTCAATGTATTATGCGTGATCTCCTGTATAATCCTGAAAACATGTATCTCCTTCTCCGGAGGTATGCTGATCCGGCCAGCAGTATGGAACCTGATATCCAGCTGTGCCTTCACACTTACCTGCCTGATAAATTCATGCAACGCATCTGCCAATCCCTTCTTCTCCAGCATGGCGGGCAACAAATTGTGTGAGATCTGTCTCAGCCCCTTGATCACTTCGTCAATATACATCCCCGATTTTGCAATCACCATTTTGTCATGCTCGTCATTCACCTGGATACTATTGATGTTCAGTTTGATGGTCGACAGCAAAGGCCCCATGCTATCATGCAGGTCTGCCGCGATCCGTTTCCGCTCATTTTCAAGAATCGTAATTTCCGCTACAATCCGCTCCCGTTGCAGCTGTATGTACCTGCGATGATATAGTATAATGGAGACGACAAAAAATATAATGATAACCGCGATCAGCAGTGAAATGAAAATGGTCGTATAAAAGATCTTGTCATCCATGGGGTGTTCACAATGCTACGCTTCAAAGTGTTTTTTAAAGTAATAAGCAGTCTTGACGGGGATAAACAACACAGCGAGCACATAGACCAAATTTACAAAAGCGTTGATATAATTAAACATAAAAACAATCTTCAGGGTCAATATGGTGTCCGAACCCACAAAAAAAGAGGCTTCATAGATGATCTGGTAAATAAAAAGGATGATAAACCCCATGCAAATGAGAAAGCGTGAATTGCGCAGCAGATTTTTATTGTCCTGTACAATGAGATAGTTGATTTCATTGATGCTCAGCAAGACCACAATGAATGCATAGGTAACCCTGAAAACAGGACTGAAATTTTCAATCTGTGCGAAGACGAGATTCTCCGTCACCCAGCCAGCAGTAAGCATGGTGACGAGTACGATATAGAGACGGAATTTCCTTTTCAGGAAACCCCATATATAAAACTGGTACAGGATCACCATACACTCTGCCAGCCCGTATAGGTTGAAAGGGATAGCATTGCTGGTTTTCAGCACTTCAATGCATATAAAGCTGATAGATTCTGAAATGAAAGCCAGGGCAAGCAAAAGGAGAAAGGGCTGATAGCTGGACACTGTTTTGTTAAAGCGTATCAGCCCGATCACTAATGGAATAATTACAATCTGGCTAACAAAGAATGCGCCTAGATTATTCATTTATTGGGTTTGGACATCTTTACAAAGTGGAGGACAACGCTGACCGCTTTCCATGGCCTGTGCACCGGTTTGTGCTTTGGCAGATTGAATACCTGGTACACTGAGGGCCGTTTCACGGCTTATAAGGGTAGTATGGATATCATTCCCCCTTTTATCGACCGGCAATAACACCAGCCTTACCTGGCCTTTCTCATCCCTGCCCATATAAATGCGGATCCCATCTGCGCCTTTGGCATTCAGCAAAGCCGCAATGGCGTCACGGTTAAACATTTCTGCATCGGGTAGGTTGAAAGCACTATCCAGGTAATTATCCTGGAGGCGTGCCCGCAATTCTTTTTTTGCACGTTGGAAACCAATAGTCAGCTTTTCAGCTTCTTCCTGAGAGATCACATGACGGCTGGCGCGTGCCTTGTTCAGCGGAATCTTATAATTGTCGGGGTTTCTGGGGGTACATCTGCTAAAGCATAGCAGTAGCAAGACCGGGACAAAGATACGGATGGAATCGTGGTGCTTCATAATAAGCGGTTTTATAATGATTGATAATGCAAGCTAGAAGAATGGGGTGATAAAGAAAAGCGTATAAATACCTGTGTTGTAAAGATAAATATAACTTATTATACAGATGTACATATCTGTCCCGGTTACCGCCGGCACTCCGAAGCCCGCCGGAAACCGGAAAGTGTTGCCCTCACAGCAGCATTTACGAGTTGCTTTTTTCTTTCATACATAAAACTATTCTGACCAGTCCACTTTGAGTGAAAAATAGTTCTGTCTGGCTCTTACCTGTCAATTTTAACCAGTTTACTTTTGCACCCTTACATGCCACAGAAAAAACCATCCAACTTTAGTCCGGAACAGCAGCTTCACAGCCTGGATGCCCGACTTGTTCTGTCTTTGCAGCGCCTTAGCGACATGCTGAAAGCCCTGCAATGGGAGCAGGCGCGTACCCTGGGGCTCACCCCCCTGCAGTTACAGATCCTGCTCTTCATCGGGTACCATCCCGCAGAATTGAACAAAGTGGCACATATCGCCACCGAACTCCAACTGAGCCGGCCTACGATCAGTGATGCTGTGGCCTCCCTCGTCTCGAAAGGTCTCCTGGATATGCAGCCTGACAAGCGTGACAGACGTAGTTTTTCTATGTCGCCAACAGAGGCAGGAAAGAATATCCTGCAACAGGCAGAGGCATATGCGATCCCTTTGACCGAAGTATTGGAGAAACGTCCAGGCTTTGAGAAGAGCAATCTCTATCAAACTATTTTCGCTATGATAGCTGGCCTGATGGACAAAGAAAGCGGCGGGTTACAAAGAATGTGTTATAACTGTGCACACTATCAGGGCAACAAAAAAAGACAACATGCCTGCATGTTCCTGAACAAATCCCTTACTTCAGCAGAACTACAGATTGACTGTATGTATCATTCCACCTTATCATAAAAAAGAAAAAAGGCAGTATTACTGCCTTTTCCCCGGTTAAACCCCATATCCAAAGTATAAGAGGGCGTTATCGCTGTAATATCTTCGCCAGTTTGTCTAAACCTTTTACAATAGCATTTTCTTCAAGCGAAGCAAATCCTAATCTTAAACCTGTTTGCCCATTATATTGCGGGGCATAAAAACTATAAGGGTTTACGATATAGATCCCGGCTGCATGCAACCTGGATACTTCGATGGGTTGGTGCAGACGCATCCAGATAGCCAGACCTCCTTTAGGGATCGTAAAATCTGCAATCCCCGTAAAGTTCACTTCCAGGATACCTGAAGTCAGCGCCAGTCGTTTTTTATACGTGGCATGTGACTGTTGCAGATATCTTCTGATCTCACCTTCTGCCATCAGATTGGCCATCCCCTGTTCAAGCAGGCGATCCCGCTGCTGGCTCACGATCATCTGGCAGGAAGCCAGTGAATGGATAAACTCCGCAGGACCATACACAAAACTAAGTGGAATGGAAGGCGCCACGCTGCCGATATAAACTACGTTGCCGGCATGGGGCATACCTGCTACCGGGAGTACCGGTTGCGCATCAAAGTGATAGTTATGATCATAATCATCTTCAATGATCATAAAATGATATTGCTCACTTAATGCCAGCAATTGCTGCCGGCGTGCTGCCGGCAAGGTAGTCGTAGTAGGATACTGGTGATGCGGGGTGATGTAAACAGCTTTGAGAGAAGTGTGCTGACATACAACTGCCAGTGCTTCTACATCAATACCCTGTTCATCTACGGGAATATAATGCAGTTGAGCGCCCGTAAGTCTGAAAGCATCCCATGCAGGCTGATAGCCCGGATGCTCTACAGCTACCTGGTCGCCGGGGAAAATCAGTGTCTGCGCCACGAGGAACAGGGAATCCTGGTGCCCGTGGGTTACACAAATATTCTCCGGCACCGCGGCGAGCCCCCTGTCATTGTTCAATACCAGGTTGATCTCCTGCAGCAGCTGTTCATTGCCCCTTTCATTGTAGTTCTTCAGGTGCAGCTTACTGGTTTGCTGATGTTGGATCTTCCTCACCTCGCGGGTAAGCTCCGGTATTGGCGAAAGACGTCCATCTGGTTGACCATCGTCGAATACGGTATCAAATGTACCATTATTATAAGGTAGCGGCTGCGGCGGATCAAACTGCCGGAAAGTGATGTCCAGCGAGGGCTTGCCCGTCGCCTCAGGATCACCTGCCGGCACGAGGTCCTGCGGAATAGGATCACTGATCCGCGTACCACTCTTATATTGAGTGGCAATCCAGCCTTCAGCGGCTAAATGTTCATACGCTAGAATAACAGTGTTACGGTTCACACGTAATTGCTGGGCAAGCACGCGGCTACCTGGTAACTGAGCGCCGGGCAACAGTCGCCCCCGCTTGATTTCGTTAATGATGTAAGATTTGATCTGTTGGTAAATCGGAACCTCACTATTCACTGACAATTGTAGATGTACCTGACTATGATGCTTCATGGTTGGCTTAAGGTGTTCTACCATATACGCAGAAGAAAAAGTTACGGTTGTTAACGATTTGTAATTTTGGGGGAGTTTTTAAAAGTTTTTTTCTTTTCTTTTTTGGAGGCGAAAAGGGCAGCTTCCCTCTTTTGGGAGATTTATCATACTTTTACCTAATGGATGCAGTAATGATAGAGAAAGCAGCAAATGCAATAGCTGATAAACACCGTTTGTCCATACTGCTGGCGGCTTCCAGGCAGTCTGCTATACAGTGTTGTGATATCACAGAACTGACTGGTTTGTCCCAACCCACGGTCTCACACCATATCAAAATACTGGTAGATAGCGGGGTATTAATATATGATAAGACCGGAAGAAACGTACAATTGACAATTAATAAGGAGATGATGAAACACCTTTCTTCATTTTTTTTACAACTGAGTTAAGAACTGACAGTACTCTTTTTCGATTGTACGCTGCGTGCAGAAAGTTGATTTTTTGCAACTTTATCCACGTCCCGTTATGATATCTGAGGCAAACTGCCTTTTCACACACAACAGGGATATCCATTTTGTAAGAATGCCCGCAATCAGCTCATCAGTTTTTTCGCCAGCTTGCCAATCGTCTTTAACCCATCTTCCACCGTTTTACTCCAGGGATTGTTATAGCTTATCCGTAAACAGTTGTTATACCTGTCCTGCAAAGAGAAGATCCTGCCCGGAGCAAAAATAACCTTGTGCTTCAGCGATTGTTCATACAACTCAAAAGCATTGATCTTCGGATTCAACTCCACCCAACATACAAACCCTCCTGTAGGACGGGTAACACAGGTATCCTCGGGAAAATAATCAGAAATAGCCTGCAAGTGACGCATAAACTGGGTATGTAATAACTTTCGCATGCCCCGCAGGTGGTGCTCATAACGTCCGTTTTCCAGGAAACACGCAATGGCAGCACTTGGCAGGGAAGGAGAGGAGATAGCCCGGTTCCGTTTAATGCGTAACACTTTTTCCCTGTAGCGGCCAGGCAGTGTCCAACCTACCCGGTATCCCGGTGCCAGTGACTTCGAAAAAGAGTTACACAGCAACACTAACCCATTTTTATCAAAAGTTTTACATACATATGGTCGCTCTTTTCCAAAGAACATATCTCCATATATATCATCCTCGATCAGCGGTATATCATATTTTTCTAATATTCTTACGAGTTCCTGCTTATGGCTATCTGGCATACAGGCACCCAGGGGATTGGTAAAATTGGTCACAAAAAGACAGGCTTTGATTTTGAATCTGGGAATAGCCTTGTCTAAATATTCCAGATCTACCCCTGTCAGCGGGTGAGTGGGAATCTCCAGTACTTTCAGCCCCAGGTTCTCCGCCAGTTGAAGAGAACCGTAATAGGTAGGGCTTTCTACTGCAATTGTATCTCCCGGTTGGGTCACGGCCGAAAGACATAAGGACAAAGCATCGGAACAACCAGCCGCTATCACAATATCGTCCTCAGTCACAGCACCGCCCCAGCCAATAGACATCCGTGCAATTTGTCTCCGCAGGTCTGCGTTACCCTGCGGTGTATCATAGCCAAGTCCGCCATTAGGCAACCGGTGAATGGCCTGTACCATCGCTTTCGTCATCTTGGCCGCAGGTAGCTGGGCCACCGGAAATACGGCAGAAGAGAATTTCAGGATCTCGGGGTTGGAGTTATGTAAGTACATGCGGGAAATCATCTCATGTACGGTTACCTCAGCAGGCTTTTTAACGGCTTCTGTTTGTTTCGGTATCTCCGGCATACGACGGGGACAGAAGGTGACATAATAGCCGGATTTGGGTTTGGATTCGATCATGCCCTTGCTTTCCAGGTGGTAATAAGCCTGGAAGGCGGTGCTCATGCTTACGCCCTGTTCTTCACTGAGATGGCGGACAGAAGGGAGTTTGTCCCCCATTTTCAACACCTGTTTAGTGATGAGTTGTTCTAAGTTGTCTGCAATCTGCAGGTAAAGGTGATCGGCAGTTTTTAACATGAGAGGTCAATTCTGATATGGTCAAAAGTACGAAAAAATAATCTGTTTGCTTTTAGGGAATGTTGATTTAATAACAGCCTGTTTGCTGTGCATTAAATACATCCACAAGATCAGAAAAAGTGAAATTTATTTTGCGCAACTAAAAAATTGCATAATTTAGTGCAACTAAAAAGTTGCCCAAATGGACGAATTGTTTAAAGGCATTGCGGACCCGTTAAGAAGAGAAGTGCTCGAACTCCTCCGCAAAGCTCCTCTCAATATCAATCAGATCAATGATCACTTTGGCCACATTAGCCGGCAGGCGGTTTCCAAACACTTACAGGTCCTGGAAGATACCGGCTGGATCCGTATTTACCAGGCGGGGCGTGAGCGCTATGGCTACCTCAGCAAATCCGCCTTCTATGCTTTTAAAGAATGGGTAGATAGTTATTTAAAATGGGGGGAGCAATCTATAGAGAATGATCACGGGGTTTTCCTGGATGATACAGCATACAAGAAAGGAATGCCCCTGACTCAGCCAGTTATGCTACAGGCGTTACTGAGTAAAGACAGGTCTTTTGACGGCGTGTTTTATACGGCTGTCAGAACAACAGGCATCTTCTGTAAACCTTCGTGTTCCGCTAATCCCCGGCCGGATAACGTGATCTTTTATGATAATAAGGAAGACGCTGTTAAAAATGGTTACAGGGCTTGTAAGAGATGTAAACCTTAAAAAGCACGTCCGCAAATGAAAATAATAATACCGGTTACTGACCATTCAAATTTCTCTTTTGCTGAATGCCTGGTATTCCTTCGTCGTTCTGATAAGGAGTGCCTGCATGAGGTAGAAGACCATACACTCCGCAAAGTGATAATGGTGAACAACACACCTGTGCTCACGGCTATAACGGATGCGCCTGAGCAGAAAGGTCTGCAGGTGGACATCCTAACTGACGAAGTGGTGGATATTGATTACGTTAAGAACTATATTACGCACTGGCTGCACCTGGATGCAGACCTCAATGAGTTTTACATTTTTGCTGGGAAAGATAAGGTACTGGCTCCGCTGATCCGGCAATACAAAGGCCTGCGGCTGATCGGTATCCCGGAACTGTTTGAAGCACTTACATGGACCATCACCGGGCAGCAGATCAACCTTTCATTTGCATATACACTGAAGCAAAGGCTCATTCATGCATATGGGGATGCGGTTACCTCCGGCGGAAAAATCTATTATGTCTACCCGCAGCCTGCTACCATTGCCGCGCTGGAGCCTGCCGACCTGGTTGGGATGCAGTTTTCCCGGAGCAAAGCAGCTTATATCCTTTCTATTGCAAAAGCCATGGCAGAAGAACGACTGACGCTTGCACACCTGCAATCGCTCGACTATACCGCTGCCCGCGAATATCTCATTTCTTTCAAGGGGATTGGAAACTGGTCTGCAAATTATGTCCTGATGAAGTTCAGCCGTTACTGGCAGGCATTGCCATTGGAAGATGCCGGCTTACACAACGCATTGAAATTTCAATTGCAACTACCGGCCAAGCCTTCACTGGCTGAGATCAGGGAGTATACGAATCATTGGCAGCAACATGCGGCTTATGCGACGTTTTATTTGTGGAGATCATTACAGCAGTAATGGTGCGGTTTATGAAAACTGATTATTGAGATCACTGGCGCAATAGCGGTTGGATAGTATTTACTATGAAAACGGATTATTGAGATCACTAGCGCAAACTATCAGTTTGAGAATATGCCATTATGATATCTGGCAATGCTTTGATAGCCCGGACTATTTATAATATTAATTATACAGATCATTACAACAACACACGCCATGGAACAATATCATTACTTTACCCCAACACCCGTAGGTAGCTTGTTGATCACAGGAACTGATACGACGATCAACGCACTCAGCATCCGGGACAATGATAAGACAGATCTGCCGCTGCTTCAGAGGTCGGCCTTGCCGGATGTATTCCTGCAATGCATCGGAGAAATGGAAGCTTACTTTGCAGGCAGTCTCCGGGATTTTACTTTCCCTGTTGAACAGGCAGGCACACTATTTCAGCAATCTGTATGGGAGAAGTTGCTGACCATTCCTTATGGGCAGACAACGACATATTTACAACTTGCAAAGGCCCTCAATCATCCCAAAGCTATCCGCGCAGTCGGTACAACTAATGGTCGTAACCAGCTGTGGGTAGTAGTGCCCTGTCACCGCGTGATTGGGAGTAATGGGGCATTGACGGGCTATGCTGGTGGGCTCTGGAGAAAGAAGTGGTTGCTGGAGCATGAAATGAAACATCGGTTCGGAGCGCAGGGACAGTTGTTTTGAGGCATTGATACGAGACATTATTTAAGACCGTAAACTTTTCATGTGTGGAAACGTTGCTGATGATGTAAACCGTTCTAATCTGAAGATGATCTCCTGCCTGATTTCGTAATCTGATCTGGTCAAAATTCAGAAAACTGAATCTGTTTTTAATTAGCTTTTTATTTCATTTTTGTGCTTTCAAACTTATCGCCATGAATGAAACGCTCTTCCAGGACCTACTTCAGATGGATCAGTTGCTGCAACAGACAAAAGATATCAGTGCCGCTTTCCTTGCCGGTATAGATAACCTCCCGGTCGACGTGGCGAAAGGTTCCTTTGCCCCACTATCCCTCCCTAAAACGGGAATGGGTGCCTCCCGGGCACTCTCCGTTTTCCAAAACCGCTACAAACCCATGCTCGCTGGAAATGCTGGTGCCCGTTACTGGGGGTTTGTAACCGGCGGTGCTACTCCCGCCGCTATCGCCGGCGACTGGCTCACCTCAGTATACGATATGAATGCGGCTAATAAAGATGGCGCTTCCTTTCATATAGAAGGAGACACCATCGCATTGCTCCGCCAGCTCTTTGGTTTGCCAGATGCATACACCGGTGTATTCACCTCCGGCGCTACCATGTCTAACTTTTCAGGCCTTGCTATTGCGCGCCAGTGGCTCGGCCACAAATACGGTATAGACGTCGCCCAGGAGGGTGTCGGCGCTTTACCGGGTATAAAGATACTTTCCTGTACTCCTCATTCCAGCACCGTGAAGTCCATGGCGATGCTGGGAATTGGCCGGAATGCCCTCATAAAGATTCCTTCTCTGCCCGACAGGGAATCCGTTGATATTGGCGCACTCACGGCCTACCTCGATGCCCATGCCGGAGAGCCTTTGATCTTCGTCGCAGCAGCAGGTACTGTGAACACAGTCGATTTTGATCACCTGCAGTCACTCGCAGTCCTCAAACAGCAATACGGCTTCTATCTCCATGTAGATGCGGCTTTTGGCGGATTTGCGGCCTGCCATCCTGATTACCGCAACTTACTGCAGGGATGGGAAGCTGCCGACAGCATCACTATCGATGCCCACAAGTGGCTAAATGTGCCCTATGATGCGGCGATGATCTTTACACGTCATCCCAAACTGCAAATGGCAGCTTTCAGAAATGTAGGCGCCAGTTACCTGCCTGACCCGGATGAGTTTTTTGTATACAGTAATTATACTCCTGAAAACTCCCGTCGCCTGAGAGCTTTGCCCGCATGGCATACACTGATGGCATATGGTATAAATGGCTATGCAGATATCGTGGAGAATAATGTTCGCCTTACAAAAAAGCTGGGCAACCTGATTGCCGGCAGTGATCAGTTTCGGTTGCTGGCACCTGTCAACCTTTGCGTGGCCTGCTTTACATTGAACGCACCGGAAGACGGTCTGCAGGATGCCGTCGGCCAATTCCTGCAGTCCATGAATGAAAGTGGGAAGGTGGTGATGACACCAACCGTGTATCAGGGAATTCCGGGCATCAGGGCTGCATTGGTAAACTGGCGTACCACGGATGAGGACGTTGATATTGTATGGGAAGAAATGTCGCAAGGCGTCCACTTACACGATCTGTCACGCATGTCTTCCAACAGTGAACAGCCGTGACCCCCGTTAACAAAGAGAAATAATGATTCAACCTCGCGCACAAATGAAAAAGTCTAACACAAATGCCTATATCGCATTAGTAATGGTCAGTTTTTTCTGGGGCACCACCTACCTCGCTTCCAGCGTTGGAGTTCGCCACATGCACGGCCTTATGCTGGCCGGCCTTCGCCAAACCGCTGCTGGCATCATCCTGATCAGTTACTTCCTGCTCAAAGGGTATCGTCTCCCTGATAAAATTGTCCTCTCACGTCTGTTTATAATAGGCGTCATGATGCTCTGCCTGAGCAATGGCCTCATTACCTGGGCCATGCAATATATACCCAGTGGCCTTTGCGCCATCATAGTGGCGACAGTCCCTATCTGGATAACAATTTTCAGTTATTTTATGGTACAGCGTACCCGCCTGTCAGCTTTGTTAATAGCAGGAATGCTAATAGGCTTACTTGGTGTAGTCGGTATCTTCTATAATTATTTATCAAGTTTAACAAACCCGGCGTTCCGGCTCGGCATTTTCCTGACATTGATCGCCTGCATCAGCTGGGCCATTGGTTCTGTGCTCACTGCCCGCTGGGCTTTGAAGGTGAATTTTCTCTATGGGGCAGGGTTCCAGATGCTCTTCAGTGGTATCGTCATGCTTATCACCGTTTCCTTTATGGGATATAGTATTACGGCATCCACAATGAACCTGGAGTTGTGGGAAAGTCTCCTGTACCTCATATTTGTGGGATCTATCGTAGGGTACTCCTCGTATGTCTTCGCGCTTAATAATCTGCCTACCTCACTGGCATCCGTATATGCTTATATCAATCCGATTGTAGCAGTTACCCTGGGGTGGCTGATCTTAAAGGAGCAGCTCAACTGGACGACAGCATTATCCTGTCTTGTAACATTGGCCGGTGTATATCTGGTAAATGTATCTGTCAATAGAAATAAGAAGAAGTATGAAACAAGCAATTGATACCATCAGGCTGATAGCCAGTGAGCCAGACCTGTTACCACACTTTGAGCGACTGAACAGACACTGGATAGAAAAGTATTTTACCATCGAACCTACGGATATCGATTCATTGCAGCATGCAGATAAGTACATCCTGGAGAAAGGAGGCACCATTATCTTTGCAGTAGCAGGAGAGGAGATCGCGGGAACTGTCGCTCTCAAACCCATAGATGCAACCACCACGGAAATGACGAAACTGGCAGTGGATGAAAAGTTTCACGGGTACAAGATAGGTTGGCGACTTGTAAAAGAGATTATGCACCTTGCTGCGGCACAGGGATATAAAAAAGTAGTGTTGTATTCCAATACTATCCTGGTACCTGCGTTAACTATGTATGAAAAATTCGGCTTCAGGGAGATTCCGGTAGAACCGGGAAGATACAAGCGTAGCAACATTAAGATGGAATACATTTTCGGTGAGGAAACGCCTCAGTATACTGTAGCAAATGAGCTGCTGGTGCTCATTTCAGCGTGGGAGCAATTACTTGCTACCATCGGAGATCAGGAGGCAGCGATGCGGCCGGGAAGGGGAAAATGGAGCATAAAGGAGATACTGGGGCACCTGGTTGATTCAGCAATTAATAATAACGTTCGGATAATACGTGCACAAGAGATATCTTTGCTGCAAATTCCGGGATATGATCAGGAATTTTGGGTAAAGGGACAAGCATGGCAGTTCATGAACTGGCAGAATTTAATTAAATTGTGGACCGTTTTTAATCAGCACCTTGTACTAACGATACGGACTATACCAACAGAAGTCTTGCAGCATATAGTTAAAGTAAACGAAAACGAACCGGTGACGTTGAGTTACCTGATCGTGGATTATGTAATTCATATGAAGCACCACTTATCACAAATAAACGAATTATTCAATTTGAAGAAAGATACGATTTAGATTTAGGTATGATGATCAAAGGTATTTACCGCCGTTCATCTGGTTGACATCGTCCCGCCTTTGTGCGGGACGGTTTTTTTTAGGGTGCTCTTATAGAAGAAAGTCGGTCGTTCCCGTCATCATAGTTTGTGAAGATTTTTTTCGAAGGCCCCGATTATATAACCTCTATTTAACTTTTACCACCGGGCCCGGCACAATCCTTGTCACAAATCCTACATTTGTAAATTAATTATGGACCTGAATCATAACCCATGGACTGTTTTGTCCAGCAAAGTAGAATACGACAATCCCTGGATCAGTGTTACTGAAAATCAGGTATTAAACCCTTCCGGCGGAAGAGGCATTTATGGTGTAGTACATTTTAAGAACGCGGCTATCGGGGTCATTCCTTACGACCAGGAGGGTAATATCTATCTGGTAGGCCAGTTTCGTTTTGCCATCGACGAGTTCACCTGGGAAATTCCTGAAGGCGGGGGACCATTGGGTACCGATCCTTTGGAATCGGCCAAACGGGAGTTGTTGGAAGAAACCGGACTGATTGCGCATAGCTGGGAGCCTATCATAAAGATACATTTGTCCAACTCTGTTTGTGATGAAGCCGGTATGATTTACCTGGCTCGTCAGCTGGAGCAGCGGGAAGCAGAACCAGAAGAGACGGAGCAGTTGCATATCCGGAAGGTGCCTTTTGAGGAGGCGTACCAGATGGTGAAGCGCCATGAGATTACTGATTCCCTGACGATTGCCGCGATCCTGAAGGTAAAGCTCATGCAGTTGGAGGGAGAGTTATAAGGAAGAGGGTGACCTGCTATTTTAGTTATAAGGGCTGACCTGTCTCCCTAAAGGAAATTCCTCCCCTTATACGGTTAACCTTTCCTGCAGGGAGGAACCTGTGCGCTCAGAAGGTGTAACGAGCACCATCAACAGGAAATCCATCCTGCCGAAAGGATCAACCTGATTCTCGGCCTACTGCTGGAACACCAGCCGTAAATCTTTATCTTTGCGGCAATGGAACATAGAAGACATAAGCCTGCCGGTTTCCGGCAGCATGCGCCCCGGCCAAAGGCCTCGGCCATGGTAATAGGGCGTCAGCCGGTAGTTGAGGCCATCCAGGCCGGGAAAGCCATCGAGCGAATTTACCTGTTACGCACCGCCAGCGGGGACATTATCCCCCAGATCAGAAGCCTGGCTGCACAATATAATATTCCCATCAACCTGGTGCCAACAGAAAAGCTGAACAGCCTTACACAAGCTAATCACCAGGGCTGTATTGCCATTACAGGCCATATTAGCTACCTTGACCTGCAGGATGTAATCTCTCACGTGACCGACTCGGGCGAAACACCCCTGTTCCTCATCCTGGATGGTATTACAGATGTCAGAAATATAGGCGCCATTGCCCGTAGTGCAGTCTGCTGCGGCGCTCAGGCTATTATCATCCCGGACAAAGGGATTGCTGCTCTCAACGAAGAAGCTATCAAATCATCCGCCGGCGCGCTGGAGAAAATCTCTATCTGTCGTGTAAATAGTCTGCTGAAAGCGATCGATACCCTTCACCTGAATGGTATCAAGGTCGTTGCCAGTGAAATGGAAGCCGAAGCCAAACTCTATGACCTGCCGCTGAATGAACCGGTTGCAGTGATCATGGGATCTGAAGATAAAGGAGTATATCCTGCGCTGCTGAAGGCAACCGATGTGCAATTCCGGATTCCGATGAGCGGTAATTTTGAATCCTTTAATGTGTCTGTGGCAGCAGGGATCATCCTGTATGAAGCCATGAAGCAAAGAGGGGTCTGACGCACCTGTAGCGACAAGTAACAGTAGAAGCAGTGACGGAACGGTGATGGCACGGACCTGGTCTTCAGGCAAAAATTGCCAGGGGTAAAGGTATGAAACGGTGATGGCGGGGACTTGATCTTCAGGCAAAAATTGCCAGGGGTAAAGGTATGAAACGATGAAACGGCGAGCGCATACAACTCACTTTTTAAACGCATCTATCATCTACCATGAAACTCATAGAATGTCCGCGCGACGCAATGCAGGGTTGGCACCGGGCCATCCCCACTGACGATAAGGTAAAATACCTGAACGCCCTACTTCGCGTAGGCTTTAATACAATCGACTTTGGCAGCTTCGTATCCCCCAAAGCCATCCCACAGATGGCCGATACCAGGGAGGTCCTGTCAAAACTAGACCTGTCCGATACAAAAAGCAGGCTCTTAGCTATTGTAGCCAACCAAAGAGGAGCTGAAGAGGCCGTAGTGCACGAAGAAATCGCTTACCTGGGCTACCCGTTCTCCATTTCTGAGACTTTTCAGTTGCGCAATACCAACAAAACGATTGCCGATTCACTGGAACTCGTAGATAGCATGCAGGAACTCTGTATTAAAAACAGCAAACAACTGGTTATCTATATTTCCATGGGATTTGGTAATCCCTATGGGGATCCGTACAACGCGGATATAGCCCTGGAATGGGTGGAAAAACTGGTCGATATGGACATCGTCACTATTTCACTTGCTGATACTGTAGGGGTAGCTACCCCCGCAACCATTACACAACTTTTTTCTACACTTATAAAAGCGTACCCTGTTGTGGAGTTCGGCGCACACTTTCATTCTGCTCCCCATAACTGGGAGGAGAAGGTGGCTGCTGCCTATGCAGAAGGGTGTCGCAGATTTGATAGTGCAATCAAAGGGATCGGTGGCTGTCCAATGGCAAAAGATGAACTGGTTGGCAATCTGGCAACAGAACGCCTGCTGGAATTTTGCCTGCAACAGCATGAACCGTTACAGTTAGACATGGCGGCTTTTAAAACCGCTCAGGGTATAGCAGATGGTATCTTCTATTAATACTAACACCACCCTGCACTGATCAGATTGTATTTTTTATCATTACCATGAATTTTCGTCTTACATTTCCAGTTACACCTTTTCCCTCTCCACTGCAATATTCAGATCGCTTATTGCTCGTGGGCTCCTGTTTTGCAGAAGAAATAGGAACACGGCTGGCAGGGCATTACTTTGATGCCCACGTCAACCCGCACGGCATATTGTACAATCCTATCAGTATCACGCAGGCTATCCACAGTTATTTAGACAACAAAGTATATACCCGTGAAGACCTCTTTCAACAGGGCGACCTGTGGCATAGCTGGGATCATCACAGCCGCTTCTCCGGATTGGATCCCGAGGTTGTACTGGCCGGTATCAATGCACAACAAGCTGCTGCATCAAAAAGACTGGAAGAGGCAGACTGGTTAATGATCACCTTAGGTTCTGCCCATACCTATACCTTACAGGAATCCGGTAAGGTAGTCGGCAACTGCCATAAAGTACCCGCATCCGCTTTTTATAAAAAGATGCTGACAGCACAGGATATTATTTCTGCTATCGACAATGCTATGCACCGGCTGTTTTTCAGGAACAGAAAGGTGAAAATACTGTTTACAATAAGTCCTGTGAGATATGCAAGGGATGGCGTAGTAGAGAACAACCTGAGTAAAGCGATCCTCCTGCAGGCCGTACATCATATGGTCAATAAGTTCGACCGGCTGTTTTATTTCCCGGCATATGAGCTGGTGGTGGATGATTTAAGGGATTATCGTTTTTATAAAGAAGACCTGGTGCATCCCAACGAAATGGCCATCGACTACGTGTGGGAGCATTTTATCAAGGCTGGACTCACGGCTGATGATCAGCCACTCCTGACCCAAATTATTGAACTGAATCGCGCTGCTGCACATCGTCCTTTCAATCCCGAAGGCAAACAGCACCAGCAGTTCGTTCAGCATTATATCAAAAAGGTAGAGCACCTCATGCAACAGCATCCCGCTTTACCACTTCAGCATTTGCTGAATAGCTTCACAGGACAATTAAAATAGCGCTATCGGGAATTATTACCATTTCACCATTCATTTCGCCAAATCATTCACAGTAATCTGGCCATTCAATTTACGGGTCATTTTGCAATGAATCCATCATTCATTTCGCCAAATCATTCACAGTAATCTGGCCATTCAATTTACGGGTCATTTTGCAATGAATCCATCATTCATTTCGCCAAATCATTCACAGTAATCTGGCCATTCAATTTACGGGTCATTTT
>NZ_JBCNKF010000061.1:0-16215 GCF_039596155.1 Chitinophaga sp.
TAGTAATTATATCTGAAAGACAGTAATAACAGCATGTTGATGCCCGCACAAAATGCTACTAACAACCACCAATCAGCTTAGTAATTATATCTGAAAGACAGTAATAACAGCATGTTGATGCCCGCACAAAATGCTACTAACAACCACCAATCAGCTTAGTAATTATATCTGAAAGACACTAATAACAGCATGTTGATGCCCGCACAAAATGCTACTAACACCCAAAGTTCAGCTTAGTAATTATATATGAAAGACAGTAATAACAACACGTTGCTGCCCGCACAAAATGCTACTAACAACCAGCGCTCAGTTCAGTAATTATATCCGAAAGACAGTAATAACAACACGTTGCTACCCCACAGAACATGCTACTAACACCCAACGCTCAGTTCAGTAATTATATCTGAAAGACAGTAATAACAACACGTTGCTGCCCCACACAACATGCTACTAACAACCAGCTATCAGCTCAGTAGATATATTTGAAGATAGCGATAACAACATGTTGCTGCTAATGCAACATGACACTAACAACCAGCTATCAGCTCAGTAGATATATTGAAGATAGCGATAACGACATGTTGCTGCTAATGCAACATGACACTAACAACCAGCTATCAGCTCAGTAGATATATTTGAAGATAGCGATGACGACATGTTGCTGCTAATACAACATGACACCAACAACCAGCTATCAGCTCAGTAGATATAAAACCTGTGATTAATAATAAATCGGCGAACGGGAATTTAATCTCATGGGACCAACTATTAAACATTCATAATGGACAACGGGATAGGTTTATATCCTAACGGGGCAATTCAAGAACTTTCCTGGACAGTGCCAGGCTTGTTTACGAAAAGTTAAAAATGATCATGTCTTTTATAGGAATGTAGCTTTTTGTTTTTGTTAAGAATCAAACGTGAAATACATTGATTCTAAATTACGTAAATAAAATTAAAACAAAAAAGTTCTTTCACTGACAATCTTTTAAATTCGGTTCAACGTCCATTATACTCCTCTATAAATACACCGACAGCTCCACTACAATTTACAAGTCAGAACTGCATTCCGAACAGCTGTATTGTGTTTGCCATTATTGCTGAAAGGAAGATAAGCCGCCTACAAATAGAAAGAGAGGCTGCACTTTGCAACCTCTCTTTCTATTTTCCATCTCTTCAACAACTCTTTCCATAAACAGCATCCCTCCTTTCACGCCATGATCATTCCCGGTAAGGCAACCTTTTTTCAATTGCCGGTGAACTGGTTCCCGGGAAAGCCTGAAGCGACCAGGGATGCACATCAAACGTGGGCAGACCATGCAGGACCGTGTGATATCAGAAATGTTAGCTATGCGTATACGTTGAGTCAGGACTGCTGAGGATACACACCCCTGATGGCAATCATAAAGTTGACACAAACGTACGGCATCATGTTCTGGTGCCCCTGTCCAAGACCGGTATTGCCAATAGCAGCGGCCCCCAGCGTGGCATTTGGTGTAGTGGTACCTCCTGCTGCTACTGGCAGCGGGGTATATAGGTTAACATCCGGATATGCGGGTGTTACCGTGCTGTTATTTCCGTTAGATGCAGCCAGCATATTGCCGGTAGGCGAGCTGCTGGTGGCAGGTGTATTGATACCTTGCAGGGTATGTGTATGTGGCGGCAGGTTAGCTGGTGTGAGGGTCACCTGGGTCGCGCCTCCTGTACCGCCCAGTACATAAGTGTCTGAACCTCCTGCAGGGCTGATTGTTCCTGCGCCGACAGGTAATTTTACACGCAGGTCGGGTAGATTGAAAGTCTGACCGGCAGTGCCACCATAGAGATTTCCCAGCAGGGAATACAATGCTTCATTTCCGTTGATGGGCAAAGCCGAACCATCACATATTGCCCAGTCTTCCGGCGCATAATTGCCGGCAAAGGCACGGATTTCTCCGATATAATAATCCATATAACCAGTTTTAAGATTAAAGAAGGGGGTTAATCTCGCGTAGGAAAGATGCCTTTATACGCAATACAATAATTCATAACGAGGTAAGGCATCCTGTTTTCATGTGGTGTAGCAGTACCGGTACTGTTAATCACAGCGGGGAAGTTGACAGTTGAAGCGCCTGGAGGTGCATAGAGATTGGCCGGTGCACTATTCTTGCCAGGCTGTGTACTGCTCGCAGGTACATTGGGATTGCCCAGGTAATTGTTGTTCGCGCCGCCCACATTATACACATTGCTGCCATACAATATATGCAGGTGTGCAGGGATCATTGTTTCGTCGGTGAGGGCAACGGTTTCGGTACCGCCAGCTTGTCCGATCGGGAAGTTGTGTCCCCTTGCACTCATCCCGTAGCTAACGATCGTGCGACCGTTTAAATTAGGTAACGCGAAAGTGGTGGACCCATCACCGCCATAGATCTTTCCCAGTAAAACAGCCAGTGGCAGGTAAGTATGAAAATCTAACTCCTGTCCGTTGCAGGGAAGCCAGCCTGAGGGAATCGTGGCGTGTGGGAATATGCGGATTTCGCCAATATAGTTATCCATAATAGAATCTTTAAATAAGGTTAAAACAAAGGATCTTTAATTACCCCCTGATTGGGAAATAGCCATATGTGCAAATGCAATAGTTGAGTGTCAGATAGGGAGACACATTGGAATGCGGTGTCACGGCTGTCGTCTGGCGGTTAAGGCTAATGGTCGCCTGCGCCATCGCGACTGTCAGGTCTGCGACGTTTGAATAGGCAATAACGCCTTTGTTGGCACCAAGTGAGTAAGCGTTGGTGAGATAGACGTTGGGGCCGGGCTGGGACGCCGCATTGGCTGTTTGTCCTGCACCAGTGCGCGTTACTGCCTGCAACTGGTGATTATGTGTCGCCATCGTAGTATTCGTGATCGGCACGGTGTCTACACCACCGGCAGCACCTGGCACGGTATACCCCGGTGTGGACGGATCTACACCTAACAATGTAATGCCGCGCAGATCGGGCACTTTGAATGTCTGTGCGGAAGTACTACCGAAGCGTGTACCTATCACGGCATATAATGCCTGTTCAGACTGGATTGAGTAGCTGCTGCCATCGCAGGGTAGCCAGCCGTAGGGCGTGAAACTAATGGCGAAAGGTCTGATTTCGCCGATGTAAGCATCCATAATTGATAATTTTTTTTGTGAACAATAAAATGTATGTATGAAGCTAAATTCAACCGCTATTCCACTTGCTGGAATCAGGAACGGTTAAAAACTTTCTATCCGGGGTGCATTTGAATAACAGGAGGCATAACATGTTGTTATAAAACAACCTGCAATTACCAGCCAATGATTGGCTCAGCAGCAATAAGACCTGTAGTTATTATGAATCAGCGAACGGGAATATACTTTCATGGGACTAACAATTAAACATTCATGATGATCAATAGGATACACTTACATATGAATGGGATTATCCAGAAATTGCCTGTTTATTGACAGGCTCGTTTACGAAAGGGTTCAAACAACTATATTTTATTTCAACCTGCAACATCGTTTTTCAATAAAGATCAACGTGCAATTTGCTAACTCAAAACTACGAGATTAAAAATCAAAACAAGAATGCACTTTTAATGACTGATTTTTTAGATGTAGGATAACATTGTCGCGGTTATTTTTTCGTTATACCAGGCATAGCAATTATTTATATTCAACGACGAAACGGTATACCTGCAATAAAAAAGGTTGCCTCCCGGCACCACACCGTTCAGCAACCTTGTACTTATTCATTATTCATACAATAGCAACATCTGCTCTATCCTGCCACGGGCTCTTTGTACGGGGTTAGGATACAATCTGTCCATCTGCAGGGTCCTGTAGGAATTTCATCTCTACTATAGCGCCGTTATTCCATTTCCTGTAATCGCTGATATAGCCCCATTCATGAAGCTCTCTCATATAACGGAAATACGTTCTCCTTGATCCAAGATTAGATTCTACCATCATGTGGGTTGATTTGATATGGAGAACCGGGTTACCTTCCTGTGCCTGCCATCTCAGTAGCAAATTAAGATAGAGCACGACGTGATGAGACTTGATGTTTTTGTCTGCCATTTTGATTTTCCAAAAGACAGGAAGTTGTATAAACAGATTTAAGTGATTGTTCATGAAAGATACAATGAGATCGTTACTAACTGGGTTACACGCCAAAACGACAAATTGCATCTTGTCAGATCATCGAAACACGCGGCCACGGATGCAAATGCAATCGGTCGTCACGAAGTGTCGAATGACTAGTGGGTTGTACATAGGCAAATTTAAAGGGTTAAACCATCCGCAAATTAACAATAATATACTGCGATGGGAGGTACATTGGCATTTTGAAGGATGTAGTACGGGCCCGGCAAGACTACCAGGCCCTTGTGTATTATATTCCCATCAATTAACCATTAAAATTTCACAAACAGGCCGGGCAGGATTACCCAGCCTTTTTTCTCAAGCACATTTATTAACTAACCCCAAAAAATTTCATATGCAGGCCGGCAACTGTCCAGCCTTTTTATAAATGTTAAAAAACAAACCATCAATTATTTAGAGGTTGATGCACCTACCGTTTTCCTAAGTAAGTATGAACATCGTCCTAAAAGATATTTTATATACAGGCCAGGCAAGACTACCCAGCCATCCTGATAAAAACCCCTACTACTACCCAATAAATTATACCGCATTCCCGCGCCTCTACCCTTTTTCAAACCAATCTCAATCTCTGCTTCAAAAACATTTTACATACAGGCCAGGCAAGACTACCCAGCCATTCTGATAAAAACCCTACTACTAACCAATAAATTATCCCGCATTCCCGCGCCTCTACAATTTTTCAAGCCAATCTCAATCTCTGCTTCAAAAACGTTTTACATACAGGCCAGGCAAGACTACCCGGCCCTTATCCTAAGCAATCCCTGTTCACCATTCTTATTCACTTTATATCTTCTAATCCGTGTCCGCAAACGCTTCTTCCTCAAAGAACAATCGTTCATTCTCCCGCAGGTCTTTGATAAAAAACTCCCTGTTACGCGCCCCCGATTCCACGTAATCCGCTGCAATCACTCTATCTACAAACTCCTTACACCCCAGCACACTCTTCACGCCAATCAAGGGCACCTGGTACGTTTCATTCTCCCGGAGCCAGTTCCTCAAATGTACCACCCGTTCATACGTTACCTGGTGCCGTTGCCATTGACGCGCCAGCTCGATCGCTGTATCAATGAAATGATCATACCCATTCGCTGTATACAACTGCCCGCAGATGTCCAATATTCTTCTGCCGTTACAGTGATCCTCTTCCAGCAATAGAACAAAATCCGGGTACCTGTCATTGTCGTTTATCCCTCGATGCATTATTAAATTTGATTTGATTAAACATTTCACGTATACGGCTACAAATACTTTTCCCGTAAATCCCTTCCAACTCCGTACTGGTCATGCTGGTAGTCAGATGCGTGAGCATACCCCGGGATACAAAATGGTTGTATCGTGACAACAGGATCTCTGTCAGCACATTCGAACTACTACCGAAGTGATACCCCATTGCCTCCGCTCCCAGATCATCAAAGCAATAAACACGCGGTACAGAAGAATAGGAGAAAAAAGAATTTTTCGTATACTGATTCAGACTCTCATACCCCTTGTTATTAAAATCGAATACCACTTCATTGCATGCACGAAATACAGGGCGCTCTGCAGAGGAACAATAATTGCTCATGATCTTCATCAGCGCTGTTTTACCACATCCCACAGGTCCCATCAGCAGCACTCCTTTTCGTAGCGATATTCCCTCGGCGGCAGCAATGGCCTCGTCTTTCAGAAAATAGCACAGCAAGCGGGTGACGACGGGCTTATCTACATCTTCAATTACAAAATCACGCCCGAATAGATCCTTGCCCGTCTTCGATACCCTTTGCAGCAGGTCGTGATAGTCATAAGGACTTGCTGTAATCTTTGTTGTCATCAGTATGCAGTTTTGCAGGTTTGAAATTGCCGGCAGCTTTCTCATTCTCCAGCCATTTGGCGGCGGCCGCATGCCAGTCCGTTATCGTTTGCCCGCCAAGCGTCCAGTTAACGGCCGAGTAATGATAAAAAAACTTTCGAGCCTCCTGATCCGTTTTGCCTCTTTCCGAAAACCAATTGACAACGGTTTCCATACCTGGCGCTTTTTTTTGATTAGAATGAAATTTTTCCTGTGTGGGTGCCTGTTTACTCTCTGTTTCATAGTTTATTTGTTTGTTATTAATATTGTGTATCAAATTTGATACTGTGACGGTATTATTTTTAATATCATTGCCGGTACTAATTTTATTACCTGCACGGGTATCATTTTTTTTCGCCGCCCGGGTATTATTTTTTTTATTACCCATGGTATTAAAATGAATACCTGGATGCTGATGACTGCATGCATTTCCGGCTAATAGCAGCATGCTCACTTTAGCAGGCATATACAGTACCCCTGATGGCTGATAATCGATATAACCGCATATATGCAGCCATTTCAGGCATTGTGTGTAAGTATTGACGGAGCGGATCTTACACACCCGCATGACCTGTTCCCGGTGGATTTTAAACGGCTGCTCGAAATGATGGATATTCCAGCAATGAAAAAGTGCCACATACAAGCTGAAATGATTTGCCTTCAATCGATGGTCTCTTTTGGCGTGCGCAAAGAAGGCATTGAGATGAAGGACATAGTTGGTGCCATTTTGCAAGTCGTTTGCAGGTACGCTTCGCTGTGCCTGTTGTTCCGCCAGCACAGCTGTCTTAACCTGGTGTATTTCGTCTGACGACAATTTTGAATTCATCTTCATACCATTTGATTTGTTGACAATGCAAATGAAGAACAATAATTCACGCCAGAACAGTGACAAGGGTGACAGTCACCGTTGTCATCAGCTAAATTTCAATTACTTATGAAAGAAAAAAGTCAGCACTAAGGCTGACTTTTTTCCTGAAACACTCCCGTATACGGTTACATCTCCATCATTCTTTTGCATCGTTGAAACAGTTCATAAAACAACTTCCTGACAGATTCTGCGCCTGCTGTACTACTATCGTACATTTTCTTCCGCAAACTTTCAGCAGAAATAACGGGCTGGTTAACCGAAGAAAAATACCTCGCAAAAAAATCGACCACCTCACTTTTATTGGAATGTAGTATGACACCATGTTCCATCATCACACGCAACAGGAAAGCCAGTTCGCTAAAGGACAGTTTCATCTTCACTTTAAAATGCCGCCATTTGGCTACATCCTCTGCCAGTTCTATATTCTCCGGGTCACGCACCTTATGTTCCAGGTATTCACTTTCAAGTGTCAGCCACTCACTGATCTGTACTTTAAGTGATGCATAGTTGCGATTGAATACAAATCCAATATTTTCCTGCTGCTGCTTATTCATTTTTAACAGCCATTTTGTTTTCGTTAACTGCTGCTGCACGGAAGGAATCACACCAATGGTATCCGACAGCTGCTGCAGTTTATACCTGACGTAATTTCTGCTGTTAAAATTCATATAGACCAATACCTGATCGACCTGTTCGGCAGTACATCCGGGGCTCAATTGTTGCAGGCAGCTACTCAATTCCTTCATGTAATAAAGACGGTATAAACTGGTGCGATCCGATTCCAGGATCTGCATGAAAGGAGACAGGATAATATTTTCCAGGTTACTATCCGGCAGGATTTTACGTAATGTCAGCAGTTCTCTTCTGAGTTCCTCACGTGTAGAGGCTAACACAAATTGTTCAAGGTTTGATAGGTTGTTCATTGCTGGGTTAATTTTGCTACATGCAAAGATTTCAAAAAATCCCTGCAGCGGGAACAGGTGTCACAAGTGATACGATCACCCGCAAAACCCTTTTCTGTAAAGGATAGTACCATAAGTGACACTAACGGAAATATGGCAAAAGTTGCCCCCGGAACCGGAGGCAACTCCAGATGAACAACTAAAAATCACAATACCACTTCCTGCACGGTTTCATTCGCAGGCAGGTCTGTCGCACTCACTGTAATGGTACTACCCTGCAAAGCATCATTTTGCGCAGTAGCTGTATACAGCCAGTCGAGACCATTCTTTTGAAGGATGGCATTACCCTGCTCGATTACTACACCGGCAGCACTGGTGATCTTCACAGTCACCGTAGCGACCTTGAAGTCGTCGATGGCTTTAACGGAGATGGTACTACCGATCGCACCGGTATACGCTGCGGTTGTAATACTCCTGATCTCCGGCGCCATTGCTGCGTCGCGTACAGCCAGGTTGTATGCTGACTGGTCCTTGTTACTCCTGAGCGCTGCTGCCTGGTATTGGGCTTTCAGATCAGGGTTATCCATAGCCGCTTTAGCGTAGATCACGCCTAACTTGAATTTTTCCCTTACATCCAGCTGGCTCTCTGTTGGTGCGACCGTACTTGCCTTACGGTGTTTGCCTATCTGTACGGAACCGGAACGCTTTGTGGTAATGGTCAGTTCCTTGCCTACGCTACCGGAGGCGGCCCTCCAGATCATTGCTGCTGACTTAGCCATAGTTTTTAAATTTAATTGGTTAACAAATCACAAACAGTGGAATGAAAGGTGCCTCTCCTTCATCCCGGGCACAGCCTGTATGATGCAATACTAAGAAAGCGATTGACGTGTAATAAGAAAATCTGTTGGGGAATCGATAAATAAGGGTTGGTGAATCGATCAGTGGAGGTTGGTTATTAAAGTGGACATACGAAAAATGTAGTGTTGTGGTATAAACTCAGGTAACAACTTTCACCTTCTCAAAGAAATGCTCGCGGTAGGCTTTCGCTAACGGGACTTCCCTATCCACGATAAAAACAGTCTCCACACTAAAGCGGGTGATATGAGCCATGCCGGCAATGCACGACCTGTTGACACGGCAGAAATGTGCGGAAGGCAATATTTCCTCGAGCTGTGTCAACGTGCTGTTTACGAGGTAAACACCTTCATGGGTGATAATTTTAGAACATCCGCCGCTGGCTTCTGCCATCAGGATAACACGAGTGTCTACCTTCATGAATAGCCCGTTAGATTTGCGGATAAAAAGATCCTCATGCATGATCAATGTAATTATGCGATATATTTGCTGATATTGTTTGAATGAACTATTGGAGGCAATACAAATTTACTGATATCAACCATTCTACGACTTATCTGCAACAAAAAAATCAACTTAATTATGCCATTAAAAAGCAAGCTATTTTCCGCAGGGAATAGTGCTAACAGTTTGCGAAAAACTACCAAAAGAAAAATCAACCCGGAATTTATAACGGCTATTCGCGCTGCTAAAATGATCAGGGAATGCGCTGCATGGATGCGACCGGACCGGGGCCGTTTTCACCGGCTGGCAAAGTTCGTATTGCACCAGGTGATACATCGGGATAGTTCCCATCAGCGGGGGGAAAGGCAAATTTTACCGGAGCACTTACAGGTATTTGAAGGGTATGAATTTGAAAGGGATATACTTGTATCAGATTATTTAAAAGGAGACATGATACTACGTATAATGGACCGGGTAAGCGTAACAATACCGGCGCCGGTTTTCATCCCTTTGGCAGACAGTTCTTATTGTAAAATAATGTTGCTGGGTGTAGGGGTGTCTGTTGATACGTTTACCAACACTTGTGTACATACTGATATTACACCTTGGATAGCGCTAAACGATCAGGCGCTGATGCCCGTATCGTTGGAAATACCCAACGATCGTTCCTTATTGATTGCGATCGGTATTGCTTATGCAAATAATACCGATATGCCGGTGATTTGCCAGGCAGTAAGAATTATAACTGTGACCAGGTAGGTGTAATAGCTGGTCATTCTATCCGTACTTCCCTTACTGTTTCATTCCCCGGCAAATCCACCGCCACCACGATCACTTTACCACCCACCGGCCAACTCACTGCCTTATAATACCAATCTACACCATTCCTGCCAGGGCTGGCCTTTCCCCTCTCCTGGACATGACCGGTTGTGTCAAGTACATGTACCTCCACTTCTGCTACCCTGAATGCATTCTTTGCCCTCACTACAACCGTGGTATCTTCCAGCTGGATATTCTGCACCTCCGGTGAATTATATGCATCCTTCACGGCCATATTATAAGCATTCTGTCCCGGTCCTGCCAGTGACTTATAATATGCTTTCAGCTCCGGGTCTTTGATTATCTCCTTTGCATAAGCCGCTGCGATTTGCAGCTTGTACCTTGCTTCCAGTTGTTTCTGTGTCGGTTTCTTCTTTGACGGGCCTCGTTTCTTCGCCATGATGATCTGACCATTGCGTTCGTAAATCGTGAGTTCATTTCCGAGTGTACCCCGAACAAGCTGGAGTAGTATATTGTCCTTGACAAGAGCCATAACAAACAATTTTAGGTTAACAGGTACAATATAGTATTCTGTTTTTGAATTTAGTGTTTCGTTTATACTAAATGAGTACTACTACGTCACAAAAAGCGCACTTCAATATCGGTTTGATATAGAGGTGTACTTATTATGTAGTGTTGGTAAGCAGGTAGTATCAATCAACAGGCGAAGAAATCGTGGAATCATCTTACAAATCTCTGTATTGATATGATAGGAGCAATGAATCAACCACGTAAACACGCACTATTTTTTTACAACCAGGCGAAAAAAAATGCTAAGTTTTTTTTAACAAAATGACATGGGAAGTATTGCTGAAACGTTTATAATTCTTATATTAATATTGTCGACCACAATCATGTGAATACCTTTCTAACAGAAGCTTCTTAGGTATTTTTTTATTGTTAACCATTTAATAAATTTAACTAGTTTAGTATGGATACGATATACGTAGACACCTCTGTATTCGGAGGATGTTTTGACGATGAATTCAAAGAATACAGCAATAAATTGTTGGATGAATTCAAAAAGGGGACAAGTAAAATGATGATCTCTGATTTGGTAATGGAAGAATTGGAAATCGCGAGGGAAGAGATCAGAGAGCAGCCTTTAAAAATTCCTTTTAAGCATTTAATACACACTAAAAATTCTTTGAAGGCCATTACACTTGCTAACAAATATATAGCAGGTGGTGCACTGGCTAAAAGTGACTACGCGGACGCAGTTCATATCGCCACGGCTACCATGCAGGGAGCTGATATAGTTGCAAGCTGGAATTTTAAGCACATGGTTAATACGGATAAAGTAAAAATATTCAATGCAATTAATAAAGGTGAGGGGTATAGAACCATTGAAATAATGACTCCCCGGGAAATTATAAATTCATAGTCATGGAAAAACCACAGAAAGACTACGATTGCGTAGCAGAAGTAAGAAAAGTCCGGAATAAACTGGATGCATTATGGGAAAAGGATCCGGCGGCATTTATGGAATGGCTTGAGGGTGCACGGGAAAGATATTACAAAAGCCTGGGTATAGAGCCATTCAGATGATCGAAGATAAAGGTGGGTGAAAATCCCACTCACTTTTTTATAGTGCTCACGGAACTGTGTAAGATTGATTTTTACACAGGATATATGCAGATAAAACCGATTAATACAATTACTAAATACGAGGGCATTGTACTATGTACATAATGCCCCTGGGAAATTAAATTCATAATCATGGAAAAACCACAGAAAGACTACGATTGTGTAGCAGAAGTAAGAAAAGTCCGGGATGAACTCGCTGCATTATGGGAAAAGGATCCGGCGGCATTTATGGAATGGCTTGAGGGTGCACGGGAAAGGTATTACAAAAGCCTGGGTATAGAGCCATTTAGATGATCGAAGATAAAGGTGGGTGAAAATCCCACTCACCTTTTTATAGTGCTCACGGAACTGTGTAAGATTGATTTTTACACAGGATATATGCAGATAAAACCGATTAATACAATTACTGAATATAAGGGCATTGTACTATGTACATAATGCCTTTGGGAAATTAAATTCATAATCATGGAAAAACCACAGAAAGACTACGATTGCGTAGCAGAAGTAAGAAAAGTTCGGGATGAACTGGCTGCATTATGGGAAAAAGACCCGGCGGCATTTATCGAAAGGCTTGAAGGTGCAAGGGAAAGGTATTACAAAAGCCTGGGTATAGAGCCATTCAGATGATCGAAGATAAAGGTGGGTGAAAATCCCACTCACCTTTTTATAGTGCTCACGGAACTATGTAAGATCGATTTTCACACAGGATATATACAGATAAAACCGACTAATACAATTACTGAATATAAGGGCATTGTACCATGTACATAATGCCCTTGGGAAATTAAATGCATAATCATGGAAAAACCACAGAAAGACTACGATTGCGTAGCAGAAGTAAGAAAAGTTCGGGATGAACTGGCTGCATTATGGGAAAAAGACCCGGCGGCATTTATGGAAATGCTTGAAGGTGCTCGGGAAGAGTATTACAAAAGCCTGGGTATACGGCCATTTAGATGATGGAAGATAAAGGTGGGTGAAAATCCCACCACTTTTTGTCCGCATATCTGCACAAGGTCGAATCATCGCTATTATTAACACTTCTATTATCAGTTCAATACATGAACGCTTATTTCTTCCTCAGCGAGCGGCCTTTTAGAAATGAATTGTATGACGATTTGATTCGGTTACGCTAAGTTTGTGTCCCGATCTAAAACAAGATTAATAGTATACTATATGACCAGATATTGGTTTGAATTCGATATACCCCTTGTGGATGCCCACAACCTCCCATCCGGGCTCTTAATAGGTTGTGGTATTACCGCCTATAATTATGAAGATGCAATCAGCATTTTGAAAGATAAAGTGTTTAAAGAACAGGTAATTCCTGTCATAAAGCGAATGATCGAAAATGTCGATATAAGAACGTTAGACCAGGGACATGTAATACCCAACATGACACCTCCTGTGGCAAGGGGTGTTTGGTTTCCATATGCATATTAACTAAGAATACACTTCCTTCAGTTAGCGAATCACTTCTCTCCCACCTATACTGTCAGCATTCTTTTCTTCTTAACGAAGCAATACAAACCGACAATCTTTTTTATATACCGAATTTTAACAGTCGTTCTCTTTTGTCCTGGTAAAAGGAGCTTTATAGGTTAAATTTTATTGCATAACTATCATATATTCGATGGCGTTAACCTCACTAACAAGTTATATAAGTGTCATTTATACATTATATTTTAATTGCCCATAAAATCGAATTAATATTTTTTAATATTAAAAACGAGTTAAAAGTTAAATGAATCTTAAATTAAATATTAAATATATCTATATTTGCCACTATATCTAAACCAGGACCTACAATTAATAAATATGATAAATGTCTTATTTCCCTCAAGGAAGTAAATGAGATTCTTTTTGGAATCAGATCTCATGCCTTTCTTGTCGTAGCATAATAATTCCTTCCTATAACAGCACAACTGCTTTGAACAATGATAAGATCAACTATTTTAATATTTAGTTGTTTGTGTCTTCTATTGGGTACAGCGCGGGGGCAAACATGGTATCTTAATATGCCGGATACTGTCTGTATGTCTACTAATAGCAGCACTGCGGACCAGATTAAGTTTACCAGTATGAACGTGCAGCTGGCAAGTGGTAATGCCTCTAAAGCCAACTGGACAATTACTACGCCCAATGGTACGAATGCAGATTATAACATCCTGTATTCTGAAAGAACATCCTCCATCAAGGATACCTTGCTAAACCAAACGAACCTGCTGACATTGCAGTTCCTCGTGCCCGGTAAGTATACCTTTAAAGTAGCGATGACTTATGCGACCACCAGTGGCGGTAAAACTGTCTACTCTACTGTCACCAAAACCCAAAGCATCTTTGTAGTGAACTGTACCATCTCCACTTGTAGTGGTGGTGACGCTGAAATGCCTGGTTTTACAGAGAACTTTGGAAGTATGCCTGCCAACACTACCCGTATGGCATATTCACCCAGTTCTGCTATCACCTATACATTTCAGCCTACTAATGAATTGGCAGATAATTATTATGCGATTTCTAATACTACTCACCTGAGAAATAACTTCGTCACTACCGGCGATCATACCGGTAATAGCCGTGGAGCTATGCTGGTGGCTAACTCTAGTTATACGAAGTCTATATTCTTCCAAAAACAGGTAGATGGTCTGTGCCGTGGTTCTGTATATAACTTTAGTGCCTGGTTCATTAATACAGACAGCTCTTATGTAATGACGAAGGACTGTGCATCGGGATTTATATATGCAGGTGTGACTTTCCAGATCCTGAATGCTGCCAATACCAGCCAGGTATTAGCCAGCTTCAAAACGTATGCTGTTTCCCCCAACCTGGCGAAACCAACCTGGGAAAGATTCGGTGGTTCCTTCACCGTACCTTCCGGCGTGAGCAGCGTAATTGTTCAAATCGTCAATAATTTCCCCGGTGGTTGTGGTAACGATATTGCCGTGGATGATATTCAACTTTCTTATTGTAGCCCTATTATTAATTCGTCTATCCTGGGGGCTGCCAGCAGCCTGAAAGAGGTATTGTGCGAGGGCGTTCCTACGACCCTCGTTTCTTCATATACACCCACCAACTATTTTACCAACCCTGCTTATCAATGGGAAATGTCTGATGACGGTGGCGTGTCCTGGTTCAATGTTCCTTTTGGTACTGCCAACAAAGATACCCTGGTCATTCACCAGGGTGAACTGAAAGGTACGAAAGACGTTGCGGCTGATTACCTGTTCCGTGTAAGGATATTTGAAAACGGAAGTTCTGCGGCCACCTGTGCCGCCCCTTCCCCATCGGTCAAGATTACCATCCTGCCGATGCCGGTATTGAATCTTACAAAATCGCAAATCTGTGTGGGTGGCACGGTGGAATTACAGGCCTCCGGTGGTTATGATTTCTTCAAATGGAGTGATACAAGTTATGTCGGGCCCGACCGGCACGTAACCGTGCTCAGTGATACCACCATCAAAGTATATGGTTATGTAACCTATGGTATCGATGGAGGCAAGACCTGTGTGGACTCTAATAGTGCGACTATTAAGAAGGATGATAAACCAATTGTGCAGATCGCTGCTTCTGACACATCCTTGTGTCTGGGTAGCAGGGTTACCCTGAGTGTGGCTGATGCACTTGATCCCGCTGGTGATCCTACCAAGAGTATTACCTGGTACAGGGGTACCAGTGTGGCTACAGGTCAGCAGATGACCGATTACGACAACATGACTGCGATGCTGAACTACACGACTCAGACAATGGCAGATACGTCATTCTTTGTCGTCGTCGTAAATGGTACGTGTACCGTTACTTCAGCACCTTTTAAAATAAAACTGACACAGGTGCCGGCACCCCCTGCTGGTAAGCACGTCACACATTGTGTGGAAGATGGTACGCCTGATAACAACTCTTTCACCATGACCCGTTCCGCTATACCCGGAACAAGAGGTACCTGGACCGTCACCGGTATCACCGGCCCTGGCCTGGCAGGTGACACCAGTTCAACGATCGACTTCAGTAACTATGTTACTTTCACCACCAGCAGGAACAGCCCCACTTCAGTGATTACCCTGAACAACCCGGGATTGACTGTATACCTGCAGTGGACGGTGACCGCTACCGGTAACTCTGATTGTGTGGGCTTCGCTTACGATACCCTCACACTGATCACAGGTGCTACCAGGGCTTATGCTGGTCCGGATACCACGCTGTGTGCTACCAACAACGTATTCACCATGCAGGCAAACGAACCAGACGTTTCCCTGACAGGTGATTTCGCTGAAACAGGTACATGGTCTGTTATTGGTACGCCTACCGGTGTAACCGTCGACGATATCCACGCCTATAATACTACTGTAAGAGTCACGAGCGGTACTTATCAGGATGTACAGCTGGCATGGACGATTAAGAATGCATTAAACTGTGGTAACAATAGTGATACTGTTGTTTTGCATTATATGCCTCCGCCAACCATGACCCTGAAACCGGATACCGTTTGTAACACACTGGGGTATTTCGAGATGGATACAGTTGCCACGACAGGTACGCCTACTTATTATAGTGTAACAGGTACGATGCCTGGTTTCACTGCCGTACCTGAAACACAGATCTCTTACTGGCCTATCACTGTACCTATTCCAACAGGTGTAGCAAATGGAGTATATACATTTACTGTCAATTTCAGAAGTGCGAATGGTGGTTGTACCAACTCCACTACGATCAAGGTAAATGTAGAGTCTCCGGGTACTGCACCAACAAGCGTTACTGTCGGCACACC
>NZ_JBCNKF010000062.1:0-6765 GCF_039596155.1 Chitinophaga sp.
TCTATTTGAAAAACTTTCCTTCTCAAAACGATTACCCAAAAATCAATATAGGGCGACCCTTAAAATGCTATATAACTCAAAAAAATGAGAGGGTGCCTCATTTACTTATGAGACACCCTCTTTTCTATTAGATCACTTGTTGAAAAAAAACATGGCCCAAACTATTTTTCACACACAGCGCCGGGACAAACGCAAAAAACCGGCTGGTATTTAAACCCCATTCCCATTTCCTGCCTGAAAAGATTACCTACTCAATAAAAAAAGACCAAATGGTTTATTTTTTCCCTACCTTCGCATGCACATTGCATAAATATGAAAATGTCCAAGTCAGATAATACAAAACAGTTCATCGTCGAACAAACCGCTCCCCTATTCAATACCAAAGGGTATGCCGGTACTTCCATGAATGATATTATGAGTGCGACAGGACTCTCAAAAGGCTGCATCTACGGCAATTTTGAGAATAAAGACGAAGTTGCCCTGGCAGCCTTCGACCACAACTACAACCTGGTTGTTGAACATATGAAAACCCGTATACGGGCCACCGACAATGCAATCGAACGACTATTGGTCTACCCGAACACTTACAGGAACTACTTCCGGTATCCCTACCTGCAGGCTGGCTGTCCGATCCTGAATACGGCTACAGAAGCAGATGATACCCATCCCCTGTTAAAGGAACGGGCACAACAGGCAGTTGATTTCTGGAGAACCTCCATCGAAAATCAGGTAAAACGTGGCATTGAGAGAAAGGAGATAAAGGCAGATACCGACCCTGTAGAAATAGCGGTCATCATGATTTCAATGATCGAAGGAGCGTTTATGCAGGCAAAAGTTACCAACAGAACCAAAGAACTGAAAATCGCCATGGAGTTCCTGGAAAAAATGATTGTCGGTTTGAAAGCGTAATTTTTTTGTCTCAGAAAAGACCATTCGGTCTATAATTTAAATACTAAAGCATACAATATAATGGAAGAATTTGAAATCGCCGTGATCGGCTCTGGCCCTGGCGGATACGTTGCGGCAATACGGAGTGCTCAATTGGGCTATAAAACGGCTTTGATAGAAAAATACAATACCCTGGGCGGAACATGTACAAACGTTGGCTGTATTCCTACAAAAGCCCTGTTGGACAGCACCCACCATTACGCTGATGCGGTTCATAAATTTGAAACCCACGGCATCAGCTTTTCCGATATCCATCTCGACTTCGCCCAACTCTACAGGCGGAAAGCCGATGTAGTGGCAAAGAACACGCAGGGACTGGACTTTCTGATGAAGAAGAATAAAATCAGGGTTTTACAGGGTACCGGTTCATTTATAGATAATGAAACCCTGAACGTACAGCAACCCGGCAATCAGTCTATAAAAATCAAAGCCGGGAAATACATTATCGCAACCGGCTCAAAGCCAGCGACCATTCCCGGCGTAAGCATTGATAAAACAAGGATCATCACTTCTACAGAAGCACTGAGTCTTCCGGAAAAACCCAATAGTATCGTCATTATAGGTGGCGGTGTAATTGGGGTAGAAATGGCTTCTATTTTCAACAGGATTGGCACAAAGGTCACCATCCTGGAGTATGCAGAAAACATTATCCCTACCATGGACAAAGATTTGAGTGTTGCCTTGCACAAGATACTGTCCAAAGAAGGAATAGAGATCAGGTTGCAGGAGGCAGTATACAAAAGCGAAAACCTGGGCGATAAAGGCAGGGTCTGGTTTAAGAATAAGCAGGGACTTGAACAGGACCTGACAGCGGACTACATCCTTGTTGCCGTCGGGAGAAAACCTTATACAGACACCCTGGGGTTAGAAAATACCGGTGTCACATTGCATCCGAATAAAACGATCAAAACAAACGAACATTTACAAACCACAGTCCCACATATTTATGCGATCGGGGATGTGATCGGCGGAGCGATGCTGGCACATAAAGCAGAGGAAGAAGCGATGTTTGTCATGGATACGATACACGGGCAGCAGGCGCATATTGACTACAGCAGAATACCCTCCGTGGTCTATTCCTGGCCTGAAGTGGCCGCCGTGGGTTACACGGAAGAAGAATTAAAGAAAAAGGGGATTCCATATAACACAGGAAAATTTCCATTTGCCGTCAATGCAAGGGCACGGGCAGGTATGGAAACAGAAGGATTCGTAAAAGTGCTTTCTGACCCCAAATACGGGGAATTGCTGGGGATACATATTATCGGTGCGAGGGCGGCAGATCTCATCACACAGGCCGTAATAGGTTTAGAGGCAGAAGTAACCTCCAGCGAAATGGGCGCTGCCTGTTATCCTCACCCGACTTATTCTGAGGTCTTAAAAGAAGCTTATACAATTGCCGCAGGAAAAACCTCTGTGAACATTTAAACCAATCCAGGAAACATGCATCCGGAATATAATTATTTAGACATCAACCGCCAATCATGGAATAGCAAAACGGAAGCACATATAAAATCCGATTTCTATGATGTAGAAGGTTTTTTGCAGGGAAAAAGCTCTCTAAACGATATTGAATTAAACTTATTGGGGGATCTTAAAAGTAAATCCGTCTTACATCTGCAATGTCATTTTGGGCAGGACACAATTTCCCTGAGCAGACTTGGCGCTGATGTAACGGGAGTCGACTTGTCCAACGTCGCCATTGATCGCGCCAGGGAACTGGCAAAAGCCGCGAGTGCTACTGTCAACTTTATATGCAGCGATGTATATGCACTACCTGATGTGCTTGACCAACAGTTTGATATTGTCTTCACCAGCTATGGTGTGATAGGCTGGCTGCCAGATCTGAACAAATGGGCCAGCGTGATCTCAACATTCCTGAAACCCAATGGGAAGTTGGTATTTGTGGAGTTTCACCCGTTTGTATGGATGTATGACAACGACTTTGAAAAGATCACTTACAGCTATTTTAATTCAGGGGCCATCGTCGAGACCGAAACCGGTACCTATGCAGACAAGGCAGCGGACATAACCGTTAAAACTGTGGCCTGGAATCACAGCCTGAGCGAAGTATTGAATAGTCTCATTCAAAACGGGCTGGTCCTCCATTCCTTCGATGAATATGATTATTCACCGTACAATTGTTTTAATAAGACCATCGAGTATGCGCCGAATAAATACAGGATAACACACCTGGGTGATAAAATTCCGATGATATACGCCATCACTGCTTATAAAAAATAATAAGGTAGTCATGATAAAGCTTCCGGTACTGGATTATATCCAGCACATGATTAACAATACGCTGACGCCTGAAATGTGTACACACATGCAATATCCTACGCCCATCTCCCAAATGTTGGGTATCACCATTACGGAGATAGGGCCAGGTACGGCAACCTTACAGATTGACACATCCAAAGAGAAACATAGCAACCAGCAGGGAACCATACATGGTGGTCTGCTGTCTGAACTGGCTGATGCGGCCATCGGCACAGCGCATTCCACTTTTATAGGGGAAGGTGAATCTTTCACAAGTATAGATCTGAAGATAAATTTTTACAGGCCGGTTTTTGATGCTGTCCTCACTGCAAAGGCATCGCCATTACAGAAAGGGAAGACCATCAGTCATTATATGTGTGAAATCTTCCGTAGTGATGGAAAAAGAGTGGCGATGTCGACAAGTACGGTGATGACTTTAACTGGTGATAAAGCAAGGGGAAGGTAAGGCGGTCTTCCTCTTTATAGATTTTCAGTATAATTACATTTTTAAAAAGCCCTGTCTACAATGAACTATCAAATAGAGAAGTATACACCTAGCTTCAAAGACAGCATCCTAAAAGTATGGGAAAAATCAGTCCTGGCTACGCACGATTTTTTACGTGCAGATGATTTTGTTGAGATAAAAGAAATGCTTCAGAATTTTGACTTTTCTTCGTTGGATGTGTTCTGTTTAACCGGGGATAAGGAGCTGGTTGGATTTATCGGATTATATGAAACAAAAATTGAGATGTTGTTTTTAGATCCTGATTATATGGGTAAGGGTTTAGGAAAGTATCTAATGAATTTTGCCATGACAAATTTGGGTGCGAATGAAGTTGATGTGAATGAGCAAAATAATCATGCAAGAACTTTTTATGAAATGCTGGGGTTTAAAGTATTTGGCAGAACGGAAAAAGATGATGCTGGCAGGGAGTATCCTATTTTGAAAATGAAGCGGATATGACATTATATACAATACAATTCATGAATTGAAAGATTTCAGGGGGAGTATCAAATTTTTTGTGTAAATACCTTCCCATTGTTTGGAACCCTGCCGGTATGGCGAAGGGGAAAATGGCGCGGTAACAGCGCCTTCCCCGGTCTTAAGGTTCATTTTGAGCTATGGCTGAGTAAGCTGTTAAACAAAAGAAATTTTATAGTCTCGGTGTAACAAGCAAAAGGTGCGTCAATTATTTACGAGACGCACTTCCATTGATTATTCGGAACAAATTGCTTGATTTAAAACCCTCTGACAAATTCTTTATAGGAATTAAGTTTTAAAAATTCCGCAGTCTGCATAATTGTTCCGTGATCATTGTCGATAATAATTTTTCTATCCGATGGAATAGATGCTGCTAAACTTTGTAAATAAGAAAAGTTATAAAACAAACAGGCAAAAACATTGAAGGTATCGAATTCAGATACTATTTTCTTTTGTTCATTAGGTTCCATTAGATTAAACATACTGTTATCTTTCGAGATAGAAAAATAACTTTTCTGTTCATTTGGAATATAGTATTCAATTTCAGATTCATTTGCATCCTCGAACTTAAATAAGCCTATGGCATATAGTTTAAAATCTGATAATTCAAACGTTGAATCTGTTATAAAAATCGCATCCTTCATAATTCAATTTATTTCTTCGGATTTACATACTCTATTAAATCTTTAATATTTCTGAAAGCCTTAATGTTGTCCTTCATACATTTTTCGTCCGCAGCTACCGCTGTATCCCCCTATTCTCTCCCAACTCTATCACGCGACCCTGCGTATCATATGTTGTATAAAAATCTCCATTTTAATATGTCAATGACAAAGGTGGCAATCGCCAAAGCCAATAGCTGGCTTTGCATGCCTCAGTTATGTAGAGGTCCGTTTTCTATGAGAAATGTTAAGGTGCCTTATTACAGTAAGTTTATAACCGATAGAATTTTTCAACTTTATACTGCAAGAGACTTTACATACTTCCAGTTTTTGCTTCACCAAATTCTGTTATCACCTGTTCAGATAAATTTCAACGGCTTACTCAAGCATATCCCATACTTAAAGCAAAACCAAAATCAGATGCAATCTTTATTTGAATTCACTCAGTATTAATACCGTTATTGATGAAAATCATCAATTAGATAATTAATATGCGAAATCAGTTATTTACTTACCTGCATTCTTGTTCATTTCTTTAGTCGCTAGTTCAAGAGCAATCGTTAGTTTAAGTTTGCTAGTCTTGGTTATTCCTTTATAATACTCAGGTATGCTAAATGTTCCTGTAATATGACATTCGTCATCCTCTCGATTCCATTCAATCTGCACAATAATAGAACCGTTAATTAATATAAAGTAAATATATTCTCCCTGTTCAGGTATCCAATTAAGAATATATGCGCTAATCATCTCCGGATAAACTAACTTCAATTTCTTAATTACTTCATTATTAGAATTAAACAATGACTGGCTCGACGCTATAAGTGACGTCCTAAGTTCATTTTCTATTTTACTACCAATAAGTTTCATTATATAATATACTGTACCTGGTGTTACTGTAATCAAATCTCCATTAATATTTGTCATAACTGTCATTAATGAAGTAAACTTCCAATTCTTAAATTTATCATATCCAATAGGACTATTAAATTTAATTTGTCTTACAAACCCTCAATTCTGTCTTACCATCTACTTTTGCTGTCGTAGCCCTAATAACAGGGGACTTCCTAACTTGGTATAATAAACTACTCAACATTTCAGGAGTTATCGTGAACTGTGACGCATTCCTTCTTCCTGAAAAATGCCTATCTAGTAAATGTTTCCATCCCTCATTAGTTATATTGATTCTGGATTGAACTCTGCCGGGGACTTCGCCGCCATCAGTACTTTCTATGTTCGAAATGCTTACTCCAATAGGTCTTGTTGTAGCTGGCATTTCAACTCCATTTGTAGAAATACTTCTGCGTTCACTAACATTTATGGTTGAAGGAAAAACACTAGATTTTCCAGCCGGAATCCCACTAAACGACATCATTGTCCCCTTAACAAAAATCCACTTCAGCGCTGATTGATCCCCGCCTAATAAGAATCCAAAAGACCGCCCTTGGATAATTGCAGAAGCAACTGCTTCATCATGCTCATCCTTAATATATGCTAATTGATCTCGAACTAACGCTTCTGAGCCAATATGGCCATTCCCATAAATATCGGCCATAAGAACTATATTTCGCCTCTTTTGCTCTTCTTCTACCAGCCATTTTGCTCTCGCGATTTGAAATTTAGCATATTGCCTTTTTGAGAAATGGAATTGTTCGAGAAATGTCTCTGCACCATCCTGATCTGTTGCCTGTATAGGAGTATTACCTGAAAACTGGTAAGGCGTATACCACGGATACTCCCTCGTCAACGGATCCATACTCAAAAACCGCTCCGCTTTCCCATCATACACCCTCATCCCATAATCCTGCTCATTTCCCTCCCCCTTCACCTCATTATCATTCTCCTTCCCATTAAACCCATACCTATACCCACCTAATGAGCATTTCCTATCCATCATCCCCATCCCAAAAGTATAAT
>NZ_JBCNKF010000063.1:0-3622 GCF_039596155.1 Chitinophaga sp.
AAAAAGTAATCATTCCCGGCAGCCTGCGGTTGAAAATAGTCATAGATCTTATTGGCTGTTTTCAGGAACCGGTCAAAGGAAATGGGCTTCAGTAAATAATCCAGCACTTCCAGTTCATACCCGTGTACAGCGTATTTCTCATACGCTGTTGTAAATACAACCTTTGGTGGCTTTGATAAATTTCTCAATAACTCAATGCCCGTCATGTAAGGCATCTCGATATCCAAAAACAGGACGTCCACCGGCTGCTGTCTGAGTAATGAATTCAACTCGACCGCATTTTCACACATGCCTTTTAAATCAAGAAAATCAATTTTCTCAATGTAGCCCTGCAAACCTTTTCTTGCAAATGGTTCATCATCCGTGACAATACAAGATATCTTCATAATAATTGCTTCAAAATAATTCAAGTCTGACTCTAAAAGCAGTCTCCGATCGCTCAATTTCCAGGCTATGGCTTCCGGGGTAGAGCAGCTCCAGCCGTCTTTGCAGGTTTTCCAGCCCAATACCGCCGGTTTTATGAATTGCCGGTGGTATATCATTCTCCACCTTAAAAACGATCCGATTGCCCTTTAAAGAGGCATTTATTTTCAATTGATACGCTCCTCCCACGTACTTAAATGCATTTTCCACCAGTGGAAAAAATAATAGTGGGTAAATAATCTGTCCCTGCAATGCCGGATCGAAATAAACCTGCAAAGATAACTTCTCAGAGGCCCGCAATTGCTGCAGACTGATAAAACTTTCCAGGTAATCCAGTTCCTGCCTGACAGGTACGGTTTGTTGCTGGTCGTATAACTGATACCTGATCAATGATGAGAACAACTCCACGCTCTTCTTAGCCGCATGCACATCTTCGTCCATCTGGAAATAAATGGTATTCAGTGCGTTGAACAAAAAATGCGGGTGCAGCTGCGCCTTCAGGAACTTCAGTTCTGCCTGCAGCCGGTCGTTCATCACCTTTTCCAGCTTAAGCCGGTTATCTACATACGCTTTCAGGAAGGCATTGCTTCTTCGCAGTCCATAGTAGATATACCCATACAACAATGGTATCACGTTCACATCGGCAAAGTCGAACACCTGCAACCCATCGTCCGTGAAAGCAGGAATCGGCAGGATCAGCACGTTCTGTATCAACAGCATAAACAAGGTAACAGCACCTAATTCCTTCAGTATGCGCTTCCGTGTAAATTCATTTGCCCAATGGGTATCGAAGTACCTGAACAGGAAATCCTGCCCGATCACGAATAACCAGCCCGCCACGATGCAGACCCCTATTTCCATGGTGTTTAACTGCCAGGTGCGTTGCCAGAATTTCATCCCGGTCACTGTGTCTAGCAGTAACCGGATGGTGAAGTAGGTCACAAGACCATAGATACTTCCGGCGAATATTACCCGTTTCAGTTTCATGCGGAAAATTTACGATTCTTTTTCATTCCAAAAAGCCATCTTGTAACCCGGTAGGGACGGATGAAGAGATGAAAGACCACCATACAGATCGCCAGCGTAACCAGCACGATGAAGATATACTTGATCCCGACACTATCTGGTGCCTGTACGACATAATACGCCAGTATAACGATCACGGTCTGATGCAGGATATAGAAGGGATATACGGCCTCGTTGAGGTAATTGAGGGATGGGTGTTGCCTGTCGAGGTTTTTTTTTCCATAACCGATGCAGGTGAGTACCCAGGCCCAGCCACAGAGCACTTTCAATGCCATGAACGCATAAGTACGGTAATCCTGCTGCCAGTCCGGGAGTACATCCCAGGGAGAAAGATCATTCCAGCGTACCACATTAATGGCAATCAGGGAGAGAAAAGCAATAATGAAGGTACTTTTCCTGTTTCTTTCCAGGCTATCCATCAGTAAAGGATTGGCAATGCACAGGAAACCCGGAATTAAGAACAGCAGCCAGTAAGCCATATATGCCCAGTCGCCCCAGAATGTATTGGTTTCGGGATATTTCAACGTAAACGCAGTAAATACAATAATACCCGGTAGTGTGAGCAGGTAGACACGTTGTCCTTTGCCAAACCATGCCAGCCATTCCCTGAACCCGGCACCCTTTGCAGAAACGATCCAGGCAAAAGCGGGCGCGCAGATGATATCGTACAATACAAGGTATAATATAAACCACAGGTGATGCCAGCTCAGGTTCCCCTTGGGATAAGGACCGGTACTAAACATTGTCGCGTAAAAATGAAGGTACGATCCTTTAAAGCCCTGGGTAAGCCTTTCCATATATACCTGCGGAGGAACGATGATCAACATACCAAAGAGCAACGGGACAAACAATTTCGTCATGCGCAATTTAATAAAACCACCGGCACTGCGCCTTTGCATCATGTAGTAGCTCACCGTACCTGAGATAAAAAACAACAGGGGCATGCGGAACATGTGCAGCCACATGTTCATTTCCAACAGGATATTACTGGTTTCCTTATTACGGATATGCCAACCCAGTTCAGTGGCAAAAGGCATGGCGGAATGGAATATTAATACGCCAAAAATGGCAAGGATGCGGATCCAGTCCAACCAGGCCTGACGTGGTGTTGCTTGCATAAATTTCAGTTTATACAGCCAAATTAGGCAGGATGGCGGGGTGGGTAAAAAAAGTTTGACGTAAGGACAGTTTTGAGGGATGTGAGGGCAGAACAAACACGGGGTTGCATCGTCCAATGTGAGATAGCAATTGATCCATACTGAAGGAAAGAATCCCGTGCACATACGTATAAAACCTTATTTCGGATTTGCCATTTCCATCCTAAAAATTATAATCTTCAGATAACATTTTTCACAAAACCAACTCTATAAATCCCCCGTAGGTAATGTTGTAATATTCCTAATAAAAACAATTGAATTATGAAAAAACTGGCACTGTTTGCAATGTTCGCAATTGCAACAATCATTACATCCAACGCTCAGGCTCAGGAAAAAACAGTGATGGTAGGAGGAGCCGCCATGTACCCCTCTAAAAACATCATTGAAAATGCAGTCAATTCAAAAGATCATACGACACTCGTCGCTGCTGTAAAAGCCGCCGGCCTCGTCGAAACATTACAAGGTGCAGGTCCTTTCACGGTGTTCGCACCTACCAACAAAGCCTTTGAAAAATTACCCAAAGGCACGGTGGAGACATTGCTGAAACCAGAAAACAAAGCCATGCTGCAGGGAGTACTTACATACCATGTGGTAGCAGGTAATCTCGACAGTAAAGCGCTCGCAGAAAAGATCAGGGAAGGAAACGGGAAAGCAGAATTGACAACCGTACAGGGTGGTAAATTATGGGCCTGGATGCAAGGGAACAAGCTGGTATTAAAAGATGAAAAAGGTGGTATGGCAACTGTTACCATCAAAGATGTTCACCAGAGTAATGGTGTTATTCATGTGATAGATCATGTGTTGATGCACAAGTAATCAAACTACCTTATTTTCAGTCAGCAGATGAGGGTGTCTCATAAATAAATGAGGCACCCTCTTTTATTTGTATAAAAAATGTATTGTTAATCAATATTTTATTAACTCTTCCTATATTTAAATATGGCAAGAGGTAAAACTTTATCCGTAGTATTTAAAAGCACTCATCAGAATCAGGGATTCCTTTTTCCTCCTGATCT